>NZ_BAAGSH010000008.1:0-292776 GCF_054782535.1 Comamonas humi | reverse complement strand
GAACGTGTTGAACACGTTCCCTTTTACTGCATCAATTGGCTTTCTGGCTTAACTGACTGGCATTGCGCCTCCGGGCGGTTTTTTTTACACCCCGAGCAGGCGCTCGCCGGCCTTCTCGCGCGCCGCCAGCTCGTCCATGCCGCCGGCAAAGCGGACCTGGCCGCGCTCGAGCACATAGGCGCGGTCGCTGACCCAGCGCGCGAAGTGCAGGTTCTGCTCGCACAGCAGGATGCTCACGCCCTGCGACTTGAGCTGCAGGATCATCTGCGCCATCTGCTCGACGATGACCGGCGCCACGCCTTCCGAGGGCTCGTCGAGCAGCACCAGGCAGGGGTTGCCCATCAGCGTGCGCGCCACGGTCAGCATCTGCTGCTCGCCGCCACTCATCTGCCCGCCGGGCCGGTGCGGCATGGCCGCGAGGTTGGGGAACAGCGCCAGCAGGCGCTCGGGCGTCCAGTCGCTGGCGATGCTGCCGTCGGGCCAACGGCGCGGCGGCTGGCGGCCGACCTCGAGGTTCTCCAGCACCGTCAGCTCGGTGAAGATGCGCCGGTCCTCGGGCACATAGCCCAGGCCCAGCCGAGCCACCGCATGGGCCGGCTGCCGCGTGATGTCGCGCCCGGCGAAATGCACAGCTCCGCGCCGCCGCTCAATCAGGCCCATGATGGCCTTGAGCGTGGTGGACTTGCCGGCGCCGTTGCGCCCCATCAGCGCCACCACCTCGCCGCGCCGCACCTGCAGATCCACGTCGAACAGCACCTGCGCGGCGCCATAGCCCGCGCACAGCTGGCGCACGTCCAGCAACGCATCCGTCATGCAGCCTCCTGCGGGTCGAGCAAACGGCCCGAGCCGAGGTAGACGCGCTGCACCTCGGCATTGGCGCGCACCTCTTCGGGCGTGCCCTCGGCAATCAGCCGGCCGCGCGCCAGCACCAGGATGCGATCGGCATAGGCGAACACCACGTCCATGCTGTGCTCGGTGAAGAGCACCGCCATGCGCTGCTCGTGCGCGAGCCGGCGGGTCAGCGCCATCAGCTGCAGGCGCTCGGCCGGGGCCATGCCGGCGGTGGGCTCGTCCATCAGCAGCAGCACCGGCTGGTGCGCGATGGCCATGGCCAGCTCGACGCGCTTCACGTCGCCATAGGCCAGCTCGCTGCAGGGGCGCTCGGCCTGCGCGTCCATGCCGACCAGGGCCAGCAGCGCAAGCGCCCGGCCGCGCTCGAACTGCGCCGCACGCGGCCACAGCCGGTTCAGCCGCCCGGCATGCGACAGCAGGGCCATCTGCACGTTCTCGACCACGGTGAGGCTGGCGAAGGTCTCGGCGATCTGGAAGGTGCGGCCCACGCCCAGGCGCCAGACCTCGCGCGGCTTCAGGCCCACGAGTTCGGTCACCTGCCCGTCGTTGTCGAGCCGCACCGAGCCACCGTCGGCACGCAGCTGGCCATTGAGCATGTTGAAGGTGGTGGACTTGCCCGCGCCGTTGGGGCCGATCAGCGCCAGCACCTCGCCGCGCGCCAGCGCGAAGTCCACGCCGTCCACGGCCTGCACGCCGCCAAAGGATTTGCGCAGGCCCGCGACCTGCAGCAAGGTTTCGCTTCCAAAAGATGAGCTATCAGCGCTTGCTGTATGCGCGCCAGAGGCCGATTTGGCATCAAGTCCCGTCACGCGGCCGCCCCGACGGTGCTGGCCGCCATCAGTTGGCGCGTGTAGGGCTCGCGCGGATGCTCCAGCACCGCCAGCGCCTCGCCGGCCTCGACGATGGCGCCGTCCTTCATCACCACCACGCGGTGCGCCATGGCGCGGATCACCGCCACGTCGTGCGTGATGAGCACGTAGCTCAGGCCGCGCTCCTTCTGCAGGCGCTGCAGCAGCGCCAGCACCTGCTGCTGGATGGTGACGTCGAGCGCGCTGGTGGGCTCGTCGAGCACCAGGATCTCGGGGTCGACGATCAGCGCCCGCGCGATGGCGATGCGCTGGCGCTGGCCGCCCGAGAATTCGTGCGGATAGCGCTCCAGCAGGCCGGGGAATTGCGCCTCGCCCAGGCCTACTTCGCCGAGCCGGTCCAGCACCTGCTGCTGCAGCTCGGCCGGCGGCAGGCCGGGCTGGGCCAGGCGCAGGCCCTCGCCGACGATCTCCTGCACCGTCATGCGCGGCGACAGCGACGAGAACGGGTCCTGGAACACCACCTGCACCTGGCGGCGCAGCGCCTGGTTGGCGGCCGAGTTGTGCTGCGCGGGCTGCTGCCACTGCCGGCCGGCCACTTCCAGCCGGCCCTGACTGGGCAGCAGGCCGAGGATGGCCTGCGCCAGCGTGGACTTGCCCGAGCCCGATTCGCCGATCACCCCCAGCGTCTCGCCGGGGCCGAGCTGCAGGTCGGCGCCCTGCACCGCCACGAACTCGCCCTTGCGGAACCAGCCCTCGAAGCCCGGCAACCGCGTGGCATAGCCCACACGCAGGCCCTCGGCGCGCAGCACGGGCGCGCCGCCCGCCGGCGGCTGGGCCACGTCGCGCCGCGGCGCGCTGGCCAGGAGCTTGCGCGTATACGGGTGCTGGGGCGCGGCGAACACCTGGGCCACCGGGCCCTGCTCCACCAGCGCGCCCTTTTCCATCACCGCCACGCGGTCGGCAAAGCTGCGCACCAGCGGCAGGTCGTGGGTGATGATGAGCACGCCCATGCCGGTCTGGCGCTGCAGGTCGGCCAGCAGCTCGAGCACCTGGCCGCGCAGGCTCACGTCGAGCGCGGTGGTGGGCTCGTCGGCGATCAGCAGCTTGGGGCGGCTGGCCAGGGCCATGGCGATCATTGCGCGCTGGCGCTGGCCGCCCGAGAGCTGGTGCGGGTAGCTGCGCACGCGCTCGGCGGGCTGCGGGATGCCGGTGGCGGCCAGCAGCTGCTGCGCCTGCTCCCAGGCCTGCTTGGCGTTCAGGCCCTGCTTGAGGCGCAGCACCTCGACTATCTGCGCGCCGATGGTCATCAGCGGGTTCAGCGCCGTCATCGGCTCCTGGAAGATCACGGCGATGTCGTCGCCGCGCACGGCCTGGATGTCGCGTTCGGAGATCTGCAGCAGGTTGCGCTCGCCCATCAGCACCTCGCCGCTGAGCTGGGCCTCGCCCACCAGGCGCAGCAGCGACAGCGCCGTCACCGTCTTGCCCGAGCCGGACTCGCCGACCAGGGCCAGCTTCTCGCCGGCGCGGATGTCCAGGCTCACACCCTGCACCACGGTCTTGTCGCCGAAACGCACATGCAGGTCGCGCACCTGCACCAGCGGCACCTGCGCGGCATAGCGGGACATCTCAAACATGGCTGGCCTCCGTGATCGCCGGGTCGGCCACCGGTGCCGCTGCCGGCGCCGCCCCGGTCTGCTGCTGCTTGCGCGGATCGAGCGCGTCGCGCAGCGCGTCGCCCATGAAGGTCAGCAGCAGCAGCGTGACGACCAGCACGCCGAAGGTGGACAGCGAGATCCACCACGCGTCGATGTTGTTCTTGCCCTGCGAGAGCAGTTCGCCCAGGCTCGGCGTGCCCGGTGGCACGCCCAGGCCCAGGAAGTCGAGCGAGGTGAGCGTGAGGATGGCCGCGCTCATGCGGAACGGCAAAAAGGTGACCACCGGCGTGAGGCTGTTGGGCAGGATGTGGCGCCACATGATCTGCCCGTTGGACACGCCCAGCGCGCGCGCGGCCTTCACGTAGTCGAGCTGGCGGTTGCGCAGGAATTCGGCCCGCACGTAGTCGGACAGCCCCATCCAGCCGAACAGCGACAGCAGCACCAGCAGCAGCGCCACGCTGGGTGCGAGCACCGCGCTGAAGATGATGAGCAGGTACAGCTCGGGCATCGAGGTCCAGACCTCGATGAAGCGCTGGAAGAACAGGTCGGTACGCCCACCGAAGAAGCCCTGGATCGCGCCGGTGATGATGCCGATCACCACGCCGACCACCGTGAGCGCCAGCCCGAACAGCACGCTCACGCGAAAGCCGTAGAGCAGCTGCGCCAGCAGGTCGCGGCCGCGGTCGTCGGTGCCCAGCCAGTTGTCGCGCGAGGGCGGCGACGGGTTGGGCGCCTTGGCGAAGTAGTTGATGGTGTCCGCGCCGTAGCGGTTGGGCGGAAAGACGGCCCAGTTGCCCGGCTCGGCCAGGCGCTGCTGGATGAACGGGTCGAGGTAGTCGGTGGGCGTGTGGAAGTCGCCGCCGAAGGTGGTCTCGGGGTAGTCGTGCGCCAGCGGCCAGTAGGTCTGCCCCTGGTAGCGCACCACCAGCGGCTTGTCGTTCGACAGCACATTGGCGAACAGGCTGGTGACCACCAGCAGCACGAACAGCACCAGGCTCCAGAAGCCCAGCCGGTTGGCGCGAAAGCGCCGCCAGGCACGCGCGGCGGGCGATTGCGAGGGCGATGGCGAGCGGGGGCGGGCCTGATTCACTACACTATTCATAGCTGCTCGCGCTTGCTGTATAAGCGCTGGAGTGCATTTTTATTCAAAATCATCGCCTCTCTCCATCGACTCAGTCGAATTTGACGCGGGGGTCCACCCACACGTAGCACAGGTCGCTGACCAGCTTGGTCACCAGCCCGATCAGCGTGAACAGATACAGCGTGCCCAGCACCACCGGGTAGTCGCGGCGGATCACGCTCTCGTAGCTCAGCAGGCCCAGGCCGTCGAGCGAGAACAGGGTCTCGATCAGCAGCGCCCCGGTGAAGAAGGCGCCGATGAAGGCCGCCGGAAAGCCGGTGACGATGGGCAGCAGCGCATTGCGGAACACATGGCGCCACAGCACCTGGCGCTCGGAGAGGCCCTTGGCCCGCGCCGTCTGCACGTACTGCTTGCGGATCTCTTCGAGGAAGGCGTTCTTGGTGAGCATGGCCGTCACCGCGAAGCTGCCCGCCACCATGGCGGTGACCGGCAGCGCGATGTGCCAGAGGTAGTCGACGATGCGGGCGCCCCAGCCCAGCTCATCCCAGTTGGCCGAGGTGAGCCCGCGCAGCGGGAACCACTGCAGCTGCCCGCCGAAGACCACCAACAGCGCCACGCCCAGCACGAAGCCGGGGATGGCATAGCCCACCAGGATGACGATGGTGGTCACCAGGTCGAAGCGCGAGCCCGCGCGCACCGCCTTGGCCACACCCAGCGGCACGGCCACGAGGTAGCTGATGAAGAAGGTCCACAGCCCCAGGCTGATGGAGACCGGCAGCTTCTCCTGGACCAGCGCCCACACGCTCTTGTTCTGGAAGAAGCTGCGCCCCAGGTCGAAGCGTGCGAACTGCGACAGCATCTGCACGAAGCGCTCGGCCGGCGGCTTGTCGAAGCCGTACAGCGCCTTGATCTCGTCGAGCCGCTTGGGGTCCACGCCCTGCGCACCGCGGTACGACAGGCCGCCCGACTCGGCGGCGCGGCCCGCGCCCGCCTTGGCCTCGGCCAGGTACTGCTCCACCGGCCCGCCCGGCACGAACTGGATCACGACGAAGGTCAGCAGCAGCACGCCGAACAGCGTGGGGATCATCAGCAGCAGGCGCTTGAGGATGTAGGCGAACATGCGAATTTCCGGTTATCGGCCGGCGGCCGTGGCCGCCGTGTCCGTAGTCCATGGCGGGTTGCGCGCCCACCAGGTGTAGACCGCCCACATCTCGCCGGGCGAATACGGCGGGATCTCGCCCGGCATCTCCAGCCGCCAGGCATCGAACACCATGCGGTGCGTGCCGGCGTACCACTGCGGGATGAAGTAATGGCCGTGGGTGACGATGCGCTCCAGCGCATGGCAGGCGGGCAGCATCTGCTGCTCGGTCTTGGCGGACACCAGGGCCTGGATGACGGCATCGACCGCAGGGCTCTTCACGCCAGCGAGGTTGCCAGAATCCTCCAGGTCGGCGGCGGCGCTGCCGAACAGCTCGGCGTATTCCTGGCCCGGGTTGTTGGTGCCCGGGTAGGCGATGGTGACGATGTCGAAATCGAACTTCTGCAGCCGCTGCTGGTACAGCGCGAAGTCGACCACGCGCACGTTCATGCGCACGCCGAGCTTCTGCAGGTTGCGTATCCACGGCGACACCACCTTGATGCCGCCTTCGCTGCTCTCCAGGTATTCGAGCACCAGGGCCTCGCCCTGGGCGTTGCGTAGCACGCCGTCGTCCTTCACCGTCCAGCCGGCATCGGCCAGCAGCTTCTGGGCCTGGCGCAGGTTCCCGCGCAGGCTGTGGTCGCCATCGGTGCGCGGCGGGTCTTCCATGGGGCCCAGCGTGCCGGGCGGCAGGTCCTTGGCAAAGGGCTGCAGCAGGGCCAGCTCCTGCGGCGTGGGCTCGCCACGGGTCTCGCAGGCGGTGTTGCCGAACAGCCCGCGCACGCGCTTGTACGAGCCGTAGAACATCTGGCGGTTCATCCATTCATAGTCGAAGGCCAGGCCCAGCGCCTCGCGCACCCGCACGTCCTGCAACAGCGGCCGGCGGGTGTTGAGCACATAGCTCTGGAAGCCCGCGGGCAGCTTGTTGGCGAACTCGCCCTTGCGCAGCTCGCCGCTGTCGAAGCGCTTGCCGTACAGGCGCCGCGCCCAGTCGCCGGCGCTGAAAAAGCGCATCAGGTCGAACTCGCCGGCCTTCAACGCCTCCAGCCGGGCGGTGTTGTCGCGGTAGATCTTGACCGTGATGCGGTCGAAATTGGCCATGCCCCGGCGCACGGCGAGTTGGCTGCCCCAGTAGCCGGGGTCGCGCACATAGGTGATGTCCTTGCCGAAGCGCACCGGGCCGATCTTGTAGGGGCCGCTGCCGATGGGCGTGTCCGTCACCACCTGGTCGAAGGGCTTGGGCTTGCCGTCCTCGCCCAGGCCCCAGTCGCGGCTGAAGACCGGCAGGCCGCCCACGGTGAGCGGCAGCTCGCGGTTGGGCTTGTGGAAGCGAAAGCGCACCGTGCGCTCGTCCAGCACGTCGCAGCCGGCCACGTCGACCAGCAGGGTCTTGTAGCCGGGCGACACGTACTTGCTGATCAGCGTCTCGTAGCTGTGCTTCACGTCCTGCGCGAGCACCGGCTTGCCGTTGTGGAAGCGCGCCTCGGGCCGCAGCCGGAAGGTGGCCGACAGGCCGTCATCCGCCACCTCCACGTCCTCGGCCAGCAGGCCGTAGCCAGTGGCCGTCTCGTCGAGGCTGCCCGTGAGCAGCGACTCGAACAGCATGTCCGACAGGTAGGCCGGCGGCGAGCCCTTGATGGTGAACGGGTTGTACTTGTCGAAGGTGGAGTAGCGCAGGTTGCTCACCAGCCGCAGTTCGCCGCCTTTGGGCGCATCGGGCCGGGCATAGGCGAAGTGCTTGAAGTCCGCCCCATAGCGGGGCTGCCCCCACAGTGCATAGGCATGGGCCGCAAGCACGGGCGGCGCAGCAAGCGACAAAATGAACGGCAGGCACAGGGACAGGCGGTGGCGCATGCGACAATTCTGCCGTACTTATTCCAGCATTCAGCCAAGCGCCGTCCGCGGCGGCGCACAACCGGAGAAAAGAACAATGGGTTTCCTGACTGGCAAAAAACTTTTGATCACCGGCGTGTTGTCCAACCGCTCCATCGCCTATGGCGTGGCCAAGGCCTGCCACCAGCAAGGCGCCGAGCTGGCCTTCAGCTACGTGGGCGAGCGCTTCAAGGACCGCATCACCGAGTTCGCGGCCGAATTTGACTCCAAGCTGGTGTTTGACTGCGACGTGGGCGACGACGCCCAGATCGGCAAGCTGTTTGCCGACCTCGGCGCCACCTGGGGCAAGTTCGACGGCTTCGTGCACTCCATCGGCTTTGCGCCGCGCGAGGCCATCGCCGGTAACTTCCTCGATGGCCTGTCGCGCGAGGGCTTCAAGATTGCCCATGACATCAGCGCCTACAGCTTCCCCGCGATGGCCAAGGCGGCCCTGCCCTACCTGAACGACAAGTCCTCGCTGCTGACGCTGTCGTACCTGGGCGCGCTGCGCTCCATTCCCAACTACAACACCATGGGCTTGGCCAAGGCCTCGCTCGAAGCATCCGTGCGCTACCTGGCCGAGGCCGTGGGCCGCACCGCCGACGGCCGTGCCATCCGCGCCAACGGCATCAGCGCCGGCCCCATCAAGACGCTGGCCGCCAGCGGCATCAAGGACTTCGGCAAGCTGCTCGGCCGCGTGGCCGACGCCTCGCCGCTGCGCCGCAACGTGACCATCGAGGATGTGGGCAACGTCGCCGCCTTCCTGCTGTCCGACCTGGCCTCGGGCGTGACGGCCGAGATCACCTACGTGGACGGCGGCTTCAGCCAGACGGCGGGGCTGTCGGCGGACCAGGTGTAAACACCCTCGTCCCCCTCGATCGGCCGCCTGTCTAGCAGGCGGCTTTTTTTATTTCTTCGGCCAACCCATTGTTCAAAAAATAGAACTCTCATACGCCAAGCCGCCGGCTATCGGGATCGGTTCATCCTGGCTACAGTGGAGCCACTGCGGATCGAGAAGCGCCTGGAAGGCAACCCTCCGAAAAGCAGGAAATCAACCTTCAACCATTTGTTTTCAGGAGATTTCCCATGACCAGCCAGATCGCCATTCCCGCCAACTTCAACGGCGCCAAGCCCGTGATCGATCCCAAAAACGTCGCCATGCTGCTGATCGACCACCAGAGTGGATTGTTCCAAACGGTGCACGATATGCCGTTCACTACACTGCGCCGCCTAGCGGCCACGCTGGCAAAGATCGCCACGCTGGCCAAGATCCCCGTCATCACCACGGCCTCGGTGCCGCAGGGCCCCAACGGCCCGCTGATTCCCGAGATCCACCAGAACGCGCCGCATGCCCGGTACGTTGCCCGCAAGGGGGAGATCAATGCCTGGGACAACCCGGAGTTCGTGCAGGCGGTGAAGGCCACCGGCAAGCAGCAGCTCATCATTGCCGGCACCATCACCAGCGTGTGCATGGCTTTTCCGTCCATCGCCGCGGTGGCGGACGGCTACCAGGTGTTCGCGGTGATCGATGCCTCGGGCACCTACTCCAAGATGGCCGAGGAGATCACGCTGATGCGCATGGTGCAGGCGGGCGTGGTGCCCATCGACACGGCGGCCGTGGCCTCCGAGCTGCAGAAGACCTGGAACCGCGAGGACGCCGCCCAGTGGGCCGAGGCCTATACCGGCATCTTCCCCAACTACCAGCTGCTGATCGAGAGCTACACCAAGGCGCAGGAAGTCGTGCAGCAGCACGAGCAGCTGGATTCGCAGCGCGCCTGAAGCCCAGGAAGCCCTACCGGCGGCGTATGGCGCCGCATTTGCAGGACAATCACGCTCCAGCGGTCGGTGTACCGCCCTAGAGCCCTGTGGCCCCCGCCGCAGGGCTGTTTCATTAAACCGCCGTGTACCCGGACGGCGGTGGCTGATTGGAACGGAGCTTTCGATGACCCATATTCCTGCGCGCCGCCGGGCGCTGCGGCATGCGGCTGCCTGTGCGCTGGCCGCTGCTTCGCTGTCCACCCTGACCGCCTTGCCGGCTTTTGCGGCCGATCCGCAGGTGCTGCGCGTGTCGGCCATCCCCGACGAAGCGCCCACCGAGCTGCAGCGCAAGTTCGAGCCGCTGGGCCAGTACCTGTCGCAGGCCATTGGCATGAAGGTGGTGTTCACCCCCGTGTCCGACTACGCGGCCGTGGTCGAATCGCTGGCCACGCGCAAGCTCGACCTGGCCTGGCTGGGCGGCTTCACCTTCGTGCAGGCGCGCATCCGCACCAACGGCACGGCCATCCCCATCGTGCAGCGCGCCGAGGATGCGCAGTTCACCTCCAGGTTCATCACCGCCGATCCGGCCATCAAGACGCTGGCCGACCTGAAGGGCAAGACCTTCGCCTTCGGCGCGCCCTCGTCCACCTCGGGCAGCCTGATGCCGCGCTTCTTCCTGCAGAAGGCCGGCCTCAACCCCGAGAAGGACTTCAAGACCGTGGCCTACTCGGGCGCGCACGACGCCACCGTGGCCTTCGTGGCCGCGGGCCGCGCCGAGGCCGGCGTGCTCAACGCCTCGGTCTGGGACAAGCTGGTCGAGTCCAAGAAGGTGGACACCGCCAAGGTGCGCGTGTTCGACACCACGCCGCCCTACTTCGACTACAACTGGACGGTGCGCGGCGACCTGAGCCCGGAGCTGGTCAAGAAGCTGACCGACGCCTTCCTCGCGCTCGACGCCTCCAAGCCCGAGCACAAGGCCATCCTGGAGCTGCAGCGCGCCTCGCGCTTCGTCGCCACCAAGTCCGAGAACTACGACGGCATCGAAGCCGCCGCCAAGACCGCCGGACTGCTGAAGTGAGCTTTGCGCTGCAGGATGCGGGGCTGACGTACGGCACAGTGGGCGCCGCCGCGCCCGTGCTGGCCGGCATCACGCTGGCCGCGCGCCAGGGCGAGCACATCGCGCTGATCGGCCCGTCCGGCGCGGGCAAGACCTCGCTGCTGTCGCTGATCGGCACCGCGCAGGCGGCCACCAGCGGCCGGCTGTCGGTGCTGGACACGCCGGTGCCCGCAGGCTTGCCGCCCAGGGAGCTGCGCCAGCTGCGCGCCCGCATCGGCACCGTGTACCAGGCCGCGCCCATCGCGCCGCGCCAGCGCGTCGTCACCGCCGTGCTGGCCGGCAGGCTCGGCCAGTGGCCGGCCTGGAAGGCGCTGGCCTCGCTGCTGTACCCGCAGGACGTGGAAGGCGCCCGCCAGGCGCTGGCGCGCGTGCAGCTCGAAGACAAGCTCTTCGTGCGCTGCGACCAGCTCTCGGGCGGGCAGCTGCAGCGCGTGGGCATCGCCCGCGTGCTCTACCAGCAGGCGGGGCTGATCCTGGCCGATGAGCCCGTGTCCGCGCTCGACCCGCTGCTGGCCCAGGCTACCGTGCAGTTGCTGGCGCAGGAAGCCACCGCCCGCAACGCCACGCTGGTGGCCAGCCTGCATGCGGTGGACTTGGCGCTGGCGCACTTTCCGCGCATCGTCGGCATCCGTGCCGGCCGCATCGCCTTCGACCTGCCCGCCAGCCAGGTCACCGAACCTCTGCTGGCCGCGCTCTACGCTGGCGACAGCGCGGCCGGGCACGACCACGCCAGCCCCGCCCTCGTTCCACAGCCCCTCACCCGCGTATGCTGCTGACCGCCACGCACCGCGACCCCGCCGCGCCCGGCCGGCTCACGGCCGTGGTGCTGGGCCTGCTGGTGCTGTGGCCGCTATTCCAGGCGGCCGGCTGGAACCCCACCGCCCTGCTCTCGCCCGACAACCTGCGCGTGGCCGGCGGCTTTCTGTCCGGCTTCTGGCCGCCCGAAACCGGCACCGAATTCCTGGGCTACCTGGGCCGGGCCACGCTGCAGACGCTGGCCATCGCCACCGCGGGCCTCGCGCTGGCCTTTGTTCTGGCCGTGCCGCTGGCCTATGCGGCCACCGCCGCCGCGCGCGAGCGGCCCGCTTATCGCCCGCTGGCACGCGGCCTGCTCACGCTGCTGCGCGGCATTCCCGAGCTGGTGTGGGCGCTGGTCTTTGTGCGCGTCTTCGGCCTCGGGCCGGCCGCCGGCGTGCTGGCGCTCGGGCTGACCTACGGCGGCATGCTGGCCAAGGTCTATGCCGAGATCCTCGAATCCACGCCGGCCGCGCCGGCCCGCGCGCTGCAGTTGGCCGGCGCACGCCGGCCGCTGGCCATGCTCTATGGCCTGCTGCCGCAGGCCGCGAAAGAGCTGGTGTCGTACACGCTGTACCGCTGGGAATGCGCGATCCGCGCCTCGGTGGTCATGGGCTTTGTCGGCGCCGGCGGCCTGGGCCAGCTGATGGACCAGGCCATGAAGATGCTCAACGGCGGCGAGGCCTGCAGCATCCTCCTCACCTTCATGCTGCTGGTGCTGGGCGCCGATGCGCTGTCGGGCCTGCTGCGCCGCGCGCTCGACGCCGCACCCGCCGCCACCCGCTCGCCGCTGGGCTGGCGCAGCGCCGCCATGGCGGCTGCCGTGATGGCCGGCCTGCTGGCCAGCCTGCGGCTGCTGGACATGGACCTGCCCGCGCTTTTCACCGCCGATGCGGCCCACACCATGGGCGAGTTCGTGCGCGACTTCTTCCCGCCCGACCTGGGCGGCGACTGGCTGGCCCGCGTGGCGCGCGGCACCTGGGAGACGCTGGCCATCTCCATCGTCGGCACCCTGCTGGCCGCCGCGCTGGGCCTGCTGCTGGCACTGCCCACGCAGCACTGGTGGCGCGGGCCGTGCAACCTGCTGCTGAATGCGCTGCGCTCCGTGCCCGAGCTGGTCTGGGCCACGCTGACCGCGCTGGCCGTGGGCCTGGGGCCCTTCGCCGGCGCGCTGGCACTGGCGCTGCACACCACCGGCGTGCTGGGTCGCCTGTATGCCGAGGCGCTGCAGAACACGCCGCCCACCGCCTCGCGCGCGCTGCGCCACGCGGGCAGCGGCCGCGCCATGGCCTTCCTCTACGGCACGCTGCCCGCCGCCGCGCCGCAGCTCGCGGCCTACACACTGTACCGCTGGGAAATGAACATCCGCATGGCCGCCATCCTGGGCTTTGTCGGCGCGGGCGGCCTGGGGCAACTGCTGTATGTGGAGCTGTCGCTGTTCCACCATGCGCAGGCCTGCACCGTCATCATCGCGATGCTGGCGCTGTCGGTGGCGGTGGACGCGGGAAGCGCCTGGGTGCGCAGGCGCATGGGATAAGGCTCAAGCCAGTTGGAACGCCCCTATGACATCGACATTCAGTGCAGGGTAGACGTTTTCCTGCACCAACTCCAACCGATCGACCTTCCACTCTTCGCAGAACGCAGGAGCGCGCTGGCAAGCAGCCTCCACCAGGCTCAATGCAACCTGCTGGCGATAGCGAAACAGGGTGATGTGCTGGATGCCCGGGCGATTGCAGGCAGGGAAGTCATCCGCAGCAAACGCTGCAATGCCGTCCCGCAGCTGCTCCAGCAGCGGCGATGGGTCGAACCTCAGAAAAACCGCGCTTTCCCCGGCATGAATGCGCTCCTGGCTCAGGACAAAAGAAGACGACGAAGACGCAATCCTGGTCAGGGCTTTAACCGTTTGCCCCTGGCGGCCCAACCATGCGGAGCGGTCCATGGCGCCAACAGGGCTGCGTGCCCATACGAATTGAAAGACGCTGAGGTGCAGTGTCGTCGCAGGGCAGCGGTACAAGCTGCCGGTGGGCGCCATGCTCTCGATGGCATCCTGCATGTCGGATAGCCGTCTTTGCACGGAACCCGGCGGGTAAGCAAGCACATTGATGGCAAAGGTGGGGCAGCCGACCTGGCTATCTGCCAGGGTCACAACGCCCACAGGACTCTGGTGCTGCCTCAAACCTCAGGCCTCCTGCTGCGCCCGGAAGTAGGCCACCAGGGCATTCGCATGCCCATGGCCGATCTGGTGCTGCTCCTTCAACAAAGCCACTTGCTCCATGTGCTTCTTGTCCTTCACCGACTCGAGGATGCCGAACCAATGCGCCACCGGTTGGCCGTAGTGCTTCTCGATGGACGGGAAGTACGAAGCCGGTCCTTTGACTTTGCTGTCTGTCATGCTTGACGCTCCAGGATAGGGACGATTGCGCTCAGGCCTCGGGCTGGTGGCAGACCACCTCGATGTTGTGCCCGTCCGGCCCGATGACGAAGGCCGCATAGTAGTGGGCGTGGTAGTTCGGACGCAAGCCCGGCGCACCGTTATCCTTCGCGCCGGCTTCCAGCGCAGCACGGTGGAAGGCATCAACCTGCTGGCGATTCTCGGCCGCAAAGGCCAGATGCAGGCGCGCCGGCTTCTCGTCGGTCTGGAACAGGCACAACGAGGCCTTGACCTGCGGGCGTACCAGCTCCACGCCGTAGGACGGCGCTCCTTCCGAAGCCACCGAGACACCCAGCGGCGCCAGCGCCTGGAGATAGAACGCCTTGCTGGCCGCATAGTCGCTGACGCCGAATTTGACGTGGTCGAACATCATTGCTCCTGAAGAATATCGGTCGATGACGGCCCAAGGTTCTACTTGCCTTGATGCCGCGCCATGCCCGCAATGCAGATCCGCTCGCACAGCTCGGCAAAAGGGATTTCGCTGGCGGCCGCAGATTGGGGCAGCAGGCTCGTGGCCGTCATGCCCGGCAAGGTGTTCACCTCCAGGCACCACAGGCGCCCCTCGCTGTCCAGGCGAAAGTCCGCCCGGCTGTAGCCGTCGAGCTTCAGCACCACATGCGCCCGCAACGCGGCTGCCTTGGCCTGCGCCACGATGGCTTCGGGCAGATCGGCCGGAAACACTTCGCGCATGGCGCCAGGCTGGTACTTGGCCTGGTAGTCGAAAACCGCTTCCGGCTCGACCATGATCTCCCCCACCGTCAAGGCCTGCCCACCCAGCACGCCCACCGTCAGCTCGCGGCCCGCAATGAATTGCTCCAGCATGACCTCGTCGTCGAAACGCGCCGCATGCTGGATGGCGGCCTCCAGCGCATCCGGATTCCGGACCACCGACAGGCCCACCGTCGAGCCCTGCCGGTTCGGCTTCACCACCAGCGGATAGCCGAGCTGCTGCGCCACAGCCTCTTGCGTACATGGCGCCATCAACCATCGCGGCGTCTGGACTCCTGCGGCGACAAACAGGCGCTTGGACAGGTCCTTGTCCATGGCAACGGCGCTTCCCAAGTGGCCGCTGCCCGTGTAGGCCACGCCGGCCAGGTCGAGCATGGCCTGCACCGTGCCGTCCTCGCCGGTCCCGCCATGCAGGGCCAGGAACACCACATCGACATCGGCAAGCGCCGGCGAGCGGACCAGGCTCGCTTCGCCCGACCGGAGCACCGCCAGCGCATCGGATGCAGGTGGCATCTTGCCGACCTGCGAGGTCAGCAAATGGCGCTCTTCCTCGGCCGTCAACAGCCCGCGCGAGGTTTCCACGGCCAGCACTTCGTGGCCGATGCTGCGCAGCGCCTTGACAACCTGGGCGCCGCTGGCGATCGAGACTTCGCGTTCTTCGCTGGTGCCGCCGAAGAGCACGGCGATCTTGAGTTTGTTGTTCGGCATATTCATGGCCCCCTGGACGGGGTGCTTTGCATGGTTGACTTGGCCGAAGAATAGCCGAGATGCCGCTTACCGCCGGCCGGGGCTCTGGCGCACTTTGTGGCGCTACGGATGACCTAAAGTTCCCGTTGACGGAATTGACTTGGAAGTTGGCCTTGCAGCGATTGCTGCTGCTCATGGCTGCATCGAGACCTATCGATCACAACTAAGTCGAGATCGTCATCCACTCGCCTCGAACTTCCTTCCTATATGAGGGCCCCATCGTCGGGCGCCTGATCGGCCGCGTGGCCGACGGACTGCTGGGCGGCATCGGCCTGGGGTTGATGGCCCTACTGCCCGCGCAGCCCGCCGACATGGACATCGTCTCGCGCATGGTGCTGTGCGGTATGGGCTTCGGGCTGTTCCAGTCGCCCAACAACCACACTATCGTCACCTCAGCCCCGGCCACGCTCAGCGGCGCGGCCAGCGGCATGCTGGCCGAGCAGGGCTGCCTCGAATACGCTGCCGCGGTCGACGCCGAGGGCCTACCGCCCCCCAAAGGCAGCCTGGGCGCGGACACCTTTACGGTCATCGAAAAGTGGGCCACCCTGGCCGATCTGCAAGTCCACGGCGCATCCGCACACATGACGGACTACACGGCCAAGACCAAGGCGCTGACGGCGGCGCGCATGATCCATAGCCTGCAGCGGGCGAGGTGACGGCCTCTGCGCCGGACGCTTCCGATTGAATAGCGCCCAGCCCCTGATACACGGGGGCTGGAGGCCAATTTCACTACTTCATGCCAGGCAGGGGCTTGGCGGCTCCATGCGCGCCGCCGTCACGCTGGTTGAGGAAGTGCTTGAGGACGAAGATGGCGGCCATCATGCTGTAGCCGTAGACCAGCGGCATGGCGTGGGCCTGCGCAATGCCGACCGCAGGGGAATGGATCACGCCCAGGAAGGTCAGCACGGCCCCGAACAGCGCGGCCGCCGCGCCGGCCAGGGGGCGGTCGGTGATCGCGAAGATCGCGATGCAGCCCCAGGTCATGCTGCTGAGCGGCGCGCCGTTGCCCAGGTTCGCCAGGCCTTGGTAGTAGACGCCCTTCGCAGCCAGCTTGTCGACGCCCACCGTCTTGGCGGCCGTGCCAGCGGCGGCCAACGTGTTGTTGACGACGGACAGGGCCCAGTTGGCGATCCACGGGAACATGGTGATGAAGATCACCGGCACCTCGTCCTTGGGCGACTCGCGCACGACCTGGTTGCAGGTCACGACACCGATGTAGACCAGGATCGGCACCACCGCGACCATGGGGATCAGGGCCAGCAGGAAAGCGCCCAGGCCGAACAGCGAGACCAGGAACATGGTCGCGCCGCTGAACAGGGTGTAGCCCGTACCGGCGCCGATGGACTTCCAGCCAGAGTGGCCGATGTAGACCGTCACCGGGTACGGGTTGCCGAACATGGCGCCGATCGTCGAGGACACGCCGTTCATCAGCATGACCTGGCGGGTCGGATAGGGGTCGCCGGCAGCATGCGCGCTCTCGATGTTCTCCAGGTCGAACACGTAGTTGGCCAGGCCCAGCGGAATCGCCGAAGCCAGGTGCGGCAGCGCATGCGGCAGGCCGTCGATGAAGCCGCTCACGTGCAGCTGCGGCGGATTGAAGCCGAAGGTGCTGAGCGATTCCTGCACCGCGGCCGCGCTCTGCAGCCCGAAGGCCCACGCCAGCACCGTGCCCACGGCCAGCAGCAGGAAGCCGGTCGGGATCTTCGGCAGGATCGGCCGCTTGCCGAACCAGTTCAGGAAGATCAGCAGCAGCACGACGAAGGCGACCGTCGGCGCCTGGAAGGACTGCAGGATCGGGTTCATGGCCAGCAGCAGCAGACCCAGGCCGGCCAGGCACGACAGCAGCACGGTGCGCGGGATGGCGCGCCGGATGGCGTCGCCCAGAAAGGAGCCCACGACCAGGATCATCGCCTCGGCGAAGCACCAGACCATGCCCACCTGGAGCGCGAACACGTGGTTCTTGGTCTGGATGTACAGCGGCAGGATGACCAGGAAGGTCACCGTGAAGATCGACGGCGCGCTCGGCCCCGACGGCAGGGCCGTGACGTCCGACCGCCCGCTGGACTTGGTGAGCCGCCAGGCGAAGTAGGTGTAGCTCAGGCTGGCCACGAAGATGGCCAGGCCGAAGGCCGGCACGACCTGGCCGAAAACCACGTCCTTGGGAATGCCGACGACGAAGAGCAGCAGCCCCGTCATCGTCAACAGGTTGGTCAGATTGTTCGACAGCAGGCCGAAGTAGCCGCCCCAGTCGCCCTTGCGCCAAAAGAATCCTGTCTCCATGTTTTTTTCTCCGGAAATGAATGGGACCCGTAGCCGTGCCGGGCACGGCCACTCTCCGGTTCCTGCGATCAGGACACGCCATGCGCCCGTTGCCGCTGGAACCGACGCCGAATTGCGATGAAACTTCCTGGGCTCAGGCGGCGAGGTCGATCTCTGTGCCTACGCCCTTTTCACGCGCTCTGGCCACAATGAGGCGGCCGATGGCCAGATCCTGGATGCCCAGGCCCGTGGAATTGAACAGGGTGATGTCTTCGTCCGAGTTGCGCCCTGCGGCCTTGCCGGTGATGACATCGCCGATTTCGGGCATGAGCCGGTCCTTGGAGACCGCGCCCTCGGCGATCGCCAGCAACAGGTCGCCGGAGTCGTGCATGGCCATGGCCGTGCTGTCGAGGAACACCCGGGCCTTGGCCATGCCGGCGGAATCGATCTCGCGGTGGTCCGGGCGCGGCGGCGCGCCGACCGCGTTGATGTGCTGGCCCGGCCTGAACCAGGCGCCCTCGACGTAGGCGTCGCGCGACGGCGTCAGCGTGCACACGATGTCGGCCTGGGCGAAGACCTCCTGCGGCGTGGCCGCGCCTTCCAGCACAAGGCCCGGGAACTGCGGCCCGACCTGCTCGATGAAGCTAGCGACGGTGGCGGCCGAGCGCGACCACACCACCACGCGTTCGATCGCGCGGACCTCGCGGATGGCACGCACGTGCTCGATGGCCAGCGCACCTGCGCCGATCAGCCCCAGCACACGGCTGTCGGCGCGCGACAGGTGCTTGGTGGCCACGGCACTGGCCGACGCGGTGCGGATGCGGGTCGGGATCTGGCCGTGGAAGATCGCGACCGGCGCGCCGGTCTCCTGCGAGACCAGCAAGGCCACCGAGCGCTGCGTTGGCAGCTTGCGCGCCGCGTTGTCGGGGATGTCGGCCAGCAGCTTGACCGCGGCCAGCCCCTGGCGGTCGGCCAGCGACGGCATGGCCAGGAAGGTCGCCGAGCCGGAGGGCAGCTTCATGGCCGTCGCCGCCGGCTGCGCGGCCGTGCCATTGGACATGTCGGCATGCGCGGCTTCCACTGCCGCGATGACTTCGGCCTGGGTCACCAGCCCTTCGCATTGTGTTCGCGACAACACCAGGGTGGTGCGGGGAAACGGCTGGCTATCGGTTGTCTTGTGGGTATCCATCGTGCAACTCACAGTCTCCATGTAGGTTGGGAATTTCGGCATCCGGAAAGCATTCTGTACATCGCTTTGCGCCATACCTGCATGCAATGTTGTCATATTTTGTATGCGAGCAAGAATACATTGTCAATAATTTTTGTATTCATATGGATGCTCTATCCTTGCGGAGAGCTGCGTGAAATTCAGCTATTGCTCTTTATTTGATAGCTTATTCCGCTCATAAACAGGGTGTTATGGTCGAGGGGAGGCATACTCAAGGCGGTGAATGGGGGGGCGAAAGCCGGCGAAGCGTGCAGGAAGCCCGGTATCCGCAGGCCGGCCTGCTCCCAGTGAAGAAGCCCCGGGCATGGGCCTTGCACCTGGCGCAGCTGGGCCAAATACTGAAGGAGAGCGCCAAGCTCACACGCTCAAGGGCGTCTGTGGTATGCCTGTGCCGAACGATGCAGCAGGCTCTGCCGCGCCGAGGCGTCGGGCTGCTGCCTCTGCGCGTCACTCCGGCCCGAGGGTGAAGCGCTAAGGCTGTAGTCAGAGCGCGAAAATCTTCCCCGGATTGAGGATGTTCTGCGGGTCCAGCGCTCGTTTGATGGCCCGCATCATCTCCACTGCGCCCGCGCCGGTTTCGTCGAGCAGACCGAAGTCGCGCTACCGACAGCGACGGCCAGGCCCTGGCCGAGCGCCTGCAGGCCGCACGCCAGGCCTACCTCGAGGTCGTGGACTTCGTCGCCGCGCACGGCAAGGGCGAGCCGAATCAGGCCTACGCGGGCAGCGTGGTCGCGGCTGGCAGATGGGGGACGCGCTGCTGGCGGCCCAGGGGCTGTTGCAGACGGGACAGGACGAGGCCTTCGGGCGCGCGAAGATCGCCACCGCTCGTTTTTATGGCGACCATGTGCTGGTGCGCACCCAGGCGCTGCGCGATGCGGTGCTGCACGGTGGGACCATCGGTGATGGCGCTCGAGGATTTCTGAGCAGTTAGCCTGTCCAGGCTGTGAGAGCAAGGGACCGAGGAAGCCGATGTGGCAGGACCATGAGGCACAAGCCGTTGGCTGTCTGCTCATGGTTACAGCAGTCACTCAGGCCGACGGTCACGGATGACCGGATTCAGCCTAAAAGGCGCCTTCCCAGCAGGTGCAGCCAATCAGGGTTGTCTTGCGATCTCTCGATCACAATACATCGCTGTCATCCGGGGGCCGCCCCATCTCTTTGGTTTTACGATGGATAGTGGGAGGACAGCAGACTATGGTGGAGATGCATTTCCATGGATGAATGGATAACGGTTGCTTCGTGGGCGAATGTCTCGACCACGCATCGCGCTCTGGTTCGCGTAGCGGGTCATGAGATCGCGGTCTTTGTGGTTGATGGACAGCCTTATGCCATTGAGGACAGTTGCCCGCATGCGGGCGCAGCGCTGTGCCGGGGTGCATTGAATGGGCACCTGGTGCAGTGCCCGGCTCATGGTTTGCGCTTTGATCTGCGTACCGGGGGACTGGCTGGCTGCCAGGATGGCCTCCAGGCTCGTACGTATTCCGTGCGTGTTGAAGGAGATGCGGTCCAAGTGCAAGTGCCGCCCGTCGTTTGATCCATGGATGCTCAGTCGCGCGGGGGTGTCAGAAATTCCGTATTCGGGGCGGGTTGAGAGTGACACGGGAGGCCGGCTGAATCGCTCCGCCATCCGCCAGAAGCAGCCCGCCAAGAGGACGAGTTTCGCGACGATCACTAGCGCCTTCCAGCCAAGCCGCACCCTCAAGCCGCCAACTGCACCCTCGCCTCCACCAGCAGCCGCTTGAGCTCCGGCACGCACGAGCCGCAGTTGCCGCCGGCCTTGAGGCAGGCGGTGATCTCGGCGGTCGACTGCAGGCCCTGGCTGCGGATGGCGTCGCAGATGGTGTTGCGGCCCACGCCAAAGCAGGAGCAGACGGTGGGGCCGGTGTCGGCGCCCGCCTCGATGGGCTGGCCCAGCAGCACGCCGGCGCGGTCGATGTCCTCGAGCCGCTGCTGCACGAACAGGCCGGCCAGCCACTGGCGCGATGGCAGGTCGGGCCGTGGCGACAGGTAGATGCAGGACTCGATGCGGTCATCGACCACATGCACGGCGCGGTAGATGCGCGCGGTGGCGTCTTCATATTCCAGCCAATCGGCCTGGGCGTCCTGCACACCCAGCAGTGCGCGCGCCCAGTCGTGGGGCGCGGCCACGGGCTTGCGGCCTGCCAGCTCGTAGCGCACGAACTGGCGGCCCTGGATGCGCGTCCACCAGGCGGCATCGCCGCCCTCTTCCACATCGAGCGCGCGGCGCGTGAGCACAAAGCCATGCCAGGCGACCTCGAAGGGCTCGACGATGACCGGCGTGTGCTTGAACTCGGGCTCGCCCGAGACGGGATCGACCACCGGGTTGACGACCGCGCCCACGCGCGCGTCAGAGGCGAAAGGCCCGCTCCAGTGGATGGGTGCGAACACGCTGCCGCGCGCAATGCCGCCGCCCATGCGCACCCGCGCCACCATGCTGCCCCAGCGCGAGCGCACGCGCGCCAGCGCGCCCTCGCGCACGCCGGCGAGCAGCGCGTCGTGCGGGTGCAGGTCGATGAAGGGCTCGGGCACATGGTCGGCCAGCTTGGGCGCGCGGCCGGTGCGCGTCATGGTGTGCCACTGGTCGCGCACGCGGCCGGTGTTGAGCACCAGCGGGTAGTCGCCATCCACCGAATGCACCGGTGCGCGCGCCGGCGTGGGCACGAAGCGCGCGCGCCCGTCGGCGTGGGCAAAGCGCCCATCGCCGAACAGGCGCGCGGCTCCCCCTCCGCTGTTGGATGGCAACGGCCACTGCACTGGCGCCAGCCCGTCGTAGGCCGTGGCGGACAGCCCCGCCAGGCCGCCGATATGGAAGGCGCGGGGCAGACTGCCTTCGGGGCCGTTGGCCTGCGCCGACAGGCGCGCATGTTCGTCGAACACCTCGCGCTGGTGGCCGTAGCCAAAGCCATCGTAGCCCATGCGCCGCGCCACCTCGGCGATGATGGCCCAGTCGGCGCGGGCCTCGCCCGGCGCGGGCGCAAAGGCGCGCTGGCGCGAGATGCGGCGCTCCGAATTGGTGACGGTGCCGTCCTTCTCGCCCCAGCCCAGCGCGGGCAGCGCGATGTCGGCATGCCGCAGCGTGTCGGTATCCAGCACGATGTCGCTGGCCACCACCAGCTCGCAGGCGGCCAGCGCGCGCCGCGCCTGGTCGGCATCGGGCAGGCTGACGACCGGGTTGGTGCCCATGATCCACACGGCCTTCACGCGCCCGGCCTCCATGGCCTGGAACAGCTCGACGGCCTTGAGGCCCGGCCTGTCGGCCATGCGCGGTGCGTTCCAGAAGCCCTGCACCAGCTCGCGGTGCGCGGGCTCGTGCAGCTCCAGGTGGGCGGCCAGCATATTGGCCAGGCCGCCCACCTCGCGCCCTCCCATGGCATTCGGTTGTCCGGTGACGGAAAACGGCCCCATGCCCGGCTGGCCGATGCGGCCGGTGAGCAGGTGGCAGTTGATGATGCTGTTGACCTTGTCGGTGCCGGCCGACGACTGGTTCACACCCTGCGAGAAGGCGGTGATGGTGCGCGGCGTTTCGGCAAACCATTGGTAGAAGGTGCGCACCGCCTCCTCGCTGAGCCGGCACGCGCGGGCCACGGCCGCGATGCTGCCGGCATCCGCCTCGGCCACCTGCAGCGCCGGCTCCAGGCCCTGGGTGTGCTGCGCAACAAAGCCGCTGTCTGCCCTGCC
Source organism: Comamonas humi (assembly GCF_054782535.1). Lineage (NCBI taxonomy): Bacteria > Pseudomonadati > Pseudomonadota > Betaproteobacteria > Burkholderiales > Comamonadaceae > Comamonas > Comamonas humi. Next base: position 270,606 of record NZ_BAAGSH010000008.1, on the reverse strand, counting down.
CTCCCGCGCCAGGTGCGCCAGCAGGCCGTTGAACAGCCACACGTCGGTGCCGGGCTTGAGGGGCAGGTGCAGGTCGGCCAGCTCGCAGGTGGCGGTGTGGCGCGGGTCGATCACCACCAGCTTCATCGCGGGCCGCGCCTCCTTGGCGCGCGCGATGCGCTGGAACAGGATGGGATGGCACCAGGCGGTGTTCGAGCCCACCAGCACGACCAGGTCGGCCAGCTCCAGGTCGTCGTAGCACACGGGCACCAGGTCTTCGCCGAAGGCGCGCTTGTGGCCGGCCACGGCCGACGACATGCACAGCCGCGAGTTGGTGTCGATGTTGGCGCTGCCGATGAAACCCTTCATCAGCTTGTTGGCCAGGTAGTAGTCCTCGGTCAGCAACTGGCCCGAGACGTAGAAGGCCACGGCGTCGGGCCCGTGCTCGTCGATGATGCGGCGAAAGCCCTGGGCCACGGCATCGAGCGCCACGTCCCACGATACGCGGGACAGCGGCGCGCCCTCCTCCGGTGCGCGGTCGCGCATCGCGGGGTGCAGCAAGCGGCCGTCCAGCCCCAGGGTCTCGCCCAGCGCCGAGCCTTTCACGCACAGGCGGCCGGCGTTCGCAGGGTGCTGCGGGTCGCCGGCCACCAGCACCTGGCCGTCCGCCTGCGGCGTGGCGATCACGCCGCAGCCCACGCCGCAGTAGGGACAGGTGGTGCGCACCGGCGCGGGGATGGAGGCCATGGGGATCGTCGTCATCGAGAACTCTCTTCAGGCGGCCTGCGCTTCACAAAGGGCGCGGCCGAACAGCAGGCGCTGGCGCATCGCGGCGATAGGCGCCTGCCGCTGGATCAGGTCGAAATACCAGGGCCCGTCGGCCACGTCGCCATACAGCACCGCGCCGACGATGCGCTCGCCCTGCAGCACCAGGCGCTTGTAGATGCCGCGGCGTGGGTCGCGCAGCACGATGTCCTCGGTGCCCGGGCCGCCGATGATGTTGCCGGCCGAGTACAGGTCCACGCCGGTGACCTTGAGCTTGGTGGCTGTGGCCTGCTGCACGTAGCGGCGGTGGCCGGCACCGGCCAGGTGCGCGGCGCAGACGCGGGCCTGCTCCCAGATCGGCGCCACCAGGCCAAAGGTGCTGCTGCGGTGCTGCACGCATTCGCCCACGGCGTAGATGCGCGGGTCGTAGCTCTGCAGCGTGTCGTCCACGACGATGGCGCGCTCGCAGTGCAGGCCGGCAGCGCGGGCCAGCTCCACGTTGGGGCGCACGCCCGCGGCCATCACCACCAGGTCGGCCTGGATCTCGCAGCCGCTCTTGAAGCGCACGGCCGTCACGCGGTCTTCGCCCACCAGCTCGGCCGTCTCTGCGCCCAGCAAGAAGCGCAGGCCGGTGGATTCGAGCGCCTGCTGCAGCAGCGCCGACGCGGGCGCGTCGAGCTGGCGCTCCATCAGGCTGTGGTGCAGGTGCACCACGGTCACCTCCATGCCCTGGCGCAGCAGGCCGTTGGCGGCCTCCAGCCCCAGCAGGCCGCCGCCGATGACCACGGCGTGGCGGTGCTTGCGCGCGGCCTCGACCATGGCCTCGACGTGCTGGATGTCGCGGAAGGCGATCACGCCTGGCAGCGTGCTGCCCGGCACCGGCGGGATGAAGGGGCGCGAGCCGGTGGCGATCAGCAGCCGGTCGTAGCGCGCCTCCACGCCGCCCTGCGAGCGCACGACGCGGCGCGCGCGGTCGATATCGACCACCGGGTCGCCCGCATGCAGCGCGATGCCGTGCTGCGCATACCATTCGCGCGGGTTGAGCATGATGTCATCGACGCTCTTCTCGCCCGCCAGCAGCGGCGACAGCAGGATGCGGTTGTAGTTGCCGTGCGGCTCTTCGCCGAACACGGTGATGTCGTACAGCCCAGGCGCGAGCTGCAGCAGCTCCTCTACCGTGCGCATGCCGGCCATGCCGTTGCCGATCACGACCAGGCTGGGGCGTGGGGTGGTGGTCATGCCGCCACCCAGACCCGCCCGTCCTCGATCTTGGCGGCGTAGGCGGGCACCGAGTGGCCGGGGTCTTCCAGGCATTCGCCGGTCGCCAGGTCGAAGTGCTGCTTGTACAGCGGCGAGGCGACGACGATGCGCTCGCCCAGGCTGCCCACCAGGCCGCGCGCCAGCACGCTGGCGCCGCTTTTCGGGTCAACGTTGCCGATGGCGAAGAGCCGGTCCTGCACGCGGAACACCGCCACGTGCTGGCCGCCCACCAGGGCGCAGACGCCGGTGTCGGGCGCTATCTCCTGCACGGCGCACACGGCCGTCCAGCTTGCGTCGGGATGTGTCATGGTGGCGATCCTCATTTTTTGATAGCTGTTCGCGCTTTCTGCATAAGGGCTAGACGCCAATTTCATCCAAAACTTCGGTTGTACTGCGCTCTGGCGAAGAGCGCTCCTGCGGCAGCGCCGGGCGGATCTGGCCGCGCTCGGCGACGAAGACGATGTGCTCGTCGGGCCGCTCGCTGTTGACGAAGCTGCGAAAGCGCTGGCGCACCTCGGGGTTGGTCACCGCGGTCTTCCATTCGTCCTGGTAGGTGTCGACCACATGCTGCATCTCGGCCTCCAGCTCGGCGGCGATGCCGAGGCGGTCGTTCACCACCACGTCCTGCAGGTAGGCCAGGCCTCCCTCCAGGTTGTCGCGCCAGGTGCTGGTGCGCTGCAGGCGGTCGGCCGTGCGCACGTAGAACATCAGAAAGCGGTCCACGTACTTCACCAGCGTGGCCTGGTCCAGGTCGGCGGCCAGCAGTTCGGCATGGCGCGGCTTCATGCCGCCGTTGCCGCAGACGTAGAGGTTCCAGCCCTTCTCGGTGGCGATGATGCCCACGTCCTTGCCCTGGGCCTCGGCGCATTCGCGCGTGCAGCCCGAGACGCCGAACTTGAGCTTGTGCGGCGAGCGCAGGCCCTTGTAGCGGTTCTCCAGCGCGATGGCGAAGCCCACCGAGTCGCCCACGCCGTATCGGCACCAGGTCGATCCCACGCAGCTCTTGACCGTGCGCAGCGACTTGCCGTAGGCGTGGCCCGACTCGAAGCCGGCGGCGATCAGCTCTTCCCAGATCAGCGGCAGCTGCTCCACGCGCGCGCCGAACAGGTCCACGCGCTGGCCGCCGGTGATCTTGGTGTAGAGGCCGTACTTCTTGGCCACCTGGCCGACGGCGATCAGGCCCTCGGGCGTGACCTCGCCGCCCGGCATGCGCGGCACCACCGAGTAACTGCCGTCCTTCTGGATGTTGCCGAGGTAGTAGTCGTTGCTGTCCTGCAGGCTGGCCAGCGGCGCCTTCAGCACGAACTCGTTCCAGCACGAGGCCAGCACGCTCGCCGCCACCGGCTTGCAGATGTCGCAGCCCAGGCCCTTGCCGTGCTTGTGCAGCAGGTCGGCAAAGCTCTTGATGCCGCCCACGCGCACCAGGTGGTACAGCTCCTGGCGCGAGTACGGGAAGTGCTCGCACAAATGGTTGCTGACGGCCATGCCGCGCCGGGTCATCTCGGCCTTCATCACCTGCGTGACCAGCGGCACGCAGCCGCCGCAGGTGGCGCCCGCCTTGGTGCAGGCCTTGAGGTCGGCGATGCTGCAGGCGCCCTCGCCCACGGCCGCGCAGATCTGGCCCTTGCTCACGCTGTTGCACGAGCAGATCTGCGCACTGTCGGGCAGAGCATCCACGCCCAGGCCGGGCCTGGCTTTGCCGTCGCTCGAAGGCAGGATCAGGAACTCCGGGTCCGCCGGCAGCGCGATGCCGTTCAGCGCCGTCTGCAGCAGCGTGCCGTACTCGTCGGCATTGCCCACCAGCACCGCGCCCAGCAACTGCTTGCCGTCCTCGCTGACGACGATCTTCTTGTAGACCTGCTTGCGCTCGTCCACGTACTGGTAGTTGCGGCTGCCGGCCGTCTTGCCCTGGGCGTCGCCGATGCTGGCCACGTCCACGCCCATCAGCTTGAGCTTGGTGCTCATGTCGGCGCCGGTAAAGCCGGCGCCGGCCTCGCCGGCGATGTGGCGGGCCGCCACGCGGGCCATGTCGTAGCCGGGCGCGACCAGGCCGAAGACCTGCTCCTTCCACGACGCGCACTCGCCGATGGCGTAGACATCGTGGTCGCTGGTGCGGCAGAAGTCGTCCACCACCACGCCGCCGCGCGGGCCTATGGCCAGCACGCACTGGCGCGCTAGCTCGTCGCGCGGGCGGATGCCGGCGGAGAAGACGATCATGTCGGTCTCCAGCCGCGAGCCATCAGCAAACACCATGCGGTGGCGCGCCATGGCGCCGTCGGTGATCTCCACCGTGTTGCAGCCGGTGTGCACCTGCACGCCCAGCGCCTCGATCTTGTGGCGCAGCATGCGGCCGCCGCCCTCGTCCACCTGCACGGCCATCAGCCGCGGCGAGAACTCGACCACATGCGTCTCGAGCCCCAGGTCGCGCAGCGCCTTGGCGCATTCCAGCCCCAGCAGGCCGCCGCCCACGACCACGCCGGTCCTGGACTTGCGGCCCGAGGCCTGCATGGCCTCCAGGTCCTCGATGGTGCGGTAGACGAAGCAGTGCGGCCGGTCGCGCCCCGCCACGCCAGGCACGAAGGGGCTGGAGCCGGTGGCCAGCACCAGCTTGTCGTAGGGCAGCACCTCGCCGTCGGCCGTGGTCACGGTGTTTTCGCGGCGCTCGACGGCCACCGCACGCGCCGCCAGCCGCAGCGTGAAGCCGGTGCGCTCGAAGAAGCCCGGCTCCACCAGCGACAGGTCTTCGGCGCTACGGCCGCTGAAGAACTCGGACAGGTGCACGCGGTCGTAGGCCGGGCGCGGCTCCTCGCACAGCACCGTCACTTCGGCACCCTGCAGGCCGGTCTCGGCCAGGCTTTCGAGAAACTTGTGGCCCACCATGCCGTGGCCCACTACAACGATCTTCATACCCATGGTCCGCTCCTCAGGCGCCAGCGGTTGCAGCCGCCAGCGTGTTGTCGTACAGCGCCTGTTCGCGCGCCTTGTGCTCGGCCGAGAAGCGCACCGCGATGGCGCACACCGCCGACAGCGCCACCAGCACGCCCAGCACCGACAGCGTGTGCTGCGTGTCGCCCAGCCCCTTCATCAGAAAACCCGCGGCCACCGCGCCCACGTTGCCGCCGGCGCCGATGATCCCGGCCACGCCGCCCAGCGCGTTGCGGTCGATGAAGGGCACGAGCGCATAGGTCGCACCGCAGGCCATGTGGGTGAACAGCCCGAACACCAGCATCGCCGCCACAGCCAGCAGCACGCCGTCGGCATGGGCAAAGGCCAGCAGGCCCAGGCCCTCGCCCAGCATCAGCACGCACAGCAGCAGGGTGCGGCCATCGAGCCCGCGGCGGCGCGCCATGCGGTCCGACACGATGCCGCCCAGCGCCCGGGCGAACAGCGCCAGCAGCCCGAAGCTCGCCGCCGCCATGCCGGCCGAGGCCAGCGACAGGCCGAAGCGGTCTACGTAGTAGATGGCGGCCACGTTGTGGATGAAGATCTCCACGCCGAAGCAGGCGCCGTAGGTGATGAACAGCAGCCACACGCGGTGGTTGCGCGCCGCGGTGGCAAAGCTGGCCCAGCCGCCCTTCTTGCCGCTGTCCACCGATTTACCGGCCGCGCGCAGCTCGGCGTAGTTGCCCTCGGGACAGTCCTGCGTATAGCGCCAGTAGAGGAAGGCCACGACCAGCATGGCCAGGCCCGGCACCACCATGGCGATGCGCCAGCCCATGCTCTGGCTCACGCCCACCATCACGATGGCCGTCAGCAGCAGCGGCATGGTGCCCTGCGCGACGCCGCCGCCCGCATTGCCCCAGCCCGCCGTGGTGGCGTTGGCGGTGCCGACCACGTTGGGCGCGAACATCACCGAGGTGTGGTACTGCGTGATGACGAAGCTCGCGCCGATGGCGCCGATCGCCAGGCGGAAGAACAAAAAGGCCTCGTAGCTCTGCGCCAGCGCCACGCCCAGCACGGGAATGGCGCCCAGCACCAGCAGGCCGGTGTAGGTCTTGCGCGGACCGTAGCGGTCGCACAGCGGGCCGACGATGAGCCGCACCAGGATGGTCACCGCCACCGCGGCGATGTTGATGTTGGCGATCTGCGCCGGCGTGAGATGGAACTCGCCCTTGAGCACCGGCATCAGCGGCGCGCAGGCGAACCAGGCGTAGAAACAAACGAAGAACGCCAGCCACGTGAGGTGGAAGGCGCGCATCTGCGGCGTGCGCAGGCTGAACAGGTCGATACGGGTGGCTTTGCCGGTCATGTCTGCCTCTGTGGTTGCGGCGGGCCCGAAAGGGCCATTCACCATGGCAAGCCGTCAAAAGCAAAACATGTGCCAATTCATTTTTTTCAAATTAATCAATCAAATACCATCATCGGCTGGGCTTTCGCCAGCCCTGGCCGCGCACTGCGCCGGCACGCGGCCGGCACCGGGATGGCGCGGGATGTCCAACGATGGTGCAACGCACCAAATAAAAACGCCTCGCGGGGGCGAGGCGTTCTGTGGCGAGGCAGCGGCCGGATCAGCCGGTGTTGCGCAGCGCGGCGGCGATGCCGTTGATGGTGATGTGGATGCCGGTCTTCACCCGCTCATCGGCCTGGCCGCTGCGCCAGCGACGGATCAGCTCGACCTGCAGGTGGTGCAGCGGGTCGATGTAGGGGAAGCGGTGGCGCATCGAGCGCTCCAGCGCCGGGTTGTGCGCCAGGCGCTGGGCCTCGCCGGTGATCTGGGACAGCGCATCGGCGGTGCGCTGCCACTCTTCCTCGATGGACTGGAACACCCGCTTGCGCAGCCGGGTGTCGGCCACCAGCTCGCTGTAGCGCGAGGCCAGGGCCAGGTCGCTCTTGGCCAGCACCATGTCCATGTTGGACAGCAGCGTGCGGAAGAACGGCCACTGGCGGTACATGCGCTGCAGCAGCGCCCACTGCGTGCCGGGCGTCTTGCCCTCGGCCTGCACGAAGGCCTGCACCGCCGTGCCGAAGCCGTACCAGCCCGGCAGCGTGAGCCGGCACTGGCCCCAGCTGAAGCCCCAGGGGATGGCGCGCAGGTCCTCGATGCGCTGGTTGGCCTTGCGCGAGGCCGGGCGCGAGCCGATGTTCAGCTCGGCAATCTCGCGGATCGGCGTGGAGCTGAAGAAGTACTCCTCGAAGCCCTTGGTCTCGTACACCAACTCGCGGTACGCGGCCATGCTGGCCTGCGACAGCGTGGCCGCCGCCGCCAGGAAGGCCGGCGTGGCCGGCTTGGTGGGCTGCAGCAGCGTGGCCTCGAGCGTGGCGGCCACCAGGGTCTCGAGGTTGCGGCGGCCGATCTCGGGGTTGGCGTACTTGGAGGCGATGACCTCGCCCTGCTCGGTCAGGCGGATCTGGCCGCGCACCGTGCCCGGCGGCTGCGCCAGGATGGCCTGGTAGCTCGGGCCGCCGCCACGGCCCACCGTGCCGCCGCGGCCGTGGAACAGGCGCAGGCGCACGGGCTGCTTGATGCTGAGCTTGTCGAACAGCTCCACCAGCGCGATCTCGGCCTGGTACAGCTCCCAGTTGCTGGTGAAGATGCCGCCGTCCTTGTTGCTGTCGCTGTAGCCGAGCATGATGTCCTGCTCGCCGCCGCTGCGCGCCACCAGCGCCGCGATGTGCGGCAGGCCGTAGTAGTCGCGCATGATGGCCGCGGACTGCGCCAAGTCCTCGATGGTCTCGAACAGCGGGCTGACGATGAGCGCGGCGGTGGACTTGCCGTCGTCGATGTGGCCGCCCAGCAGGCCCACTTCCTTTTGCAGCAGCAGCACCTCGAGCAGGTCGCTCACCGCCTCGGTGTGGCTGATGATGTAGTGGCGGATCGCGTCGCGGCCGTAGGTCTGCACCACGCGGCGCGCCTCCTCGAAGATCGCGATCTCGCTCTGCGCCAGCGCGCTGTAGGCCACGCCGGGCACGCGCAGCGGCCGGGCATCGCACAGCTGGCGCAGCAGCAGCGCGCGCTTGGCCTCCTCGGTCTGCGCGCTGTAGTCGGCCTCGACGCCGGCCGTGGCCAGCAGCTCGGCCACCACGGCCTCGTGCGCATCGGAGTTCTGGCGCAGATCGATGGTCGCCAGGTGGAAGCCGAACACCTGCACCGCACGGATCAGCGCCGACAGGCGCTGGTCCAGCAGCACCTTGCCGTGGTTGTCGCGCAGCGAATCCTCGATCACCCGCAGGTCGGCCAGCAGCTCGCCGGCGCCGCCGTAGGGGTTCTGCGGCGCCACCGCGTGGCGCGCCGCGTCGCCACCGGTCAGTTGCTTGAGGGTGGCGGCCAGCCGGGCGTAGATGCCCACCAGCGCGCGGCGGTAGGGCTCGTCCTCGCGGTGCTCGCTGGTGTCGGGCGAGCGCGCGGCCAGCGCCTGCAGCTCGGGCGTCACGCCCGCCAGCCGCTGCGACATGGACAGCTCGCCGCCCAGGTAGTGCACCTGCTTGAGGTAGTAGCGCAGCACCAGGTCGGCCTGGCTGCGCATCGCGGTCTGCAGGCTGGCGGCGGTGACGTTGGGGTTGCCGTCGCGGTCGCCGCCGATCCACTGGCCCATGCGCAGGAAGCTGGCCAGGTCGCGCTCGCCCAGGTCGCGCTCCAGCGCCGCGTAGAGCTTGGGAATCTCGGTGAGGAAGGTGGCCTCGTAGTACGACAGCGCGTTGTCGATCTCGTCCTCCACCTTCAGCTTGGAGAAGCGCAGCAGCCGCGTCTGCCACAGCTGGGTGACATGGGCGCGCAGGTGGGCCTCGTTGTCGGCCAGTTGCCGGGGCGTGAGCGTGTCGCGGGCCGCCTTGAAGAGCTGCGCGCGCTGCAGCAGGTCGTCGCGCACGGTCAGCAGCTGGGCGATGTTGCGCTCGGCGTCGAGGATGCTCTTGCGCTGCACCTCGGTGGGGTGGGCGGTGAGCACCGGCGACAGCCAGGCATGGGTCAGCGTGTCGACCACGGTCTTGGTCGGGATGCCCGCCCAGCGCAGCCGGGCCAGCGCCACCTCGATGCTGCCCTCCTGCGTGTTGCCGGCACGGTCGTGCACTTCGCGGCGGCGGATGTGGTGGCGGTCCTCGGCGAGGTTGGCGAGGTGCGAGAAATAGGTGAAGGCGCGGATCACGCTCACCGTCTGGTCGCCCGACAGGCCCTTGAGCAGCTTCTTGAGCGACTTGTCGGCGTCCTGGTCGTCGTTGCGGCGGAAGGCCACCGACAGCGTGCGCACCTGCTCAATCAGGTCGAACGCAGCCTGGCCCTCCTGCTCGCGGATCACGTCGCCCAGGATGCGGCCCAGCAGGCGGATATCGTCGATCAGGGGCTGGTCCTTGTCCTCTTTGCTCCCCTTGCGCGGCGTGGCGGGAGCCACCGGGGGCTCGCTCGAATCCGCCGCCTTGGCTCGGTTGCTGGCAGGCTTGCGCTGGGCTGTCTTCATCAACAAAACTCCGCTGGATGGTGAATGCGATGCCGGGCGCGTGCCCCACGGCGCTGCAGCAGGCATGGGCACGGTGGCAAGCCGCACATGCTAGCATCGGCGCCGGCCTTTTCATGTGGCCAGTTATCTATTCTTCATATCACTATCGGTATCCCATTCCATGTCCGCACGCCCCATCGTCATCGCCACGCGCGAAAGCAGTCTTGCCATGTGGCAGGCCGAACACGTCCAGGCGCTGCTGCAGGCGCGCGGCCATGCGGTCAGCATCCTGGGCATGACGACGCGCGGCGACCAGATCCTGGACCGCACGCTGTCCAAGGTGGGCGGCAAGGGCCTGTTCGTGAAGGAGCTGGAGGCCGCGCTGGAGGACGGCCGGGCCGACCTGGCCGTGCATTCGCTCAAGGACGTGCCGATGGAACTACCCGAAGGCTTTGCGCTGGCCTGCGTGATGGAGCGCGAGGACCCGCATGACGCCTGGGTGTCGCCGCGCTACGCCTCGCTGGCCGACCTGCCCCCGGGCGCGGTGGTGGGCACCTCCAGCCTGCGCCGCCAGGTGCTGCTGCAGGCGCTGCGCCCCGACCTGAAGATCGAGCCGCTACGCGGCAACGTCAACACCCGGCTGCGCAAGCTCGACGAAGGCCAGTACGACGGCATCGTGCTGGCGGCCGCGGGCCTGAAACGCTTGGGGCTGCAGGACCGCATCCGCCACGTCTTCCCCGCCGACACCATGCTGCCCGCCGCCGGCCAGGGCGCGTTGGGCATCGAGATCCGCGCCGACCGCCCCGACTTGGTGCAGATCCTGGCCCCGCTGGCCCACGCCCGCACCTGGCAGACGGTAACGGCCGAGCGCGCCATCAGCCGCTGCATGGGCGGCAGCTGCTCGATGCCGCTGGCCGCGCACGGCGTCTGGCAGGGCGGCGAGCTGCACCTGCAGGCTGCCTGGGGCGACGAGAACGCGCCACAGGCGCCGCTGATCCGCGCCGAGCTGGCAGCGGTGGTCACCGATCTGGAAAGCGCGGACCTGCTGGGGCAGCGGGTGGCGCAGTTGCTGCAGGGCCGGGGGGCACAGGTGCGGGGTAACTAGCGTTGGCTTGGAGGTGCTTCTTTTTCCAAGCTGCGCTTGCTTGATGGACAGAGGCCGGGATATGCGCCCGGCGGCGCACTTACTTTCTTTTGCTTCGCCAAAAGAAAGTAAGCAAAGAAAAGGCGCCCCAACTGTCTGCGACCCCAACGCCAAGGCGTTGGGGCAACCTGTGTCGTGACGTTTGCGGGGTGCGCCGTGGAACTCGACTCCGCGCCAAGGCGCTCCGCTCGGACATCCCCGGCGAGTCAGTTCACGAAGCATGCGCGCTCCGACGCGCATGCCACCCCGCAAACGCCACGCCCCAGGCGCAGCCAGAAGGGGTGGAGACCGGCCGGGCCATCGCTGCGCTCGGCCTTGCCAATACGGGCAGGCTGCTTTAAATACGAACCATGACCCCTCCCCGCCGCATCCTCGTCACCCGCCCCCAGCCCGAAGCCGACCGCTGGGTCGGCGACCTGCGCGCGCACGGCCTGGGTGCCGAGGCGCTGCCGCTGATCGGCATCCGCGCCGCGCCGTCGCCCGCGCTGCGGCAGGCGCAGGCCCGATGGCAGCAGTACAGCGCCATCATGGTGGTCAGCGGCAATGCCGCGGCGCATTTCTTTGATCAAAATTGGCATCCAGCGCTTGCTGCACAAGCGCCAGCAGCTATCAAAACCAGAGTATGGGCACCCGGCCCCGGCACGGCCGCCACGCTGCAGCGCCTCGGCGTGCCGCCGGCCCTGATCGACATGCCCGATGCCGGCGCCGCGCAGTTCGAGTCCGAAACCCTGTGGCAACGCGTGCGCCCGCAGGTGGTGCCCGGCAGCCGCGTGCTGATCGTGCGCGGCACCGATGCCGAATCGGCCGGCAGCGCCCAGGGCCGGGGCCGCGAGTGGCTGGCCGACCAGTTGCGCCAGGCCGGCGCCACGGTGGATTTCGTCGTCGCCTACGAGCGCGCCGGCCCCACCTGGACCGAGGCGCTGCACGCGCAGGCGGCTTCGGCCCTGGCACCGGACTGCTGCTGGATTTTCAGCAGCTCCGAGGCAGTGATGCATTTACGCCACAGATTCGATGCCGCGCAACTGGCCCGCGCCCAGGCGCTCGCCACCCATCCGCGCATTGTGCAGGCGGCCCTGGATGCGGGATTCCACTCTGTACAGCCATGCCGGCCAGCGCTGGCGGACGTCCTGGCGTCGCTAGAATCCATGGCATGACGCCGCCCGAGCAATCCCACACTGCTCCACCACCTCCCCCTACCGAATCCGTCCCCGCCACGGATGCCGCGGCGACCGCCAACCGATCCCCCTGGTTGTGGACCTCGCTGGTGCTCGGCGTGGCCACCACGGTGGCCATCGTCAGCAGCGCGCTGCTGTGGCAGCGCCTGAACAACATCCAGCAGCAACTGGCGCGCCAGAGCGCCGATTCGCACGGCCAGGCCGTCGAGGCGCGCACCATCGCGCGCCAGGCCGAAGACGTGGCGCGCGACATGTCCTCGCGCATGTCGGTGATGGAAGCCCGCGTGGGCGAGGTCGCGCTGCAGCGCGGCCAGCTCGATGCCCTGCTGCAGAGCCTGTCGCGCAGCCGCGACGACAACCTCGTCGTCGAGACCGAGAGCGCCGTGCGCTTTGCGCTGCAGCAGGCCCAGCTCACCGGCAGCGCCGATCCGCTGGTCAGCAGCCTCAAGGCCGCGCAGCTGCGCATCAGCCGCGCCTCCCAGCCCAGCCTGGCGCCGCTGTCGCACGCCATCGCCCGCGACCTGGACCGCATCGCCACCACCAAGACGCTGGACACCTCCGGCATCCTGGCGCGGCTGGACGACCTGATCCGCCAGGCCGACGAGCTGCCGCTGCAAAACGACGTGGCCCAGGCCAGCGCCACCCGCCGCGTCAACGCCCGGCGCACCGCCGCGCCCGCCAAGGACGGCGAGAGCAGCGAAGCCGAGGCCTCCCGGCCGTGGTGGCAGTCCGCGCTGGCCACCACCTGGGAAGCCACGCGCGACGAGGCCCGCCGGCTGGTGCGCGTGCGCCGCATCGACTACCCCGACGCCGCGCTGGTCTCGCCCGACCAGGCCTTCTTCCTGCGCGAGAACCTCAAGCTCACGCTGCTGAATGCGCGCCTGGGCCTGCTGGCGCGGCAGACCCAGGCCTCGCGCAACGACCTCTCGGCCGCGACCCAGCTGGTCAACCGCTACTTCGACGCCACCTCGCGCCGCACGCAGAACGTGGCCTCGCTGCTGCAGCAGGTGCAGCTCGCCATGCGCGACGTGGACCCGCCCCGCGCCGACGACACCCTGGCGGCGCTGACCACCGCCGCCGCCGGCAGATAAGGGGCCCGACAGCATGCGCGCAGCCCTGTGGTTGATAGCCCTCTTCGCCATCGCGGTGGCCGCCGCCCTGTTTGCCGGCAGCAACCAGGGCACGGTCACGCTGTACTGGCCGCCCTACCGCATCGATCTGTCGCTGAACCTGGTGGCGCTGCTGCTGCTGCTCGGCTTTGCGCTGGTGTATGGCGGGCTGCGCGGGCTCTCGGCCATGTTCGAGCTGCCGCGCCAGGCGCGGCGCTGGCGCATGCTGCAGAAGGAGCGCGCCATGCACGCCGCCGCGCTGCAGGGCATGACGCAGCTGCAGGCCGGCCGCTTCGTGCGCGCCCGCAAGGCCGCGCTGTCGGCGCTGGCGCAGGAAAAGGCCCTGCGCGAAGCCGGCGACGACATTCCCCACGGGCTGGAATTGCGCGTGCTGGCCCATGTGCTGGCCGCCCACAGCTCGCAGGCGCTGCAGGACCAGGCCCAGCGCGACGAGCACTGGCAGTTGGCCCTGCAGGAAGCCCAGCAGGCCAAAGGCCAGCCCGAGCTGCGCGAAGGCGCCCAGCTGGTGGCCGCGCAATGGGCGCTGGATGACCGCGACGCCGCCGCCGCGCTGGACCACCTCGGCCAGCTCCCCCAGGGTGCGGCGCGGCGCACGCTGGCGCTGCGCCTCAAGCTCAAGGCCGCCCAGGCGATGAAGAGCACCAAGGCGGCGCTCGACACCGCGCGCCTGCTGGCCAAGCACCGCGCCTTCTCGGCCTCGGCCGCGCAGAGCATCGTGCGCAGCATGGCCACCGCGCTGATCGACGACGCGCACGATCCCGAGCAACTGCAGCAGGCCTGGCGCCAGCTCGATGCCGGCGAGCGTCAGATGCCGGAAGTGGGCATCCACGCGGCGCGGCGCCTGCTGGCGCTCCAGGGCTCGGCCACCACCGCGCGCGAATGGCTGCTACCCGCGTGGGAGCGCTACACCGGCAGCGGCAACCTGCCGGCGCTGCAGCTGCGGCGCCTGCTGCAGGCGCTGGCGGAGAGCTTCCACACGCCCGACGCCGAATGGCTGGCCCGCATCGAGGCCGCCCAGCACAAGCGCCCGAACGATGTGAGCCTGCAGTACCTCGCGGGCGTGGCCTGCCTGCGCCACCAGCTCTGGGGCAAGGCCAGCCACTGGCTGGGCGAGGCGGCGCCGGCGCTGCAGGACGAGCAACTGCGCGCCCATGCCTGGCGGCTGCTGGCGCAGCTGGCCGAGGAGCGGGGGGATGCGGAAGCGGCGGCTCGGGCGTGGAAGCAGGCGGCGTTGGCGCATGACGCATGAAACCCGTCGAGCCGGCTGGTTAGCTACTTTCCTCTTTTGAGTTCAGAGGCCGGGACTCGCCCCGGCGGGCGACCTACTTTCTTACTCGTGTAAGAAAGTAGGCAAAGAACACGCCCCGACTGTCTGCGACCCCGCTGCACGGCAGCGGGGCAACCTGTGGCGTGACGTTTGCGGGGTGCGCCGTGGAACTCGACTCCGCGCCGAAGGCGCTGCGCTCGGACAACCCCGGCGAGTCAGATGACGAAGCATGCGCGCTCCGACGCGCATGCCCACCCCGCAAACGCCCCGCCACAGGCACAGCCAGAAGGGTGGGGAGGCAGGTCGGGCCGTCGCTGCGCTCGGCCCCGGGTTGCAATAGCTGTAAGCGCGTGGAACTTTTCCAGGCAGGCCCTCTCCATTCAATTCCTTTGAACAGAGCCGTCAACCCGGCTGAAACCTGCCGCAGCCTGGCTTGCCTACACTGCGGCCCAATCCTTCTTAGAACAAGCTTCATGACAGCTGCATTGCAACGCTACACGCGCACGGCCATGGCCTTCCACTGGGTGCTGGCGCTGGCCCTGGTGGGCATCTTCTTCTTTGGCCTGTACATGACGGGGCTGCCGCTGTCGCCGGCACGCCTCAAGTACTTCAACTGGCATAAGTGGGCCGGCATGACCATCCTGCTGCTCACCGTCGCGCGGCTGCTGTGGCGCGTCACGCACCGCCCGCCGGAGCTGCCGGCCAAGATGCTGCAGGCCATGCCCGGCTGGCAGCAGGCCGCGCACGCCGGCGTGCACCACCTGATGTACGCGCTGTTCTTCGCCATCCCGCTGCTGGGCTGGGCCTACAGCTCGGCGGCCGGCTTTCCCATCGTGCTGTTCGGCGTGCTGCCGCTGCCCGACTTCGTGGCCAAGAGCCCCGAGCTGGCCGAGGCCCTCAAGCCCTGGCACGGCTATGCGGCCTATGCGCTGGCCGCGCTGGTGGTGCTGCATGTGGCCGCGGCCTTCAAGCACCAGCTGATCGACCGCGACGGCCTGATCTCGCGCATGCTGCCCCGCTGAGCCGCCGCACCTGTTCCCTGTTTTCTCTGGAGTCCTCGCATGAAAGCCCTTCTCTCCTCCGCCCTGATCGCCGCCGCCTTCGCGGGCGGCACCGCCCACGCAGCCCAGGCCCTGGTGCCGGCGCAAAGCACCGTCGGCTTCACCGCCAAGCAGATGGGCGTGCCGCTGCAGGGCCAGTTCAAGAAGTTCGACGCCAAGCTGAACTTCGACACGGCCAAGCCCGAGGCCAGCAGCATCCGCTTCAGCATCGATACCGGCAGCGCCACGCTGGGCTCGAAGGAGACCGACGCCGAGCTGCCCAAGGCCGAATGGTTCAACGTCGCCAAGTTCCCGCAGGCCACGTTCGACTCCACCGCCGTCAAGGCGCTGGGCGGCGGCAAGTACCAGGTCGATGGCAAGCTCAGCATCAAGGGCCAGTCGCAGAACGTGAGCCTGCCCGTGCAGCTGACGCAATCGGGCGCCACCACCACGGCCACCGGCACGCTGCCGCTCAAGCGCCTGCAGTTCAAGATCGGCGAAGGCGACTGGGGCGACACCTCGATGGTCGCCGACGAGGTGAACGTGACCTTCAAGCTCGCGCTGACCGGCGTGGGCAAGCTCTGAACCAAGTTTTAGTGTTTTTGGCCTCCAGCGCTTGTACAGCAAGCGCTGAAAGCTCTCATTTTTGATTCAAACCAACCCTGGAGGATTTCCATGCGCATCACCGCTCTTGCCTTTGCCGCCGCCGGCCTGCTCGCCACCGCCGCCCACGCCGCCCCGGCGACCTATGCGATCGACCCGACCCACACCTTCGCCACCTTCGAGATCGAGCACTTCGGCACCACGACCAACCGCGCCCGCTTCGACAAGAAGAGCGGCACCGTCGAGTTCGACAAGGCCGGCAAGGCCGGCAAGGTGGAAGTGTCGCTGGACATGACCTCGGTGAACTCGGGCACGCCCGCCTTCAACAAGCACCTGCAGAGCGCGGACATCTTCAACGCCGAGAAATTCCCCGCGTCCAAGTTCGTGTCCGACAAGTTCGTGTTCGACGGCGACAAGCTCAAGGAAGTGACCGGCCAGCTGACCATCAAGGACCAGACCCATCCCGTGAGCTTCAAGGCCAACCGCTTCAACTGCTACGACAGCCCGATGCTGCAAAAGCGCGAAGTCTGCGGCGGCGACTTCGAGGCCACCATCGACCGCACCCAGTGGGGCGTGGACTACGGCACGGGCTATGGCTTCCCCAAGCAGGTGCGCCTGGTGCTGCAGATCGAGGCCGTGAAGCAGTAAGCCTTCCGCCCCCGCCCGGAGATAGAAAACCGCGGCCGGTGCCTGTTCCGCAGGCACCGGCCGTTTTTCATTCCGCGCCCGCCGCAGGCTGGGCCTGGAACATGCGGCTGAAGTCGCAGCACTCCTGCGCCAGCATCACCAGCGACGAGGTGAGCGCGCTGCGCCGCTCGCCCTTGTGCATGGCCACGTAGCGCACCACGGGCAGCGGCGGCGTGACCTGCAGCACCTCGAGCATGCCGGCGGCCACCAGCGGCGACAGGCAGTCGCGCGGCAGGTAGCTCACACCCAGGCCCGACACGGTGAAGCCCGTCAGCGCCACCAAGTTGCTCACCACGATCACCTCGGCGGGCTGCACGCCCTGCTCCTTCATCCACGCGTCGTAGGCGCGGCCCGTGCCCGAGTTGCCGCCCTGCACCAGCATGCGGTGCTGCGCCAGCTCATGCAGCCGCAGCGCCCCACCCTGCACCACGCCGGGCTTGCACATCCACGCGCTCTGCACCTGCCCGATCACTCGGTGCGGCATGCGCGCGTCGGCGAAGGTCTCGGGCACGATGGCGAGGTCCAGCGCGTCGGCCAGCAGCTTGTCGCGCAGCTGCAGGCTGTCGTCCACGTCGGGCTCCAGGATCACCTTGGGGTAGTGGCGGCGGATCAGGCTGACCAGCCGCGGCAGCCAGGTCATCGCCGTCAGCTCGGTCACGCCCAGGCGCACGCGGCGCTCCACCACGCCGGGCTTGCCGAACTGCTCGATGGCGGCGTCGCGCTGCTCCAGCAGCTTCTTCGCCAGCACGAACATCTCCTCGCCCTTGTCGGTCAGGCGCGCCGTGCGCAGGCTGCGGTCGAACAGCTCGGTGTCGAACAGCTGCTCCAGCTCGTGCACCCGCTTGGAGATGGCGGACTGCGAGGTGTGCAGGTGGTTGGCCGCGGGGGCAAAGCCGCCGAGCTGCGCGATCCAGTACAGCGCTTCGAGCTGCTTGAAGGTCATCATGGCCTCATCTTGCTACAAAACACTTTTCCTCATCTTATTCCATCGAAAAAAATCGCTTTTAGAAATTCGTCGCGCCGCCGAAGATAGGCCTGCACTCCCCTCCCAGACCCCAGCTTTCGAGGATCCCACCATGCACTTCTCCAAGCCCCTCGCCCTCCCCCTTGGCATTGGACTCGCCCTCGCCGCGCTGTGCGGCACCGCCGCCGCGCAGGATGGCGGCACGCTGCGCAAGATCAAGGACAGCGGCGTCATCGAGATCGGCGCGCGCGACAGCCAGATCCCGTTCTCGTACAAGCTCGACGCCAGCAGCGCGCCGATCGGCTTCACCACCGACATCTGCCTGAAGATCGTCGACGCGGTGAAGGCCAAGCTGGGCCTGCCCAAGATCGAGGTGCGCTACACCATGCTCAACTCGACCAACCGCATTCCGCTGCTGCAGAACGGCACCGTGGACCTCGACTGCGCCACCACGACCAACACCACCCAGCGCCAGCAGCAGGTCGACTTCGCGCCCAGCCACTTCGTCGCCAACATCACCGCCGCGGTGAAGAAGAACGCCGGCATCCACGCCTTCGCCGACCTGAACGGCAAGACCGTGGCCACGGTCTCAGGCAGCACCTCGATCCAGCTGCTGCGCGGCGCGCGCAAGAGCGGCGCCATCGAGGTCAAGGAGCTCGCGGGCAAGGACACCTCGGACGGCTTCCTGCTGCTGTCCACCGGCCGCGCCGACGCCTATGTGCTCGACGACGTGCAGCTCGCCGGCATGATCGCCAGCGCGCCCAACCCGGGCGACTACCAGATCCTCACGCAGGAGTCGCTGCGCCAGGAGCCCTACGGCATCATGCTGCGCAAGAACGACCCCGAGTTCAAGGCGCTGGTGGATGAGACCGTCACCGGCCTGATGAAGTCCGGCGCCATCGAGCAGCTCTACGCCAAGTGGTTCCTGTCGCCCATCCCGCCGAAGAACGCGAACCTGCACTTCCCGATGACGGACGCGGTGCGCGAGATCTTCAAGAACCCCAACAACAAGGGCGTCTGAGCATGGCATCGCAATACCCGCAGGGCCTGGCCTTTCCCGAGGCGCTGATGCGCGAGGTGCGCGCGCGCTTTCTCGGCGTCGAGCACGACCACCACGGCCGCGAGCGGCTGTATTTCGACAACGCGGGCGGCTCGTTCCGCCTGAAGTCGGCGGTCGAGCGCTTCGCCCAGGTCGATGCCGTGCCCGACAACACCGAGCGCATCCACGCCACCGCGGTCGAGCTGCAGGGCATCCAGGCCCGCGGCTGCGAAGACCTGCGAACCATCCTGAACACGCGCGGCGGGAGCATCTATGCCTCGCTCACCGCGTCGGGCGCCATGTTCGACATGGTGCGCGCGGTGGCCGAGCACGTGCCGGGCACCAACATGGTCACCACCGTGCTGGAGCACCCCTCGGCCTTCGACGCCATGCGCCTGTATGCCGAACGCCTGGGCCGCGAGCTGCGCGTGGCGCCGAGCAACCCGGCCACCGGCGGCGTGGACGTGGACGCCATCGTGGCGCTGGTCGACGAGAACACCAGCCTGCTCAACGTGATCCACGCGTCGAACATCTCGGGCGCCAAGCTCGACATCGAGGCCGTGGTGCGCCGCGCCCGCGCCATCAAGCCCGACCTCTACATCCTGGTGGACGCGGTGCAGCACGCGCCGCACGGCCTGATCGACCTGCAGAAGACGCCGGTGGACGGCATCAACCTCGCGCCCTACAAGTTCTTCGGCTGCCGGGGCTCGGGCCTGTCGTGGATGTCGGAGCGCGCCGCCGCGCTGCCGCACCACAAGCTGGCCGGCAAGCCCGCCGGCTACTGGGACCTGGGCAGCGCCGCGCCGTGGCAGTTCGCGGTGCTGAGCGACATCGTGGACTACGTGTGCTGGCTGGGCGGCCATTTCAGCGCTGCCACGGAGCGCCGCGCACAGTTCGAGGCCGGCATCACGCACATCGAGCTGCACGAGCGCGCCCTGCTCGCCACGCTGCTGGACGGCACGGCGCAGGTGCCGGGCCTGCGCACCATGCCGGGCGTCAAGGTGTTCCTCGACCACCCCGACCTCGCCAAGCGCGACCTGATCCTGGCCATGGGCTTCGAGCACCTGGACTGCGCGCAGGCCGTGGTGGAGTATGGCAAGCGCGGCGTCACGGTCTACGAGCGCGTGGCCAGCAGCATCTATTCAAAGCGCATGCTCGAATCCTTCGGCCTCGAGGGCGCGGTGCGGGTGTCGCCGCTGCACTGCCACACGCCGGCCGAGATGGAGCGCTTCCTGCGCGTGACGCAGGAGATCGCCCAGGCTTTCGCGCCGGCCTAGCGATTTATATAAAAATAGCTTCTAGCGCTTATGTATCAAGCGCTAGAAGCTATTATTTTTATAGCAATCAAGCCACGAGATCAGGCGGCGATAGGCGCATCGCCTGCAATGGTGGTGCGGTGCAGCTCGCGGTCGAAATCGTCGTAGTCGTTCATCGCCAGGTGCTGGGTGCAGCGGTTGTCCCACAGCGCCAGCGAGCCCGCCTGCCAGCGGAAGCGGCAGGTGTACTCGGGCCGCGCGGCCTGCTCGAACAAATAGTCGAGCAAAGGGGCGCTCTCTTCCTCGGTCATGCCCTCGAAGCGCACCGTGTAGGTGCGGTTCACATACAGCGCCTTGCGCCCGGTGGCGGGGTGCACCCGCACCACCGGGTGCGAGATCTCGGCCGAGGCGCGTTCGTCGGTGCGCACGTCCATCTTGTGGGCCGGGTCGCCGTTGTTGACCACCGCGCCGTTGGCGCCGTAGGAGCGCGCCGGGCTGTGGATGGCGCGCAGGCTCTGCAGCACCTCCTTGAGCTTGTCGGAGAGGCCATCGTAGGCCGCGTACATGCTGGCCCACATCGTGTCGCCGCCATAGGGCGGGATCACGCGGGCGTAGAGCGCCGAGCCCAGCGGGGGCTCGGCGGTGTAGCTCATGTCCGTGTGCCACAGGCCGCCGAAGTTGCGCTTGGTCTTCTGCTCCTTGCCCCGCATCACCGGCAGTATCTCGGGGTGGCCGTCCAGCGCGCGGATGAAGGGCACCTCGAGCAGCCCGCCGAAGCGCTGGCTGAAGGCCTTGTGCTGCTCGGGCGTCAGCGCCTGGTCGCGGAAGAAGATGACCTGGTGGTCGTGCAGGGCCTGCTGCACCTGGGCGAAGTCGGCGTCGGACAGGGGCTGCGACAGGTCGAGCCCGAAGATCTCGGCGCCGAGCGCGCCGGCGATGGGGCGGATTTCCAGAAAACTGGCTTTTTCCATGGGGTTCTCCTGGTAGGTAGGGGTGCAGCGCTCACTGCTGCAAGGTGATGTGGGCGCTCTGGATCAGCGCGCTCCACTTGAGGGTTTCGGACTGGATGAAGGCCTTGAAGGCCTGCGGGCCGGATTCGGAAACCATGCCGCCCATCTCGGCGATGCGCTGCTTGACATGAGGCTCGCGGAGGATCTGCTGCAGCTCGCGGTTCAGCCGCTCGACCACCGGGGCCGGCGTGGCCGCCGGCACCAGCACGCCGAACCAGCCGGCGATCTGGTAGTCGGGCACGCCCGCCTCCTGCATGGTGGGCACGTCGGGCAGCTCGGCCGAGCGCTGCGCGCTGGTGATGGCCAGGGCCCGCAGCTTGCCGGCCTTGACCAGCGGCAGCGCCGACGGCATGTTGTCGAACATGATGGGCACATGGCCCGCCATGGTGTCGTTCAGGCCCGGCGCGCTGCCCTTGTAGGCCACCTGGGTGAGCGTGAGCTGCGCGCGGTGCGCAAACAGCTCGCCCGCCAGGTGCAGCGAGGTGCCCGCGCCCGGCGTGGCGTAGCTCAGCGTGGATTTGGCTTTCGCGTACGCGGTCAGCTCGCCGACGGTGCGCACCGGCAGCGCCGGGTTGGCCACCAGCAGGTTGGGCACCTCCATCAGCAGCGTCACCGGCGCCAGGTCGCGCAGCGGCTGGTACGGCAGGTTGCCGTAGAGCGTGGGATTGATCGAGATCGGGCCGATGTTGCCCATCAGGATGGTGTAGCCATCGGCCGGCTGCTTGGCCACGTACTCGGTGCCGATGTTGCCGCCGGCGCCGGGCTTGTTCTCGACCACCACCGGCTGCCCCAGCCGCTCGCCGAGCTTTTGCCCCACCAGGCGGGCGAGAATGTCGGTCGAGCCGCCCGGCGGGTACGGCACCACCCAGCGCACCGGCCGGGCGGGCCAGGTCTCCGCGTGGGTGGCGAGGGGCGCCAGCGCAGCCAGCGCCAGCAGCATTGCAGCCAGTCTCATGGGGTCTCCTGTCAGGTTTTTCTTGATATGTTCATCTAGTGAACATATATTTCATACAGTGAACATATGCAGAATAATCGATCCATCCAACGCTGTCTAGCCATCCTGCGGGCCTTCCGCAGCCAGGGGCGCCCCACGCTGGCCGAGCTGTCGCGCGCGGTCGACCTGCCGCACCCGACGGTGCTGCGCTTTCTGCAGACGCTGGAAGAGGAAGGTTATGTGCGCAAGCTGGAGGGGCGCTGGCAGCTCGCGCCGCCGGTGCTGGAGATCGGCTTTGCCGCGATGGAAAGCCTGGGCGTGTCCGATATCGTGCAGCAGCGCCTGCAGGCCCTGGCGGACCAGGTATCGGGCACGTCCAACCTGGGCGAGCGCCACCCCGAGGGCGTGATCATCGTGGGCCGCGCGATGGCGGCGGCCGAGCGCCGCCGCCTCGTCGTGATGAACCTGCGCGTAGGCAGCGTGCTGCCGCCCGACAGCGCCCTGGCCGGCGCGCTGGGCCTGGCGCCCGGCGCATCGGCCCGGCGCACCTACGCCGAAAGCCAGCAGCTCTCGCTGGCGGTGTCCATCCCCGACATGGCCGGCCGCCAGATGACGGTGGGCATCTCCAGCACCGTCACCGACATTCCCACGCCAGAGCAGGAAGAAGCGCTGATCGCCGACCTGCACGCCACGGCGAAGGACATCGCGCGCATCATGAACGCCGCGGCGGTCTGAGCTCCGCCTTCAGCACCCGAGCTGGTCAGCCAGCGCCTCGAAATCCCGCGCGTGCAGCTCGTTGCCCGCGCGCGGCGACACATCCTTGGGGTGCGCGCTGCCGAACTCCAGCGGCCGCTCGATGTAGGCGGTGCGCAGCCCGCAGGCCCGCGCGGCCTCCAGATCGTCGTGGTGCGCGGCCACCAGCATCGCCTGCGCGGGCGGCAGGTCGAACACCCGCGCCACGCCCAGGTAGGTCGCCGGGTCGGGCTTGTAGGCGCGGAAGACCTCGGCGCTCAGGATGCAGTCCCACGGCAGGCCGGCGCGCTTGGCCATGTTGGTGAGCAAACCGATGTTGCCGTTCGACAGCGTGGTGATGGTGAAGCGGCGCTTGAGCCGCGCCAGCCCCGGCACGCTGTCGCTCCACGGCGCCAGCCGGTGCCACACGCGGTTGAGCTGCACCCGCTCGGCCTCGCCCAGGTGGCCCAGGTCGAAGCGCGGCAGGATCTCGTCGAGGATCTGGCGGTGCAGCGCGTCGATGGCCGTCCAGCCCTGGGCGCCGCTGCGCACCCGCGCCATCGCCGGCTGGTAGCCGGCGCGCCAGGCGCGGGCGAAGGCGTCTGCGTCCACGGCCGGATGCTGCGCTTGCATCTCGCGCACGATGGAGCCGTGCCAGTCCACCACGGTGCCGAAGGTATCGAAGGCCAGCACCTGCACGGTGGCGGCGATGTCTTGCGCGAGGGCGGAGGGTGCGGTCATGGAGAGGTCTTCCTTCAGCGGGGCAGCTCGGATCGAGGTCCTGGGTTTTTAATCAGCCACGCCGGGCCGGTCAAGCGCCACGGCGGCACCCTGCTCCGCCATCCGCGCCCGGGTCTGCGCCATCTCGTCCCGCAGCCAGTCCAGCAGCGCCGTGCGGCGCGCATCGGCCGCGATGGGCGTGGGCGACAGCAGCACGTACTCCGAGCCGTCGCCGGCAAAGCCGAAGGGCGCCGCGAGCCGGCCATCGCGGCAGTCGTCCTCCACCATGTAGGCCGAGCCCAGGGCCACGCCCAGGCCGGCGCCCGCGGCCTGCAGGCACAGGTAGAAGTGCTCGAAATGCTGGGGCGGGCCCAGGCGCAGCGCGGCCGGGTGCGCCGCCAGCCATTGTTTCCAGGCCAGCGGCCGGGTGCGCGCATGCAGGGCCCGGGGCGCATCGGCGGCCTTGCCGCGCTGGGGTGGGCGCAGCTGCGCGGCCAGGGCGGGCTGGCACACCGGCCCCATCAGCTCGGGGCCCACGCGCTCCACATGGCAGTCCGCGGCCCAGGCGAAGTCGTTGCGCCGCAGCGCCACGTCGATGCGGTCGCGCGCAAAGTCCACCGGGCCGCCGGCCGCGAGCAGGTGCAGCTGCCGCCCGGCAAAGCGCGCATGGAAGGCCGGCAGCCGCGGGATCAGCCAGCGCATGGCGATCGTCGGCTCGCACGACAGCACCAGCGGCGCGTCGGCCTCGGACGCGCGCAGCCGCGCCACGGCCTCGGCCAGCCGGGCCAGCGCCTCCGAGCAGGCGACCAGCAGCTCCGAGCCCTGCCGCGTCAAAAAGATGGCGCGGTTGCGCCGCTCGAACAGCGCCAGGCCCAGGTGCGCCTCCAGCTGCCGCACCTGCCGGCTCACCGCGCCGTGCGTCACGTGCAGCTCGGCCGCGGCGTGCACCAGGCTGCCGTGGCGGGCCGCGGCCTCGAAGGCGCGCAGCGCGTTGAGCGGCGGCAGGCGCCGGCTGGCGGGCCCATCCATCAGTGAGTTTTCTTCACGCATGGCGAGCAGCATAAATCGATTTTCAGCGGCGCGCTTTCTCGAAAGAATGCATCCCGGCGCTGCCCTGAATGCCGGGGCGGCAGGTTGATCGGTGAATTTTCAGAAAGCTTTTCCCATGTTTGAAATCCTTGCGGTGGCGGCGATCACGGTGCTGGCCGTCATCAGCCCCGGTGCGGACTTTGCGATGGTCACGCGCAACAGCCTGCTGCATGGCCGGCGGGCCGGCCTGTTCACCGCGGCGGGCATTGCCGCCGGCGTGCAGCTGCATGTGCTGTATTCGATGCTCGGCGTAGCGCTGCTGCTGCGCAGCTCGCCGGGCTGGTTCGGCGCCATCCGGCTGGCGGGCGCGGCCTACCTGGTCTATGTGGGCTGGCAGACCTTCCAAAGCCGGCCGCACCCGAGCACGGGCGGGGGCGCGCCCGCCGCCCTGCCCGCGGCGCGGGCCTTCCGGGCCGGCCTGCTCACCAATGCGCTGAACCCGAAGACCACGCTGTTCGTCGTCAGCGTCTATGCCCAGGTCGTCGGCCCGGCCACCGGGTTGGCGCGGCAGATCGGCTACGGCCTGTTCATGTCGGGCGCGCACGGGCTGTGGTTCGGCCTGGTGGCGCTGTTCCTGTCGGATGCGCGCCTGCGCACCCGGCTGCTGCAGCGCCAGGTGCTGCTCAACCGCTGCATAGGCGTGGTGCTGGTGGGGCTGGGCGGCGCGCTGGCCGTGGGATAGCCGTTATCAAAAAATGAGCTGCCCGCGCTTTCTCCATAACGATTTCAGACTGTTTTCACATCAAGATTCATATAAATCGAGCGGAAGCAGCTATATTTTTGATGAATCCCTCCCGCACCGGTCAGCAGTGGCGCCGGGCTAAAATCGTGCAATCCGTCTCGACACACCGATCATTGGCGGCATCCTGCGGGATGCCGTTTTCATTGACAACAACACCATGAGCGACACCCCTGCACAACCCGGCCTGGAGAGCCTGTCCAAATCCTTCGAACCCGCCGCCCTCGAAGCCCACTGGGGCCCCGAGTGGGAAAAGCGCGGCTACGGCCGCGCCGGCGTGCGCGGCACGGGCCAGCCCGATGCGGCCCAGCCCAGCTTCTGCATCCAGCTGCCGCCGCCCAACGTGACCGGCACGCTGCACATGGGCCATGCGTTCAACCAGACCATCATGGACTCCCTCACGCGCTACCACCGCATGAAGGGCAACAACACGGTCTGGGTGCCCGGCACCGACCACGCCGGCATCGCCACGCAGATCGTGGTCGAGCGCCAGCTGCAGGAGCAGGGCCAGAGCCGCTACGACCTGGGCCGCCCCGACTTCGTGAAGAAGGTCTGGGAGTGGAAGGAAAAGAGCGGCAACACCATCACCACGCAGATGCGCCGCATGGGCGACACCGTGGACTGGAGCCGCGAATACTTCACCATGGACGACAAGCTGTCCGCCGTGGTGACCGACACCTTCGTCAAGCTCTACGAGCAGGGCCTGATCTACCGCGGCAAGCGCCTGGTGAACTGGGACCCGGTGCTGCAGTCCGCCGTGTCCGACCTCGAAGTGGAAAACGAGGAAAAGGACGGCTCGCTGTGGCACATCGCCTACCCATTGACCAGCGGCGCCGGCCAGCTGGTCGTGGCCACCACCCGCCCCGAGACCATGCTGGGCGACGTGGCCGTGATGGTCCACCCCGAGGACGAGCGCTACAAGCACCTGATCGGCCAGACCGTGACGCTGCCGCTGGTGGGCCGCCAGATCCCCATCATTGCCGACGAGTATGTGGACCGCGAGTTCGGCACCGGCGTGGTCAAGGTCACGCCCGCGCACGACAACAACGACTACGCCGTGGGCCAGCGCCACAAGCTGCCGCTGGAGGTGGTGCTGACGCTCACCGCCACCATCAGCGACAACGCGCCCGAGAAATACCGCGGCATGGACCGCTTCGTGGCCCGCAAGGCCATCGTGGCCGACCTGGAGGCGCTGGGCCTGCTGGTCGAGGTCAAGAAGCACAAGCTCATGGTGCCCATCTGCACCCGCACCGGCCAGGTGATCGAGCCCATGCTCACCGACCAGTGGTTCGTGGCCATGAGCAAGGTCGGCGAAGGTGATGCCACCGGCAAGTCCATCGCGCAGAAGGCCATCGACGCCGTGGCCTCGGGCCAGGTCACCTTCGTGCCCGAGAACTGGGTCAACACCTACAACCAGTGGATGAACAACATCCAGGACTGGTGCATCTCGCGCCAGCTGTGGTGGGGCCACCAGATCCCGGCCTGGTACGACGAGGACGGCAACTGCATCGTCGCCCGCAACGAAGCCGAGGCCCAGGCCAAGGCTCCAGGCAAGCAGTTGCGCCGCGACGAGGACGTGCTCGACACCTGGTACTCGTCGGCGCTAGTGCCCTTCAGCACCATGGGCTGGCCCAACCAGACCGACGCCGCGGCCGACGACTACAACCTCTACCTGCCCTCCTCGGTGCTGGTCACGGGCTACGACATCATCTTCTTCTGGGTCGCCCGGATGATCATGATGACCACGCACTTCACCGGCCGCGTGCCGTTCAAGCACGTATACATCCACGGCCTGGTGCGCGATGCGCAGGGCAAGAAGATGTCCAAGTCCGAAGGCAACGTGCTCGACCCCGTGGACCTGATCGACGGCATTGCGCTCGAGCCGCTGCTCGACAAGCGCACCCAGGGCCTGCGCCGCCCCGAGACCGCGCCCACCGTGCGCAAGAACACGCAAAAGGAATTCCCCGAAGGCATTCCCGCCTACGGCGCCGATGCGCTGCGCTTCACCTTTGCCGCGCTGGCGTCGCTGGGCCGCAGCATCAACTTCGACAGCAAGCGCTGCGAGGGCTACCGCAACTTCTGCAACAAGCTCTGGAACGCCTCGCGCTTCGTGCTGATGAACTGCGAAGGCTACGACTGCGGCCTCAAGGAGCACACCAAGGAGCAGTGCCAGCCCGGCGGCGAATTCGCGGGCTACATGCACTTCAGCCAGCCCGACCGCTGGATCGCCTCGCAGCTGCAGAAGGTCGAGGCCGAAGTCGCCAAGGGCTTTGCCGAGTACCGCCTGGACAACGTGGCCAACGCCATCTACGACTTCGTCTGGAACGAGTTCTGCGACTGGTACCTGGAAATCGCCAAGGTGCAGATCCAGACCGGCAACGAAGCGCAGCAGCGCGGCACGCGCCGCACGCTGATCCGCACGCTGGAAGCCATCCTGCGCCTGGCCCATCCGATCATCCCGTTCGTGACCGAAGCCCTGTGGCAGCAGGTGGCGCCGGTGGCCGGACTGAAGGGCGAGTCCATCGCCATCGCCCGCTACCCCGAGGCCCAGCCCGCCAAGATCGACGAAGCCTCCATCGCCTACGTGGGCCGCATCAAGCAGATGGTGGACGCCTGCCGCACGCTGCGCGGCGAGATGGGCGTCTCGCCCGCCCAGCGCCTGCCGCTGCTGGCCGTGGCCGGCAACGCCGGCGACGCCGACTTCTTGCGCGCCAATGCCGCCGTGCTGCAGAACCTGGCCAAGCTCAGCGAGGTCAAGGTCTTCGACGACGAGGCCGCCTGGGCCGCCGCCGCGCAGAACGCCCCGGTGAACGTGGTCGGCGACATCCGCCTGGCGCTGTTCGTCGAGGTCGACGTGGCCGCCGAGAAGCTGCGCCTGGGCAAGGAAGCCACGCGCCTGTCGGGCGAGATCACCAAGGCGAATGCCAAGCTCTCGAACGAAGCCTTCGTGGCCAAGGCCCCGCCGGCCGTGATCGAGCAGGAGAAGAAGCGCGTCGCCGAGTTCGGCGCCACGCTGTCCCGCATCCAGGAGCAACTCGCCCGTTTGGGGTAAACGTTTGGGTTAAAACCACCGCATGAGCACCACCAACACCCGCATCCGCAAAGCTGTCTTCCCCGTCGCCGGCCTCGGCACGCGCTTCCTGCCCGCGACCAAGGCGTCTCCGAAGGAGATGCTGCCGGTGGTGGACAAGCCGCTGATCCAGTACGCCGTCGAAGAAGCCTACGAGGCCGGCATCCGCGACATGATCTTCGTCACCGGCCGCAGCAAGCGCGCCATCGAAGACCATTTCGACACCGCCTACGAGCTGGAGAACGAGCTGGAGCAGGCCGGCAAGCAGGCCATGCTGGACCTGGTGCGCTCGGTGGCACCCATCGACATGAACTGCGCCTTCATCCGCCAGCCGCGCTCGCTGGGCCTGGGCCATGCGGTGCTGTGCGCCGAGCCGCTGGTGGGCAACGAGCCCTTCGCCGTGCTGCTGGCCGACGACCTGATGGTGGGCGAGAACGGCGGCCCCGGCATCATGCGCCAGATGGTCGACGCCTTCCACCGCCAAGGCCGCTCGCTGCTGGCCGTGCAGGAAGTGCCGCAGGAGCAGACCAAGCGCTACGGCATCGTCAAGGGCGAGGCGGCCGGCGGCCCGCTGATGCGCATCGACGAGATCGTGGAAAAGCCCGCGCCCGAGAAGGCGCCCTCGCGCATGGGCGTGGCCGGCCGCTACGTGCTCACGCCGCGCATCTTCGAGGAGATCCGCAACCAGCCCATCGGCGTGGGCGGCGAGATCCAGCTCACCGACGGCATCGAGCGCCTGCTGCGCCACGAGACCGTCTACGCCTTCCAGTACAGCGGCAAGCGCTACGACTGCGGCAGCAAGGAAGGCTTCCTGCAAGCCACGGTCGAACTCGCGCTGCAGCACCCGGACGTGGGCGACAGCTTCCGCGAGTACCTCAAAAACCTGAGCATCTAGCGCTTATCCCGCGCGGATTTCCAATACAAAAGGCCTGCAGATGCAGGCCTTTTTTGCGCTAACAGCTCTCCAATCAATAGCAGATTCAGCGGCGGCGCAGGATGTGGATGAACTCCGCGCCCTCGGTGCTCTGCGCCACCAGCTCGTTGCCGGTCTGCTTGGCAAAGGCCTGGAAGTCGCGCGTCGAGCCGGTGTCGGTGGCCACCACCTTCAGCAGCTGGCCGCTCTGCATCTCGGCCAGGGCCTTCTTGGCCTTCAGGATGGGCAGCGGGCAGTTCAGGCCGCGGGTGTCGATTTCCTTGTCTACTTGCATGCTTGCATACCGCTTCAGTTGGTCAGGCCCAGGCCCGCGCGGCGCGCGGCGTTTTCCTCGGCGGTGAAGAACACCGGCTCGTGGCCGCGGCTCTTGAGCCAGTCGGCCAGCGCATAGCCGGTGCCGGCCGGCCAGCACTTGAGCTCATCGAGCTCGTACAGCCGCCAGTCCAGCAGTTCGGGCGACAGCCGCACCTCGCCCTGCGCCACCACATGGTAGGCGATGATGACCTGGTTCATGCGCACGAACTCGTAGGCGCCGACGATGTCGCAGGAAACCACGTCGAGGTTGGTCTCCTCCTTGACCTCGCGGGCGATGCCCTCGACGGGCGACTCGCCCGCCTCCATGAAGCCGGTGATCAGCGCGAACATGGTCGGCGGCCAGGCCGCATTGCGCGCCAGCAGCACCTTGCCGTCGACCTCGACGATGGCCGCCAGCACCGGCGTCGGGTTGTTCCAGTGCGTCCAGCCGCAGGCTGGGCAGCGCAGGCGCTCGACGTCGCCACCGTCCTCGGCCGCCGTCACCCAGGCCAGCGGCGTGGCGCAGTGGGTGCAGAACTGGGTCTCATAATGCATGGATGCTCGCCTTTTAATAGCCATCAGCGCTTGCTACACAAGCGCTGCAGCCCGGTTTCATTCAAATCTTCAAAGTGGGAACACGCCGGTGGACAGGTAGCGGTCACCCCGGTCGCAGACCACGAACACGATGGTGGCGTTGCGCTCGCGGCGCGCAATCTCCTGCGCGACAAAGCAGGCGCCGGCGGCGGAGATGCCGGCGAAGATGCCCTCCTCGCGCGCCATGCGGCGGCACATGTCCTCGGCGTCGCCCTGGCCCACGTAGACCAGCTCGTCGACCAGCGCGGGCTCGTAGATCTTGGGCAGGTATTCCTCGGGCCACTTGCGGATGCCGGGAATGCGCGAGCCCTCGGTGGGCTGTGCGCCGATGATCTTCACCGCCGGGTTCTTCTCCTTGAGGAAGCGCGCCACGCCGGTGATGGTGCCGGTCGTGCCCATGGCGCTGACGAAGTGCGTGATCTCGCCGCCGGTCTGCGCCCACAGCTCGGGGCCGGTGGTCTCGTAGTGGATGCGCGGGTTGTCGGGGTTGGCGAACTGGTCCAGCACCTTGCCCTTGCCGTCGGCCACCATCTTGTCGGCCAGGTCGCGCGCGTATTCCATGCCGCCGCTGCGGGGCGTGAGGATCAGCTCGGCACCGAAGGCCTTCATGGTCTGGGCGCGCTCGATCGACAGATCCTCGGGCATGATCAGCACCATGCGGTAGCCCTTGATGGCCGCGGCCATCGCCAGCGCGATGCCGGTGTTGCCCGAGGTGGCCTCGATCAGCGTGTCGCCGGGCTTGATCTCGCCGCGCTCCTCGGCGCGCACGATCATCGACAGCGCCGGGCGGTCCTTCACCGAGCCCGCGGGGTTGTTGCCCTCGAGCTTGGCCAGCACCACGTTGCCGTGGGCGGTGTTGTAGTCGGTGCCGATGCGCTGCAGTGCGACCAGCGGGGTATTGCCGATGGCGTCGTCGATATGGGGGTAACTTTTCATAGAGTAATCTGTGCCATAATCGCTGTTTGCGAGATACCCTGCCCGGGTGGTGAAATTGGTAGACGCAGCGGACTCAAAATCCGCCGCCGCAAGGCGTGCCGGTTCGATTCCGGCCCCGGGCACCAAAGTGCAAAGCCGTCAAGTTTCCAAGACTTGACGGCTTTTTTCTTGCGCGGTGGTGAAGGGAAGCTGTCATCGTGCCGGGTTGCGTGCCGCCAGCCCGTTGCCGGCGATTGGCAGGATTCTAGTGGCGATTGCCGCAGCGCCGTGACGCGGGCGAAACAACCCCACTGGCACCGCGCCCGCACGCCAAAACGGCCCGCATCCGCGGGCCGTTTTGCAGGGATCAGGGCCGGATCACGATCTGCGGGCTGATGACGATCGCCGGATCGGGCCTGGGCACCATGTAGACCGGTGCCGGCTGGTGGTAGACCGGCGCAGGCTGGTAGTAGCCCACGGGCCGGTCGCGGCACTTGCGCTTTTCCTTGTACTCGCCATTGCCCTTCCACTTGCGCTCGACCTTGCACTGGCCGTCCCAGTAGACCTCCTTGTGGCCGTGGTGCTTGTGGCGGCGGTGGCCCCGGTGGTCATCGTCATCCGCATGGGCCGCCAGCGGCAGCACGCACAGGGTCAGGGGGAAAAGCAGCAGGGAGGCAAGCGAGGGAATTTTCATGGGCATGGTGTGGGGTGGATTGCCCGAGCCTAGCGCATATCCGGCCAGCCTCTGTTTCAAAGCTTTGCACCGAGGCTCCCACCGGTATCACCCTCGATATGCGCGCCGGCTCATGAGCGGCCATTGCCTGATGCTATAAAAAAAGAGATTTTTACGAAAAGCAACGGTTACGCTCGCGGACAATGGTGCCGCCCTGGCGGCCCCGCAACGGGGCTCGCCCCATCGTGCTTTCGTGTGACCCGTATCCATGGCAACCAGGCCCTCCTCCAAGTCGTCGAAATCCTCCTCCCGCAAAACCTCTTCCTCCAGCGCCTTTGGCGCCCGCCTGGGGCGCATCGCCACCCACAAGCTGGCCACCTTCGTCTATGGCGCCCTGCTGGGCGCGGGCACGCTGTCGGGCCCCGCCACCCAGGTGCAGGACTGGTGGCACAAGCAGACCGCATCGGTGTGGCAGTCGCTCGACAAGCTGCGCCAGGCTGCCGGCAAGGCGCCGCATGCGGGCGCCGCCGCGCCGCCCGCCAGCACCGTGCAGGCGCCGGCCCGCAAGCCGCCGCCGGCCACTGCCGCCGCCTCGCCCGACTTCCGCCAGTGCGCCCAGCAGTTCCCCACGGGCCAACCGCTGCGCCTCGCCGACGTTGGCAACGACTGGCAGGCCAGCGCGCTGTGCTCCGAAGGCTTTGCGGTGCTGTACTCGGGCCTGAGCAAGACGCCGATGGTGGTGGTGGAGCGGCTCAACCGCAGCCGGCTGGACGAGGCCGGCAACCTGGCCCGCACCGATTTCTTCTATGCCGACGCCCGGCTGCGCTCGGCGCACAAGGCCGAGCTGAGCGACTACGAGCGCAGCGGCTACGACCGCGGCCACATGGCGCCCGCGGCCGACCAGCACACGCCCAACGCCATGGCGCAGTCGTTCGCGCTGTCGAACATGGTGCCGCAGGACTCGACGCAGAACCGCACCGTCTGGGCCAAGCTGGAGTCGGACGTGCGCAAGTACGCGCGCCGCGCGCCGGGCAATGTCTATGTCTACACCGGCCCGCTGCACGAGGGCACGCTGCGCACCATCGGCAGCAACCGCGTCTGGGTGCCCAGCCACATCTTCAAGCTGGTGTATGACGAGCAGCAGCGCCGCGCCTGGGGCTGGGTGCTGAACAACGACGCCGGCGCCCAGCTCGGCAAGCCGCTGGACTATGCGGCCTTCGTCAAGCGTACGGGCTGGAACCTGCTGCCGCAGCTGCAGCCGTCACTCTAGGGAAAACAGCCCGCTCTCGTCGAGCAGCCCGTAGGCGATCTCGGGGTGCTCGGCCATGGCCTTCTTGATGGCCTCGGGGATGGCCTGGCGCGTCTTGCGGCACAGGCCGGGCTGCTCGTGCACGAGGATGGTGATGCCGCGCAGGCTGCGCACCTCGTGCGGGCTCATGCGGATGGTCAGGCGCACACCGAGCTGCTCGAACAGGCGCTGCTCCATGTGGCGCAGGTCGGCCAGGCTGGCGATGTTCTCGAGCCGCTGCACCAGGCGCTTTTCCTCCTCGCGCGTGAGGCGCAGGATGCGCGTGTCGCCGCCCGGCGTGGCGATCAGCGCATCGCGCTCGCAGACGCAGGCGCCGGGCGGGCATTCGGTTCGGATGGGAAAGGAGGGTGCGGACACAGCGGACATGGGCAGCACCCATTCTAGGCAAGCTCGGTACCAAGCAGTCGCTTCCAAAAAGAGAGCTGTTGGCGCTTTCCACATAAGGATTTCAGATATAAATCATATTGAAATGCTTTCATGGCAAGCGCTGCAAGCTCCTATTTTTGAGCCAGCCAGGGCGCATGCCAGCCGCCGCCGATCTGCTGCACCAGGTTGGCCGCGGCGATCTGCTGGTTCATCTGCAGTTGCAGCAGCGAGCGCCGGGCGTTGAGCGCGGTGACCTGGGCGGTGACCACGTCAGTGTATTGCACGATGCCTTCCTTGTAGCGGTTGAGCATCTGCTGCTCCACCTTGTCGGCCGCCTCCAGCGCCTGCTGCAGCTGCGGCTGCTGGGCGCCCAGCGCCTGCACCTGGCCCAGCGCGTCCTCCACGGCCTGGAACGCGGCCAGCACGGTCTGGCGGTAGACGGCCGTCTTCTGCGCATGCGCGGCCCGCGCGGCATCGACCTGCGCCGTGGTCGCGCCGCCGTTGAACAGCGTCTGCGCCACCGAGGCGCCCAGCGACCACAGCAGGCCCGAGGCGCTGAACAGATCGCCCAGGTTGCTGCCCGATTGGCCCAGCGAGCCGCTGAGCGACAGGCTGGGGTAGTAGGCGGCGCGCGCCACGCCGATCTGCGCATTGGCCGCCGCCACGGCGCGCTCGGCGCCGGCGATGTCGGGCCGGCGCTCGAGCAGCGTGGACGGCAGCACCGCCGGCACCTCGGGCACCGCCACCGCCCACGGCGTGGCCGCCAGCGCAAAGCCGGCGGGCGGCTGGCCGGTGAGCATGGCGATCGCATGCTCGTAGGTGCGGCGCGTCTGGCGCATGGCCTCCAGGCTGGCCCGGGTGCTGGCCAGCTGGGTCTGGGCCTGCAGCACGTCGGTCTTGGCGGCGATGCCCGAGTCGTAGCGGTTCTGCGTGATCTGCAGGCTGCGCTGGTAGGCCTCCACCGTTGCGGCCAGCACGCCCAGCTCGGCATCTGCCTCGCGCAGCCGGAAGTAGTTCTGCACCAGCGTGCCCACGGCCGACAGGCGCGCCGCGGCGAGGTCGGCCTCGCTGACCTGAGCGCTGCGCTCGGCGCTGTTCACGCCTTCGCGCAGCCGGCCCCACAGGTCGGCGTCCCAGGCGGCGTTCAGGCCCAGCGAGGTGCTGGTGCCGCGGGCCGTGTCGCCACCGCCCTCGCGGCTCGCGCCCACCGACAGGCCCAGCGAGGGCAGCCGGCCGCCCGCCTGCACGCGCACCAGCGCCCGGGCCTGGTCGACTGCCGCCACGGCGGCAGCGATGTTCTGGTTCGAGATCTGCACCTGCTGCGCCAGGCCGTTGAGCGTGGCGTCGCCGAAGATCTCCCACCAGGCGCCGCGGTCGATGGCATCGGCGGGC
This sequence comes from Comamonas humi, assembly GCF_054782535.1. Classification (NCBI taxonomy): domain Bacteria; kingdom Pseudomonadati; phylum Pseudomonadota; class Betaproteobacteria; order Burkholderiales; family Comamonadaceae; genus Comamonas; species Comamonas humi. The sequence continues at coordinate 236,156 of NZ_BAAGSH010000008.1, read as the reverse complement.
CGGGCCGCGTTCCACGAGGCGCCCGCTTCCTTGAAGCTCGCGGGCACGTCGATGGCCGGCGGCTGGTACGGCGGCGCCACTGAGCAGGCGGCCAGCAGCCCGGCGCAGGCCAACGCGGCACATAGTACGGAGCACTGTGTGCGCATCGATGTCAGATGGTCGTTTTTCTTCATGTCGTCAATCCCTCGCCGGCGCGGCTCAGCAGACGCTCGTTGGGCGAGCGGCGGCGCAGCTTGTCCAGCAGCACATAGACCACCGGCGTGGTCAGCAGCGTCAGCACCTGGCTGGCCAGCAGGCCGCCAATGATGGCCACGCCCAGCGGCTGGCGCAGCTCCGAGCCCTGGCCGAAGCCGATGGCCAGCGGCAGCGCGCCCAAGGCGGCGGCCAGCGTGGTCATCAGAATGGGACGAAAGCGCAGCACGCAGGCCTCGCGCACCGCCTCGGTGGCCGTGAGGCCGCGCGCGCGCTCGGCCTCGAGCGCGAAGTCGATGATGAGGATGGCGTTCTTCTTGACGATGCCGATCAGAAGGAACACGCCGATCAGCGCGATCACGGTGAACTGCATGTTGAACAGCAGCAGCGCCAGCACCGCGCCCACGCCGGCCGATGGCAGCGTGGTCAGCACGGTGATGGGGTGCACCAGGCTCTCGTACAGGATGCCGAGCACGATGTAGATCACCACGATGGCCGCGAGGATCAAATAGAACTGCTGGTTCTGCGACTGCTGGAAGCTCAGCGCCGTGCCCTGGAAGCTGCCGCGCACGTTGATGGGCATGGCGATGTCGGCCTCGGCCCGGGCAATGACCTCGCGCGCATCGCCCAGCGACACGCCCTCGTCGAGGTTGAACGAGATCGTGGTCGCCAGCTCGCCGCCCTGGTGGTTGACCGACGTGGCCGCGGCCCTTTCCCTGACGGTGGCGAAGGCCGACAGCGGCACCATGGTGCTGGCCGTGGTGCTGATGACCTGGCCGGTGGACGAGTTCTTCTGCCCCGGGTTGGCGGCCGTGCCCACGGTGCCGGCCAGGTTGGCGGGCACGAAGATGTCGGCCAGCGCCGGCGGCCCGCGCGTGTATTCGGGCGCCCATTCCATGATGACGGAGTACTGGTTCAGGTCGCTGTAGATGGTGGCCACCGAGCGCTGGCCGAAGGCGTTGTAGAGCGCGTTGTCGATCGCGGCGGACGACACGCCCAGCCGCGCGGCGGCCTGCTTGTCGACCTCGACATAGGTCTCCACGCCGTTCTCCTGCTGGTCGGTGTCAACGTCCTGCAGCAGCGGCTCGGTCTTCAGTCGCTCGGCGAGCGTGGTCGCCCATTTCTTCAGGTCGGCGGTGTTGTCGCTCTTGAGCGTGTACTGGTAGGTGGAGTTGGACGAGCGCCCGCCCATGCGCAGGTCCTGCACCGGGTTGAGGAACACGCGCAGCCCGGTGATCTGCGCCAGCTGGGGCCTCAGGCGCGCCACCACCTCCAGCGTGCCGGCCGTGCGCTGGCCCACCGGCTTGAGGTTGATGAAGGCAAAGCCCCCGCCCGAGCGGCTGCCGCCCGAGAAGCCGACCACCGTGTCCACCGCCGGGTCGTTCTGCACGATGGCCAGCGCCTCCTTCAGCTTGCCGGACATGGCGGTGGACGAGATGCTCTGGTCCGCGCGCATGCCGACGATGAGCTGGCCGTTGTCCTGCTGCGGAAAGAAGCCCTTGGGGATGTGCACGAAGAGGTAGACGTTCATCGCCACCACGGCCAGCAGCACGGCCATCACCACGGCCTTGCTGTGCAGCGCCCAGTCGAGGCTGGCCTCGTAGACCTTGAGCGTCCAGGCGAAGCTGCCTTCGAGCGCGCGCGCCAGCCGGCCCTGCGGCGCCGTCTCGCGCGCGTCCTCGCTGCGCAGGAACCAGGCGCACATCATCGGCGTGGTGGTCAGCGAGATGACCAGCGAGATCAGCACCGCCACCGACAGCGTGACCGCGAACTCCTTGAACAGCCGGCCCACCTGCCCGTCCATGAACAGCAGCGGGATGAACACCGCCACCAGCGACAGGCTGATCGACAGCACGGTGAAGCCCACCTCGCGCGCGCCCAGCAGCGCGGCGGCCATCTTGTCCATGCCCTGCTCGATGTGGCGGCTGGTGTTCTCCAGCACCACGATGGCGTCGTCCACCACGAAGCCGGTGGCCACGGTGAGCGCCATCAGGCTCAGGTTGTTGAGCGAGAAGCCCAGCAGGTACATCACGCCGAAGGTGCCCAGCAGCGACACCACCGTGGCCACGGCCGGTATCACCGTGGCCCGCGCCTTGCGGATGAAGGCGCCCACCACCAGCACCACCAGCACGACCGAGATCATCAGCGTGGTCTCGATCTCGTGCAGCGACGAGCGGATGGAGTTGGTGCTGTCCGACGCGACGGAGACCTTCACGTCCTTGGGCAACTGGGCCTGCAGCTCGGGCAATAGCGCGCGCACGTTGTCCACGGTCTTGATGATGTTCGCGCCCGGCTGCCGGGTGATGAGCACCAGGATGGCGGGCTGGCCGTTGAACAGGCCCATGGTGTGCACGTCGGCCGCGCCGTCGATCACCCGGGCCACGTCGCCCAGGCGCACGGCGGCGTTGTTGCGCCAGGCCACGACCAGGCCGTTGTACCAGTCGGCGCGGCGCTCGGGCGCGGGCGTGTAGATCTGCAGCCGGTTGCCCTGGTTCTCGATCGCGCCCTTGGGCCGGTTGGCGTTGGCGGCCTGGATCGCGGCGCGCACGTCCTCGGTGGCCACGCCGTAGTGGCTGAGCGCCTGGGGCAGCAGCTCGACCCGCACCGCGGGCAGCGAACCGCCGCCGATCTCCACGTCGCCCACGCCGTCCACCTGCGAGATGCGCTGGCTCACCACGTTCGAGACCTCGTCGTAGATCTCGCCCGGCGAGCGCGTCGGCGAGGTCAGCGCGAGGATGATGACCGGCGAGTCCGACGGGTTGATCTTGCGGTAGGTGGGGTTGGTGCGCAGGTTGCCCGGCAGGTCGGTGAGCGAGGCGTTGATCGCCGCCTGCACCTCGCGCGCGGCGCCGTTGATGTCGCGGTTCAGGTCGAACTGCAGCGTGACCCGCGCCGAGCCGGTGGAGCTGTTCGACGTCATCTCGTTGACGCCGGCGATCACCCCCAGGTGCCGCTCCAGCGGCGTGGCCACGCTAGAGGCCATGTTCTGCGGGCTCGCGCCCGAGAGGCTGGCCTGCACCGAGATCACCGGGTAGTCCACCTGCGGCAGCGGCGCCACCGGCAGCACGAAGAAGGCCATGATGCCCGCCAACGCGATGCCCAGGGTCAGCAGCACCGTGGCCACCGGCCGCTCGACGAAGGGGCGCGAGAGGTTCATGCGCCCGCCTCCGCGCCGGTGCCGGCCGCGCCGCGGTCACGGCGCAGGCGCCGGCCCATGCGGTCGAACATCAGGTAGATCACCGGCGTGGTGTAGAGCGTGAGCAGCTGGCTCAGCAGCAGGCCGCCGAAGATGGCCAGGCCCAGCGGGCGGCGCAGCTCGGCGCCCTCGCCCCAGCCGAACATCAGCGGCAGCGCGGCGAACAGCGCGGCCAGCGTGGTCATCAGGATGGGGCGGAACCGCAGCAGCGCCGCCTGGTGGATGGCGGGCTGCGGCGCCATGCCCTGGTGCCGCTCGGCGTCGATGGCGAAGTCGATCATCATGATCGCGTTCTTCTTGACGATGCCGATCAAAAGGATGATGCCGATGATGCCTATCACCCCCAGGTCGTTGCCGCTGACCATCAGCGCCAGCAGCGCGCCCACGCCCGCCGACGGCAGCGTCGACAGGATGGTCATCGGGTGGATGTAGCTCTCGTACAGCACGCCCAGCACGATGTAGACGCAGACCAGCGCCGCCAGGATGAGCAGCAGCTGGCTGGAGAGCGACTTCTGGTAGGCGCCGGCCGCGCCGAGGAACTCCATGGTCAGCGACCTGGGCATGTCGATCTCCTGCGCCGCCTGCTTGATCGCGTCCACCGCCCGGCCCAGCGAGACGCCGGGCGCGGTGTCGAAGCCCAGCGTGGCCGCCGGGTACTGCGCCACGCGGGTAATCTGCAGCGGCGCCATCTGCTCGCGCACCGTGGCCAGCGCCGACAGCGGCGTGGCCGTGGAGCCGGCGGTGCTCGAGGAACTGGCAACAGGCAGGTCGCCCAGCGTCTGCACGCTGGACAGCAGCTCCTGCTGCGCCTCCAGGATCACGCGGTACTGGTTGGTCTCGGTGAAGATGGTGGAGACGATGCGCTGGCCGAAGGCGCTGTAGAGCGTGTCGTCGATGCTGCTGGCCGTCACGCCCAGGCGCGAGGCGGTGTCGCGGTTCACGTCCACGTAGGCCGACAGGCCCTGGCGGCCGGCGTCGGTGGTGGCGTGGCGCACCTCGGGCACCTCCTGCAGCTTGTCGGCCAGCTTGCGCGCCCAGCCGTTGACCTCGGCGGTGTTCACGCCGCCCAGCGAGAGCCGGTACTCCGTGGGGCCGGACTCGGAATCGATGGTCAGGTCCTGCACCGGCTGCAGGTAGAGGGTCACGCCCGCCACCTGGCCCACCTGCTCGCGCAGGCGCTGCATCACCTCGTCCTGCGGGTCGTGCGGGCGCCTGAGGTTGATGCGCATGCTGCCCATGTTCAGCATGGTGTTGTTGGCCGCGTCCACGCCCACCACCGAACTGAGCGACTCCACGTCCTTGTCCTGCAGGATGGCCTGCGCCGCCTGCTGCTGCAGCACGCTCATGCGGGCGAACGAGACTTCCTGCGCGGCCTCGATCTGCGCCTGCAGCTGGCCCGTGTCCTGCGTGGGGAACAGGCCCTTGGGGATGGCCAGGTACAGCAGCCCCGTCAGCACCAGCGTGGCCAGCGCCACGAGCAGCGTCAGGCCCTGGTGGCGCAGCACCCATTGCAGGCTGCCGTCGTAGCGGTGGATCACCTTGTCGAAGCCGCGCTGCACCGCGCCGGCCCAGCCGCGCGCCTCCTGCGCGCTGGGCTCGTGCTTGAGCCAGCGCGCCGACATCATCGGCACCAGCGTGAGCGAGACCACGGCCGAGATCAGGATGGTGATGGCCAGCGTGACCGCGAACTCGCGGAACAGCCGCCCCACCACGTCGCCCATGAACAGCAGCGGGATCAGCACCGCGATCAGCGAGATCGTCAGCGAGATGATGGTGAAGCCGATCTGCGTGGCGCCCTTGATGGCGGCGGCGAACGGGGTCTCGCCCTCCTCGATGTAGCGGGCGATGTTCTCGATCATCACGATGGCGTCGTCCACCACGAAGCCGGTGGCGATGGTCAGCGCCATCAGGCTCAGGTTGTTCAGGCTGTAGCCCAGCAGGTACATGGCGCCCACGGTGCCGATCAGCGAGATCGGCACGGCCAGGCTGGCGATCACCGTGGCCCGCAGGCTGTGCAGGAAGAAGAAGATCACCAGCACCACCATCGCCACGGCCAGCGCCAGCTCCATGCCCACGTGCTCGACCGAGGCGCGGATGCCGCTGGTGCGGTCGGTCAGCACCTGCACACTGATGGACGCCGGCAGCGAGGCCTGCAGCTCGGGCAGCCGCGCCTTGATCGCATCGACCGTGGCGATCACGTTGGCGCCGGGCTGGCGGTGCACGTTGATGATGATCGCCGGCGTCTCGTTCGCCCAGGCGCCCAGGCGGTTGTTCTCGGCGCTGGCCACCACGCGGGCCACGTTCGAGAGCTTGACGGGCGCGCCGTTGCGCCAGGCCACGATCAGGTTCAGGTAGTCGTCCACCGTCAGCAGCTGGTCGTTGGAGTTGATGGAGTACGCACGCTTGGGCCCGTCGAAGCTGCCCTTGGCGCTGTTGGCGTTGGCCGCGCTGATCGCGGTGCGCAGCGTGCCTAGGCTGATGCCGTTGGCCGCCAGCGCCTGCGTGTTGGCCTGGATGCGCATGGCGGGCTTCTGGCCGCCGTCGAGCGTGACCAGGCCCACGCCGCCGACCTGGCTCATCTTCTGCGCCAGCCGGGTGTTGACGATGTTCTGCACCTCGGTCAGCGGCATCTCCTTGGAGCTGACCGCGAGCGTGAGCACCGGCGCGTCGGCCGGGTTGACCTTGGCGTAGACCGGCGGCGCCGGCAGGTCGGTGGGCAGCAGCGCGCTGCTGGCGTTGATGGCAGCCTGCACCTCCTGTTCGGCCACGTCCAGCGACAGGCCAAGCTGGAACTGCAGCGTGACGATGGACACGCCCGAGGCGCTGGTCGAGGCCATGCGGTCGAGCCCGGCCATCTGGCCGAACTGGCGCTCCAGCGGCGCGCTGACGGTGCGGCTCATCACCTCGGGGCTGGCGCCGGGGTACAGGGTCTGCACCTGGATGGTCGGGTAGTCGACCTCGGGCAGCGCCGACAGCGGCAGCAGCCGGAAACCCACCAGGCCGGCCAGCACGATGGCCAGCATCAGCAGCGCGGTGGCGACGGGCCGCTCGATGAACGGACGGGACGGACTCATGGCGTCAACCCCGCATCACTGCGCCGCGCCGGCGGCAGCGGGCGCGGCGGGTGCGGCTGGCGTGGCAGGTGTTGCTGCCGGAGCAGCCCCGGCAGCCGGCGCAGCGCCGTCGCCGCCCTGCCCGCGGCGGCCCCTGCCGCCGTGGCCGCCACGGCCACCCGCGCCGGGCGCGGCGCCCATGGTCGGCGTCTCGCCCTGCAGCTGCACGCTGGCGCCGTCCTTGAGGCGGTCGGCGCCCTCGGTCACCACGCGCTCGCCTTCCTTGAGGCCGCTGGCGATCGTCACCCACTCCACTGTGGACAGGCCGCGGATCACGGTGCGCTGCGTCACCGTGCGGTCCTCGTTGATGACGTAGACATAGTCGCCGTTGCCGCCGGTGCGGATCGCGGTGACCGGCACCACCAGCGCGCTTTCGTCCTTGAGCGTGAGCCGCACATTGACGAACTGGTTGGGGAACAGCGCACCGTCGGCATTGCCGAAGCGCGCCTTGGCCTTGACGGTGCCGGTGGTCGTGTCCACCTGGTTGTCCAGCGTGCTGAAGGCGCCGGTGGCCAGGGTCTTGAGGCCGGCGCGGTCCAGCGCCTGCACCTTCAGTCCGCCGCCGGCGCTCTCGGCCTTCTGCGCCTCCAGCACCGCCGGGATCTGGTCCTGCGGCACGGTGAAGCTCACGTTGATCGGCACCACCTGGGTGATGACTGCGATGCCCGTGGTGCCGCCGGTGGAGACGTAGTTACCCGGGTCGATGGTGCGCAGGCCGATGCGCCCGTCCACCGGCGCGCTGATGCGCGTGTAGCCCAGGTTCAGCTCGGCGCTCTTGACCTGCGCCTGGTCGCTCAGCACCGTGCCTTCGAGCTGCTTGGCCAGCGCGGCCTGGGTGTCCAGGTCCTGGCGGGCGATGGAGTCCTGCGACCACAGCGTCTGGTAGCGCTTGAGCGTGACCCGCGCCGCGTCGAGCTGGGCCTGGTCGCGCGCCAGCGTGCCGCGCGCCTGCATCAGCGCCTGCTCGAAGGGGCGCGGGTCGATCTGCGCCAGCTTCTGGCCCTTCTTGACCATCTGGCCTTCGGTGAACAGCACCTCGCTGAGCACGCCCGAGACCTGCGAGGTCAGCGTCACCGTGGTGACCGGCACCACGGTGCCCATGGCGTTCAGCGTGAGCGGCAGCGTCTGGCGCCGCACCAGCGCCTGGCCGACGGTGACCTGCATGCCGCCGCGCATGGCGCCGGGGCCGCCAGGCCCGCCCGGACCGGCCATGCCGGCCGGCCGGCCCGCGCCGCCGGCGGGCGCCTTGCCGCGCTGCACCAGGTACCAGGCACCGCCCGCGAGCGCGGCCACCACGGCCACGGCCACCAGCGAGCCCAGCCAGCGGCGGCGGCGCGAGAGGGCCGCAGGGCCTGGAGTGGCGGAAGTGGCAGGAGATGGCGGGGAAGGATTGTTATTCGATTCGTTCATGGTCGATCCACTTGGCGTCCGGCGAGCCCGGTTGCTGCCACTGTAGCCGCAATGCGGCCGGCGCTGCGGCAAAGCTCCCTCGGCCGGGCTGTCGATTGACGGATGCTATGCAAAGCATGTTGCCCTTGATCGCCCGCTGTGCAAAAAAACAGTAAATCACGGCGCCGGTTGGAGGCATCCTGCCGCTACTGTTTTAAGAGCTATTCGCGCTTTCTGGATATTGATATTCAATATGTTTTTATTGAAGATAACCGCCAATCAAGCGCCAGAAGCTCTCAAATCCATAGCATCTCAATCCTGCGCATACGGCCCCGACAGGTGCGCCAGCAGCGCCTTTGCCGCCAGCGGCAGCAGCGACTCGTCGCGGTAGCTGATCGCAAAGCGGCGCCGCGCCCAGGCGTCGGCCAGCGGCACCACGCGCACCTCGCCCTGCGCGGCGAACGAGCTGGCCACCTCGCGCGGCACCACGCTAATCGCCAGGTTGGCCTGCACCACGCGCAGCGCCGCATCGAAGTTGCTGACGTGCACGCGGTGGCGCAGGCTCTTACCCTCCTGCGCCGCGGCGCGGGTCAGCAAAATCTGCACGGCGCTGAGCGCGGGCATGCTCACATGCTCATACTCCAGCACGTCGGCGAAGTGCACCTCGGCCAGTTGCGCCACCGGGTGGCTGGCATGCGCGGCCACCGCGAGGTGGTCGCTGCGGTAGGGCCGGGTCTGCAGGCCCGAGAGGTCGGCCGCGTCCCAGCAGATGCCCATGGCCGCGCGGCCCTCGCGCACGCCGCGCACCACGTCGGGGCTGACGCACTCCTCCAGCGTCACGCGGATGTTGGCGTGCGCCGGCAGTTGCAGGAAGCGCGCCACGTCCTCGGCCAGCGACTCGGCCATCACCGAGGCCGTCACCAGCACCCGCACCTGGCCCTGCACGCCCTTGGAATAGGCCGCCATCTCCTGCTGCATGCGCTGGGCCGCGGCCAGCATGGTGCGGGCGTGCTCCAGCAGGGTCTCGCCGGCGGCCGTCGGGCGCAGGCCGCGGCGCTCGCGCACGAACAGCGGCGCGCCCATCTGGTGCTCCAGCTGCCCCAGGCGCTTGCTGATGGCCGAGGCCACCAGCGCCTCGGACTGCGCCACCCGCGCAATGCTGCGCTGCTCGCACACCTCGGCGAACAGTCGCAGGTTCAACAGGCTCAGGTCATGCATTGCAAGAATTTCCAATCTGGAACGATATAGCTTCCCAGATTGATTATCGATGACGTAATGAAAATTCTAAAATCCAGCCATCGCACCACGGAGCCCCCATGAATCCCCACCAACCGCCCTGTGCACCCCACGCCACCGTCCGCGAGGTCGGCCTGCGCGACGGCCTGCAGAGCATCGCCGCCACGCTGCCCACCGAGGCCAAGTGCGCCTGGATCGACGCCGCCTACGCCGCCGGCATGCGCGAGATCGAGGTCGGCTCGATGGTGCCGGCCCGCCTGCTGCCCCAGCTGGCCGACACCGCGCAGGTGCTGGCCCATGCGCGGCGCCTGCCGGGCCTGGTGGCCTCGGTGCTGGTACCCAACCTCAAGGGCGCCGAGCGCGCGCTGGACGCCCAGGCCCACGCCATGGTCGTGCCGCTGTCGGCCAGCCACGCCCACAGCCTGGCCAACCTGCGCAAGACGCCCGACGAGGTGGTGGCCGAGGTGGCGCGCATGCGCGCCGCGCGCGACGCCGCCGGCAGCCGCACGCTGATCGAGGGCGGCGTGGGCACGGCCTTCGGCTGCACCTTGCAGGGCGCGGTGGCGCCGGCCGAGGTGCTGCGCCTGCTGCAAGCCCTGCTCGACGCCGGCGCCGACCGCGTGAGCCTGGCTGACACCGTGGGCCATGCCGATCCGGCCGGCGTCAGCCGTTTGTTCGAGCAGGCGCTGCGCCTGGTGGGCGAGCGGCTGCGCTACGCACACTTCCACGACACGCGTGGCATGGGCCTGGCCAATGCCTATGCGGCCTGGCAGGCCGGCGTGCGCGGCTTCGACGCCTGCCTGGGCGGCATGGGCGGCTGCCCGCATGCGCCCGGCGCCAGCGGCAACGTGGCGACCGAAGACCTGGCCTATATGCTGGAGCGCATGGGCGCCGCCACCGCCATCGACATCCCCGCGCTGCTGCGGCTGCGCCAGCGCCTGCAGGGCTGGCTGCCCGGCGAGGCGCTGAACGGCGCGCTGTGGAAGGCCGGGCCCATCCAGGCCCCAGCCACCGCCGCCTGCGCCTGAACCATCACCCATCTCCTTTGATCTGAACACCCCATGAGCACTGCCGAATCCTCTTCCCCCCCGCTGCCGCTGGCCGGCATCCGCGTCGTCGAGTTCACCCACATGGTCATGGGCCCCACCTGCGGCATGGTGCTGGCCGACCTGGGCGCCGAAGTCATCAAGGTCGAGCCGGTCGACGGCGACCGCACCCGCCACCTGCTAGGCGCGGGCGCGGGCTTCTTCCCGATGTTCAACCGCAACAAGAAAAGCATCGCGCTCGACCTGCGGCACCCGCGCGGGCTCGAGGTCGCGATCCGCCTGGCCAGCAGCGCCGACGTGGTGGCGCAGAACTTCAAGCCCGGCGTGATGAAGAAATACGGCCTGGGCTACGAGGCGCTGTCGCAGCTCAACGAGCGGCTGATCTATGTGAACCACACCGGCTTCCTGCCCGGCCCGTACGAGCACCGCACGGCGCTGGACGAAGTGGTGCAGATGATGGGCGGCCTGGCCTACATGACCGGGCGGCCGGGCGACCCGCTGCGCGCGGGCACCAGCGTCAACGACATCATGGGCGGCATGTTCGGCGCCATCGGTGCCATGGCCGCGCTGATGCAGCGCGCCGCCACCGGCCGCGGCCAGGAGGTGGACTCGGCGCTGTTCGAGAACAACGTCTTCCTCGTCGGCCAGCACATGATGCAGTACGCCGTGACCGGCCAGGCCGCCGCGCCCATGCCCGAGCGCATCTCGTCGTGGGCGGTGTACGACGTGTTCACGCTCAAGGACGGCGAGCAGATGTTCCTCGCCGCCGTCAGCGACGCGCAGTGGAACACGCTGTGCCTGGCCTTCGGCTGGGCCGACCTGCAGTACGACCCGGGCTTCGCCACCAACAACGACCGCGTGCGCGCCCGCCCCCGGCTGCTGCCGCTGCTGCGCGAGCGCCTGCTGCACTACAGCAGCAAGAAGGTGGCGAAGATCTTCGAGGACAACGGCCTGCCCTACGCGCCGATCAACAAGCCCGAGCAGCTCTTCGACGACCCGCACCTGAACGCCACCGGCGGCCTGGCCGACATCACCCTCACCGATGGCGAGCGCGCCGGCGCATCCGCCCGCACCACGCTGCTGCCGCTGCGCATGGACGGCCAGCGCCTGGGCGTGCGCCAGCACCCGCCGCGCCTGGGCGAGCACACCGAGGCCCTGCTGGCCACGCTGGGCTATGGCGCGGACGAGATCGCGCAGCTGCGCGAGCAGCAGGCCGTGGCCGGCTGAATGCCAGATCACTCATAAATCAATAGCTGCTTGCGCTTACCCCATAAGCGCCACAAGCCAAAAGGAGACAAAACCATGCCAATCGATCCGACCACCCTCACGCGCCGCCGCCTGCTGGGCTCCGCGCTGGCGCTGGGCGCGCTGCCGCCTGGATTGGCATTCGCCCAGGCGCCGGCGCACGACAAGCCGCTGCGCGTGATCCTGCCGCTGTCGGCCGGCTCGGGCGCCGATGGCGCCATCCGCGCCATCAGCAGCAGCCTGGGCAAGGCGCTGGGCCAGCCGCTGGTGATCGAGAACCTGCCCGGCGCCGGCGGCATCACCGGCACGGCCCAGCTGGTGCGCGCGCCCCGCGACGGCTCCACCATCGCCATCGTCAGCAACAACCACGTGGTCAACCCCAGCCTGTACAAGAACATCCCGTTCGACGCGCTCAAGGACATCACGCCCATCACCGTGATCGGCACCACGCCCTTCGTGCTGGTCGCACATCCCAAGGTGCCGGCGCGCACAGTGCAGGAGCTGGTCGCCTATGCCAGGGCGCACCCCGGCGAGCTGAACTACGGCTCGTCCGGCAACGGCACCATCCTGCACCTGGGCGCGGCCATGTTCGTCGAGCAGGCCGGCCTGCAGATCCGCCACATCCCCTACCGCGGCATGGGCCAGCTGATGAACGACCTGCTCAGCGGCCAGGTGCAGCTCGGCGTGGTGGCCGTCGCGCCCGCGCAGGCCCACATCAAGGCCGGTGCGCTGCGCGCGCTGGGCGTCACCAGCGGCCAGCGTGCCGCAGGACTGCCCGAGGTGCCCACCATCGCCGAGCAGGGGCTGCCGCAGTACCTGCTCGACGGCTGGATCGCCGCCGTGGCCCCGGCGGGCCTGCCCGCCGCCGAGCTGCAGCGGCTGTACCAGGGCTTCCAGCAGGGCATCGCCATGCCCGAGGCGCGCAGCGCGCTGCAGGCCCAGGGCTACGAGATCCGCGTCAGCCCGCCGGCGGAAACCGCGAGCTTCATGCGCAACGAAAAGCAACGCATGGAGGCCCTGGTGAAGGCGGCCCACATCGAGATCGATTGAAGAACAGGTTCTAAGGGCTACCATGCGGGCTTGATTGATCTGGAGTGATCCCCATGACCCTGGCCCGTCTGCCTTTTCGCCTTTCCCGCACCGCCCTGACCGGCTTCGCCGCGCTGGCGCTGTCCGCCACCGCGCTGGCGCAGAACGCCAACGAGGCCCCGCGCAGCAAGGACGGCCCCACGCTGAACCTGGAGGCCGCCGCATCGCAGCGCGTGCCCGAGGACACGGCCTGGGCCACCTTCAGCGTCGAGAAGGAATCGCGCGACCAGGCCCAGGCCCAGCAGACCGGCCGCGCCGCGCTGGCCGAGCTGACCGCCGTGGCCAAGAAGTACCCGCAGCTGCAGGTGAGCACCGACAGCCTGTTCACCAGCCCCAGCTACGACAAGAACGGCAAGATCACCAACTGGCGCACGCACTTCACGATGCGCATCGAATCCACCGACACCGCGCAGGTCGCGCAGGCCATGTCCGACCTGATGGACAAGGCGCGCCTGTCGGGCTCGGGCTTCACACTGTCCACCGCCGCGCGCAAGAAGGCGCAGGACCAGCTGATCGCCACCGCCGTGCAGGAGTTCGAGGCCAAGGCCAAGGTGACCGCCGCGGCCATGGGCTTTGCACGCTTCAGCTACGACAACGTGGCGCTGCAGCAGAGCAACAACGCCATGCCGCGCGTGGCCATGTACTCCGCAGCCGCAGATGCCGGCATCAGCAGCAAGTCCGCGCCGGCCCCCGTCACGCTCGAGCCCGGCAAGACCGAGGTCTCGGTCAGCGTCTCGGGTTCGGTGCGCCTGCTGAAGTGAGGAATCCCGCTTCACCAGCGCACACATCGTTTGCATTGCATCCTCTGGAAATCGGGGGCAATCTATGCTTCAATCGGCTCGCGCTGGTCTTCGGCGCCAACCCATAGCATCACCATGAAAAAACTGCTTGCTGTCACCGCGCTGGCCTTCGCCACCAGCCTGTCGTTTGCCGCCGACAAGGCCCCGTCTGCCCAGCAGAATCTGATGAAGACCTGCAACACCGAGGCCACCGGCAAGAAGGGCGACGAGCGCAAACAATTCATGAGCTCCTGCCTGTCCGACGGCAAGAAGCGCCAGCAGGAACGCATGAAGGCCTGCAACGCCGACGCGACCGGCAAAAAGGGCGACGAGCGCAAGTCCTTCATGAGCGAGTGCCTGAAGAAGTAATCCCTCGCCCCCCGCATCCCGAAGCGCTGCGCGATCCGCAGCGCTTTTTTTGCGCCTACACCAGCGGGTGCACGAGCAACCCGATGACGGCCGCCGCCGCCACGATGACCGGTTCGGGCAGCTTCTTGAAGCGCCACAGGATGGCAGCGGTCGCAATAGCCAAGGTTGCGGTGATCCAATCCGAAATGGACCGCTGGCCGATGACGACCACCGCGCCGGCGATCGAGCCGATGGCCGCCGCCGTGACGCCATCGACGAAGGCGACGACATCCGGGCGCTTGCCGTATTTCTTGAAGTACGGCGCGGGCAGCACGGTGAACAGGTAGCAGGGCACGAAGGTGGCCAGCGCCGCCACCACCGCGCCCCAGAAACCGGACACGAGAAAGCCGATGAAGCCCGTGGTGATGACCACCGGCCCCGGCGTAATCATCGCCACGGCCACCGCGTCCACGAACTGCCGGTCGGTCAGCCAGCCGTACTCCTTGACGACGCCGCCATAGAGGAAGGGCACGATCGCCAGGCCGCTGCCAAAGACAAAGCTGCCAGCGTAGGCGAAATACAGGCCGATCTGCTTGAGCTTCACCCAGTCAATGGTGTTCAGCGCGAACAGGCCGGCCGCGGGTGCTGCCACGCCGTTCAGGTTGCCGCCGCGCCTGAGCCATGCGGGCGGCGCGCGCCAGAACCACACCAGCACGCCGGCCCCGAGGAAAAGCCAGACCTCTTCCGATTTGGTGATCACCGTGACGGCCGCGCTGACCAGGAAAATCGGCCACAGCAGCTTGTCCTTGCCGATGCTCTTGCTGGTCAGCTTCCAGGCGCTCATGGCGATGATGCCGATCACCGCGGCGCCCACGCCGTAGAACACCGACTGCATCCAGCCGATGCCGCCGTAGGCCGTATAGGCCGCGCCGAGCGCCACCACCATCAGGAAGGAAGGCAGCACGAAGGCCACGCCCACCAGGCTGGCGCCGATGAAGCGGTAGTGCACATAGCCCAGGTAGATGGCCAGTTGCGCGGCCAGCGGCCCCGGCATCAGCTGGGCCAGCGCCAGGCCTTCCTTGTAGTCCGCATCGGTGATCCAGCGGCGCTTTTCCACCAGGTCTCGGTACATGTAGCCCGCGAGCGCCACCGGGCCGCCAAAGCCCCAGGTACCCAGCGCCAGCATGTAGCGCACGAGCTGCCAGAGCGTGTAGCCTGGACCGTTCATGTTCGTCCCTCCTGTCATGGCCTGCGCGCGCCGGAAAAATGCGCGTGCAGCGAATCCAGCACGCCGGCCATGTCGGCGAGCAGCGCATCGTCATCCGGCAGGCGCTTGCGGGCACCGGCCAGCACGGCCTCGAAACCGGCCGCCTCGGGCGTGGGGGTGCCGCCCACGTCCAGCGCATGCACCATGGCGCCCAGCCGGGCCAGGCCGCGGTCGCCCTCCAGGCCGAAGCTCGCCAGCAGGACCTCGAACGTCACCTGCTCGCCCACATGCGAGAAGGCCGCGCCGTCGAAATCGAAGCCCAGCGCATCCGCCGGGCAGTCGGCCGGCGCGTCCAGCCACGCAAAGCGCGCGTGCGGGTCAATGAAGCGCTGGATAAGCCAGGCGCTGGCCACGCGGTCCACCCACAGGTGGCGGCGCGTGGCCCAGAGCCGGCCCTGGTACTGCATGCGGTCGCGCCGCGCAATGCGGCCGGCCCTGGCCTGCGGCTCGCCGGGCGACTGCAGGGCATCGATGGCGGCGGCGAAGTCGCGCCACTGGGCTTCGGCCCGCAGCGAGGTGGCGTCGGGAAAGAAGTCGAGCTTGCGGATCGCCTCGTAGGCCCGTGCGTGCCGGCGCTGCAGGCGGCCCAACTCCACCGCCGCCAGGCCGGACAGCGTCTTGCGCGCCTCGGCCAGCTCCGCCAGCCAGGGCGTGTAGTCGTCGGTGCGGTCGAACAGGGTCTGGAAGGCGGCCTGCTCGGCAGGCGTTGCGGCCCGCACCTGCAGCAGCCAGGCGTGCCCGCCCTCGCGCAAGGCCTCGTCGGCCAGGGGCTGCAGCTGCGCGGCCTGCTCGGCCTGCGCCGGCAGCAGGTAGGCGCCGTCGCGCAGCGCGGCACAGCCCATCGCCTTGACGGCGCGCCAGATCCGCATGCGCGCCGTGGCCGCGGTGGAAGGGAGGCTGACGACCAGGGCCAGCCAGGAACCAGGAACAGGAGTCATGGCCGCAGCATAGAACCTCGTCACAACTACTGCAATTCCGTAGCGATCTCTACAAACACCCACCCGCCATTGATACCTGGCCGGAATCAGCCGCCGGGCAAATAGTATTAGACGCGCTATCAGCCCCTCCGTATCCTGGCCGGCCAAGCCGCTGCACCTGCGGCCCACAGAACCACCGATACCGATCAGGAGACCTGCATGCAACGCCGCGACTTCCTGGCGGCCGCCACCGTGGCGGCCGCTGTGCCTTTCACACCTCTCGCCCAGGCCCAGGGCAAGCCGCCGCTGCGCATCGTCGTGCCCTACCCCGCGGGCGGCGCGGCAGACCAGATCACCCGCATCGTGATGACCGACGCCGCCGCCGTGCTGGGCACGCCAGTGGTGATAGACAACAAGGGTGGCGCGGCCGGCATGATCGCCGCCGAGACCGTGCTGCACGCGCCGGCCGACGGCACGACCTTCTTCGTCGGCGCGAATGCGCCCATGGTCATCAACCAGGCCATCTACAGCAAGATGGCCTACGACCCGGCCAGGGACTTCGTGCCGGTGGCCGGCATGGGCAAGTCGCCGCTGCTGCTGGTCACCCGCAAGGACCTTGGCGCGGCCGACGTGAAGGCGCTGGTCGCGCTGGGGCAGAAGGACCCCGGCAAGCTCACCATGGGCTCGGCCAGCAGCGGCAACATCACCCACCTGGCCGGCGAGTACGCGAGCAGCAAGCTGGGCTTCAAGGTCACCCATGTGCCGTTCGCCGGCAGCGCGCCGGCCATCGTCAGCATGATGGGCGGCAACGTGGACCTGATGTTCGACGCCCTGCCCTCGTGCATGCAGCAGGCCAAGGCCCGGCGCATCGTTCCGCTGGCCATCCTCGATGCGCAGCGCTTCGCGCAGTTGCCCGACGTGCCCACGCTGGCTGAGCTGGGTTACCCGGGCCTGGAAGCCAGTGCCTGGTTCGGCGTGATGGCCCGCACGGGCACGCCGGCCACGGCCATCGAGTCGCTGAACCAGGCCATCAACCAGGCCCTGGCCAAGCCCGAGGTGCAGGAAAAGCTGCGCAACATCGGCGCCATGCCCATGCCGGGTTCGGCGCAGCAGTTGGGGCAGTTCATCGATGCCGAGCGCAAGCAGTGGATGCCGCTGGCCAAGTCCCTCGGCGTGAAGGCGGACTGATGCCGCCGGCGGGACATGGCCCCGCGCGCGCGGGGCCTATCATCCGCACATCCTCAGAGCACCAGCCGCCTGCGCCATGACCTCCATTGCCGCGCCCTCGGGCCCTTCCGCCTCCCCGTCCCCGCAAGCGCCGCAGCCGGCGGACGGCCTGTATTTCGGCTGGGTCATCGTGGCGGCGTCCACGGTGCTGACCCTGCTCACCGTCGGCATGCGCATGGGCATAGGCCCGTTCATGCTGCCGATGGCGCAGGACCTGGGCTTCAGCCGCAGCCTGCTGTCGTCCATCGTCGCCATCGGCATGCTGTGCTATGGCCTGGGCATGCCGGTGGCCGGCTGGGCGGTGGCGCGCTGGGGCACGCGCGCGGTGCTGCTGTTCGGCGCGGTGGCGGTGGTGCTGTCGTGCATCTGGACGATCTACGCGCGCACGCCGTGGAGCTTCTTCTGGGCCTACGGCGTGGCGCTGTCGCTGGGCCTGGCCTTCACCAGCCCGGTGGCAGTGACGCCGATGATCAGCCGCTGGTTCACGCGCCAGCGCGGCATGGCACTGTTCTGCCTCTCGACCGGCTCCATGGCCGGCATCGCGGTGATGACGCCGGTGTTCACCTACACCATCGGCCACTCGGGCTGGCAGTACACGCTGATGGGCTTTGCCGCGGTGTTCGCCGTCATCGTCGCGGCGATGGCCTGCTGGGTGGTGCGCGACCAGGCGCCCGAGCACGCCGACCTGCTGCCGCAGCAGATCGCCGCCCGCCAGGCGCAGGCAGCAGCTGCGGCCTCGAGCGGCGTCGCGGCGGCCCCGGCCAGCCTGCGCTTCATGCAGGCGATTGCCACCACGCCGTTCTGGCAGATCTTCCTGGGCCTGTTCGCCTGCGGCTTCAGCATGAACCTGCTGGGCACGCACGGCGTGCCCATGCTGATGGACCATGGCTTCGACGCCGGCAGCAGCGCCGGCGGCATCGGGCTGATCGGCCTGGTGGCCATCTTCAGCACGCTGGCGCTGGGCAAGCTCTCCGACCGGGTGCCGCGCCGCTACATCCTGGCGGTGATCTACCTGGTGCGCGGCCTGGGCTTCGTGGGGCTGGTGGCGGTGGTGCACCACTGGCAGCTCTATGCGGTGGCGGCCATCGGCGGCATCGTGTGGGCGGGCTCGATCGCCTCGTCGTCGGCCATATTGGCCGACCTGTATGGCGTCAAGCTCGTGGGCCTGCTCTACGGCTGGGCCTATGTGGGCCACCAGGTGGGCGCGATGATCAGCAGCTGGCTTGGCGGCTGGGCCTACGAGCAGTTCGGCACGCACTGGATCGCCTTCGGCGCCGCGGCCGCGCTGCTGGGTGTGGCGGCCACGGTGTCGCTGCGGCTGCCCACGCAGCTCAGGCGCTAGCGGCAGCGGGCCGCAGCGCCGCGAAGTCGCCGCATTCCCGCAGCAGGTCGGGCGTGACCTCGGCCGGGCTGCTGCAGCCCAGCAGGGCCAGGTCGGTGAGGATCTCCTGGCGGAAGATCTGCACCGCATGCGCGATGCCGGCCTGGCCCGCCACGGCGGCGCCATAGAGCTGCGGCCGGCCGGTGAAGACCATCTGCGCACCCAGGGCCAGGGCCTTGAGCACATCAGTGCCGCGGCGAAAGCCGCCGTCGATGAACAACGGAAAATCCGCCGGCACCGCGCGGCGGATCTCGGGCAGCGTCTGCAGCGGCGAGATGCAGCCGTCGAGCTGGCGCCCGCCGTGGGTGGAGACCACGACCGCATCCACGCCCTGCGCCACGGCCAGGCGCGCGTCGTCCGGGTGCATCACGCCCTTGAGCACCAGCCGGCCCTTCCAGGCCGCGCGGATCTGCGCCACGCAGTCCCAGTCGAGCTGGTCGCGCTCGCCGCGAAAGCCGTGGGGCGGCTCGGCGGTGATCGCCGGCCCGCCCTCGTGCGCCAGGTTGGCAAAGCGCGGAATGCCTTCGCCGAGCATGGTCTTCAGGAACACCCCGGCCGTCCAGCGCGGATGGCGCAGGCCGTCGGCCAGCAGGCGCCAGCTGGGCCGGAACGGCACGGTGAACTTCAGCCGCTGCAGGTTCTCGCGGTTGGCGCCCACGCAGGTGTCGATGGTGATGACCAGCACCGGTATGCGGGCGCGCTCCAGCCGTTCGAGCAGCGGCCGGATGCGCGCCAGGTTGCCCGGCAGGTAGGCCTGGTACCAGCAGTGCCCGTCGTTGATCTGCTGCAGCCGCTCCAGCGGCACGGTCGAGGCACCGCTGATGACGAAGGGCAGTTGCTGCTGCCGCGCCACGGCGGCCAGCGCGGCGTCGCAGTCCTGCATCACGATGGCCGCGAAGCCGGTGGGCGCAAAGCCCAGTGGCAGCGAATAGCGCTGCCCCCAGAGCGTGGTGTCGGCGCTGCGCTGGTCCACCCGGCGCAGGCCGCGGGGCACGAAGCCCAGGCGGCGGAAGGCCTGCAGGCTTTCGGCCAGCGAGGCGCCGTCCTCCGTGCCGCCGCAGACATAGCCGCGCACGCAGTCGGGCATGCGGCGGCGTGCGGCGCGCTCCAGGTCGGCGATGGACAAACAGTTGTGCAGTATTCCCACGGTGTCTCCGGCTGGCGATTGCCGGCTATTGTGGGAGGCTCCGCGCTCGGCGCAAGAGCCTGGGGGACATCAGCTGCGCGGCAGCTGGGGCGGCGTGACCAGCTCGTCCAGCGACAGGCCCTTCTCGCGCAGCAGCGCCTCGAGCACCGGCTTGAGCGCGCCCAGGCTCTCGTCGACGGCCTCGCGCACCGTGTCCACCACCACCTGGGTGCCGCGCTCGATCTCGATGTTCAGCCCGTCGCCCACGCGCTTGGATTCGAACACCGTCATGCGCCGGGTCTCGGGGATGAGCCAGACCTCGAACCAGCCCTCGCGGCGATTGACCTCGGCCACCGTCAGGCTGGCGCCGTTGATGGCGATGTAGCCCTTGGCGAACACGTAGCGGCGGAAGGGCTCGGGCACCGACACGCGCATCACGTAGTTGTTGTCGAACTCGCGCACCTGAGCCAGCGTGCCGGTGAAGTCCACATGGCCCGAAAGCGGGTGGCCGCCGATCTCGGCGCCGTCCTTGGCCGCGCGCTCGACGTTGACCGGCGAGCCCACCTGCAGGCCGCCCAGCGTGGTGATGTTCAGGCTCTGCTGCATCACGTCGAAGCTGGCGTGGCGGGCGTCGATCAGCTCGGTGACCGTGAGGCAGACACCGTCATGCGAGACGCTCGCGCCAATCGCCAGGTCCTGGCAGAAGCCCTCGGGAAACTCGACCTCGAAGGTGCGCAGGCCCTGGGTGTCGCGCACCGCGGCGATGCGCGCCACGGCCTGGATGATGCCGGTGAACATGGATGAACCCTGTCAAATTGATAGCTGCTAGCGCTTTCTGCACAAGCATTTCAAATGCATTTCTATTTGAAACCCTTGCATACCAAGCGCAAACAGCTATGGTTTTTCAGCTGCCCGCAACCTTCATGCGGTTGACCAGGATGGAGCCCACGGCGCGCGAGCCCGCGTCGTACACGTCGGAGCCCACGGCCTCGATGCCCTTGAACATGTCCTTGAGGTTGCCGGCGATGGTGATCTCCTGCACCGGGAAGGCGATCTGCCCCTTCTCGACCCAGAAGCCGCTGGCGCCGCGCGAGTAGTCGCCGGTCACCGGGTTCACGCCCTGGCCCATCAGCTCGATCACGAACAGGCCCGTGTCCAGCTTGCGCAGCATCGCGGCCAAGTCGTCGCCGGGCCGCGTCTTGCTGGAGTTGAAGACCAGGTTGTGCGCGCCGCCGGCGTTGCCGGTGGTCTTCATGCCCAGCTTGCGCGCCGAGTAGGTCGACAGGAAATAGCCCTGCACCCGGCCGTCCTCGACCACGCTGCGCGGCTGCACGCGCACGCCTTCGTCGTCATACGGCGCACTGCCCTTGCCGCCGATGACGAACGGGTCTTCGAGCAGGTGGATGTGCTTGGGAAACACGCGCTTGCCCAGCGAGTTCATCAGGAACGAGCTGTGGCGGTACAGCGCGCCGCCGCTGATGGCCTGCACGAAGCTGCCGATCAGGCCCGCGGCCACCGGCGCCTCGAACAGCACCGGGCATTCGGTGGTCGGGATCTTGCGCGCATTCAGGCGGCTGAGCGCACGCTCGGCGGCATAGCGGCCCACGACTTGCGGCGGCGCCAGGTCCTTGGCGTTGCGCATGGAGGTGTACCAGGCATCGCGCTGCATGTCGGCGCCAGTGCCAGCGATGGGCGCCACCGACACGCTGTGCCGCGAGCTGGCATAGCCGCCCGCGAAGCCCCGCGTGTGCGCGCTGTAGAAATGGCTTTGCTGCGCCGACACGCCCGCGCCCTCGCTGTTGGTGATGCGCGCATCGGTCGAGAACGCCGCGGCCTCGCACTCCAGCGCCAGCTGGGCCGCGGCCTCGCTGTCGATGGCCCAGGGGTGGAACAGGTCCAGGTCGCGCTGCTCGCCGGCGGCCACGATGTCGCCCGCGTCGGGCAGGCCGGCCATCGGGTCTTCGGCGGTGAAGCGGGCGATGTCGTAGGCCGCCTGCACCGTGCGCTTGACGGCTTCGGTCGAGAAATCGGAGGTGCTGGCATTGCCGCGGCGCTGGCCGAGGTAGACCGTCACGCCCAGCGACTTGTCGCGGTTGCGCTCCACGGTCTCCAGCTCGCCCTTGCGCACGCTGACCGACAGGCCCGCGCCCTCCGAGGCATCGGCTCCCGCGTCGCTGGCGCCCAGATGCTTGGCATGGGCCAGCGCCTGTTCCACCAGGTCTTGAAAGAATTCGCGGCTGTAGCTGAAGCCGGTTTGCGCCGGCTGGGCAGCCGTGCGCGGGGTGCGGGTTCGGGTCTTGGTCATACTGGCCGCTATGATACTGAACTGCGGCGGCGCTCTTGGAGCGACTGCCTTTTGATTTTTTCCCCTCTCCCATGTCAAGAAAACCCAAAAAAGGCTATTTCGTCAAAGGCCACTTCGTTGCCGAAGGCAGCGAACTGGACCTGGAGCTGAAAGCCGAGCTCAAAGGCACGACCGAGTCGAGCAAGACCGATCTCAAACGCGAGATGGATGCATTGCAAGACCTCGGCAAGGACCTGCTGACGCTGCGCGCCGACCTGTTCAACCGCCTGCAGCTGCCCGACAAGCTGCAGGACGCGCTGGCCGAGGCCAAGCGCATCACCAACTTCGAGGGCAAGCGCCGCCAGATGCAGTTCATCGGCAAGCTGATGCGCAAGCTCGAGGACGCCCAGGTCGAGGCCATCCAGGCCGCGCTGGACGAGCAGCGCGACGGCTCGGCCGCCGAGAAGGTGCTGCTGCACATGGCCGAGCAGTGGCGCGACCGCATGATCGTGGGCGACGAGGCCGTGTCGCTGTGGATCAACGAGTTCCCGCAGACCGACATCCAGCAGCTGCGCGCCCTGGTGCGCCAGGCCCGCAAGGATGCGCCGCCGGCCGACAACGCCGCCGAGTCCCAGGGGCTGGCACCGCGCAAGGGCCGCGCCTACCGCGAGCTGTTCCAGCTGGTGCGCGAGCGGCTCGATGCCGCCCACGCCAAGCCCGGCGCCGCGCCGGCCGGCGACGATGCCGACGACGAAATTTGAGAAAAATCAGCCTCCAACCCTTGCTACGCAAGCGCCAACAGCTATGAATTTTGAGAACATCAAGATCGGCATCGTCTCGGTCAGCGACCGCGCCAGCAGCGGCGTCTACCAGGACCAGGGCCTGCCCGCGCTGCAGGACTGGCTGGGGCGCGCGCTGCACAACCCGATCGCCTTCGAGCCGCGCCTGATCGCCGACGAGCAGGCGCTCATCAGCCGCACGCTCATCGAGCTGGTGGACGCCGGCTGCCACCTGGTGCTGACCACCGGCGGCACCGGCCCCGCCAAGCGCGACGTGACGCCCGAGGCCACGCTGGCCGTGGCCGACAAGGAGATGCCGGGCTTTGGCGAGCAGATGCGCCAGATCAGCCTGCGCTTCGTGCCCACGGCCATCCTGTCGCGCCAGGTCGCGGTGATCCGCGGCAACTGCCTGATCATCAACCTGCCCGGCCAGCCCAAGGCCATCGCCGAGACCTTGGAAGGCCTGAAGGACGAACAAGGCCAGCAGCTCGTGCCCGGCATCTTTGCGGCCGTGCCCTACTGCATCGACCTGATCGGCGGCCCCTACCTCGAAAGCCGCCCCGAGGTGTGCAAAGCCTTCCGCCCCAAGAGCGCGATCCGTCCCGCCCAGCCATGACCGCAGCCGCCGCACGACTGCGCGTCGCCGTCATGGGCGCGGGCGCCGTGGGCTGCTACTTCGGCGCCCTGCTCGCGCGCGCCGGCCACGCGGTCACGCTGATCGCCCGGCCGGCCCATGTGCAGGCCATCGCCGAGCACGGCCTGCGCCTGCAGACCGCCACCGAGGACAGCTACGTGCCGCTGGCCGCCAGCACCGAGGCCAGCGCCGCGCAAGGCGCCGAGCTGGTGCTGCTGTGCGTGAAATCCACCGCCACCGAAGACGCCGCGCGGCAGCTGCAGCCGCACCTGGCGCCCGGCGCGCTGGTGCTGACACTGCAGAACGGCGTGGACAACGACGAGCGCGTGCGCGCGGTGCTCGGCCCCGCGCAGCCGGTGGCCGCCGCCGTGGTCTACGTGGCCACCGCCATGGCCGGGCCCGGCCATGTACGGCACTTCGGCCGCGGCGAGCTGGTGATCGCCCCGTCGCCTGCCAGCGAGCGCGCCGCGCGCGAGCTGGGCGAGGCCGGCATCCCGACGCGGGTGTCGGGCGAGGTGCGCGGCGAGCTGTGGGCCAAGCTGGTCATCAACTGCGCCTACAACGCGCTCTCGGCCCTGGTGCAGCAGCCCTACGGCTGGCTGGTGCAGCAGCCCGGCTGCACCGAGGTGATCGCCGACCTGGTGGCCGAATGCCTGGCCGTGGCGCGCGCAGACGGCGTGCAGCTGCCCGGCGACATCCACGCCGCCGTGCGCGCCATCGCCGAGACCATGCCCGGCCAGCGCTCGTCCACCGCGCAGGACCTGGCCCTGGCCAAGCCCACCGAGATCGAGCACCTGAACGGCTACGTGGTGCGCCGCGGCGCCGCGCTGGACGTGGCCACGCCGGCCAACCGCGCGCTGCTGGTACTAGTGCGCATGGCCGAGGCGGCGCGGATGCAGGCTTAGGGCCTGTTCACCTAAAACTGGGAGATGCGTTGCCCCGCCGTGGGGATGGATGCGCGAAGCTTGGTATTCCCAATAGCCGCAGCTATTGGGGATGCCGAGCGACAAAGCAGGCGCCCCACGGCGGGGCAACCCGAAGGGAAGGACGAATGCCGGGCGCATTGCGGTGTTGCAGCACCCAACCAATAGCTGCGGCTATTGGCTGGGCACTGCGTCTAGCACTGCATCCCGGCATTCATCCTTCGCACTCCCAGTTTTAGGTGAACAGGCCCTAAGGTCATTCCTGCAATAAGAATGATTCTCGCTTAAGTTATCATCTCGCCCACACCAACCCTCAGCTACCCATCCGTACATGACCTCCTCGCTCAAAGCCATCGCGCTGGCCTGCGCCGTGTTCTCCGCTGCCGCGGCCCATGCCGAAGAAGCCGTTCTCAATCTCTATTCGGCGCGCCACTACTCGACCGACGAGGACCTGTACAACAACTTCACCAAGGCCACCGGCATCAAGATCAACCGCGTGGATTCGGACGACGCCGGCATCGTCGCCCGCCTGAAGGCCGAGGGCTCGGCCTCGCCGGCCGACGTGATCCTGATGGTGGACGCCGCGCGCCTGTACCGCGGCGAGAAGGACGACCTGTTCAAGCCCATCCGCTCGCAGGCGCTGGAAGAAGCCATCCCCGCCAACCTGCGCAGCCAGCCCGCGGCCGATGGCGGCATCTCGTGGTTCGGCTTCTCGACCCGCGCGCGCATCATCGCCTACAGCAAGGTGCGCATGAAGAAGGAAGACGTGGAGAACTACGAGCAGCTGGCCGACCCCAAGAACAAGGGCAAGATCTGCATCCGCTCGGGCTCGCACCCCTACAACCTGAGCCTGTTCGGCGCCATCACCGAGCACATGGGCGAGGCCAAGGCCCAGGAATGGATCCAGGGCGTGAAGAACAACCTGGCCCGCGCGCCCAAGGGCGGCGACACCGACCAGATCAAGGCCGTGGCGGCGGGCGAGTGCGACATCGCCGTCACCAACAGCTACTACTTCGCGCGCATGCTGCGTTCGTCCAACCCCGAGGACGTGGCGGCCGCCAACAAGGTGGGCGTGGTCTTCCCCAACCAGAACAGCTGGGGCACGCACCTGAACATCGCCGGCGGCGCCGTGGCGAAGTACGCCAAGCACCCCGAGAACGCAGTCAAGTTCCTCGAATACCTGGCCAGCGCCCAGGCGCAGAACTACTTTGCCAACGGCAACAACGAGTGGCCCGTCGCCAAGGGCGTGCAGACCGACAACCCGGCACTGAAGGCCATGACGCTGGGCAAGCCCTTCAAGAGCGAAACCATCCCGATCAGCGCCGTGGGCGCCAACATGGGCAAGGTGCAGCAGATGCTGGACCGCGCCGGCTTCCAGTAAGCTGCGCCTCACACCCATGCACAAAAGCCCGTTCGCGGGCTTTTTTGTCGCCGGGCCGCCCCTAGGCAAAAAACGGCCCCCTTGGGGGGGCAGCGGCTACACGTAGTGAGCAAGCGTGGGGGCACTTTTTGCAACCTCCTGCGAGAGGCCCTGCGATTAAGATGTCGGTTTACGTTCACGTCAACACAAGGGGACATCTCCATGCAGATCGCAGGAAAAGTATTCGTCGTCACCGGAGGCGCCTCGGGCCTGGGTGAAGGCACGGCCCGCATGCTGAGCGCCGAAGGCGCCAAGGTGGTGATCGCCGACCTGCAGGCCGACAAGGGCGAAGCGCTGGCGGCCGAGCTGGGCGGCGCTGGCCAGGCGGCCTTCGTACGCTGCGACGTCAGCAAGGCCGAGGACGGCGAGGCCGTGGTGCGCCAGGCGCTGGAGCTGGGTCCGCTGTTCGGCCTGGTGAACTGCGCCGGCATCGCCCCGGCCGAAAAGACCGTGGGCAAGAACGGCGCGCACGCGCTAGACCTGTTCACCAAGACCATCACCGTCAACCTGGTGGGCAGCTTCAACATGATCCGCCTGTGCGCCGCCGCCATGGCCGGCAACGCACCCGAGCCCACCGGCGAGCGCGGCGTGCTGATCTCCACCGCCAGCGTGGCCGCCTACGACGGCCAGATCGGCCAGGCCGCGTATTCCGCCTCCAAGGGCGGCGTGGTCGGCATGACCCTGCCCATTGCCCGCGACCTGGCGCGCAGCGGCATCCGCAACATGACCATCGCGCCCGGCATCTTCGGCACGCCCATGGTCTTCGGCATGCCGCAGGCGGTGCAGGACGCACTGGCCGCCGGCATCCCCTTCCCCAGCCGCCTCGGCACGCCGCAGGACTACGCCAAGCTGGTCAAGCACATCGTCGAGAACGACATGCTCAACGGCGAGGTGATCCGCCTGGACGGCGCGGTGCGCCTGGCGCCGAAATAAGCGCCCACTTTCAGCGCGCGGGCGGCGGGCACTCCGGCGTGCCGTTCACCGCGCGCAGGTAGGCGATCAGGTCGGCGCGCTCCTTGGCGTCGGGCACGCCGGCGTAGGTCATCGTCGTGCCCGGCACGGCCTGCAGGGGCTGGGCCAGGAAGCGGTTCAGCGTGGCCTCGTCCCAGGTGATGCCCGACCCTTTCATGGCCGGCGAGTAAGCAAAGCCGGGCACGCTGCCCGCCTTGCGCCCCAGCAAGCCGCAGTGGCGCGGCCCCACCCGGTCGTAGGCCAGCGCGTGGCAGGCCAGGCAGCGTGCATAGACCTGCCGGCCCAGGGCGGCATCGCCCTCCGGGGCGGCCTGCGCCGCACCGGCCGCCAGGCCAGCAAGCAGCCAGGCCAGCCCCGGTCGCACGGCGCTCATGACACGAAGGCCGCCGGCACCGGCACATCGCCCAGCGCCTGCCGCAGCACGGCCCAATGCATGGCCTCGTCGCCCAGGATGCTGGCCGCGGCCTTGGACAGCTCGCGGTTGTCGAACAGCGGCACCGCCCCCAGGTAGGCGCTGACCGCGCCCTGCTCCAGCCCAGCTGCGAACCGCAGCACATCGGCCTGCGACTTCAGCTGGTCCACCGGAAAGCTGTAGCGGGCCTTGGCGGCCACGGGCTTGCCGCCCAGTTTTTCCACGGTCTTGGCCAGCACGTCGGCGTGCGCCTTGTGGTGGCTCTGGAAGGTGAGTGCCAACTCTTTCACCGGCTTTTGCAGCAGCCCGCTCTCGGCGCCCAGCTGGTAGGCCGCAATGGCCTCCAGCTCGGCACCCAGCGCGGTGTTCAGGATCTGGGCGTCCTGCGCTCCAGCGCCGGCCTGCGCGGCCAGCACGTCTCGGCCGGCGAGCAAGGCCACCGCGGCGCCGGACAGGGCCAGGCCGGACTGTCCCAGAAACAGGCGGCGGGCCGCCACGGGATGCGGCATCAGGAGAAAGGACATGGGGAACCTCCATCGGGATGGGAGCGGCCGCGGTGCCGAACCCTCGGCATGCAGAACCAGCCACTCTGCCCATTGGATGGAGGCGCTCGTTCGGGCGTTCCTGGTTTCCGGCTTAGCGCGCCAGCCGGGCCAGCACGCCCGCGACGATGCGGTCGCAGCGTGCGCCATCAAACGAGAACGCATCGGCGAGCGCCATGTCGATCTCGCATGACAGCTGCTCGCGCAGCAGGCTGCGGGCGCGGAAGAAGCGCGTGCGCACCGTGGCCTCGGGAATGTGCAGCGCCTGCGCCACCTCCTCCACGCTCATCTCCTCGATGCCGCGCAGGATGAAGACGCTGCGGAACACGTCCGGCAGCATGTCGATGCGCGCCTCCATCAACCGGCGGATCTCGCCGCGCATGGCCATGCGGTCGGGCTGCAGATCGGCATCGGCATGCCACAGCTCGTCACCCTCCACCACCATGGCGTCCATCGCAGCATCCAACGGCACGACCTGCGCGCGGGGCCGGCGCACTCTCGCCAAGGCCTCATTCATCACGATACGCACCAGCCAGGTGGACAGCCGGGCCTCGGCCCGAAAGCCATCTAGCCCTCGCCAAGCGCGCAGGTAGGCCTCCTGCAGCACCTCCTCGGCCTCGGCGTCGCGCTTGAGGATGCTGCTCGCCGTGCGGAACAGCAGCCGGTTGTGGCGGCGCATGATGGCCTCGAATGCACCCTCGTCGCCCTCGGCGGCGCGCTGCGCCAGTTCCGCATCGCTCAGGGCGTCGGCGGTGCCGGTCCTGGCTCTGGTTCTGGTTCTGGTTCCGGTGTGCAGGTTCTGCATGTCGGTCTCCCTCACGGCAGGCTCAATAGCCATCGAATCCTTCGCTACACACGGCCTCCGGCGGCACGCCCGCGTCGGCCAGCACCTGCTGCATGGACTCGACCATGGCCGGCGGCCCGGCCACATAGAAGATGGGTGCGGGCAGCGGCTTGGCCACCGCCGCGAGCAGTTCGCGGTCGACCGCACCGGTGTGGCCACTCCAGGGCAGGCCGGCGTGCGCCAGCCGTGTCATGGTAGCGAGCAGGCCGAACTGCGGGTTCTTCACCTCCATGCGCTTGAGTTCACCGAGGAAGGCCGCCTCCTCGGGCCGGTGGTTCGCATAAACCAGTCGCAATGGCTGCGGCGACTGCTCGTGCGCCGCATGGCGCAGCATGCTCATGAAGGGGGTGATGCCTATGCCTCCGGCAATGCATACAGCGGCATGCTCGGGGCCGCCCCGCAGGCACAGCTCGCCGAAGGGGCCGTCGATCTGGATGGCAGAGCCTATGGGCAACCGGCCCAGGGCGTTCTTGAACGGCGTATCGCGCATGCGGGTGGCGATGGTCAGGTCGTTCTCGTGCGGTGCGCTGACGATGGAGAACGCATGGACCCCGTCGCGCGGATCGGCCGCGGATGCGGGCTGGCGCAGCACCAGGTCCATCGCCTGCCCGGGCACGAACCCGAAGCCGGCGGGCTTTTCGAAATGGAAGGCCATCGTGCCTTCCGCAATCTGCTCGCGGCGCAGGAGCCGGGTGGAGAGCATGGCCATGGGACACCTCCTGTCGGATGCGCGGGAATGCCATTGCAGGCGGGCGACCTCGCCCCAGCGCTTCCGTCATTGGATGGCGCAGCGGCTGCACGCGTTCCCGACAGGGCCAGCATAAAGAAAAAGCCGCTTTGCACTGGCAAAGCGGCTTTTAGCGATATGGCGGAGTGGACGGGACTCGAACCCGCGACCCCCGGCGTGACAGGCCGGTATTCTAACCAACTGAACTACCACTCCTGGCAGACAGCTTTTGCGCTCTTGCGAGCCAAGTGCTGCAAACTTGGCGACCCTACGGGGATTCGAACCCCGGTACTCACCGTGAAAGGGTGATGTCCTAGGCCTCTAGACGATAGGGTCGTAACCAGGACTGGCTGTGCGGCAGGCGGGCTGCCGACGATGAAATCTGGCGGAGTGGACGGGACTCGAACCCGCGACCCCCGGCGTGACAGGCCGGTATTCTAACCAACTGAACTACCACTCCTGGCAGACAGCTTTTGCGCCCTTGCGGGCCAAGCGCTGTGGACTTGGCGACCCTACGGGGATTCGAACCCCGGTACTCACCGTGAAAGGGTGATGTCCTAGGCCTCTAGACGATAGGGTCAATTCCTAGAACTTGCGTTCTGTATCTTGGTGGAGGTAAACGGGATCGAACCGATGACCTCTTGCATGCCATGCAAGCGCTCTCCCAGCTGAGCTATACCCCCAAGGGAATCTGTGGCGGAGTGGACGGGACTCGAACCCGCGACCCCCGGCGTGACAGGCCGGTATTCTAACCAACTGAACTACCACTCCTGGCAGACAGCTTTTGCGCTCTTGCGAGCCAAGTGCTGCAAACTTGGCGACCCTACGGGGATTCGAACCCCGGTACTCACCGTGAAAGGGTGATGTCCTAGGCCTCTAGACGATAGGGTCGTAACCTAAAACTTGGTGGAGGTAAACGGGATCGAACCGATGACCTCTTGCATGCCATGCAAGCGCTCTCCCAGCTGAGCTATACCCCCAAATTTCTTGAGCCGTTTGAGCATTTCATCCGACTCCCGAAAGACTGCAATTATAGGATGAATTTCAGCGCTTTTGAAGTCTTTCGATAATTTTTTCACGACCGAGCAATGCGAGCATGGCATCGACCGATGGCGTATGGGGCGTACCCGCCGTCAGCACCCGCACCGGCATGGCTAGTTGGGGCATCTTGATGCCATGGTCCTTGAGCACCTGCTTGAAGGCAGCGGCGATCGATTCCTTGCTCCAGTCGCCCTGCTCCAGGGCCTGCAGCAGGCTGTCGATGGCCGGCGTGATCGCGGGCGTGACGTGCTGCGCCAGGTCTTCGGCCGAAGGCTGGACGTCCTGGTAAAACATGCGCGCCCATTGCGCCAGGTCCACCAGCGTGTCACAGCGGTCCTTGAACAAGCCGCAGATGCGCGGCAGGCGGCCGTCGGCCAGGTCCTTGCCGTCGACGCCCAGCTTCTGCACAAAGGGCACCAGCATGGCGGCCAGCGCATCGTCCGGCGTGGACTTGATGTGCTGGGCGTTGACCCAGCGCAGCTTGGCCTCGTCGAACTGGCCAGCGCTGCGGCCCAGGTGGTCGAGGTCGAACCACTCCAGGAACTGCTGGCGGCTGAAGATCTCGTCGTCGCCGTGGCTCCAGCCCAGACGGGCCAGGTAGTTGACCATGGCATCGGGCAGGTAGCCTTCGTCGCGATACTGCGTGACGGGCTTGGCGCCGTTGCGCTTGCTCATCTTCTCGCCCTGCTCGTTGAGCACGGTGGGCAGGTGGGCGAAGGTCGGCACGTGCGCACCCAGCGCCTCGAAGATGTGGATCTGGCGCGGCGTGTTGTTGACGTGGTCGTCGCCCCGGATGACATGGGTGATGGCCATGTCCATATCGTCCACGCAGACGCAGAAGTTGTAGGTGGGCGTGCCGTCGGGGCGGGCGATCACCAGATCGTCGAGCTCGGAGTTCTGGAACTCGATGCGGCCCTTGCACTTATCGTCCCAGCCGACCACGCCGGTCTGCGGCGTCTTGAATCGCAGCACGGGCTTGACGCCTTCGGGCACGGGCGGCAGCACCTTGCCGAGCTCGGGGCGCCAGGTGCCGTCGTAGCGCGGCTTTTCCTTGTTGGCCATCTGCTTTTCGCGCAGCGCGTCCAGCTCCTCCATGCTCATATAGCAGGGATAGACATCGCCCTTGTCGAGCAGCGTGGCCAGCACCTGCTTGTAGCGCTCCATGCGCTGCATCTGGTAGAACGGGCCCTCGTCGTGGCCCAGCTGCAGCCAGGCCATGCCTTCGAGGATCACATCGACCGAGGCCTGCGTGGAGCGCTCCACGTCGGTGTCCTCGATGCGCAGGATGAACACGCCCTGGTTGGCACGTGCAAACGCCCAGGGGTACAGCGCCGAGCGGATGTTGCCCAGGTGGATGAAGCCCGTGGGGGACGGGGCGAAACGGGTGCGTACTTGGGTCATTTCTATTTATTCAGGCTGGACAGGCCGCGCAACAAATCGTCTTGGATGTCTTCCACGTGCTCCAGGCCCACGGCGAGCCGGATGACGCCTTGGCTGATGCCGGCGGCCTGGCGCTGCGCCTCGGTCAGGCGGCCGTGCGAGGTGGTGGCCGGGTGGCTGATGATGGTCTTGGTGTCGCCCAGGTTCGTGGCCAGCGAGAGCAGCCGGCAGCTGTCGAGCACATGGAAGGCCTTGGCCCGGGCTTCCTCGGGCGTGTCGCCCGCCAGCTCGAACGACAGCACGCCGCCGCCCAGGCCGTTCTGCTGGCGCATCGCCAGCTCGTGCTGCGGGTGCGAAGGCAGGCCCGGATAGAGCACGCGGGCGACCTGGGGCTGCGCCTCCAGCCAGCGGGCGATGGCCAGCGTGTTTTCGCAATGTGCCTTGACGCGCACGGCCAGGGTTTCCATGCCCTTGAGCACCACCCAGGCGTTGAAAGGCGACAGCACCATGCCGGCGGTGCGCACCACGGGCGCGAACTTCTCGGTCACGAGCTGCTTGCTGGCGCACAGCGCGCCGGCCATCACGCGGCCCTGGCCGTCCAGGTACTTGGTGCCCGAGTGCATGACGATGTCGGCGCCCAGGCTCAGCGGCTTTTGCAGGATGGGCGTGGCGAAGGCGTTGTCAACGGCCAGCAGCGCACCGGCCTGGTGGGCGATGTCGGCCAGCGCGGCGATGTCGCAGACCTCGGTGAGCGGGTTGGTCGGCGTCTCGGCGAACAGCAGCTTCGTGTTCGGGCGCACGGCGGCGCGCCATTCATCCACATCGGTCTGCGAGCAGAAGGTGGTTTCCACGCCGAACTTGCCAAACTCCTTGGCGAACAGGTTGAGCGTGGAGCCGAACATGGAGCGTGACAGGATGACATGGTCGCCCGCCTTCAGCAGACCCATGATCATCATCAGGATGGCGCCCATGCCGCTGGCCGCGCCGATGGCGGCCTCGGCCCCTTCGAGCGCCGCCAGGCGCTGTTCAAAACTGGTGACCGTGGGGTTGGACGTGCGCGCGTAGGTATAGCCCTCGCCGCTGGCGAAGCGCTCGGCCGACGTGGCGGCATCGGGCTGCACGAAGCCGGTGGTGAGGTACAGCGTTTCGGAGTTCTCGCCGTACTGGCTGGGCGGGATGGCCGCGCGGATGGCCAGCGTCTCGGGCCGCAGGCCGGGGGGCAGGGATTTGTCAGTCATGCTTGTCGTCGCTCGCAAAAATACGGGGATCAGGCCAGATCGGCGTTCGGCAGCGCCAGGCGCGAGGTGTCGGCATCGTCCTCTTCCGCCTGAGTGCGCCCTTCGTTGAGGCGCGAGATGCCGTCGGCCGTGATGTTGCCGGTGACGTACACGCCGTCGAAGCACGAGGCCTCGAAGCCGCTCACGCCGGCATTGAGGCGGCCCACGGCCGACTTCATCGCGTCCACGTCCTGGTAGATCAGCGCATCGCAGCCGATGTAGGCGCGGATGTCCTCCAGCGAGCGGCCATGGGCCACCAGCTCGCTGGCCGTGGGCATGTCGATGCCATAGACGTTGGGATAGCGCACCGGCGGCGCGGCGCTGGCCAGGTAGACCTTGTTGGCGCCGGCGTCGCGCGCCATCTGCACGATCTCGCGGCTGGTGGTGCCGCGCACGATGGAGTCGTCCACCAGCAGCACGTTGCGGCCCTTGAACTCGCTGGCGATGGCGTTGAGCTTCTGGCGCACCGATTTCTTGCGCACACCCTGGCCGGGCATGATGAAGGTGCGGCCCACGTAGCGGTTCTTGACGAAGCCCTCGCGGTACGGGATGCCCAGGCGGTAGGCCAGCTGCATGGCGCTGGGCCGGCTCGATTCGGGGATCGGGATCACCGCATCGATCTGGTTCGGCGGCACGGTGGAGATCACGCGCTTGGCCAGCGTCTCGCCCAGGTTCAGGCGGGCCTGGTAGACCGACATGCCGTCGAGCACCGAGTCAGGCCGTGCCAGGTAGACGAATTCGAAAATGCAGGGGTGCAGTTGCGGGTTCTCAGCGCACTGCTCGAAGGTGATCTCGCCGCTGGCGGATACGTACATCGCCTCGCCCGGCGCAATGTCACGCTCCAGCACCTGCGAGGTGCCTTCGAGCGCCACCGATTCGCTGGCCACCATGATGGTGCCGTCGGCGCCGCGGCCCATGCACAGCGGGCGGATGCCGTTCGGGTCGCGGAAGGCCACCAGGCCATGCCCGGCGATCAGCGCGATCACTGCATACGAGCCCTGGATGCGCTTGTGCACGGCGCGCACCGCGCGGAACACGTCTTCCTTCTGCAGCGGCACGCCGCGGGTGGCGCGCTCCAGCTCGTGCGCGAAGACGTTGAGCAGCACCTCCGAGTCGCTCTCGGTGTTGGTGTGGCGGTGGTCGGTGGAGAACAGCTCCTTGCGCAGCTCCACGGCGTTGGTGAGGTTGCCGTTGTGCACCAGCACGATGCCGAAGGGCGCATTCACGTAGAAAGGCTGGGCCTCTTCTTCGCTGTAGGCGTTGCCCGCCGTGGGGTAGCGCACCTGCCCCAGGCCCACATTGCCCGGCAGCGCGCGCATGTTGCGGGTACGGAACACGTCCTTCACCATGCCCTTGGCCTTGTGCATGAAGAACTTGCGTTCCTGCTGCGTCACGATGCCGGCGGCATCCTGGCCTCGGTGCTGCAGCAGCAGCAGCGCGTCATAGATCAATTGGTTGACCGGGGCGTTGCTGACGACTCCGACAATTCCACACATAGTTGCGTTCCAGATTTTTAGCGGGGTTCACCCACGACCTGCGAAGCAGTCTCTAGCGACTGATTCACCAACGAAGACCAACGCTCCCCCATTTCCTGGGGCAGCCAGGGCTGCAGCTTCGAGACCACAGCCACCAGATGGGGCGCCACGGTGGAAGTCTTCCAGAGTTCCGAATCCCGCAATGGCGTCCAGAGAAAAATCAGGGCCACCAGCACCAGCAGCAAGCTGCCGCGCGCCAGCCCGAACAGCGCCCCCATGGCGCGGTCGGCCGGGCGCAGCCCCACCGACTTGACCAGCTTGCCCACCAGCCAGATGGCAAAGCTGCAGGCAAACATGGCGGCGATGAAGAGCAGCACGAAACCGGCGCCGGTGCGTATGCCTTCATCCATCTCGGTGATGGGCAGCCAGTGCCCCACCGCCGCGCCCCAAGTGCGCGCCACCACGAAAGCGACGATCCAGCTGCACAGCGACAGCACCTCGAACACCAGGCCGCGCCAGGCCCCGACGACCACGGAGCCCACCGCCACCACGACGAAAAACCAGTCCAATGCCGACACTTGGAACGCTTCTCAGCCAGCCACCGGCAGCATCACATCGGCACCAGCGATGCGGACAGGCCCTGCGCCTTGACCCGGGCCGCGGCCTTGTCGGCCTCTTCCTTGCTGGCGAAGGGGCCCACGCGCACGCGCACCACCTTCTTGCCATTGGCCGCGTTCACGTTCTGGGTGAAGGCCGACACGCCGGCCATCTGCAGCTTGGCGCGCACCTCGGCGGCCTTGTCGGCATCGGCAAACGCGCCCACCTGCACCACGTACTTGCTGCTGGCCGCCGGCGCCTCGGGCTTGGGCGCAGCCGCCGCTGCTGCCGCGGCGGTGCGCCCTTCCATCATCGCGCGGATGCGGTCGGCGTCGTCGCTGTCGCGCTTGGGCTTTTCCGGCTTGGGCTCGGGCTTGGGTTTGGCTTCCGGTTTCGGCTCGGGCTTCGCTTCGGGCTTGGCTTCCGGCTTCGGCTTGGCCTCGGGCTTGTGTTCGGGTTTGGGCTCCGGCTTGGGCTCGGGTTTCGGCTTCGCCTCGGGCTTGGGCTCAGGCTTGGCTTCGGGCTTGGGGGCGCTGGCCACGGCCTGGCTGCGGGCGGCGGCGGTGGCCGCAGCGCCAGCTGCAGCGGCCGCTGCGGCGCTGCGCGCATCCACGCCGGAGCGCGGCTCCTGCACGATCTCTTCGCCGGCGCCCAGGCTGTCCTGCACTGCGGGATTGGCGGGGCGGCCGGCTTGCGCCGCGCCGCGGTCGGGCACGGACGGCACCGTCAGGGCCGCCACTTTTTCCTTGTCGGGGATCTCGATGGACGCATTCACCGCCACCGGGCGCGGCTGGGTGTCGAACAGCAGCGGAAAGCCCAGGATCGCGGCCAGCACCAGCAGCGTGGCGCCGATCAGGCGATGGCGCGCGCGGCGGCGCATGGCCTCGACGCTTTCCACCGACGCGTTGCGCGCGCCGCGGATGACACGTTCGGGCTCCTGCTTCTTGCCGGGCCACCGGAGTTTGAAAAATGCCATGGAGTGGGTCAATCGTTCAGATGCTTGGCTTTCAGGCGGGGAATTCCGTCTTTCAGCACCCCGCCCACCGTATAGAACGAACCAAAAACCACGATTCTATCAGCGCCCTCCGCCGCCTCCAGGGCGGCCTGCAGCGCCTGCATGGGATCGGCGTGGGTGCTGGTGGTGACGTTGCGGTGCCCGCCAGCCGCCATCTGCAGCGCGTTCCATTTCTGCTGCAGCACGGCGGCCTTTTCGGCGCGCGGCGTGGGCAGGTCGGTGAAGTACCAGCGGTCGATGACCGGGCCTATCTTCTGCAGCATCGGCGTCAGGTCCTTGTCGTGCATGGCGCCGAACACGGCGTGCGTGGTCGGGTGGTAGCCCATGGCGTCGAGGTTGGCGGTGAGCGCCGCGATGGCGTGCGGGTTGTGGCCCACGTCGAGCACCAGCGTGGGCTCGCCCGGCACGATCTGGAATCGCCCGGGCAGCTCGACCATGGCCAGGCCGTTGCGCACGGCCTGCGCGGTGACGGGCAGGCGCTGGCGCAGCGCTTCGAGCGCCGCCAGCACGCCGGCCGCGTTGACGAGCTGGTTGGCGCCGCGCAGCGCCGGGTAGGCCATGCCCGAGTAGCGCCGGCCGCGCCCGGCCCAGCTCCACTGCTGCTGGTCGCCGTCGTAGTTGAAGTCGCGGCCGAAGCGCCACAGGTCGGCGCCGATGGCGGCGGCATGGTCGATCACGCTCTGCGGCGGCACCGGGTCGCTGACGATCACCGGGCGGCCGGGGCGCATGATGCCGGCCTTCTCGCGGCCGATGCTGTCGCGGTCGGGGCCGAGCAGCTCGGTGTGGTCGAGGTCGATGCTGGTGATGACGGCGCAGTCGGCGTCGATGATGTTGGTGGCGTCGAGCCGCCCGCCCAGGCCCACCTCGAGGATGGCGACGTCGAGCTTGGCCAGCGACATCAGCCGCAGGATGGCCAGCGTGGTGAATTCGAAGTAGCTCAGCGACACCTCGGGCGCCGCCAGCCGCGCTGCCTCCACCTCCTCGAACTGCGGCAGCAGCTCGTCGGCGGTGACGATCTCGCCGCGCAGGCGGCAGCGTTCCTCGAAATGCACCAGGTGCGGCGAGGTGAACACGCCGGTGCGGTAGCCGGCCGACAGCGCCACCGCCTCCAGCATGGCGCAGGTCGATCCCTTGCCGTTGGTGCCCGCCACGGTGATGACGGGGCAGTCGAAGCGCAGTTGCAGGCGGCGCGCGACTTCGCTCACGCGGGCCAGGCCCATGTCGATGGCCTGGGGATGCAGGCTTTCGCAGTGCGCGAGCCAAGCATCCAGGGTGGGGAATGTGGTGTGCATACGGGGCCGTATTGTGGCCGAGCCGCGCTTTCCCCCGCGCGAGTCGGGCTTGTTGCCCCACAAAAATGAGAGCTGCTGGCGCTCTCTACCAAAGGATTTCAATAGGCTTTGTATTGGAAACCCTTGTATATCAAGCGCCAGCAGCTCTTTTTTTTTGGGAGTCACCACTCGGCCACGCTGCCGTCGGCGTGGCGCCACACCGGGTTGCGCCAGCGGTGGCCTTCCTTGGCGCGCTCGGCCACGTAGGCCTCGTTGACCTCGATGCCCAGCCCCGGCCCGCCGGGGATGGCGACGTAGCCGTCGCGGTAGTCGAAGGCCTCGGGGTTGTGCACGTAGTCGAGCAGGTCGTTGCTCTGGTTGTAGTGGATGCCCAGGCTCTGCTCCTGGATGAAGGCGTTGTACGAGACCGCGTCGATCTGCAGGTTGGCCGCCAGCGCGATCGGCCCCAGCGGGCAGTGCAGGGCCACCGCCACGTCGTGGGCCTCGGCCATGGCGGCGATCTTGCAGGTCTCGGTGATGCCGCCGGCGTGCGACGGGTCGGGCTGGATGATGTCCACACCGCCATGCGCGAAGACGCGCTTGAAATCCCAGCGCGAGTACAGCCGCTCGCCCAGCGCGATGGGCGCGGCGCCGATGGCGGCCAGCTCGGGGATCACCTCGAGGTGCTCGCTGAGCACCGGCTCCTCGATGAACATCAGGTCGAACTCGCGCAGCTCGCGCATCAGCACCTTGGCCATGGGCTTGTGCACGCGGCCGTGGAAGTCCACGCCGATGCCGATGTGCTTGCCCACGGCCTCGCGGATCATGGCCACGTTGGCCACGGCCTGCTCGACCTTGGCATGGCTGTCGATGTACTGCATCTCCTCGGTGCCGTTCATCTTGACCGCGGTGAAGCCGCGCGCCACGGCGGCCTGGGCCTGGGCGGCGGTGTCGGCCGGGCGGTCGCCGCCGATCCACGAGTACACGCGGATCCTGTCGCGCACCGGGCCGCCGAGCAGTTCGTGCACCGGCACGCCCAGCGCCTTGCCCTTGATGTCCCACAGCGCCTGGTCCACGCCGGCGATGGCGCTCATCATCACCGGCCCGCCGCGGTAGAAGCCCGAGCGGTACATCACGTTCCACAGGTCCTGCACATGGCGCGGGTCGCGCCCGACCAGGTAGTCGGACAGCTCGTCGACCGCTGCGGCCACGGTGTGGGCCCGGCCCTCGACCACGGGCTCGCCCCAGCCGACGACGCCCTCGTCGGTCTCGATCTTGAGGAAGCACCAGCGCGGCGGGACGATGAAGGTGGTGAGTTTGGTGATTTTCATGGGTGACAGCGAAGAAGAAAGGGAAAGGTCAGCGGCCGGCGGCCAGTTCGGCCCAGCGCCGCTGGAAGGCCAGCGCCTGCTCGCGGATCTGCGCCACGCCCTGGCCGGGCTTGAACAGCGCCGAGCCCAGGCCGAAGCCCGAGGCGCCGGCCTGCAGGTACTCGGCCATGTTGGCTGGCGTGATGCCGCCCACCGGCAGCAGGCCGATATCCGCCGGGATGACGGCGCGCCAGGCCTTGAGCACCGCCGGCCCGAGCTGCTCGGCCGGAAACATCTTCAGCGCCGCGGCGCCCGCGGCCAGCGCCGCGAAGGCCTCGGTGGGCGTGGCCACGCCGGGCACGCAATGAAGGCCTGCCGCACGGGCGTGGGCGATGACGGCCACATCCGCATGCGGCATCACGATGAGGTCGCCGCCGGCGGCGCGCACCGCGTCCACCACCGCGGTGGACAGCACCGTGCCGGCGCCGATGCGGCAGTCCGCCGGCAGTGCCGCGCGCAGGCGGGTGATGCTCTGCAGCGGCTCGGGCGAGTTCATCGGCACCTCGATCAGGCGAAAGCCGGTCTCGTACAGCGCCTGGCCGACGGCCACGCTCTCGTCCGGCGTGAGCCCGCGCAGGATGGCGACCAGGCCGCGCAAAAAGTCTGGGGTGGGGGTGAAGGAATGCATGCTCGTCCTCAAATGGAAGCGGTGGTTGCGGCGATGGCCTGCCCCAGGTGCCACAGCCCGGTCTCGGTGGCCTGGGGCAGCCAGCGCGCGTCGGCGATGCCGTGCAGGCGCAGCGCCTGCAGGTAGCGGCCGCACAGCGCCTCGTCACCGATCAGCCAGATATCGGGCGGCGCGCTGCCCCACTGGCGCGCCAGCGCCTGCACCTCGTGGCCGATCAGCAGGCCCGAGAGGTAGTCGGGCTGCTCGGCGGGCGCGAGCGCCCCGGTCAGCCCCAGCGTGCGGCTGCTGAAGATGGTGCCTAGCGCGCCCTGGACGCCCAGCTGCGAGGCGGCGACGCGCAGGCCGCGCTCGAAGGCCGCGGGCTGCAGCGGGCCGCCGCGCTCCATGGTGCGGCCTAGGATGGTGTGGTTGCACAGCGCGGTATAGACCTCGCCGGTCATGAAGGTGTCGAAGTGGACCACCCTGCCCTGCTCGACGCGCGCCCACTTGCTGTGCGTGCCGGGCAGGCCGATCACCAGCGGCCGGCCGGTCTCCGGCGCCTGTTCCAGCAGCGCGCCGAAGATCTGCGTCTCCTCGCCACGCATCACGTTGGGCAGCTCGCCGTGCTCGATCAGGCCGGGCAGGATGTGCAGCCGCTTGCCGGCGAAAGGCCCGCCCAGCGCATCCAGCGGCACGGCCGTGGCGCGCGAGGCCAGCTGGCCCAGCCCCGTGGGCACGGGCACATAGGCAGCCTCGCGCCAGCCCTGGGCGCTGCCGACCATGCCGCAGGCCACGAGCGGCGCGCCGGGGCTGGCGGCCACCCAGTCGCCCACCAGCGCCGACAGCGCCTGGGCAAAGCCGGCCTCGCCCGGCGCGGGCAGCTGGGTGATGCCATGGGGCGAGTGGCGGCGTTCGAGCACCTGGCCGCCCGGGGCGTAGGCGTAGGCGCGCAGGGAGGTGGTGCCCCAGTCGAGGGCGATCAGGGTTGGGGTTAGGGTCGGTGTTTGCATTGTTTCAACCATGGCGCTTCATCAACGAATAGTTTGCTCATTTGCTTTCCGAGGCCGGGTCTCGCCCCGGCGGGCGACTTCCTTTCTTGCCCGCGCAAGAAAGGAAGCAAAGAAAGCGCCCCTGCTGTCTGCGACCCCAACGCCTTGCGTTGGGGCAACCTGTGACGTGACGTTCGCGGGGTGCGCCGCAGAACTCTCTCCGCGCCAAAGGCGCTCCGTTCAAACAACCGCGGCGAGTCAGATAACGAAGCATGCGCGCTCCGACGCGCATGCCACCCCGCAAACGCCACGCCACAGGCACATACAGAAGGGGTGGGGAGACTAGCCGAGCCATCGCTGCGCTCGGCCCCACAAGGCGAGGCCGAGCGCAGCGATGGCCCGTGTGGCTGCTCTTGGGTTCCCTTCTGTCCGTGCCGAGAAGCACAGGGCGCGGGGCCGCATGCGCGTCGGAGCGCGCATGCTTCGTGGTCTGACTTGCTGCGGTTGTCCGAGCGGAGCGCGCCTTGGCGCGCGCAGTCGAGTTCCGCAGCAGGCCCCGCGCCCGAGCATCGCAGGTTGCCCCAGCGCCTGCGGCGCTGGGGTCACGGACAGCAGGGCGCGTTTCTTTGGGTACTTTCTTGTCGCGCGACAAGAAAGTACCTCGCCCGCCGGGGCGAGACCCGGCCTCTGCCCTGCGCCAGCAGAACGAAGCCCATAGTGACCACAAGCCATCAACGCCCTCACTCAAAATTGAGCAACACCTTCATCGCCTGCGTGCGATCCGCCGCCAGCGCAAAGGCCCTTGCCGGGTCTCGGTACGACAGCGTGGCCGAGATCAGCGGCTTCACGTCCACCAGGCGCTTGTTCAGCAACTCCACCGCGGTGGCGAACTCCTCGTGGAAGCGGAAGGTGCCGCGCCAGTCGAACTCCTTGGACACCAGCATGTTCACCGGCAGCGTCATCTCGCCGCCTGAGAGGCCCAGCTGCACGATCACGCCGCGCGGGCGCAGCACGTCGAAGGCGCCTCGCAGCGCGCGCTCGTTGCCGCTGGCCTCCAGCAGCACGTCGAACTGGCCCTTGTCGGCGGCAAAGCGGGCCAGGCCGTCGGGCGATTCGGCCACGTTCACCACCTCGTCCGCCCCCACCTGCAGCGCCTTGGACAGCGGGTGCGCGCTCATGTCGGTGGCCACGATGTGCGCGGCGCCGGCGCGGCGCGCCGCGATGATGGCCAGCGCGCCGATGGGGCCGCAGCCCGTCACCAGCACCTTGCGGCCCAGCAGCGGGCCGGCGCGCTGCACGCCGTGCAGCGCCACGGCCAGCGGCTCGGCCATCGCGCCCTCGGCGTCGCTCACGTGGTCGGCCAGCAGGTGCGCCTGGTGGGGCTCGACCACGATCTGCTGGCGAAAGGCGCCCTGCACATGCGGCATGCGCATGGCGCTGCCGTAGTAGCGCATGTCCAGGCAGTGGTTCTGCAGCCCCTGCTGGCAGAAGCGGCACAGGCCGCAGGGCCGGCTGGGGCTGACGGCGAGCCGCTGGCCCACGGCGAAGCCGCTGGCGCCGGCGCCCAGGGCCTCGATCACGCCGGCCACCTCGTGGCCCAGCACCATCGGCTCCTGGATGCGCACGGTGCCGAAGCCGCCGTGCTGGTAGTAGTGCAGGTCCGAGCCGCAGATGCCGCCGCAGCGCACGCGCACCAGCAGCTGCCCGGGGCCCGGCTCGGGCGTGGGCACGGATTCCACCCGCAGATCGCCGGGTGCGTGGATGACGAGCGCTTCCATATCGAGGAGGTCCTGTTCTTCAAAAAAGAGAGCTGTTCGCGCTTACTGCATAAGCGCTGGAGGCCCAAAATTCTTCAAATCAACGCTTGGCGGCGCGGTAGCTGGCCAGTTCGCCGTAGAAGGCCTTGGCGAAGTCCGGGCCCACCGTGGCCTGGTTCTTGTCGACCACCGGCTGCACGGCCGCGCGGATCTTCTCCAGCTCGGCCGGCGGCATCTCGCCGACAACCATGCCGTGCGACTTGAGCTGCGCCACCACCTCACCGGCCTGGCGCAGCTCCTCGCGGCGCTGCAGGCCGCGCGCCTGCTCGGCGGCCTTCTGCACCGCCTGCTGCTGCGCCGGCGTGAGGCTGGCCCACCACTTTTGCGACGCCACCAGCGCCACCGGCGTGTAGACGTGGTTGGTGATGGTCAGGTACTTCTGCACCTCGTACATCTTGTTGGCGTACATGTCGACCACCGGGTGCTCGTAGCCGTCGAGCGCCTTGATCTCCAGCGCCGGGTAGACCTCGGAGAACGCCATGGGCACGGCGTTCATGCCCATGGCATTGAAGCTGGCCAGAGCCATCGGGCTTTGCATCACGCGCACCTTCAGGCCCTTCATGTCGGCCATCGAGGCCAGCGGCCGCTTGCTGTTGGACATGTTGCGGAAGGCCCCGCCCGCCCATACCAGGCCCTGCATCTTCATGTCGGCCAGGCCGTCGAGCATCCTGCGCCCCACCGGGCCGTCGAGCACGTGGGCGGCCTCGGCATCGCTGGCGAAGAGGAAGGGGAAGTCGAAGATCTGCAATTCCTTCCTGCGCGCGGCGATCGGCGACAGCGCGCCCATGTACAGGTCCTGCGTGCCGCTCTGCACGGCGATCAGCATCTTGTCCTCGCTGCCCAGCGTGGCGCTGCCGTAGACGTCGATGGCCACCTTGCCGCCAGTGGCCTGGGCCACGTCGGCGGCGAACTGCTTCATCGCCACGGCGCGCGGGTGCGAGTCGGTGAACGAATGGCCCAGCCGGGCGCGCTTGGCGTCCTGCGCCTGGGCGGGCGCAAGGCCGGCGAGCAGCAGCGTGGCGCCGGCCACGGCGGCGGCGAGCAAGCGGCGGTGGTTCATGGTCATCTCCTGGTTTTTTAGTCAAATCGGCCTCTGGCGCTCATGCATCAAGCGCCAGCAGCTATGGTTTTTGATAGCCTCAGCGGCTCATCATCTGCAGCGGCCACATGACGATCTGCGGGAACACCACCAGCAGGAACATCACGATGGTCTGCGCCACCATGAAGGGCACGACGCCGCGGATGGCGCCGCCCATCGGGATCTTGGCCACCCCGCAGACCACGTTGAGCACCGTGCCCACCGGCGGCGTGACCAGGCCGATGGCGTTGTTCATGATGAACAGCACGCCGAAGTACACCGGATCGATGCCGGCCTGCTTGAGCACCGGCATCAGCACCGGCGTCATGATGAGCACCGTGGGCGTGAAATCCAGCGCCGTGCCCACCAGCAGCACCAGCACCATCAGCGCAAAGGTCAGCAGCATCTTGTTGCCCATCAGCGGCTCGACCAGCTCGGCCAGCTGCTGCGGGATGTTGGCCGTGGTGATGAGCCAGGCCGACACGCCGGCCGCCGACACCAGGAACATGATGATGGCCGTGGTCTCGGCCGCGCGGTAGATCAGCCCGAACAGCTGCGACAGCTTGATCTCGCGGTACACCAAGAGGCCCACCAGCAGCGAATACACCGCCGCGATCACCGCCGCCTCGGTCGGCGTGAACCAGCCAAACTTCAGGCCGCCGACGATCACGATCGGCAGCACCATGGCCCACAGCGACGCGCGCGTGGCGGCGATGCGCTCGGGCATCGACCGTTTGGGCTCGGTGACGATGGGGTCGCGCCCTATGCACCAGCGCCAGGCCAGCAGGATGGCCAGGCCCATCAGCAGGCCGGGCACGATGCCGGCCATGAACAGCTTGGTGATGGACACGCCGCCGGTCACGCCGTACAGGATCATCGCGATGGACGGCGGGATCACCGGCGCGATGATGCCGCCGCAGGCGATCAGCCCGCACGAGCGGTTCACGTCGTAGCCGGCCTTGCGCATCAGCGGCACCAGCACGGCGGCCAGCGCGGCGGTGTCGGCCACGGCCGAGCCCGACAGCGAGGCCATGATGACCGCCGCGCCCACGGCCACGTAACCCAGGCCGCCGCGGATGTGGCCGATCCAGGCCATGGCCATGTGGATGATGCGCCGCGTCATGCCGCCAGCATTCATGAACTCGCCGGCCAGCATGAAGAAGGGCACGGCCAGCAGCGGGAAGCTGTTGGCGCCGTCCCACATGTTCTGCACCACGATCTGCGGATCGGTGAAGCCCATGTAGTACATCAGCGCCAGGCCGCAGCCGATCAGCGCGAAGGCCACGGGCATGCCCAGGGCCATCAGGCCGAGCAGCGAGGCGATGAAGATGAAGATGGTCATGCGCGGCCTCCTTGCGTCCCGGTCTGTGCCGAGGTCTGTTGCTGCAGTTCGTGCTCGGCTTCGCGGGCTTCTTCCATGCCCTCCTC
This sequence comes from Comamonas humi, assembly GCF_054782535.1. NCBI lineage: Bacteria > Pseudomonadati > Pseudomonadota > Betaproteobacteria > Burkholderiales > Comamonadaceae > Comamonas > Comamonas humi. The sequence continues at coordinate 191,723 of NZ_BAAGSH010000008.1, read as the reverse complement.
CTGCACGTCGATCAGCTCGTCGTCGGGCACCAGGCCCAGCGCCAGCCGCACCAGGTTGGACAGGCAGATCAGACCGATGGCGCCGCCGGTGAGGTAGCTCACGCCATACACCCACAGCATGCTGAGCTGGGCCACCGGCGAAGCGTTGCCGGCGATGATGTCGTGCTGCATCCAGGTGCCATAGACGATGTAGATGCAGCACACCAGCATGATGGCCTGGCTGATGCCCCAGCACACGCGGCGCCCGGCCGTGGGCAGCAGCTGCACCACGATGTCCACGCCCAGGTGGGCGCGGCGGCGCATGCCGACGATGGCGCCCAGGAAGGTCATCCACACGAAGGCGAAGCGCGGCAGCTCCTCCGACAGGTCGATGCCCGTGTTGAAGAACAGCCGCAGCACCACGTTGCCGAAGACCATGACCAGCATGACGAGCATGCACAGCACCATGACGATTTCGAGCACCCGCGTGAGCCCGTCGGCGAGCATCTTGAGCACCTTGCCCATGGCAGCACCTTTCCCGGCGGCCCGGCCACTGCACCGCGCCACCGCCTTGTTTGCTTCGTTATGAATAGCTGCCCGCGCTTGCCCCGCAAGCGCTGCAGCCGCTTTTGATTACTGGGCCTTGCGCGCCTGCTCGATCTCGGCGAAGAAGCCCTTGACGAACTCGTCGCCGATCTGCGGCGCGAACTTGGCCAGCACCGGCTTGACCTTGTCCTGCATGCGCGCCAGCTCGGCCGGCGGCATGGTGTCGACGGTCACGCCGGCCTTGCGGAAGTTCTCGATGGCCTCGCTGTCGCCCTCGTCCAGCAGCTTGCGCTGCAGCAGGCCGGCCTCGGTGGCGGCCCGCTGCAGGCCGGCCTTGTCGGCGGCGGAGAGGCCATCCCAGAACTTCTTCGAGGCCACCAGCGCCGACGGCGTGTAGACGTGGTTGGTGACGGTGATGAACTTCTGCACTTCCTGCATCTTGTTCGCCCACATGTGCTGCAGCGGGTTCTCCTGGCCGTCCAGCGCCTTGATCTCCAGCGCCGGGAACACCTCGGCGAAGGCCATGGGCGTGGCGTTGGCGCCCAGGGTCTTCCAGGTGTCGAGCGCCACCGGGTTGGTCATCACGCGCACCTTGAGGCCGCCCACGTCCTCGGGCTTGGTGACGCGATGCTTGCTGTTCGACAGGTTGCGGAAACCCATGCCGGTCCAGGTCAGGCCCACCAGGCCGGCCGGCGCGATCTTCTCGAAGATCTTCTTCGACGAGGCGCCGTCGAGCACCGCGTAGACCTCGCGCGAGTTACGGAACATGAACGGCAGGTCCCAGACCTGCACCTCCTTCACCCGCGAGGACAGCGGCGCCAGCGTGCCCACGTACAGGTCCTGCGTGCCGGCCTGCACGGCCTGCAGCTGCTTCTCGTCGCTGCCCAGCATGGCGCTGTGGTAAGCCTGGATCTTGACGTTGCCCTTGGTGTAGGTGGACGCCAGCTCGGCGAACTTGTTCATCGCGATGGCCTGGGGATGGGTCTCGGGCATGGCGTGGCCGACGCGCGCCTTGACCTCGGCGAAGGCCGTGCCGGCGCACAGTGCCGAAGCCGCCAGCGCGGCCAGCAGGCCGCGGCGCAGGGTGAAGCGAGGGGTCATTGGTATGTCTCCGTCTGGTTATGGATGAAAAGTCAGGGGGTCTGCAGCGTGCCGTCGGCCAGGCGCGTCTGGGTCCAGGTGGTCACGCCGCTGTCGCAGGAGTACTTGGCGGCCTCGCGTTCGTCGATGTCCACGCCCAGGCCGGGCCTGTCGTTGGCGTAGACGAAGCCCTGGCGGAACTCGGGCAGGCCGGGGAAGACGGCGAGCAGCGCGTCGCGCGGGCCCTTGAGCTCCTGGATCACGAAGTTCGGCGGCTCGGTGCCCGACCATTCCTGCACGCCGAAGTTGCGCGCCGCCAGGTCGATGTGGATGTTGGCCGCATGCGCCAGCGGCGACATGTCGCCCGGGCCGTGCCACGCGGTGCGCACGCCGTACTGTTCGGCAAACAGCTGCAGCTTGCGTGCCGGCGTGATGCCGCCGATCTGGCTCAGGTGCACGCGGATGAAGTCGATCAGCTGCTCGGCAATGATTCCGCGCCACTCGAAGGGGTGGTTGAACAGCTCGCCCTGCGCCAGCGGCACCGAGGTCTTCTCGCGCAGCTGGCGCAGCCAGGCGCCCTCCTCCAGCGCGATCGCATCCTCGAGGAAGAACAGCTCGAACGGCTCCAGCTCCTGCGCGAAGCGGATGGCGTCCACGGGCTTGAGGCGCTCGTGCACGTCGTGGCACAGCTCCACGTCGAAGCCGATGCGGCTGCGGATGCCGTCGAACAGCTTCAGCGTCTCGCACATGTACCGGCGCGCATCGAGGTAGACGCCCGGGGGCGCGTTGCGCGGCGCGCCGGCGGGCGCGGGGCCGAAGCCGCCGCCGCCATAGCCGCCGCTCTGGCAGCGGATGTGGGTGATGCCTTGCTCGCGGTACTTCTGGATGTTGTCGCACAGCTCGGCCAGGTCGCGCCCGTCGGCATGGCGGTAGATGGGCACGCCCTCGCGCACCTTGCCACCGAAGAGCTGGTACAGCGGCATGCCAGCCTGCTTGCCCAGGATGTCCCACAGCGCCATGTCCACGCCCGAGATGGCGTTGTTCTCGATGGGGCCGTTGCGCCAGTAGGCGTTCTGGTGCATCAGCTGCCACAGCTCCTCGATCTGGCCGGCGTCGCGCCCGATCAAGAGCGGCCGCAGGTATTCCTCGATCAGGCACTTCACCGCCAGGTGGCGGTAGGCGAAGGTGGCGCAGCCCAGGCCGTATAGGCCGGGCTGGTTGGTCTCGACCTTGACGACGATGAGGTTGATGCCCTCGGGCGCCGTCAGGATGACCTTGACGTCGGTGATCAGCGTAGCCATGGCGATCTCAGAGCACGGCCAGCCAGCCGCCATCCACATAGATGATCTGGCCGTTGACGTAGTTGGAGGCGCTGGAGGCGAGGTAGATGGCCGTGCCGACCAGCTCGTCCGGGCGGCCCCAGCGCTGGGTCGGGTTGCTGGCCTTGACCCAGGCGTCGAAGGCGGCGTTGCTCACCAGCGCCTCGTTCATGTCGGTCAGGATGTAGCCCGGGCCGATGGAGTTGGCCTGGATGCCGTGCGCCGCCCACTCGGCCGCCATGGCCTTGGACAGCATCTTGATGCCGCCCTTAGCCACCGTGTAGGGCGCCACGGTGGCGCGCGCCGCCTCGCTGGTCAGCGAGCCGATGTTGATGACCTTGCCGCCGGTGCCGCGCTCGATCATGCGGCGCGCCGCCGTGCGGCCCACCACGAAGGCGGCCGTCAGGTTGGTGTCGATGACGCGGCGCCAGTCCTCGAGCGACACCTCCAGCAGCGGCTGGCGGTGCTGGATGCCGGCGTTGTTGACCACGATGTCGATGGCCAGGCCCTCGGCGTCGAAGCGGGCGAAGGCCGCCTCCACCGCCGCCTGGTCGGCCACATCGAACGCCGCACCCTGCGCCTTCAGGTCCAGGCCCTGCAATTCGGCCACCGCCGCATCGACGGCGGCCTGCTGGCGGCTGTTGACGATGACCGTGGCGCCCGATTCGGCCAGGCCGCGGGCCAGTGCCAGGCCGATGCCGCGCGTGGAGCCGGTGATGAGCGCGGTGCGGCCCGAAAGATCAAACAGGGGATGGGACATGGAGATGGTGGCGACGTGGATCAGAACGGCGCCATCATCTTTTAATTTGTATGATGATTAAATCAGAGCAAACCCTAGGGCCTGCTCGCCTAAAACTGAGAGATGCGTTGCCCCGCCGTGGGGATGGATGCGCGAAGCTTGGTATCCCCAATAGCCGCAGCTATTGGGGATACCAAGCGACAAAGCAGACACCCCACGGCGGGGCAACCCGAAGGGAAGGACGAATGCCGGGCGCATTGCGGCGTTGCAGCACCCAACCAATAGCTACGGCTATTGGCTGGGCACCGCGCCTTGCACTGCACCCCGGCATCCGTCCTTCGCACTCCCAGTTTGAGGTGAACAGGCCCTAGATCACCCCGGCGAACCCCAGCGCGCGATCGTGTCCGCCAGCAGCGCCCGCATCCACAGTTCGGCGTCCTCGGGGCTGCGCCGCTCGATGGCCGCCAGCACCTTGCCATGCATGGGCAGACCGTCGTTGTAGTTGCCCGCCTCCTGCGCGTTCACCGTGAGCAGCGACTCCAGCGCCGACGCAACGATACCGCCCAGAGAGATCAATAGCGGATTGCCCGTCGCATGCAGGATGGCCTGGTGAAAGGCCAGGTCGGCCACCACCCACTCGTCGATGCACGAGGCATCCGCCATCGCCTTGAACGCCTGCTGCAGCACCGCCAGCTGCGCCTCGCTGCACATGCGCGCCGCCAGCGACGCGGCCGCCGGCTCGAGAATGCCGCGCATCACCATCAGGTGCCGGCCCAGGTCGCGGTCCACGCCCTGGCTGCACAGCCAGCCCAGCACATCGGCGTCGAACAGGCTCCACTGCTCACGCGGCCGCACGCGGGTGCCGGTGCGCGGGCGCGCCTCCAGCATGCCCTTGGCACTGAGCGCCTTGATGGCCTCGCGTACCGCCGTGCGACTCACGCCGAAGCGCTCGCACAGCTCCTCCTCATTGGGCAGCGTGGCGCCCGGGCCGTAGGCGGGGCTGGCGATCAGCCGCCCCAGGCTGTCCATGACCTGGTGGTGCAGACTGCTGCCGGAAAGCGAAGAGAGGGACATGGCGGGGGATGGCGATTCTGGTTTATTCATCATACAAAACAATAGCCCTCCAAGGAGCTATCTAGGCCGCCAGATTACCGCCTCGCCAACCCGGGCGGCGCGGCAGGTGCTACAAACGGCCTTTTCCGTTTTCCAAATTCCGGCATCTCTATGGCTTCCACACCGATCGTCTACGGCATCCCCAACTGCACCACCGTCAAGAAGGCCCGCACCTGGCTGGACGGCCAGGAGCGCGCCTACGAGTTCCACGACTTCAAGAAGGCCGGCGTACCTGAGTCGCATCTGCCGCAGTGGATCGCGCAGGCAGGCTGGGAGAAGCTGGTCAACCGCCAGGGCACGACCTGGCGCAAGCTGCCGCCCGAGGCCCAGGCGGCCGTGACGGACGCCGCCAGCGCCAGCCGCCTGATGATGGAGCAGCCCAGCGTCATCAAGCGCCCCGTGGTCGAGTGGCCCGACGGCAGCGTGACCGTGGGTTTCGACGAGGCCGCCTGGACCGGGAAAATCTAGAAACACTGGCATTTACCGAGGTTTACCGGCGTTTTAAGCCCCGGCTAACCTGCACGCCTACACTATCCAGCTGTCTACTTGTATTGATTGGATGGAGGCACCCCATGCCACGACTTCTGATGTCCACCCTGGCCGCCACCGCGGCGCTGGCGGCCGCGCTGCCCGGCTGGGCACAGTCCTATGCGCCCGGCGGCGAGCAGCCCATGGGCCGCGTGGTCTCGGTGCGGCCTGATTACCAGCAGGTCAGCGTGCCTCAGCAGGTCTGCCAGGACCAGCAGGCCTATGCCGGCAGCACCAACTCGGGCCTGGGCGCGATCGCCGGCGCCGTGGTGGGCGGCGTGTTCGGCAACAGCATCGGCGGCGGCTTCGGCCGGGCCGCAGCAACGGCTGTCGGCGTGGTGGGCGGCGCCGCCGTCGGCAACCAGCTCGAAGGAGGCTACCCGCAGTACCAGACGGTGCGCCAGTGCGGCACCCAGTACGTGGCGCAAAACCAGCAGACCGGCTACACGGTCGAGTACGAGTACGCCAACCAGCGCTTCACCACGCACACGGCCCAGCACCCCGGCGACTGGATTCCGCTGACCATCCAGCCCGTGGGCAGCAGCGCCAACGTCGCACCGCCGCCGGCCGCCTACGACAACTACTACGCACCGCCTCCGCCGCCGCAATACATGGCGCCGCAGCCGGCCGTGGTCGTCGGCGCACCCGCGCCGGTGTACTACCCGGCGCCCGCGTATGCGGCACCTGTTTATGCGGCGCCGGTGATCCAGCCCGTGATCTCGCTGGGCATAGGCGGCGTCTGGGGCGGCGGGCACCGGCACTGGCGCTAGCCGCCGGGCAATAACCCCTGCTGCAGAGCACAGGCGACCCCCGGTCGCCTTTTTTGCGGGCCGCTCCCGCTAAAATCAACAGTTTCAACCTTTCGCAGCAGCCACCCATGACCACAGAGAGCATCCAGGGCGTCACCCTCACCGCCAAGGCCAATGTCTATTTCGACGGCAAGTGCGTCAGCCACAGCTTCACGCTGGCCGACGGCACCAAGAAGTCCGCCGGCGTGGTGCTGCCCGCGACGCTGACCTTCGGCACGGCCGCCGCCGAGATCATGGAATGCGTGGCCGGCTCCTGCGAATACAAGCTGGACGGCAGCGACGAATGGAAGACCTCGGCCCCCGGCGAGCGCTTCCAGATCCCCGCGAACTCCAAGTTCGACATCCGCGTGACCGACAGCTACCACTACATCTGCCACTACGCCTGATAGTTTGAGGCCATTTTGGCCTCCAGCGCTTATCCACCAAGCGCGAGCAGCTATCGTTTTTGAGAGAATCCCCATGGCAACCATCCTGCAATCCATCCCCGTCGGCCAGAAGGTCGGCATCGCCTTCTCGGGCGGCCTCGACACCAGCGCCGCACTGCGCTGGATGAAGAACAAGGGCGCCCTGCCCTACGCCTACACCGCCAACCTGGGCCAGCCCGACGAATCGGACTACGACGCCATCCCGCGCAAGGCCATGGAATACGGCGCCGAGCAGGCCCGCCTGATCGACTGCCGCACGCAGCTGGCCAACGAAGGCCTCGCCGCCATCCAGGCCGGCGCCTTCCACATCAGCACCGGCGGCATCACCTACTTCAACACCACGCCGCTGGGCCGCGCCGTGACCGGCACCATGCTGGTGGCCGCGATGAAGGAAGACGACGTCAACATCTGGGGCGACGGCTCGACCTTCAAGGGCAACGACATCGAGCGCTTCTACCGCTACGGCCTGCTGACCAACCCGTCGCTGAAGATCTACAAGCCCTGGCTGGACCAGCAGTTCATCGACGAGCTGGGCGGCCGCGCCGAGATGTCGGCCTTCATGACCAAGGAAGGCTTCGGCTACAAGATGTCGGCCGAGAAGGCCTACTCCACCGACTCCAACATGCTGGGCGCCACGCACGAGGCCAAGGACCTGGAGTTCCTGAACAGCGGCATCCGCATCGTCAACCCCATCATGGGCGTGGCGTTCTGGAAGCCCGAGGTCGAGGTCAAGGCCGAGGAAGTCTCGGTGACCTTCGAGGAAGGCCGCCCCGTCGCCCTGAACGGCAAGCGCATCGAAGACCCGGTGGAGCTGTTCCTCGAAGCCAACCGCATCGGCGGCCGCCACGGCCTGGGCATGAGCGACCAGATCGAGAACCGCATCATCGAGGCCAAGAGCCGCGGCATCTACGAAGCCCCCGGCATGGCGCTGCTGCACATCGCCTACGAGCGCCTGGTCACCGGCATCCACAACGAGGACACCATCGAGCAGTACCGCGTCAACGGCCTCAAGCTCGGCCGCCTGCTGTACCAGGGCCGCTGGTTCGACCCCCAGGCCATCATGCTGCGCGAAACCGCCCAGCGCTGGGTGGCCCGCGCCATCACCGGCACCGTGACGCTGGAGCTGCGCCGCGGCAACGACTACTCGCTGCTGAACACCGAGTCGCCCAACCTGACCTACGCGCCCGAGCGCCTGTCGATGGAAAAGGTCGAAGACGCGCCGTTCAGCCCGCTGGACCGCATCGGCCAGCTGACCATGCGCAACCTCGACATCTCCGACACGCGCGACAAGCTCGGCGTGTACTCGCGCGCCGGCCTGCTGTCGCTGGGCGGCGATGCCGCACTGGCCCAGCTGAACGACGGCAGCGCCAAGAAGTAAGGCTGCCCAGGTGGACCGGCATCGGGCGCTTCTCCTGCAAGCACCGCGTGCCCTCCCGCCCCCAGGCAACCGCCCGGCCTCTGGCCTGGCGGTTGCTTTTTTTTCGCCCGCCCAGGCATGATTGGCATACTAGTTGCGTGCCACACCAATTCCACCTTCACTGCATATAGGCCTCCCATGAACCTCGATCTGCGCAAACGCCACCTGCTTCGCCTGGCCGCCGCCTCGGCGCTCGGCGCCACCGGCCTGGCCGCCTGCGGCAAGAAGGATGCAGCGGCCCCGGCCGGCGCCACGCCCGCTCCGTCCACGGCCGCAGGCCCGTTGAAAGCCGCCTGGATCTATGTCGGCCCCGTCGGCAGCGCCGGCTGGAGCTATGCGCACGACCAGGGGCGCAAGGCCGTCCAGGCCGCCTTGGGCGACCAGGTGCTCACCAGCTTCATCGAAAGCGTGCCCGAGGGCGCCGACACCGAGCGCGTGCTGCGCGACCTTATCAGCCAGGGCAACACCCTCATCTTCGGCACCAGCTTCGGCTTCATGGAGGCCATGGTCAAGGTGGCGGCGGAATTCCCGCAGGTGAAGTTCGAGCACGCCACCGGCTACAAGACCGCCGAGAACCTGAACGTCTACGACTCGCGCTTCTACCAGGACACCTACCTGGCCGGCATCATCGCGGGCCACATGAGCCAGAGCGGCAAGCTGGGCTACGTGGGCTCGGTGCCCATCCCCGAGGTGCTGCGCAACATCAATGCCTTCACGCTGGGCGCGCAGAGCGTGAACCCGCAGATCAAGACCCAGGTGGTCTGGACCAACAGCTGGTACGACCCGCCGCGCGAGACCGAGGCCGCCGTCTCGCTGCTGGGCAGCGGCGCCGACGTGCTGCTGCAGAACACCGATTCGCCGGCCGTCATCCAGGCCGTGGACAAGGCCGGCAAGCTGGCCTTCGGCTGGGACTCGGACATGAGCGCGTTCGGCGGCAACGCCCACCTGGGCTCGTGCATCGCCGACTGGAGCCACTACTACCTGAAGGCGGTCAAGAGCGTGCTGGACGGCAGCTGGAAGGGCGGCCAGGTCACGCGCTGGGGCGTGCCCGAGGGGCAGAACGACCTCATCAAGCTGTCCGACAGAATCCCCGCCGAGGTGCGCGCCAAGGTCGAAGCCATCAAGGGCCGGATGAAGGACGGCAGCTTCGACGTCTTCACCGGCCCCGTGGTGGACACCGCCGGCAAGGAGCGCCTGCCTGCCGGCGCGCGCGCCGACGACGCCTGGATGGGCGCCATCGACTTCTTCGTCAAGGGCGTGGACGGCGCCGTGCCCACTTCAAAATAAATAGCTGCTGGCGCTTCATTGGCGCCATTTCAAGCCAATCAGACCTATAAAACCCACCATGCAACTCGAACGTACCCTGTGGCATCCCGTCGCCCTGAGCCACGCCGTGGGCGGCCAGCCCCTGGCCGCCACCCTGCTGGGCGAAGACCTCGTGCTGTGGCGCGACGGCGCCGGCCAGGCCCATGCCTGGATGGACCAATGCCCGCACCGCGGCGCCCGCCTGTCGCTGGGCCGCGTGCGCCAGGGCCAGCTCGAATGCGCCTACCACGGCTGGCGCTTCGAGGGCAGCGGCCAGTGCGCGCACATACCGGCGACGCCGGAGTTCCAGCCCGGCCCGCGCTACTGCGCCCGCAGCTACGCGGCGCAGGAGGCCTACGGCATGCTGTGGGTGCGGCTGCAGGAGCCCGAGGGCGCGCCGCAGCCGCTGCATGCGCTGCCACTTTTCGCAGCCGAATCCGAGCCGCGCCTGCGCAAGACCACCAGCGGCCCGTACTTCGTCAACACCAGCGCACCGCGCATCATCGAGAACTTCCTCGATATGGCGCATTTCGGCTACGTGCACGAGGACTGGCTCGGCAGCCGCGAGCACACGGCCATTCCGCCGTACGAGGTGGAGCGCACCGAGCGCGGCGTGCTGGCCACGGGCTGCCTGGCCTGGCAACCGCGCTCGTCCATCCACGCCGAGAGCGGCGCCCAGGTGGAGTACACCTACGAAGTCACCGCGCCCTACATGGCCGTGCTGACCAAGGTGCCCGAGGCCGGCACCACCGCCATCGAAGGCATGCGCGAGGCGATCGCCATGTTCGTCTGCCCCGTGACCGAGGAAACCAGCGTGGCCTGGACGCGCATGGCGATGAACGACTTCGAATCGCCGGATGCCCGGCTCATCGATTTCCAGGACACCATCTTCGGCCAGGACCGGCCGGTGCTCGAGTCGCAGCGCCCCAAGCGCCTGCCGCTGCAGCCCGGGGCCGAAATGGCCTGCGCGGCCGACCGCATGTCCATCGCCTACCGCCGCTACCTCACGGACAGCGGCATCCGCTTCGGCACGCTGGCCTAAGAACGTGTTCACGATCTCTACGGTGCCGCGTTGGGTCGCCATCGGGATGAGTGCGAGTCGATGTGGCTGGCAATGCACTCATGTGCATGCCAGCCGCAGCGCGAAGCAATCGCCCGATGGCGACCCAACCCGGAGGGCCAGTGCCTTTGCGGGCGGTCTGCGGCGTTGCGAATCCTCGCCATAGCAGAGCTATGGCTGCGGTGTCTCGCCTAGCATCCCATCCCGCAAAGGCGCTGGCGCGGCATCGTACAGATCGTGAACACGTTCTAAGTCAGCGCAGCGCCACCGCGGGCGCTGCGCTCTGGCGCATGGTGCGCACGATGGCCGCCAGCGCCACGCCATAGGCCGGCACGAACAGCAGCAGACTCACGGCCAGCTTGATCACGTAGTCGACCACCGCGATCTCCACCCAGTTCGCCGCCATGAAGGGATCGGCGCTGCGCCAGAAGGCGATGGCGAAGAAGGCCGCCGTGTCCAGCGCCTGGCCGAACACCGAGGCCGCAGCCGGCGCCAGCCACCAGGCGTGGCTTTTCTGGCGGATGCGGTCGAAGACCTGGATGTCCAGCAGCTGCCCCAGCACATAGGCCGCGAAGCTGGCCAGCGCGATGCGGAACACGAAGGCGTTGAAGTCGCCCAGCGAACCCAGGCCGTTGAAACGGCCCTCGTGGAACAGCACGCCGACCACGTACGAGGCCAGCAGCGCCGGCAGCATGGCGCGCGTGATGACGCGCCGCGCCGGCGTCTTGCCAATCAGCCGCACCGTCAAATCGGTGGCCAGGAAGATGAACGGGAAGCTGAACGCCCCCCAGGTGCTGTGGAAACCCAGCAGGTTGATGGGCAGCTGCACCAGGTAGTTGCTGGCGATGACGATGGCGATGTGGAACGCCACCAGCAGCGAAAGGTAGAACGGCACGCGCGACGGCTGCGCCTGGAGAGGCATCATGATGATCCTTTTTGGTGAATGGGGGCGAGGGAACCCATGGCCGCAGCTGCAAAGAACGCAGATATGCGGGATAACCCGTGATTATACGATTGCGGCCTTTCTGCGCCCCGGCTGTCACAGAATGCCCCGCTCGCCCGTCTTGGGGGTATGAACGCGACAATGCACTCCACCATGGACCCGCACACCACCGTCTTCCAGCAGCACCGCCCGCGCCTGGCCGGCGTGGCCTACCGCATGCTCGGCAGCCGCGCCGACGCCGACGACGTGCTGCAGGACGCCTGGCTGCGCTGGCAGGCCACGCCGCTCGAGCGCGTGCACACGGCCGAGGCCTGGCTGGTGACCACCGTGACGCGGCTGTGCGTGGACCGGCTGCGTGCCGCCCGCACCGAGCGCGAGGCCTACGACGGTCCCTGGCTGCCCGAGCCCTGGATCGCCCCCGAGCCGGCCCCGCCCGCCGACGCCCGCGCCGAGCTGGCCAGCGACCTGTCGGTGGCGCTACTGGTGGTGCTGGAGAGCCTGTCCCCCGACGAGCGCGCGGCCTTCCTGCTGCACGACGTGTTCGACAGCGACTACCCCGAGGTGGCCACCGTGCTGGGCAAGAGCGAGGCCGCCTGCCGCCAGCTCGTGCACCGCGCGCGCACTCAGGTGCGCCAGCGCAAGACCCGCTTCCACGCCACGCCCGAGGCCTCGCGCGCGCTGATCGAGCGCTTCGTGCAGGGCATGCGCACGCAGGACCATGGCGCGCTGCTGGCGCTGTTCGCCGAGGATGCGCAATGGACCGCCGACGGCGGCGGCAAGGTGAACGCGGCCAGCAAGGTGCTGCGCGGGCCGCGCGCCATCACGCGTCTGGCCGTGGCCGTGTGGCGGCTGTACATCCAGCAGCACCGCATCGAGCCGGTGCAGGTCAACGGCGGACCCGGGCTGCTGCTGCGCGATGCCGGCGGCGAGGTGCGCTCGGTGATGGCGTTTGAGACCGACGGCACGCACATTCTCGGCGTGTACTCGGTCCTCAACCCCGATAAGCTGCGCGGCCTGTAAGTAGTTTCCCTGCGATCGCCGGCATCCCGCCCATGGCCGGTGCCGCCAGGGCCGACAATGGCCGCCTGTTTTTGCGACATAAGGAGACACCGTGCGTAAAACACTGATGGCCCTGGCCGCAGCCGCGCTGGCAGGCCCCGCCCTGGCGGCGGACCTGCGGGTGGCCGTGGACCCCACCTACGAACCCTTTACCTACAAGACCGCCAACGGCGAGCTGACGGGCTTCGACGTGGACATCGCCAAGGCGGTGTGCGAGCAGCTCAAGCGCAAGTGCGTGTTCGTCGAGCAGGTGTGGGACAGCATGATCCCTGGCCTGCAGGCCAGGAAGTACGACGTGATCGTCAGCTCCATGTCGATGACCGACGAGCGCCGCCGCGTGGTGGACTTCAGCGACCGCTACTACAAGACGCCCAGCGCCATCGTGGTGAAGAAGACGGTCAAGTATGACGGCCCGGCCTCGCTCAAGGGCATGAAGATCGGCGTGCTCAAGGGCAGCACGCAGGAGAAGTGGGCCATGGGCGAACTCAAGCCCGCCGGCGCCGCCATCGTGGCCTACGAAGCGCAGGACCAGGTCTACCTGGACATCAAGTCCGGCCGGCTGGACGGCACCGTGGCCGACAAGGTCGAGGTGCATGGCGGCTTCCTGCGCAAGCCCGAGGGCAAGGACTACGGCTACGTCGGCCCCGACCAGTACGACACCAAGTACTACGGCGATGGCATAGGCATCGCCATGCGCAAGGGCCAGGGCGAGCTGAAGAAGCAGGTCAACGACGCGATCAAGGCCATCCGCGGCAACGGCACCTATGCCACGCTGGCCAAGAAATACTTCGACTTCGACCCCTACGGGAATTAAATTCCGCCGCCGCGGCCAGAAGCGGCGAAAATAGCGGGTTTACCGCCCCGGGGCGGCCGTGCCATGGCGCGGCTCCCCCGCCGGGCGCTCCAGCATCCAACACAAGGAATCACCATGCGCGCATCGCTGACGGCTGTGGCCGTTGCCACGTTGGCCACCCTCGCCGGCTCCGCCCTGGCCGCCGACCTGCGGGTGGGCACCAACCCGGCCTACGAGCCCTTCGAGTACAAGACCCCGTCGGGCGAGATCGTCGGCTTCGACATCGACATCGCCAACGCGCTGTGCGAGCAGCTCAAGCGCAAGTGCGTGTTCGTCGAATCCGAGTTCGACAGCGTGATCCCCGGCCTGCAGGCCAAGAAGTTCGACGTCATCATCAGCTCGATCTCGATCACCCCCGAGCGCCAGCGCGTGGTGGACTTCACCAAGCGCTACTACAAGACGCCCAGCGCCATCGTGGTGAAGAAGACCGTCAAGTACGACAACCCGGCCTCGCTCAAGGGCATGAAGATCGGCGTGCTCAAGGGCAGCACACAGGAAAAGTGGGCCCTGGGCGAACTCAAGCCCGCCGGCGTGAACGTGGTGGCCTACCAGTCGCAGGACCAGGTCTACCTCGACCTGCAGGCTGGCCGCCTCGACGGCACCGTGGCCGACAAGGTGGAAGTGAACGGCGGCTTCCTGCGCAAGCCCGAGGGCAAGGACTACGGCTACGTGGGCCGCGACCAGTACGACGAGAAGTACTACGGCGAAGGCATAGGCATCGCCATGCGCAAGGGCCAGAAGGAGCTCAAGCAGCAGCTCGACGAGGCGATCGACACGATCCGCAAGAACGGCACCTACGCCAAGATCGCCAAGAAGTACTTCGACTTCGACCCCTACGGCCAATAAGGCCATGAGGCGCCGCGCGGCCCCGGGCCGCGCGCAGCCAGGCTTGCATAGCTTATGAGCGGATACTATTACTCGATCCTGCACGGGGCACTGCTCACGGTCGCGGTGTCGCTGTCATCGCTGCTGGTGGCCACGCTGATCGGGCTCGCGGGCGCGGCGGCCAAGCTGTCGGGCCGGCGCCCGTTGGTCTGGCTGGCCACGTGCTACACCACGGTGGTGCGCGGCATTCCCGAGCTCTTGATGATGCTGCTGATCTTCTACGGCGGCGCCATCGGCCTGAACAACCTGCTCGAGCTCCTGGGCAGCGAGCAGGGCGTGGACCTGAACCCCTTCGTCGCCGGCGTGATGACCATCGGCTTCATCTACGGCGCCTACATGACCGAGACCTTCCGCGGCGCCATCCTCGCCATCCCCAAGGGCCAGATGGAAGCCGCCTGGGCCTTCGGCATGGGCCCGGCGCGCACCTTCGTGCGCATCACGCTGCCGCAGATGGTGCGCTACGCGCTGCCCAGCTTCACCAACAACTGGCTGGTGCTCATCAAGGCCACGGCCCTGGTCAGCCTGATCGGCCTGCATGACATGACCTACCTGGCCAAGCAGGCCAGCGCGGCGGCGCGCGAGCCGTTCGCGTTCTTCCTGTTCACCGCGGCGCTGTACCTGGTCTTCACCGCCGTGTCGCTGCAACTGCTCAAGCGCCTGTCCGCGCGCTACAGCCTCGGAACGGACAAGGTGCAGCTATGAACTGGAGCGTGATCTTCGAGCCCGACACGCTGGCCATGTACGCGCAGGGCCTGCTCGTGACGCTGGAGCTGACTCTCATCAGCCTGGCCGTGGGCGCCGTGCTGGCGCTCTTGATGGCGCTGGCGCTGGTCAGCCGCACCGCGGCCATCCGGCTGCCGGTGGCGGCCTTCACCTACTTCATGCGCGGCACGCCGCTCTTGATCCAGGTGTACCTGATCTACTACGGCTTCGCCCAGCTCGAATGGGTGCAGGCGCGCTGGGACGATGTCTGGCCCTGGACGCAGTTCAAGGAGCCCTTCTTCTGCGCGCTGCTGTCCTTCAGCCTGAACACCGCCGCCTACACCGCCGAGATGCTGGCCGGCGCGATCCGCGAGACCCACAAGGGTGAGGTCGAGGCCGCGCGCGCCATGGGCATGGGCCACTGGCAGCTGATGCGCCGCATCGTGCTGCCCAGCGCCATCCGCCGCATGCTGCCGGCCTACGGCAACGAGGTGGTGATGATGCTGCACAGCTCCAGCCTGGCGAGCACCGTGCCGTCGCTGCTGGACCTGACCGGCGCGGCCAGCCGCGTGTATTCCGATTTCTACCTGCCGTTCGAGGCCTACCTCTTCGCGGCGGCCATCTACCTGTGCATCACCTTCAGCCTGATCGGCGGCTGCCGCCTGCTGGAGCGCCGCTACCTGGGCTACCTGGCACCGCGCAAGGCATGACCATGACAAGCAACACCCCCTACAAACTCCAGGCGCTGGACATCCACAAGCGCTACGGCAGCAACGAAGTGCTCAAGGGCGTTTCGCTCAACGCCTGCGCCGGCGACGTGATCAGCATCATCGGCAGCTCGGGCTCGGGCAAGAGCACCTTCCTGCGCTGCATCAACCTGCTGGAGCAGCCGCAGCAGGGCCGCATCGTGGTCGCCGGCGAGGAGCTGCAGCTGCGCCCCGGCCGCGATGGCGCGCTGCAGGCGGCCGACCAGCGCCAGCTGCAGCGCCTGCGCTCGCGCCTGGCCATGGTGTTCCAGCACTTCAACCTGTGGGCCCACATGACGGTGCTGCAGAACATCATCGAGGTGCCGGTGCATGTGCTGGGCCTGCCCCGCAACGAAGCGGTGGCGCGCGCCCGCAAGTACCTGCAGCTGGTGGGCCTGGAGGGCCGCGAGGACACCTACCCCGGCCACATGAGCGGCGGCCAGCAGCAGCGCGTGGCGATCGCCCGCGCGCTGGCGGTGGAGCCGGAGGTGATGCTGTTCGACGAACCAACCAGCGCGCTCGACCCGGAGCTGGTCGGCGAGGTGCTGCGCGTGATGCAGGTGCTGGCGCAGCAGGGCCGCACCATGCTGGTGGTGACGCACGAGATGGGCTTCGCCCGCGAAGTGTCGAACCACGTGATCTTCCTGCACCAGGGGCTGATCGAGGAACAGGGGCATCCGCGAGAAGTGCTCACCAGTCCGAAGAGCGAGCGGCTGGCCAGGTTCCTGTCGGGCAATCTCAAGTAATCAAAAGCATAGCTGCTGGCGCTTGCTGCTTAAGGGTTTCAAATGGTTTTTCATTTGAAACCCTTGTATGACGAGCGCTGGCAGCTATTGTTTTTGTTTTAAGGACAGAGACCGGGACTCGCCCCGGCGGGCGACCTACTTTCTTGCCCGCGCAAGAAAGTAGGCAAAGAAAGCGCCCCTGCTGTCTGCGACCCCAACGCCTTGCGTTGGGGCAACCTGCGGCATGACGTTTGCGGGGTGCGCCGCAGAACTCTCTTCGCGCCAAAGGCGCTCCGTTCGGACAACCGCGGCGAGTCAGACCACGAAGCATGCGCGCTCCGACGCGCATGCCACCCCGCAAACGCCACGCCACAGGCGCATACAGAAGGGGGTTATTCGGGCCATCGCTGCGCTCGGCCTTGCACTTGGGGGCCGAGCGCAGCGATGGCCCGTGTGGCTGTCTGGGTTCCCTTCTGTCCGTGCCGAGAAGCACAGGGCGCGGGGCCGCATGCGCGTCGGAGCGCGCATGCTTCGTGGTCTGACTTGCTGCGGTTGTCCGAGCGGAGCGCGCCTTGGCGCGCGCAGTCGAGTTCCGCAGCAGGCCCCGCGCCCGAGCATCGCAGGTTGCCCCAGCGCCTCCAGGCGCTGGGGTCACGGACAGCAGGGTCGCCTTTTCTTTGGTGACTTTCTTTTGGCGAAGCAAAAGAAAGTTACTGCGCCGCCGGGCGCACATCCCGGCTCCTGGAAATAAAGTCTCAGCCAATTCAAGCAGAGAACCCAGCAAGCTCACAACCCCGCCCAGCGCCGCTCCAGCAGACTCACGATGTCATGCACCTCCCGCCCCGTAGCCCGCGCCACGGCCTCCCGATAGACCGGCATGTTGGTGCACTCCAGCACCAGGCTGCGCACCTCGGGGTGGCGCGCCACTAGGGCCAGTGCGGCGTCGACCACGTTGCGCTCGGCCTCGGCCACGTCCAGCTCGGTCTCGTTGCGCAGAATGCGGCGGTGAAACTCGCAGTCCACCTCCACGCCCTGCACCGGCGTGCCCGCCGGCACCCCCACCGCGGCCAGGATGGCGGGCGTGAGGCTGGCGGCCGAGATCGTGACCACGCCGGGCGATTCCAGATCTTGGCACTGCAGCAGGCTGGAGCTGACCACCGGCACCGGGACGCTGCCCTGCAGCAGGTCCTGGTAAGCGGCCAGGAAGCCGCAGCTGGTCGAGACTATCGCGGCGCCCTGCTCCACCAGCGCCTGCGCGGCCCGCACGAAGGGCTGGGCAAACTCGGGCGCGGCCTGCTGCACAATCTTGGCCGGCGAGGCGCCCTGCACCACCTGCATGCGCACCGGAACGCCCAGCTGCTCCCACGTCCCCGCATTGCCGATATCGCCGAGCGGGCGCGGAAAGCGCGTGTCGAGCATCAGGATGCCGAGGAAGGGCCGCATCAAACGGATTCCGAAGGTGCGGCAATGGCGCCGCGCCGGTCGATCTTGCGGCTGAGCACCACCGAGGTGTAGGTCTGGCGGATGCCCTCGATCAGGCCGATGCGGTCGAGCAGCGCGTCGAGCTTTTCGTTGGAGTCGCAGCGCAAAAAGATCATGTAGTCGTGCTGGCCCGAGACGGCCGAGACCTCCTCGACCTCGGGAAAGCCCTCCAGCACCTTCATCACCGACTGCGCCATCTTCGGCATCACGCTGATGCCGCAGTAGGCGCGCACGGCGGACTGCTCCAGCCGCGCGCCCAGGCGCACGCCGTAGCCGGCGATCACGCCCTCTTTCTCGAGCCGCGCGATGCGCGCCACCACGGTGGTGCGCGCCAGGTTCATCTTGCGCGCCAGCAGCGCGGTGGATTCGCGGGCATTGGCCTGCAGCAGCGCCAGCAGGCGACGGTCGACCTCATCCAGTCTCAGATCCATGGAAACACTCTCTCCCATCCTCTTGCTTATGCAGCGTGGCCAATGATGCGGCCCAGGAAGCTGCGCGTCGCTTCCTGCTGCGGGTTGTCTATCACCTGCACCGGCGGGCCTTCCTCGACCACCACGCCGTCGCGCATGAAGACCACCTTGTCGGCCACCTCGCGGGCGAAGGCGATCTCGTGCGTCACCAGGATCATGGTCATGCCACCCTCTGCCAGCGACTGGATCACCTGCAGCACCTCGCCCACCAGCTCGGGGTCGAGCGCGCTGGTGGCCTCGTCGAACAGCATCACGCCGGGCTGCATGGCCAGTGCGCGGGCGATGGCCACGCGCTGCTTCTGCCCGCCCGAGAGCTTGTCGGGCATCATGTGCGCGCGCTCGGCCAGGCCCACCTTGGCGAGCAGCGCCAGCGCGCGCTGCTCGGCCTCGGCCTTGGGCACGCGCAGCACCGTGACCGGGCCTTCCATCACATTGCCCAGCACCGTCATGTGCGGGAACAGGTTGAAGTGCTGGAACACCATGCCGGTGCGCGCGCGAAAGCCTGCCAGCACCTTGTCGGACGGCAGCTGCGGCGCGGCTCCGCCGAAGGACAGCGCCTGCGCATCGACGCGGATCTCGCCGCCATCGGGCACGGTGAGCAGGTTGATGCAGCGCAGCAGCGTGGACTTGCCCGAGCCCGAGGGCCCGATCAGCGCCACCACCTGGCCGCGCTCGACGTCCAGGCAGATGTCCTTGAGCACCGTGTTGGCGCCGAACGATTTCTTCAAGCCGCGGATGCGGATCAGTGGCTCGCCCATCTCAGTGCTCTCCCTTGGCCTCGCCATGCTCCAGCCGCTTGGCCCACAGCGTGATCGGGAACAGGATGATGAAATACGCCACCGCGATGAAGGTGTAGACCTCCAGCGGGCGGTAGGTGTCGTGCGCGATCACCTGGCCCTGGTACAGCAGGTCGGGCACGGCCAGCACCGACAGCAGCGAGGTGTTCTTGAGCTGCATGATGGACTGGCTCACCAGCGGCGGCACCATCTTGCGGAAGGCCTGGGGCAGCACCACGCGGCGCATCACCTGGCCGCGCGTCATGCCCAGCGCCTGGCCGGCCTCGGTCTGGCCCACGTCGGTGGAGATGATGCCGCCGCGGATGATCTCGGAATAGAAGGCCCCGCCATACAGCGACAGGCACAGCGCCGCCGCCACCGGCGCGGTCATCTCGATGCCGGTCAGCACCGGCAGCGCGTAGTAGAACCACACCAGCTGCACCAGCACCGGCGTGCAGCGGAACACCTCGACATAGGCACGCATCGGCGCCGCCACCCACTTGTGGCGCGACAGCCGCCCCATGCCCGCCACCATGCCGATCGCCAGCCCGCCGATCACGCAGATCACAGTGAACAGCAGCGTGTAGCCGATGCCCCCGATCAGCAGCGTGCGGTACTTCCACAGCGAGGCAAAGTCCCATTCATACATAGACACACATCCCCGCACGCGGGGCCAGGCCCCGCGCGCTCACAACGGTCAGAACTTCACTTCCTTGGGGAAGCTCTCGGGCTTCACGCCGGCGAGCTTTTCCATGTTCTTCAGCACCACGGACTGGATCTCGCCCTTGGCGCGCGACTCGTCCAGCCAGGCGTTGATCGCGTTCACGAAGGCCTTGTCGGCCTCCTTGCGCACGCCAACGTTGGTGTTGGCGGTCTGGATGGGCTGCGGGATGTAGACCGAGCCCACGTCGGGGCGCTTGGCGATCAGCGGCTGTGACAGCAGCACCACCAGCACCTGGCAGTCGGAGCGGCCGGTCTGCACCGACATGGTTGCCGCGCCAGACGTATCCAGGCGCGCGATGTTGGCCTTGGGCAGCGCGCGGGTGGCGAACTGGTCCTGGTTCGAGCCCACGTCGACCACGACCTTGGTGTTCGGGTTGTCCAACTGCTCCCAGCTCTTGACGGCCGGGAAGCCCTTCTTGCAAACCGCCGTGAAGGTGTTGTTCAAGAGCGGCTTGGAGAAGCCCACCACCTCCTCGCGCTGCGGCGTGGGCGCCAGCGCGAACATCACGTCGATCTTGTTCGCCTGCAGGTCCAGCACCGCGTTGCCCCAGGTGGTCTCGACGAACTTCACCTTGGCGCCGAGCTTCTGGGCCAGGCTCTCGCCGAAGTCGGGGCCGAAGCCTTCCCACTTCTGCGTGACGATGTCCTTGCTGAAGTAGGGAATCGCCCCGGCGATGGCGCCCACGCGCAGTTCCTTGGTGCGCTGCACGCGTTCCATCGCGGTCTCGTCGGCCAGCGCGGCCGATGCCGCGGCCACGGCGGCAGTGGCGATGACGGTGGCGCGCACCCATTGCTTGATCGACAACATATTGCTCTCCTGAGAAGGCGCCGGACCCGCAACACCTGCCGCCAGACCGCCCGATGACAACGAAAAAACCACAGTGTAGTCCCGCCACATAGCCCGATTGCGCAGTCACTTCGGCAAGTGTCACCTAGATTTCTCATCATTCCGGCGACAGCGATAGCCCGACGCCAGGGTCTAGAATGACCAGTTCCGTATGTACGACAACGCCGACCTCCACTGCCACTCCACCGTCTCGGACGGAACCCTCAGCCCCGAGGCGCTGGCGCAGCGCGCCCATGCGCGCGGCGTGACGCTGTGGGCGCTGACCGACCACGACGAGATCGGTGGCCTCGACCGCGCCGCGCAGGCCGCCGCCCAGCTCGGGCTGCCCTTCCTCTCGGGCGTCGAGATCTCGGTCACCTTCATCGAGACCACGGTGCACATCATCGGCCTGGGCGTCGACTGGCGCGACGAGGCGCTGCGCCAGGGCCTCGCCGCCACGCGCGGCGGGCGCGAGCGGCGCGCCCGCGAGATGGCCGAGAGCCTGGCCCAGGCCGGCATCCCCGGTGCCTACGAAGGCGCGCTGGCCCATGTGGGCAACCCCGAGCTGATCTCGCGCACGCACTTCGCGCGCTTCCTCGTCGAGGCCAAGGTCTGCCGCGACACCTACGAGGTCTTCCGCCACTACCTCAACGAAGGCAAGCCCGGCTACGTGCCGCACCGCTGGGCCCGGCTGGGTGATGCGGTGCGCTGGATCACCGAGGCCGGCGGCATGGCGGTGATCGCGCACCCGGCGCGCTATGGCTTCACGCCCACCGAGGAGTTCGCGCTGTTCTCCGAGTTCAAGAACCACGGCGGCCTGGGCGTGGAGGTGGTCTGCGGCAGCCACCTGCCGCACGAGTACCAGACCTACGCCGGCATGGCGCGCGAGTTCGGCCTGTACGCCTCGCGCGGCAGCGACTTCCACAGCCCCACCGAGTCGCACACCGACTTCGGCGCGCTGCCGCCGCTGCCCGCGGGTTTGCCCGCCGTCTGGGATGCACTGATCCCGCGCATCATCACGCCATCCGCCCCTTTGCATTGACGACATGGCACAGTATTTCGAAGTCCACCCCGACAACCCGCAGCCGCGCCTGCTCAAGCAGGCCGCCGCCATGCTCAAGGCCGGCGGCATCCTCGCCGTCCCCACCGACTCCAGCTACGCCTTCGTCTGCCAGCTCGACAACAAGCAGGTCGTGGACCGGCTGCGCCGCATCCGCCAGATCGACGAGAAGCGCATGCTCACTTTGCTGTGCCGCGACCTGTCGGAGCTGGCCAACTACGCGATGGTGGACAACTCGCAGTTCCGCCTGCTCAAGCTGGGCACGCCCGGCCCCTACGTCTTCATCCTCGACGCGACCAAGGAAGTGCCGCGCCGCATCAGCCACCCGTCGCGCAAGACCATCGGCCTGCGCGTGCCCGACCGCAAGGGCCTCTTGATGCTGCTGGAGCTGCACGGCGAGCCGCTGCTGTCGACCACGCTGATCCCGCCCGGCGAGACCGAGCCTTTGAACGACCCGCAGGAGATCCGCGAGCGCTTCGAGTCGCAGATCGAGCTGGTGGTCGACGCCGGCCCCTGCCCGCTGGAGCCCACCACCATCCTCGACCTGACGCCCATGTCCTCGGGCGGGGCGCCGGTGGTGGTGCGCGAAGGGCGCGGCCCGCTGGCGGCGCTCGGCCTGTGAATTCCGGGCCGCCCGTGCTTCCCGAAAAATAGCTGCGCACGCCCACCCGGCCGGCGCCGCAGGCCAATGCCCTTATAAAAACGGCCCTGCCCCGGCGCAGGCCGCCACCAACCTTTGCGACAATAGCCCCGTGAACGCAGACCTGATCCAGACCATCCTGATTTACGCCCTGCCGGTGCTCTTCTCCATCACCGTGCACGAGGCCGCCCACGGCTATGCCGCGCGCCATTTCGGCGACGACACCGCAGCGATGATGGGGCGCCTGACGCTCAACCCGCTCAAGCACATCGACCCCATCGGCACCATCGCCATGCCGCTGCTGCTGTACTTCGCCACCTCGGGCAGCTTCGTCTTCGGCTACGCCAAGCCAGTGCCGGTGCAGGTCGGCAACCTGCGCAATCCCAAGCGCGACATGGTCTGGGTGGCGCTGGCCGGCCCGGCGTCTAACTTCCTGCAGGCCATAGCCTGGGCCGTGGTCTTCGGCATCCTCAGCGTGGCGGGCGTGGACGAGCCCTTCTTCCTGCGCATGGCGCAGGCCGGCGTGCTGGTCAACCTGGTGATGTGGGCCTTCAACCTGTTCCCGCTGCCGCCGCTCGACGGCGGCCGGGTGTTGGTCGGCCTGCTGCCCTACAAGCCAGCGTCGGTCGTGGCGCGCATCGAGCCCTACGGCTTCTTCATCGTCATGGGCCTGGTGATCGCCGGCGTGGTCAGCACCGTGTGGATGCGCCCGCTGCTCAAGCTCGGCAACCTGGTCATCGGCCTGGTGCTGACGCCTTTCTCGTGGCTGCTGTAATCACAAAAACATAGCTGCCAGCGCTCGTCACATCTAGGTTTCAAACAGAAAAATATTGAAAACCATTGCCAGACAAGCGCAAGCAGCTCACTTTTTCAAGAAAATCGCCTGACTATCCTATGCAGAAAACCCGCTTCCTGACCGGCATCACCCCGTCCGGCACGCCGCACCTGGGCAACTACGCCGGCATGATCCGCCCCGCGGTGCAGGCCAGCCTGAACCCCGGCGTGGAGAGCTTCTACTTCCTGGCCGACTACCACGCGCTGATCAAGTGCCAGGAGCCCGAGCGCGTGAACCGCTCGACGCTGGAGATCTCGGCCAGCTGGCTGGCCGCGGGGCTGGACCCGGCGCGCGTCACCTTCTACCGCCAGTCCGACGTGCCCGAGATCCCCGAGCTGACCTGGTTCCTCACCTGCGTCACCGGCAAGGGCCTGCTCAACCGCGCCCACGCCTACAAGGCCGCGCAGGACAAGAACGCCGAGGCCGGCCGTGACACCGACGACGGCGTCTCCGCGGGCCTCTTCATGTACCCGGTGCTGATGGGCGCCGACATCCTGGCCTTCAACGCGCACAAGGTGCCGGTGGGCCGCGACCAGATCCAGCACATCGAGATGGCGCGCGACATGGCGTCGAGCTTCAACCACCTCTACGGCGAATTCTTCACGCTGCCCGAGGCCGTGATCGAGGAAGCCGTGGCCACGCTGCCCGGCCTCGACGGCCGCAAGATGAGCAAGAGCTACAACAACACCATCCCGGTGTTCACGCCGCGCGAGCAGTTGCGCAAGCTGATCGGCGGCCTGGTCACCGACTCGCGCGCGCCCGGCGAGCCCAAGGAAGTCGAAGGCTCGGCGCTGTTCCAGATCTACCAGGCCTTCGCCTCGTTGGATGAAACCGCGCAGCTGCGCCAGGCCTACGCCGACGGCATTGCCTGGGGCGACGCCAAGGCCATGCTGTTCGAGCGCATCGACCGCGAGATCGCACCGTTGCGCGCCCGCTACGAAGAGCTGATGGCCCACCCCGAGCAGGTCGAGCAAGCGCTGCGCCAGGGCGCGGAAAAGGCCCGCGCCCACGCCACGCCGCTGCTGCGCGAGCTGCGCCATGCCGTGGGCCTGCGCCCGCTGCAGGTGGCCGCTGCCGCCGCGCCGGCCGCCAAGGCCAAGGTGGGCAACGCCGCGTTCAAGCAGTACCGCGAGGCGGATGGCCAGTTCTACTTCAAGCTCGTCGACCACGACGGCGGCGTGCTGCTGCAGAGCAACGGCTTTGCCGCGCCGCGCGACGCCGGCCTGATGATCGCGCAGCTGCGCGAGCAGCCCGGCCAGCTCGCGGCGCTAGCGCATGCGGTGCAGGTGGGCGATGGCTATACGGCCGACGACGTGCAGCAGGCGCTGCAGGCCCTGGCCGATGCCGCGCAGAAATGAAGATACCGGCCCCGTCCGACAGGCACTTGGCGCGCGGGTGCGCGGGACTCGTATATCCTTGTGAGATTGTTGTTGGATATTCATAATTCGTATCATGTGCGGCTTTGCCATGAGCGCGGCCAGCTGGCCTTAGAGAGGATGCTATGCGAGTAGTGGCGTTGGACGATGATCCCGTGCAGTTGGAGATGCTGTCGCAGACCATGGCGGCGGAGGGCCACGCCTGCACGAACCACACCACCGGCACCGCCCTGCTCAAGGACCTGCGCCGCGAAACCTACGACCTGCTGATCATCGACTGGAACCTGCCCGACCTCTCCGGCCCCGAGATCGTGCGCCGCATCCGCGACACCATCAGCAAGGAACTGCCCATCCTGTTCATCACCAACCGCCAGGCCGAGGCCGACGTGGTCGAGGGGCTGGAGTCGGGTGCCGACGACTTCATGGTCAAGCCGCTGCGCGTGTCCGAGCTGGTGGCCCGCGTGCGCGCCCTGCTGCGCCGCGCCTACCCGGCCTCCACCACCGGCACGCTGGAGTTCGGGCGCTACAAGTTCATGACCGAGTCGCGCGTGCTGGAGGTGGATGGCCAGGTCATCGAGCTGAAGAACCGCGAGTACGACCTCGCGCTCTTCCTGTTCCAGAACATGGGCCGGCTGCTGTCGCGCGACCACCTGCGCGAAATCATCTGGGGCCAGAACTCCGACGTGATCTCGCGCTCGCTCGACACCCATGTCTCGCGCCTGCGCACCTTGCTCGACCTGCGCCCCGACCACGGCTATGTCATCAACGCCGTCTACGGCGTGGGCTACCGCTTCGAAGCCGTGAAGGCCACGCCCGAGCCAGCCTGAAAAAGCCAATAACATTCGGCCAGCCCATAGCAAACAGCCAATGCATGCATGCATTGGCTTTGTTTTTTACAATGGCGCCCAGACTGGAGATGATCTTGAGAGCAACACGTTCGCCGATATACGCCAGCCTGTGCCTGGCCTGGTATGCGTGGACCCCGCTGCCGGCGCTTGCGGCATCGGCGGACCAATTACCCGACCTGCAGCATGTGGTGCAACCCGGCGACACGCTGCAGCGCATCGCCCAACGCTATTTGCAGGACCCGCAGCAATGGCCCGAGCTGGGCCGCGTGAACAGCGTGCGCAACCCGCGCCAGCTGCCCGTAGGCTCGGTGATCCTCATCCCCAAGGCGCTCATCGGCTACCAGAACGCCACCGTCGAGCACCTGCAGGGCACGGCGCAGACGCGTTCGGGCGCGCAGCAGCCCTGGCAGCCATTGGCCGTGGGCATGACGCTGACCGAGGGTGACGACATCGAGGTTGCCGACAACAGCAACGCCACGCTGAAGCTGTCCGACGGCAGCCACGTGCAGATCGCCGCCAACTCGCAGTTGCACCTGCAGCAGCTGCGGCAGAACCAGCGCAGCCAGGCGCAGCAGTCGGTCATCGAGCTGAAGAAAGGCGGCGTGGACTCGGCCGTGAACCCTTCCGAGGGCCGGACCAAGCGCCGCTTCGACATCAAGACCCCGCTGGCCACGACCAGCGTGCGCGGCACCCGCTTCTCGGTGCAACTGACCGACAGCGGCAGTGCCGTGACCGCGGTGGACCAGGGCGTGGTGGCGGTCAATGCCGCCCACGCCGCGCGGCCCGCGGCCGTGGCGGCCGGCTCGGGCCTGGCCGTGGGTGCCGATGGCAAGGCGGGCTCCGTCGTGCGCCAGCTCGATGCGCCCGGCCTGCAGGACAACCCCGCCGTCTTCGAGGACGCGGACTTCCTCACCGTGCGCCTGGGCGCCGTGGGCGGCGCCAGGCAGTACCAGGTGGCCGTGGCCCGCGACGAGGCGCTGCAGCAGCTCGTCTACCGCAAGAACTTTGCGCAGCCCACGGCCACCATGCCCGCCGTGCCCGACGGCAGCTACTACGTGGCCGCGCGGGCGCTGGACGCCCAGGACATTCCGGGCCGCCCCGCCGTGCGCGCCATCAAGGTCAAGGCCCACCCGGTGCCGCCGCTGTACCAGAGCCCTGCGCCGCAGGGCCTGATCGGCACCGACGACGGCGAGCTGGTCTGCACCGAAGGCGGCGCGGGCATCGTGGCCTACCGCATCCAGGTGGCGGCCGATGCGCAGTTCACGCAACCGCTCAAGGACTTCCAGCAGCTCGAGCGCTGCAACAGCGGCCTGCAGGGTCTGCCGGCAGGCAACTACTTCTGGCGCGCCGCCACCATCCGCCGCCTGGGCGACGGCAGCCTCGACCAGGGCCCATTCGCCAAGCCGCAGGCCTTCCGCGCCGGCCGGAACCCGCCAAGCCTGGGCGCCGACAGCCTGGGCGTGGGCGATGCGGCCATGTCGCAGCAGTTGCAGCTTTCCTGGCCCGCCGAGGCCGGCCAGCAGTTCAACCTGCAGCTCTCGCCCAGCGCGCAGTTCGACGGCGCGGTGACCGAGGCGCGCCTCGAGCAGCCGCGCTGGACCTCGGAGCAGCTCGCGCCCGGTGACTACTACGTGCGCATCCAGGTGCTCGACCCTTCCGGGCTCAAGAGCAAGTACTCCGAGCCACGCAAGCTCAGCGTCAAGTCGCTGATCGCCACCGGCGGCGACGGCAACCTGGTGATACGCACACGCGACGGCAAGCCGGTGCAAAGCCCGCGCTAGGCCAGCGACGCCCGCATGCGCCGCCTGCCGCTGAGCCGTACCCAGACCCGCTGGACCGAATGGGGCCTGCTGGCCCTGCTGCTCGCCGTCTGCGTGGCCTGGGCGGCCCATGCCGGCAAACCCCGCGTGCTGAACCGGCTGGTGCAGGACGTGGCCGGCTGGATCAGCGCTCGCCCGGCCAGCGGCGACATCGCCATCGTGGCCATCGACGACGCCAGCCTGCAGGACCTGGGGCGCTGGCCCTGGCGCCGCTCGGTCCATGCGCGGCTCATCGATGCCATCGCGCAGCAGCAGCCACGCGCTATCGGCATGGACGTGCTGTTCAACGAGCGCGACACCGCGGCCCCGCAGGAGGACGCGCTGCTGGCCGCGGCCATCGCCCGCGCCGGCAACGTGGTGCTGCCCGTGGACTGGCGCATGACCGGCGTGGACGCCGGCGCCGAGCTGCCCATCGCGGCGCTGCGCAATGCCGCGCGGCAGCTGGGGCATGTCAATGTCAGCGTGGACGAAGACGGCGTCATCCGGCGCTACTTTGGCGTCATGGGCGAGGACACCGGGCCCTGGCCGCACTTCGGCATGGCCCTGCTGTGCGCCGGCGGCCGGCCGCTGGCCGCCTGCCGCGGCCACGCGCCGCCCGCGCCCGGCAGCAGCTGGGTGCAGAGGCAGCCCGAGATCCTGTCGTTCGCGCGCGGCGAGCAGCCCTACCCCGTCTACTCCGCCGAGGCCGTGCTCCAGGGCCGAATCGCCCCCGACGCGCTGCGCGGCAAGTACGTGCTGGTGGGTGCCACCGCGTCGGGCATGGGCGACTTCTTCGCCACGCCGGCGCGCCCCTCGTCGCGCCACATCGCCGGCGTCGAGCTGATCGCGCATGCGCTTGACGCGCAGCTCGCCGGCCTGCACGTCACCGAGGCCTCGCCGTTCGCCAACACCGGCGTCAGCCTCCTCTTCCTGCTGCTGGCCCTGCTGGCCATCGCCTTCTTCAGCCCCATGCTCGGACTGCTGGCGCAGTGGGCGCTGATCGCGGCGCTGCTGCTCCTCAGCTTTGCGGCGCGCTCCTACCTGCAGTTGCAGCTGGTCCCCGCGGCGGCCCTGCTGGGCCTGGCCCTGATCTACCCGCTGTGGAGCTGGCGCCGGCTCAGCGCCGCGGCCTCGTTCCTGCAGCAGGAGATGCAGCTGCTGCGCCAGGACATGGAGGGCACGCCGCCGCCCGGCGCCGGCGCGCCCGCACGCACGTTGCGCGACGACTTCCTCGACCGGCGCATCAACGCCGTGGAAAGCGCCACGCAGCAGTTGCGCCAGATGCACGGCTTCGTCAGCGACACACTGCGCCAGATCCCGTCGCCCACGCTGGTCGTCAATCCGCAGGGGCTGGTCACGCTGCGCAACCAGGCCGCCTCGGTCTATATGCAAAAAATGGGTGTACCGCTTGCCCCACTTGCGCATATAGCTCACATTTTTGAGGACATGCACTTCAAAGAGACCGGCGAGGCGCTGCAGATCCGCGACGCCGCCGACCTGCGGGCCCTGCCGGCCGAGTTCGAGGCGCTGGACCGCAAACAGCAGCCCTGGCTGGTGTTGAGCCAGCCCTTCTCCAACCCCGCGCCCGAGGGCTGGCTGGTGATGCTGGTGGACCTGACCGAGCTGCACAAGGCCACCGAGCAGCGCGACCAGGCGCTGCGCTTCATCTCGCACGACTTCCGCGCGCCGCAGTCCTCCATCATCACGCTGCTGGAGATGGAGCGCGCCTTTCCCGGCCGCATGGACGCCGCCGAGCTGCACCGCAAGATCGAGCGCCTGGCCGCGCAGTCGCTGGACATGGCCGAGAGCTTCGTGCAGCTGGCCAGCGCCCAGAGCCAGACCTACCGCCGCGAGCCGGTGGACCTGCTGGACGTGCTGCAGGCCGCGGTGGACGACTGCTGGGCCCCTGCGGCCGACAAGCAGATCAGCGTGCAGCACATCGATCCGCCAAGCCAGGCGGCCGAGCCCATGCTCTGCCTGGGCGACCGCGCGCTGCTGCACCGCAGCCTGGTCAACCTGATCGGCAATGCCATCAAGTACAGCCCGGCGGGCACCACGGTGGAATGCAGCCTGGCCGCTGGCGAAGGTGCGGACCGCGGCTGCTGGGTGATCCGCATCTGCGACCAGGGCCTGGGGATGGAACCGGAGCAGTTGCAGCGGCTGTTCCAGCCGTTCCAGCGCTTCCACCAGCAGTCGCTGCCGCAGGCCGGGGGCATAGGCCTCGGGCTGTCCTTCGTGCACACCGTGGTGCAGCGCCACCAGGGGCGCATCGCGGTGCAGAGCACGGTCGGCCAGGGCAGCTGCTTCAGCGTGTACCTGCCGCGCCATGCCGCTGCCCCCGACAGTCCCTGAACCACCTTCCATGCTGTTGCTGAAACTCCTGCTGGTCCCCGCCTTCCTGCTGCTGGTCTCGCTGGCGGGCAAGCGCTGGGGCGCACCCATTGCCGGCTGGCTGGCCGGACTGCCACTGGTCGCCGGGCCCATCCTGTACTTCCTGGCGCTGGAGCAAGGGCCGCAGTTCGCCGCCGGTGCGGCCTCGGCGGCGCTTGCCGCCATCCTGGCCTCGGTCTCGTTCAGCGTGGCCTATGCGCATGGCTGCCAGCGCTTTCGCTGGCCCGGGGCGCTGCTCGGTGGCATGGCGGCCTGGCTCGCGGCCGCCACGCTGCTGGCCCGGGCACCGGACTCCGTAGCGGTCTCTGCGCTCATCGCGCTGGCGGCGCTGCTGCTGGCGCCCCATGCCTTTCCGGCCATCTCCAGCGCCGGGGCCGGCCACCACCTGGGGCGGTCGGAAATGGCGCTGCGCATGCTGGCCGGCGCCCTGCTGACCCTGGGAGTCACGCTGGTCGCAACGACGCTGGGCCCGCGCTGGAGCGGCCTGCTGGCCGTCTTCCCGGTGCTGGGCAGCGTGCTGGCGGTCTTCTCGCACCGCGCGCAAGGCGCGGCGTTTGCGGCCGTGCTGCTGCGGAGCATGGCCACCGGCCTGTATTCGTTCCTGGCGTTCTGCCTGGTGCTCGCGGTGCTGCTGCCCCGCTGGGGCACGGCCGCCGGCTTTGCCGGCGCGGCGGCCGTCTCGCTGGCCGTGCAGGCCGCGACCCGGCGAAGAATATCAAAACAATAGCACTTGGCGCTTGCTACATCTGCCCTAGAGGCCGATTTCGCATCAATTGAGCGCCTTGCCCCGCAGCTCCGGCACCAGGGCTGCCGTGGCAACCATGTCGATGACATAGATGCTGGCCAGCAGCGCGATCGCCACCTGGAAGGAATGCTGCGCGGCCAGCGCGCCGATCACCACCGGGCCGAAGCCGCCGACGGCGCGGCCCAGGTTGAACAGCACGTTCTGCGCGGTGGCGCGGGCCTCGGTGGGGTAGGCCTCGGACATCAGCGCGCCGAAGCCGCCCATCATGCCGTTGACGAACAGGCCCATCAGCGCGCCGGCCCAGAGCATGGCCGTGGCGTCGGTGAGCTGCGAATACACCAGCACCATCACGGCGGCGCCGGCCTGGAACAGGAGGAAGCTGGGCTTGCGGCCCACGCGGTCGGCGAGCTGGCCGAAGATCCAGATGCCGACCATCATCCCGATGATGGTCACCGCCGTCCACAGCGCCGACTTGGTCAGGTTGAAGCCCAGCTTGTTCGACAGGTAGGCGGGCATCCAGATCATGATGCCGTAGTAGCCGAAGTTCTGCACCGAGGTCAGCACCACGATGCCCGCGCTGACCTTGGCCGTGGCGCGGTCCTTGACCAGCAGCCGGAAGGACTGGGCCAGCGACTGCCCGCGGGTGCCCGCCTGGCGCTCGCGGCGCACGAAGACCTCGGGTTCGTGCAGGCGGTTGCGGATGAACCAGGCGACGAAGGCCGGGATCACGCCTACCAGGAACATGCCGCGCCAGCCGATCAGCGGCAGCAGCAGCGGCGTGAGCAGCGCGGCGCCCAGCACGCCCACCTGCCAGCCCAGCGCCACATACGACGACACGCGGGCGCGGTAGCGCGCCGGCCAGGCCTCGGCGGCCAGCGCCATGCCGATGCCGAACTCGCCGCCCAGGCCGATGCCGGCGATGGTGCGGTAGACCAGCAAATCCCAGTAGCCTTGCGCAAAGGCGCACATGCCGGTGAAGACGGCGAACAGCACAATGGTCCAGGTCAGCACCCGCACCCGGCCGAAGCGGTCACTGAGCGCGCCGAAGATGATGCCGCCGGCCACCGCGCCCACCAGGGTCCAGGTCACCAGCGCGCCGGCCTGGCCGGGGGTGAGGCCCAGGTCCTTGCTGATGGCGGGCAGCATGAAGCCCAGGATCAGCAGGTCGAACCCGTCCATCGCATAGCCCACCGCCGAGCCGGCCAGGGCCTTCCAGCCATAGCCGTTGACTTCTTGCGGGGGCGCGGCCAAGCCTGCATCGAGAGACGCGTTTTGCATCGAGAACTTTCCAGAGGGGATAGAGGGAATCAGCGCCGCGCGCGCAGGTACGGGCCGCAAGGCGCAGGGGCCTGCGGGGGTCTGACCAGGGGGCGGGGCAGCGTATTGTCGTTACACCGTGAAACCCCAGTGGCGCCATCGGACTAATGGGCCGGCGTCCACGTCGGCATCAGTCGGCCAGGAACAGCTCCTGCAGGTCACTGAGGAAGTCGAAGCCGCGCTCGGTGGCCCGCACGTGCTGCCAGTCGCGCTCGATCAGGCCCTGCTGCTGCGCCCGCGCCAGCGGCGCCTCGATGGCGGACAGCGGCAGGCCGGTTCGCTCCATGAAATCCTGCAGCGCAAAGCCTTCGCGCAGGCGCAGCGCATTGAGCATGAACTCGAACGGCAGGTCGGCGCGTTTGACTTCCTCTTCCCGCGCCACCGGCTGGCCGGCCAGCGCCTGCTCCATGTAGCGCGCCGGATCGCGGAAGCGCACCTGCCGCACGATGCGGTGCGCGAAGCTGAGCTTGCCGTGCGCGCCCGCGCCAATGCCCAGGTAGTCGCCGAAGGACCAGTAGTTGCCGTTGTGCACGCTCTGGTGCCCGGCCTTGGCATAGGCCGACACCTCGTACCGCGAAAGGCCCGCGGCGGCGGTCATCTCGGTGATGGCATCCAGCATCTCGTAGGCCGTGTCGTCCTCGGGCACGATGGGCGGGTACTTGGCGAAATAGGTGTTGGGCTCGATGGTCAGGTGGTAGACCGACAGGTGCGGCGGCGCGAGCGACAGCGCGGTGGCCATGTCCTGCCGCAGATCGGCCACGCTCTGGCCGGGCAGCGCGTACATCACGTCGAGGTTGAAGGTGTCGAACGCGGCCGCAGCCTCTTCCACCGCAGCCAATGCCTGCGCGCGGTCGTGCACGCGGCCCAGGGCCTGCAAAAAGCGGTCGTCGAAGCTCTGCACGCCGATCGACAGCCGCGTGACGCCGGCCGCGCGAAAGGCGCGGAAGCGGTCCTTCTCGAAGGTGCCGGGGTTGGCCTCGAGCGTGACCTCACAGCCCGGCTCCACGCGCAGCCGCGCGCGCAGCGCCGCCAGCAGGCGGTCGATGGCCTGCGGCGAGAACAGGCTGGGCGTGCCGCCGCCGATGAAGATGCTGTGGATGGAGCGCCCCCAGATCAGCGGCAGCGCCTGCTCCACGTCGGCGATCAGCGCATCGACATAGCGCTGCTCCGGCACCTCGCCGCCCTGGCCGCGCCACTCGTGCGAGTTGAAGTCGCAGTACGGGCATTTGCGCAGGCACCATGGCAGGTGCACGTACAGCGACAGCGGCGGCAGGCTGCCGAGCTGCAAGGTGCCCGGGCGCATGTAGTGCTGTATGTCTTTTTGGGCTACAGCGCGCTCCCCTTCTGCGCCAATAGCTATTATTTTTGAATCGCTCATGCCGCGGCCTCATCCAGCCAGCGCTCGCGCAGCAAGGCCATCATCTGCTGCACTGCGCGGCCGCGGTGGCTGTGCGCGTGCTTGACCTCGGGCGCCATCTGCGCAAAGGTCTTGCCCAGCGCGGGAATCCACATCACCGGATCGAAGCCGAAGCCGCCCGTGCCGGTGCGCTCGGTGGCGATCAGCCCGGCCACGCGGCCCACGGCCACCAGCGGCTCGGGGTCGCGCGGGTGGCGCACGGCCACCAGGGTGCTCACCATGGCGGCACGGCGGTCCTGCACGCCCTGCATCTGCTCAAGCAGCGCGCGCACATTGTTCTCGTCGCTCTTCTCGTAGCCGAACTGCGTGCAGTAGTACGCCGTGTCCACCCCCGGCAGGCCGCCGAAGGCTTGCACGCACAGCCCGGCATCGTCGGCGATCGCCGGCAGCCCGGTGTGCTCGGCGGCAAAGCGCGCCTTCGACAGGGCGTTCTCGAGGAAGGTGCCATAGGGCTCGGGCGCCTCGCCCTGCATCAGCTGGCCCTGGGGCACCAGTTCTATGCCCAGCGGCTGCATCATGGCCTGGAGTTCGGCGAGTTTTCCGGGGTTGTTGGAAGCGAGTACGACTTTCATGGGAACCATTGTGTGCATCTGCCGCACGGACAGCGCATCGGCGCGCAGCCCACCCGGCATGGAAGATTGAAAAAGCGCCTAGCCGCCCCGTTCGCCGCCAGCGCTGTCCAGCGGCGCAGCGGCCTGCAGCGCGGCCTCGTCGGCGGCGGCGGGCGCCAGCGGCTGCTCGGCGCCCTGCATGTCCCACTCCATGGCCACGATGGTCACGTTGTCGCTGCCGGCGCCTGCCCGGCGCAGCGCCGTATCCACCAGATCCGGCACGGCGCGGGACACGGGCTTCTGGCCCAGCTCGCGGGCAATCATGGCCTCGGGCACGCTGCCCCACAGGCCGTCCGAGCACAGCATGACGCGGTCGTGCCGCTGCAGGTCCACGGGGCCCACCACGTCGAAGAACGGCCGGCTCGGCGCCCCCAGGCAGGTGAACAGCACATTGCGGTTGACCCGCTCGGGCAGCGCCGAAACGCTGCCGCCGTGCAACTCCAGGTAGGAATGGTCGCGCGTGCGCGTCAGCACCTTGCAGTCGCGGATGATGTACAGGCGCGAATCGCCGCAGTGCACCCACCACGCCATGCCGTCCTGCACCACCGCGGCCACCAGCGTGGTGCGCGGCGGGTCGGCCATGTGGTGGCTGATCGCGTGCTTGAGGATGTGGTGGTGGGCGTTGAGCAGCGCCGTCTCGAGGAAATCCGCCACGTTGTCGAGCTTGGGCCGGGCCAGGCGCTGGAAGTCCGCCGACACGCACTGCAGCGCTAGCTGCGCAGCCACCTCGCCGTCCGGGTGCCCGCCCATGCCGTCGGCCACCACAAAGAGACAGGATTCCTTGGTGTAGCTGTACCCCATCCTGTCTTCATTCTTTTCCCGCCCGCCCTTGCGGCTGAGCTGGAATATCGAAAACTTCATTTAGGCTGGCCTCCGCCGGCTCGTTGCATGGTCTTCCTGCTGTCGCCGACCAGCGAATCCAGCGACATGCGCAGCTTCTCGGCCACGGACAGCTTGGTGTAGCTGCGCTCGTCCTCGCGGGCCAGCTCCTTCTGCAGCAAAAACACCGACTGCGGGCGCGACTGGGGATTGAGCGCCATGCACCACTGCACCAACTCGATCAGGTTGTCCGAATAGACGCCGCGCACCTTGGACAGCGCCAGCTCCAGGCGGTCCTTCTCGCCGCGCTTGGGGGCATCGTTGGGCGGAATGCCCAGCATGCAGGCATAAATGCAGGCACCGATGGCATAGATGTCCGTCCACGGGCCCAGCGCCACGTCACGCCGGTACATCTCGGGCGCCGCAAACCCGGGCGTGTACATGGGCCGCACGAAGTTGCCTTCCTTGCTGAGCACCTCGCGCGCCGCGCCGAAGTCGATCAGCACGGCTCGGTCGTCGTTGGTGACGAAGATGTTGGCGGGCTTGATATCGAGGTGCAGCATCTTGTGCTGGTGCACGATGCGCAGGCCGCGCAGCACCTCGTCGAACAGCGAGCGGATCGTGGACTCGCGGAAGACCTTGGCCTCCTTGAGCTCGCGCGCCGTCACGACGAAATCCTGCAGGGTGGCTCCCTCCAGGTGGTTCATCACCATGTAGACGGTCTCGTTCTCGCGGAAGAAGTTGTGCACGCTCACCACCGACGGGTGGGTGATCTGCGCCAGCGCACGCCCTTCCTCGAAGAAGCTCTTGAGGCCCAGGCGGTACAGCGAGAGCTTTTCCGGCTCCACCTCGGGCACCAGCGCGCCAGGGGCGCGGGCGGTGAGGCTGGCGGGCAGGTATTCCTTGATGGCGACCTGCTGGCCGTCCTTGCCCAGCGCCAGGTACACGACGCCGAAACCGCCCGCCGAAATCCGGCGCACGACACGGTAGTCGCCGATCACCGTATTCGTCGGAAGGGGGGCTGGCTTGACTCTAGACATAGTGTGATGAATAACGCAGGTATGCGGGAGGCCCGATAATGTGCGCGATCGCAAGCAACCCCAGAAGTCCCATGCCAGTTTACAGCATGACAGGTTATGCCACGGCCCAGCAAAGCATTGCAGCCGCGGCCGCAGAATCCCCTCCCTCAACGCGTCGCCTTGGACTGGAGATCCGCTCCGTCAACAGCCGTTTCTTGGATTTGACATTCAAGCTGCCGGAAGAACTCCGCGGCAGCGAGCCGGTATTGCGCACGCTGCTCGATAATAGTCTGAAGCGCGGCAAGGTGGAAGTGCGGGCGATGGTCTACAGCGACCAACAGACCAGCGTTCCGGTCGCCTCGCCGAACACGCTGCGCCAGCTGTGCAGCTTCCAGGACGCCGTGCGCGCCTGGCTGCCCGATGCCACCCCCTTCAGCACCGCCGAGATCCTGCGCCTGAGCGGCACCAGCCAGAGCGCGCCCGAGGACTACACCGAGTCCATCGCCGAGCTCTGCAAGCAGGCCATCGCCAACCTGCTCAGCGCCCGCGAGCGCGAAGGTCGCCGCCTGGCCGAGATGCTGCGCGACCGGCTTGGTCAGTTGCGCGAGTTGGCCCAGCAAGCCGAGCCGCTGATCCCGCAGCTGGTGAGCCAGCAGAAGGCCCGCTTCCTGGAGCGCTGGAAGGAGGCCATGTCGCTGGCCGAAGGCAATGTGCCGCCTGAGTCCGCCCAAGACCGTGCGCTGACCGAAGCCACGGCCTTCGCCATCCGCATCGACGTCGCGGAAGAGCTGACGCGCCTGCGCTCCCACCTCGACGAGATCGAGCGCCTGCTGAAAAAGGGCGGCGAGATCGGCAAGCGCCTGGACTTCCTGATCCAGGAGCTGCACCGCGAAGCCAATACCCTGGGCTCCAAGTCCGCCGCGCTGGAACTCACCCGCGTCAGCGTCGACATGAAAGTGCTGATCGAGCAGATGCGCGAGCAGGTCCAGAACATCGAATAATTTCTTCCCGCCACCGTTTATGGATTACCCCGGAAACCTGTTCGTCGTGTCGGCCCCCAGCGGGGCCGGCAAATCATCGCTGGTCAAGGCCCTGCTGGAGTTGGACTCGCAGGTCTACCGCTCGATCTCCCACACCACCCGCGCACCCCGCGGGCAGGAAAAGCACGGCCGCGAGTATTTCTTCGCGTCCCGCGAGGATTTCGAGAAGATGATCGCCAACCACGCCTTTGTGGAGTGGGCCAATGTGCACGGCAACCTATATGGCACGGCCAAGAAGGCCATCGAGGAACGCCTCGCCAAGGGCGCCGACATCGTGCTCGAGATCGACTACCAGGGCGCGCTGCAGATCAAGGAAAGCTTCGTCAACGCCGTGCTGATCTTCATCCTGCCGCCGAGCTGGGAAGAGCTGCGCTCGCGCCTGGAGAACCGCGGCGAGGATGCGGCCGAGGTCATCGAGATGCGCCTGGCGAATGCCGCCGAGGAAATGGCGCAGGTGCACAAATTCGACTTCGTTATAATCAACGAACTCTTTGAGCGAGCGCTTTTCGACCTCAAGGCTGTTGTACACGCACAACGGCTCAAGTATTCGACGCAGCACCGCGCCCGCGCCGACACCTTCGCATCGCTCAACATCCCCGATTACCTGGAGAAAGCTTGATGGCTCGTATTACCGTTGAAGATTGCCTGGAAAAAGTTCCGAACCGTTTCCAGCTGGTGCTGGCCGCGACCTACCGCGCCCGCATGCTGAGCCAGGGCCACACGCCCAAGATCGAAAGCCGCAACAAGCCTGCGGTCACCGCGCTGCGCGAGATCGCCGCCGGCAAGGTCGGCCTGGAAATGCTGAAAAAAGTACCCGGCTGATATTTGCTGCCGGCTGCATGCCGGCAGCAGCCCATTGCCAAATGGCACCGCAATGCGGTGCCATTTTTCATGGGAGATACACAAAACCGGACCCGCACGCTACATTAAAGGCGTGAATACGTCGGCCCCCATCAGCACAGAGATTCCAGCCTCCCGCCCCGAGATGGCCGAGGCGGCACGGCCCGCCATGTCCTATCCGGTCGTGGCGCGGGCCTATGCGTCCTTCCAGGAAAAGCTGGACTACCTGGGCGATGCCGAGCTGGCCGACGTCGAGGCCGCGTTCGACTTCGCCGCCGAGGCCCATACCGGCCAGTGGCGCAGCAGCGGAGACCCCTACATCACCCACCCCATCGCAGTAGCGGAGATCTGCGCCGGCTGGAAGCTGGACGCACCCGCACTCATGGCCGCGCTGATGCACGACGCCATGGAGGACTGCGGCGTCACCCGCGACGACCTGGTGGCGAAGTTCGGCGACAAGGTCGCGGAGCTGGTCGACGGCCTCACCAAGCTCGACAAGCTGCAGTTCAACTCGCGCGAGGAAAACCAGGCCGAGTCATTCCGCAAGATGCTGCTGGCGATGGCGCACGACATCCGCGTGATCCTCATCAAGCTGGCGGACCGCACGCACAATATGCGCACCATGTCGGACATGCCGCGCAGCAAGTGGGGCCGCATCTCCAGCGAAACCTTGGACATCTACGTGCCCATCGCCGGCCGGCTGGGCATCAACAGCGTCTTCCGCGAACTGCAGGACCTGGCGCTGCGCCACCTGCACCCCTGGCGCTACGAAACGCTGCACAAGGCCGCCCACCGCTCCAAGGCACGCCGCAAGGACGTGGTGCAGAAGATCCACTCCGAGCTGGACGCCGTACTGGCCAAGGCCGGCTTCCGGGCCAAGGTGGCCGGGCGCGAAAAGACGATCTACGCCATCCACAAGAAGATGGATGCGCGCCATATCTCCTTCGCCCAGGTAACCGACTCCTACGGCTTTCGCCTGATCGTGCCCGCACGCCTCGACTGCTACACGGCGCTCGGGCTGCTGCACCAGTTGTTCCGGCCAGTGCCCAACAAGTTCCGCGACTACGTGGCCACGCCCAAGGCGAACGGCTACCAGTCGCTGCACACCACCGTCGTCGGCCCGTCGGGGGTTAACGTGGACTTCCAGATCCGCACCGAGGACATGCACCTGGTGGCCGAGTATGGCGTGCTGACGCACTGGCTGTTCCAGGCGAGGAATGCCTCCAGCACCGACCAGCTCAGCACCAAATGGATCCAGTCGCTGCTGGACATCCAGGACGAGACCCGCGACGCCCACGAGTTCTGGGACCACGTGCGCGTGGACCTGTTCCCCGAATCGGTCTACGTCTTCACGCCCAAGAACCAGATGGTGACGCTGCCGCGCGGCTCGACGGTGCTGGATTTCGCCTACGCCATCCACAGCAACATCGGCGAGCACACCTCCACCGTGCGCATCAATGGCGAGCAGGTGCCGCTGCGCACCGAGCTCAAGAGCGGCGACATCGTCGAGGTCGTCACCTCGCCCGATGCCACGCCCCACCCTTCGTGGCTGACCTTCGTGCGCACCGGGCGGGCGCGCTCCAAGATCCGCTATTTCCTCAAGGCGCGCGGCCAGAGCGAATCCGCCGCGCTGGGCGAGAAGCTGCTGGCGCAGGCCTTGCGGGCCGAAGGCATTTCCGCGCTGCCGGGAGACTCCGCCGAAGACCAGTCGGTCTGGGATGCCGTGTTCTCGCAAGCCGAGGTGCACAGCCAGGCCGAGCTGTTCAGCGAGATCGGACAGGGCAAGCGCATCGCGATCCTGGTGGCCAGGCAGATCGTCGAGCTGCTGGCGGAACAGGGCCACAAGCCCGATGCCGTGCTGCTGAGCCAGGAGCGCTATGCCCAGGCCGGCAACCCGCTGCGCAACAACGTCGTGCTGGATGGCAGCCAGTCCAGCTCGGTGCAGTACGCCAAGTGCTGCCGCCCCGTGCCGGGCGATGCCATCGTCGGCTACCTCGACCGCTCCGCCGGGTTGATCGTGCACAACGCCGCCTGCGGCGTGGGCAACAAGCTGCGGGCCCGCGACGCGGAGCGCTTCGTGCCGGTGGAATGGGCCGACGACCAGGCCCAGGAGTACGAAACCGGCATTGTCGTCACCGTGGCCAACAGCAAGGGCGTGCTGGCCCAGATCGCCGCCGAGATCGCGGCCATGGGCTCGGACATCACGCACATCACGATGGAGGACGAGGTGGCGCTGAACACCACGGACCTGCAGTTCGTGCTGGCGGTGAAGAACCGGCAGCACGTGGAAACCATACTGCGCAACCTCTCCAGGCTCCCCTTCGTGCTGCGGACCTTCCGCATCATCCCCCAGCACTGATCCCCCTGGCGAATCCGGCACACCCCCGCGCGCCGGGTGCCAGAGAAAAAGCCGGTGCCTTTCAGCCGCCAAGGAAATGGATAGAGAGGGAGGGTGCAGTCCTCGGCCCGGCGCAAACCGTTGCGCGTACTCTACTGTGCGCTGGCGCGCGCCATTGCGAACAATATTGAACCGGCAAGCGGCATGCCGTCTGCATTCCGGCTGCTTCACCGGGGTGCCATGCGGTCCAGCGCCCGGTTGAGCGCCAGCACGTTCACCCGCTCCTCGCCCAGAAAGCCCAGCAATGGCGCCTCGGTGTGCTGGGCGACCAATGCATCCACCGTCGACGCCGGCAGCTGGCGCACGCGGGCCACGCGCGCCGCCTGGTAGCGGGCCGCCGCCACGCTGATGTGTGGATCGAGGCCGCTGGCCGACGCGGTGACCAGATCCACCGGCACCGGCTGCGCATTGCCGGGATCGACGGCCTTCAGCGCCTCGATGCGCGCCCGCACGGCCTCCTGCAGCGCCGGGTTGAGCGGCCCCAGGTTCGATCCGCCGGAGTTGGCGGCGTTGTAGGGCTCGGGGCTGGTGGCCGACGGGCGCGGCCAGAAATACTTCGGCGCACCGAAGTTCTGCCCGATCAGCTCGGAGCCAACGGCCCGGCCGTCGTCCACGACCAGGCTGCCATGGGCCTGGTGCGGGAACAGGCCCTGGGCCAGGCCGGTGACCACGGCGGGGTACAGGCCGCCGGTAACCACGGTGAGCACCAGCAGCAGGCTGATGGCGGGGCGGATAAGCGTTTTCATGGTGATTCCTTCGATCAGATGAGTCCGGTGGCGCTGAGGACCAGGTCGATCAGCTTGATGCCCGCAAAGGGCACCAGCACGCCGCCCAGGCCGTAGACCAGCAGGTTGCGGCGCAGCAGCGTGGCGGCGCCCAGCGCGCGGTAGGCCACGCCCTTGAGCGCCAGCGGGATCAGGAAGACGATGACCAGCGCGTTGAAGACCACGGCCGACAGGATGGCCGAGTCCGGGCTGGCCAGGTGCATGACGTTCAGCGCCGACAGCTGCGGAAAGCTGGTGACGAAGGCCGCCGGGATGATGGCGAAGTACTTGGCCACGTCGTTGGCGATGCTGAAGGTGGTCAGCGCGCCGCGCGTCATCAGCATCTGCTTACCGGTCTCGACCACCTCGATCAGCTTGGTGGGGTTGCTGTCCAGGTCGACCATGTTGCTGGCCTCCTTGGCGGCCTGGGTGCCCGAGTTCATGGCCACCGCCACGTCAGCCTGGGCCAGCGCGGGCGCGTCGTTGGTGCCGTCGCCGGTCATCGCCACCAGGCGGCCTTCGGCCTGGTACTGGCGGATCAGCGCCAGTTTCTGCTCGGGCGTGGCTTCGGCGAGGAA
Organism: Comamonas humi; assembly: GCF_054782535.1. Classification (NCBI taxonomy): domain Bacteria; kingdom Pseudomonadati; phylum Pseudomonadota; class Betaproteobacteria; order Burkholderiales; family Comamonadaceae; genus Comamonas; species Comamonas humi. Next base: position 150,716 of record NZ_BAAGSH010000008.1, on the reverse strand, counting down.
GTCGTCCACGCCCGCCTCGGCCGCGATCGCGGCGGCCGTGAGGCGGTTGTCGCCGGTGATCATCACCGTCTTGATGCCCATGCGGCGCAGCTCGGCAAAGCGTTCCTTGATGCCGCCCTTGACGATGTCCTTGAGCTCGATCACGCCGAGCACGCGGGCGTTGTCGGCCACCACCAGCGGCGTGCTGCCGCGGCGGGCCACCTCGTCGACCAGCGCGTCGATCTGCGCCGGCATGCGCCCGCCCAGGGCCAGCACCTGCTTGCGGATGGCATCGGCCGAGCCCTTGCGGATCTGCCGGCCCGGCAGGTCCACGCCGCTCATGCGCGTCTGGGCCGAGAAATGCACGAAGGCCGCGTCCAGCGCCTGCAGGTCACGCGCGCGCAGCTCGAACTGCTGCTTGGCCAGCACCACGATGCTGCGGCCCTCGGGCGTCTCGTCGGCCAGCGAGGCCAGCTGCGCCACGTCAGCCAGCTCGCGCTTGGGCACGCCGGGCGCTGGCAAGAATTCCGCGGCCTGGCGGTTGCCCAGCGTGATGGTGCCGGTCTTGTCCATCAGCAGCACGTCGACGTCGCCCGCGGCCTCGACCGCGCGGCCCGAGGTGGCGATCACGTTGGCCTGCATCATGCGGCTCATGCCCGCCACGCCGATGGCCGACAGCAGGCCCGCGATGGTGGTCGGGATCAGGCACACCAGCAGCGCCACCAGCACGGTCACGCCCACCGGGCGGCCGCCGCCTGCCGCCTCCACGGCGAACACCGAATACGGCAGCAGCGTCACCGTCACGGCCAGGAAGACGATGGTCAGCGCCACCAGCAGGATGGTGAGCGCGATCTCGTTCGGCGTCTTCTGGCGCTTGGCGCCCTCGACCATGGCGATCATGCGGTCCACGAAGGTCTCGCCAGGGTTGACCGAAACCTGCACCACGATCCAGTCCGACAGCACGCGCGTGCCGCCGGTCACGGCCGAGAAATCGCCGCCCGATTCGCGCACCACCGGCGCCGATTCGCCGGTGATGGCGCTCTCGTCGACCGAGGCCACGCCCTCGATGACCACGCCGTCGGCCGGCACCACGTCGCCGGCCTGCACCAGCACCACGTCGCCCTTGCCGAGCTCGCCCGACTCGATGGGATACCAGACGGCATCGTGCCGCGGCGCCTCGAGCTTCTTGGCCCAGGTCTCTTTCTTGAGGCCGCGCAGCGAGGCGGCCTGCGCCTTGCTGCGCCCCTCGGCCAGGGCCTCGGCAAAGTTGGCGAACAGCACCGTGAACCACAGCCACAGCGCAATCGCCAGGATGAAGCCGGGCGCCGCCTCGCCGTTGCCGGCCCAGGCCTGGGCCCACAGCACGGTGGTGAGCCAGCTGCCCACATAGACCACGAACATGACCGGATTGCGCCATTGCACGCGCGGGTCCAGCTTCTTGAAGGCATCCACCAGCGCAGGCCGGATCAGGGCCGGGTCCAGCAGGCGGAAAGCAGTACGAGCCATGGTGATTCCCCTCACTTCCACAGCATCAGCTGCTCGACCACGGGGCCGAGCGCCAAGGCCGGAACATAGTTCAGCAGGCCCACCAGCAGCACGGTGCCGATGAGCAGAAAGACGAACAGCGGGCCATGCGTGGGCATGGTGCCCTCGGTGGCCGCGATGCGGCGCTTGCCCGCCAGCGAGCCGGCCAGGGCCAGCACCGGCACGATCACGCCGAAGCGCCCGAACCACATGGCCACGGCCAGCAGCACGTTGTAGAACGGCGTGTTGGCCGACAGCCCGGCGAAGGCGCTGCCGTTGTTGTTGGCCGCGCTGGTCAGCGCGTAGAGGATCTCGGAGAAGCCGTGCACGCCCGGGTTGGCGATGCCGGCGCGCCCGGCCTCGCTGGTCACCGCCACGGCCGTCCCGGCCAGCACCAGCAGCGGCGTGACGAGGATGGCGATCGAAGCCATCTTCATGTCGTAGGCCTCGATCTTCTTGCCCAGGTACTCGGGCGTGCGGCCTATCATCAGGCCGGCGATGAACACCGCCAGCACGGCGAACACCAGCATGCCGTACAGGCCCGTGCCCACACCGCCGAACACCACCTCGCCCAACTGCATGTTGACCAGCGGCACCATGCCGCCCAGCGGCGTGAACGAGTCGTGCATGGCGTTGACCGCGCCGCAGGAGGCGGCCGTGGTCACCGCCGCGAACAACGCCGAGCCGGTGATGCCGAAGCGCAGCTCCTTGCCCTCCATGTTGCCGCCGGCCTGCCCAGCATGGACCAGTTGATCGACGCCCAGCGCCGTCCACTGCGGGTTGCCCTGCTGCTCGAAGGCCATCACCGCCACCGCGCCGGCGATGAACAGCACGAACATCGCGGCCAGCACGCTGACGCCCTGGCGCGCATCGCCCACCATGCGCCCGAAGGCAAAGCACAGCGCGGCCGGGATCAGGAAGATGGCCAGCATCTGCGCCAGGTTGGTGAGCGCCGTCGGGTTCTCGAAGGGATGGGCCGAGTTGGCGTTGAAGAAGCCGCCGCCATTGGTGCCCAGCAGCTTGATCGCCTCCTGCGACGCCACCGGGCCCATGGCCAGGGTCTGCGTCGGGCCCTCCAGCGTCTGCAACTGCTGGTAGGCATCGAAGTTCTGCACCACGCCCTGCTGCACCAGCAGCAGCGACAGCAGCAGCGCCAGCGGCAGCAGGATCCATAGCGTTGCCCGCGTCAGGTCGACCCAGGCGTTGCCCAGGCCCTGCGCGCTGTGGCGCGCAAAGCCGCGCACCAGCGCGACGAGCACCGCGATGCCGGTCGCGGCCGACAGGAAGTTCTGCACCGACAGGCCCAGCATCTGCACCAGGTAGCCCATGGTCGACTCGCCGCCATAGCCCTGCCAGTTGGTATTGGTGGCAAAGCTGATGGCGGTGTTGAAGGCCGAGTCGGGGCTGACGCCCGCCATGCCCTGCGGGTTCAGCGGCAGCCCGGCCTGCAGCCGCTGCAGCGCATACACGGCCAGCGCGCCCAGCGCGTTGAACAGCAGCAGGGCCAGCGCGTACTGCAGCCAGCCCATCTCGGCCTCGGCGCGGACGCCGCAGGCCCGGTAGAGCGGCGCCTCCACCTTCGCAGCAAGCCGCAGCCGCCCGTCCATCACCGCGTGGATGTACCGGCCCAGCGGCCAGGCCAGCAGCACCAGGGCCGCGCAGAACACGGCCAGCAATATCCAGCCTTGGTTCGTCATGAGAATTTCTCCGGGTTCAGCAGCGCCGCGACCAGGTACACCAGCAGGCCTACCGCCACCAGGGCGCACAACACATACAGCCAGCTCATTGCTTGCCCTCCAGTCCCGCGCATCCCCGGGCCATGGCCACCAGCAGCAGCCAGAAGGCCAGGCCCATGGCGAGGTAAACGACATCCATGTTTCTCTCCTTGTAGGTGCATGCGGCGGGTGATTAACATTCAAAAAAGATAGCTTCTTGCGCTTGTTACATGGTCAATTCCAATATCTTTCTATTTGAATAGCTCATGTAACAAGCGCCAGCGGCTATGCTTTTTGATAGCTTCCTTCACCTGCATGCACCAGCCCATCGTAGAAAGACGGGCATCAAGATGGGGACAAGCTTTGGCCCGGCGGCATCAAGAAAGCATCAAGAAAGCCGCATGGCGCCGGCAATCTTGATAACTTCTTGATGCCCGGCGCCGGATACTTGCGCCATGCCCGAAGCCCCCTCCCGCCCGGACCCCGACCAGCTGCTGCACCAGGTGCAGGCCGACGATGCGCGCGCGCGCCGCGGCGCGCTGAAGATCTTCTTCGGTGCCTGCGCCGGCGTCGGCAAGACCTACGCCATGCTGTCGGCCGCACAGACGGCCGCGGCCCAGGGCATCCCGGTGCAGATCGGGCTGCTGGAAACGCATGGCCGCCACGATACCGAGGCCGCCGCCGCCGGCCTGCCCCGGCTGCCGCGCAAGCCCCTGCCCTACCGCGGCAAGGAGCTGCCCGAATTCGACATCGACGCCGCGCTGGCCTACGGCGCCGAACACGACAACGCCCTGGTCCTCGTGGACGAGCTGGCCCACAGCAACGTGCCGGGCTCGCGCCACCCCAAGCGCTGGCAAGACGTGGAGGAGCTGCTGGCCGCCGGCATCGACGTCTGGACCACGATGAACGTCCAGCACCTCGAGAGCCTCAACGACATCGTCAGCGGCATCACCGGCATCCAGGTCTGGGAGACCGTGCCCGACCGGTTGTTCGACGAGGCGCACGAGGTGGTCGTCGTCGACCTGCCGCCGGACGAACTGCTAGAGCGCCTGCTGGCCGGCAAGGTCTACCTGCCCGAGCAGGCCCGGCGCGCCGCCAAGAGCTTCTTCCGCAAAGGCAACCTGCTGGCGCTGCGCGAGCTGGCGCTGCGGCGCACGGCCGACCGCGTCGACAGCGAGGTGCTGGCCTACCGCCGGCGCGCGTCGGTGCAGCCCGTGTGGCCCAACCGCGAGGCCTTGCTCGCCTGCATAGGCCCCGGCCCGGGCATGGAGAAGGTGGCCCGCAGCTGCGCGCGCCTGGCCAGCCAGCTCGGCCTGCAATGGCATGCCGTGCATGTGGAGACGCCGGCGCTGGCGCGACGCTCCGAAGCCGCCCGCCAGGCCACCTACCAGGTGCTGCAGCTGGCCGAGCGCCTGGGCGCCACCGCGGCCACGCTGGCGGCCCCAGATGCCGCCGCGGCGCTGGAGCGCTATGCGCGCGAGCACAACCTGTCGCGCCTGGTGATGGGCCACCCGGCGCGGCGTCTGCCCTGGCGCCAGGCGCTGGCCGAGCGGCTGATGCAGCTCGCGGGCGACCTCGACATCCTGCAGGTGGCCTTGCCCGCTACCACCAGGCCGGCGGCACGGGTGCCGCAGCCTGCGCGCCGTCCCGCGATCGCCTGGCCCGGCTATGCCGCCGCGGCCGCCGCCTGCATGGCCACCGCGCTGCTGGCCACGCCGCTGGTGGCCGTGCTGGAGCTGTCGAACATCGTCATGCTCTTCCTGCTCACTGTGGTGGGCGTAGGCCTGAAGTTCGGCCGCGGGCCGGCGGTGCTGGCGGCCTTCCTGGGCGTCGGGCTGTTCGACTATTTCTTCGTGCCGCCGCGCTTCTCGTTCGCCGTCAGCGACGTGCAGTACCTGGTGACCTTCGCCGTCATGCTGCTGGTGGCGCTGGCCGTGGGCCAGCTCACGGCCGGCCTCAAGGTGCAGGCCGAGGCCGCCACGCAGCGCGAGCACCGGGTGCGCGGGCTCTACGGCATGTCGCGCGACCTGGCCTCGGCGCTGCTGCCCGGACAGGTGGCCGAGCTGGGCCAGCGCTTCGTCAGCGCCGAGTTCCGCATGCCGTCCACGCTGATGCTGGCCGACGACGCCGGCCAGCTGCGCACCATCCCCGGCGGCACCGCGACCGTCGATGCGGGCATCGCCCAGTGGTCCTTCGACAAGAGCCTGCCCGCGGGTATGGGCACCGACACGCTGCCCGCGAGCCGTTGCCTGGTGATGCCGCTCAAGGCCATCATGCGCACGCGCGGCGTGCTCGTCATCGAGCCCGGCGAGCGGCTGACGCTCAGCCCCGAGCAGCGCCAGCTGCTGGAGACCTGCGCCTCGCTGCTGGCGATCTCGCTGGAGCGCATCCACTACATCCAGGTCGCGCAATCGAGCCTGGTGCAGATCGAGTCCGAGCGGCTGCGCAACTCGCTGCTGTCGGCCATCTCGCACGACCTGCGCACGCCGCTGGCCTCGCTGGTGGGCATGGCCGATGCGCTGGAGCTGCCCCCATCCGCACCCGATGAGGCGCAAAGGCAGATCGCCCAGTCCATCCGCCAGTCGGCGCTGCGCATGAGCGCGCTGGTCACCAACCTGCTGGACATGGCCCGGCTCGAGGCCGGCGCGGTGCAGCTCAACCGCCAGTGGCAGCCGCTGGAGGAGGTCATCGGCAGCGCATTGTCGGCCTGCGCCGAGCCGCTGGCCGCGCACCCGGTGGCGGTCGATCTCGCGCCCGACCTGCCGCTGCTGCACCTCGACAGCGTGCTGTTTGAGCGCGTGCTGGTCAACCTGCTGGAAAATGCAGCCAAGTACACACCGGCCGGCACGCCCATCGCCATCACCGCGCGCACCCACAGCCAGGCGGTGCTGCTGACGGTGGACGACCAGGGGCCGGGCCTGCCGCCGGGCAAGGAGAAAACCATCTTCGAAAAATTCGAGCGCGGCCACAAGGAAAGCGCCACCCCCGGCGTGGGGCTGGGCCTGGCCATCTGCCGGGCCATCGTACAGGCCCATGGTGGCAGCATCACCGCCGCCCACCGCGCAGGCGGCGGCGCGAGCTTCACCGTGGCCATCCCCATCGGCCAGCCGCCGTCCGACGACGGCAGCCAGGTGGACCTGGCCGGAGCCAACGCATGAGCGAGCTGCGCGCCAAGATACTCGTGGTGGAGGACGACGCCGGCATCCGCCGCTTCATCCGCCTGACGCTGGAGTCCGAGGGCTACGAAGTCTTCGAGGTCGGCAACGCCACGCGCGCGCACATCGAGGCCGGCACGCGCCGGCCCGATGCCATCGTGCTCGACCTGGGCCTGCCCGACGGCGACGGAGTGGACCTGATCAAGGAGCTGCGCGGCTGGTCGCAGGTGCCCATTGTGGTGCTGTCGGCACGCACGCGCGAATCCGACAAGATCGAGGCGCTCGATGCCGGCGCCGACGACTACCTCGTCAAGCCCTTCGGTTCGGGCGAGCTGCTGGCCCGCATGCGCACGCAGTTCCGCCGGCACTTCCAGCAAACGCCGGCGGGCGACAGCACCATCGCCTTCGGCGACATCACCGTCAACCTGATCGCCCGCACGGTGGCGCGCGGCCCCGAGCCCATCCACCTCACGCCCATCGAGTACAAGCTGCTCACTCACCTGATCCGCGAGCCCGACCGCGTCATCACCCACCTGCAGTTGCTCAAAGCCGTTTGGGGCCCGGGCCATGAAGATGATTTGCACTACGTGCGCGTACACATGGCCAACCTGCGCAAGAAGATCGAGCTCGACCCGTCCAAGCCGGTACACCTGACCACCGAGTCCGGCATAGGCTACCGCTTCCGCGGCCAGCGCTAGCCGGCAAAGCGCGCCCCATGCAAGTGCCGTGCTGGCAATGCGATGTGGAACCCCACGCAAGGTAAACAGGTTATTGATGCGGCTTGAGCCAAAACCACAGCGCAGCAGCCGCCGCCAGCCATAGCGCCACGATCATCACTGCGCCGAATCGGCTGCGCGGCTTGGCCCCTTCCTCGCGCATCCAGTCATCGGCCTGCACACGGCATTGCGCCAGCACCTCGGGCGGCAGCAGCTTGACGGTCAACCAGATCAGCACGGGCAGCAGGATCACATCATCCAGATAGCCCAGCACCGGGATGAAATCCGGAATCAGGTCAATGGGACTGAGCGCATAGGCCACCACGAACAGTCCTAGCGCCTTGGCGTACCAGGGCGTGTGGGGATGCTTGCCGGCAAACCACAGCGTCACGCCATCGCGTTTGATGCGCTGGGCCCAGGTCTTCATGGAGGCGCTGATGCTCATGCCGGAAAGTGTGGCACAGCGCAAGCAGTCGAATGCGGATCGAGCTCAGACCCGGCGCATTGGCGGCGGGCGCTGCATCCTGGCCAATGCCTTGGTGGTGGCCTTGACGGACGCCTTGCGCCTGGCCGCCAGCCAGCCCACGCCAAACCAGGCCCTGGGGTCCGTGTCTGCCATCTCGCGATAGAGGGTGCTTGCCACGCGCTCGTCGTTGAGGCGCCCCAGCGCGGAGAGCGCGGGTTGCAGGCTGCCCAGAAACTTGCCGGCTTCCCCTTGGATGGCCGGGGCCGCGAACTCCGCCAGGAAACGCAGGCGCTTGAGACGCTTGCGCACGCGGTGCTGCTCGTCGATGGAAAGGGCCTTGAATCGGCCCGCATCCTTGTGCACCTTTTTGTACAGCGCGCGCAAGCGCCGATGCAAGTATTTGCGCGTATCGCGGGCTGCGAGGGAAGCCCCGGTCGTATCCGGTGCCCGGCCGTCGGCAAGGCACACGGTAAAGCCCATGAGGGCGATCAGCGTGGCCTGGAAGGCCGGCGTACGGACGATGTCCAGCGGCGACGCGATGCCGGCCGGCGCCGGCGCATCGGTCGGCGGCGCACCTGCTTCCTTAAGCTCGGTGCCAATGGTCTGCACCGCCTGCTCGCGGTCGCGCAGCTCTCCCAGGCCGCGAAATGCCTCCACCAGCGGCGGCTCCCACGCCGGGTCGAAGGCGCCCGGAGCCAGGGCGTCCAGTTCTCGCAGCACGGTGCGCAGCCGGCGAATGCCCGTGCGCAGCTGGTGCACGTGGGTTTCGTTGCCCGAACCCTCTACGATTTCACTGGCGTTGCCCAGGATCTGCGCCAGGCAATTCGCCACGGCGGCGCGCTGCAGCGCCGGCCCGCGGAGAAACTGGCGGATGCCGCCCGGCGCCACCATGGCCCGCGCCTTGGTCGCGGGCCGGCCCCACTCGGCCGCGAGCAGGCGCTCTCCGCGTTCGGCCTTGGAAACCGTGTTCACCAACAGCCCGTGCTGCGCCGCCCATTGCCTGGCCAGTTCGACCAGACCGGACACCGGGCCCTCCTTGAGTTCCAACTCCAGCTCGCACACGGGCGCTTGCTTCTCGCGCTCGCTGCCGCCATGGGCCACGATCTTGCCGGTATCGAGCGCCATCTCGACCACTCCGCCATCGAACGACAGGTTGCGGATGGCGCGGTCGATATCGGTGCGGTAGATTTCCTCCAGCGGGCCTTCGGTGCCGTCCAGCGCCTCACGCAGTTGCTTGCCGGCTTGAGTGCCGGCGTGCAGCTCGGGCTGCACCGACGGATTGGAGGCTTCCACCTCCACGTCATGCTCCTCCCGGTCCAGCGGGCCGTCGCCTCGAGCCTTCACGGTCTGCACCCACCTGTCGCCCTCCTTGCGCAGGCGCAGTGCAATGCCGCGCGACGCGAGCGCACCGCCCTGTGTATCGAAGTAGCGCGCCTGCAGCCGCACGGTGGTGGCATCGCCGTGCTGTGCCGCGGCCTGCAGCGCGGCCAGGCGACCAACGGGAATATGGAACTTGAACTCGACTTCCATCAGTGACCTTTCAGAAGGCATTGCGCGCCGTTCGCGGGCCATGAGGGACGCCGCAGAAGAGAGCGCTGAAGCGGCCCTCGCCGTTGCACCTCAGGGTTGTAGAGATCAATTCTGCAATCTCCAATCGAGCAAAACAAGGGAATGGAGCGGAATCTGCCCTGCGGCGGGGAACGGTTCCGGACCTACCGTAAGTTCATCCGCGAGGATTACCAGCCGCCGAAGCCTGAATTGCGCATTGTGGGAAGCCGGTGATCGGTGCGATTTCGGTGCGAAATCGGTGCGAATTTCAGGACTCCACAGGACACTACGGGACAAGAAAAAACCGCCACACACCTTGGTTTTCAGTGTGTGGCGGTGTCTTGAGGGCTGGCGGGAATTGAATGAATGTTTTCAGGCCCTATGAAACCTAGATTGCTTCACTTCAATTTTGCCGATTGTTCCCCCGTTTGTTCCCCCGCTTTGCTATCATTTTTGAAATCAGATAGTTACGCGCCAAACTTCCCAACCTACATCAACACCTCGGAGATTGAAGTTCCCCTAGGGAGCCAAGTCATGGAAACGGGGAAATTTGACCCTATTCTGCCTGGGCTCCAGGCTTAGTCACAACCAAGTTTCCATGCACTTGCTGAAGCCACAAGGGATAGTTCTCTCAGCATCTGCCCTATCCCAATGTCCGTACCCAAGGTCCCAACAACCGCCGTAAGCTCCACACGGACGCTAGCAACCTCCTCTGGGATCTGCTCCAGAAATAGCTGCGTATTCCGGCTGACTTGATCGCCTGCGCCGGTTATGGCTGACCAGCCCGCTGGTCGTGACCGGCTGCGTTCGGCCGTAGCCGCCCTTGGAGTTGTTCCTGGAAGGGACTGCTTTTGGTTGCGTGAGCGGTCTGTCGTTGGATGGCAGACTTGATGAGGCAGTGCGATAAACCGAGGGTACCCATCAGCGGTCCTTCGTGTCGGCCAGCGATCGCCCGACAAGAGACATTCATCCGGCAACCTCAAAGCGGTCTGTCATGCTCTGAAACCCATGGTGTCCAGCGGGCTGACCGTCTCGCTCGCAGCTACTTTCAGCACATGCGTGTAGATCATGGTGGTCGACACATCGCTGTGGCCGAGCAGCTCCTGCTCCGTGCGGATATCGGTGCCAGATTGCAGCAAGTGCGTGGCAAAGCTGTGGCGCAGGGTATGCACAGAAACGGGCTTCCAAATGCCTGTCTGGGCCTCGGCCCTCTTGATTGCGCGTTGCAACCGTTCTTCAAACAAATGATGGGGGCGTAGAGCATGTGTGCGGGTCGATGGAGAAAGTGGGCGATGGAAACAACCAGCACCACCCCCAAGTACTGCCGAAAGGATATTTTTGCTTCAGCGCATGCGGTGTTTGCACACCGCCGCGTTGCGCCTGCCGGCCCTCTTCCCAAACATGACGGGCGTGCAAAAGCTGCTGACGCAATGCGGGAGCCAAAGCACGCGGCAACATCACCATCCGATCCTTGTTGCCCTTGGCTTCGCGCACGACGATCACATGGCGGTCAAAGTCCACATCCTTGATGCGCAGCCGCAGTCCTTCCATCAGGCGCATTCCCGTGCCGTACAGCAGTTGCGCCAAGAGACGCATGTCCGAGTTGAGAAACTGGAACAGCGCGGCCACTTCCTCCTTGGTCAGCATACTGGGAATGCGGCGCTTTTGCGCCGGGCGGCTCACACCATCCAGCCAAGGCAAATCGATGCTCAGCACTTCCCGATATAGAAACAACAACGCGCTGAGGGCCTGGTTGTGCGTTGATGCCGATACCCTGCGCTCGGTGGCCAGCATGATCAAAAAAGCCTCCACCTCTGGCGCCCCCATGTCACGCGGATGACGCATACCTCCGGTGCGGCCATGCCAACGAACGAAAAAGCGCACCCAGCACAGGTAGGCCTTCTCGGTGCTGAGGCTATAGTGCCGGTAACGAACACGCTCCCGGACTTGGTCCAACAGTCGTGTGGAGCGCAAAACAGGTGTGCCGGGTTTCATGGAATTTTCATGCCTGTGTTTTTACACAGAAAATCGATCGCCAACCCAGGCTACAAGCCACTTTCAGGAGGAAGCCGTGCCCAGAATATCTCGCCTCGTCCAGCTTATTCCGCAGGTTCTGCGGGATACATTGAGTTAGGGCGCATTGATGAACTTTCCCGTGAGCATCAAAGGCGTAATACTCCCGGAGCCCGGGAAATGCGTCCTGGCACTTAACGACCGCGATGAGTGGGAACTTTCCGGTGGTCGTATTGAACTTGGCGAAACTCCTGAAGAAGCCGTAGTTCGTGAAATCTCAGAAGAACTTAGGCTAAAAGCCGACGTTGCTGGGCTTATAGACTGTTATCTATTTGAGGTTATCCCAAGCAAGCATGTCTTTGTTGTCAATTATGGCTGTGTGCTCAAGGAGCCACTCCTACCAAAGCTCAGCTATGAGCATCTGAATATTCAAGCGTTTCCAGTTGAAGACCTCCCAAGCAATTTGCCTTTGGGATATCAAAGCTCAATAAAAGCATGGGCTACTGCGCCCTAGCTATTCGTTCAAGCCGACACCGCTTCGCGGCACGGTTTAACTCAGGTATTAGGCCCCTGGAAATCCGACCATGACCATCTCTGACAGCGACACAAAAATCTTATGGGGACGGGCAGCTGGAATCTGCTCAAATCCTGCATGCAGAACAGATCTCACAGTAATTCTCGACCAGAGAGGTAGCTTCAACGTAGGTGAAATGGCACACATCATCGCCAGGAGCACCACTGGACCGAGAGGTACCGCTGCGGGAGGCTCCGATACCTATGAAAACCTGATCCTGCTGTGCCCCACATGCCACAGGAAGGTAGATAAGGCGCCTCCAGGCGAGTACTCCGAACAATTGCTTCATGATTGGAAGGATCAACATGAGGCGGCCATCCGGTCAATTGGGCGTGAGCGCCAGTTCCCGACACTCGGCGCGCTCAAGACGTATGTAACGCAAATGCTTGCGGAGAACAAAGCTCTCTGGCAGCACTTTGGCCCCCAATCTACAGCAGCATTGACAGATCCTGGATCAAATCTGCACATAGTATGGGCCTTACGAAAGCTCGACAGAATCCTCCCGAACAATCGCAGAATCATTAATGCAATCGAAGCTAATCGACACCTATTGGACGCACAGGAACAAAATGCTTTTCTTGACTTCCAAATTCATGCAACAGCCTTTGAAGCGAATCAGTACCATCGTCTAAGCTCCTATCCAACATTCCCCCCCGAATTCGAAAGGCTGTTCTCACAATGAGCAACAACAATGGCAATAATGCATGGGGCGTACCCTTTTCAGACATAACTTGGTTTGAACGACTACTCCAAAATCACGACAACGTAACCAACATCCAGCGCCACGACGACATCATCTTTGAGATTGACAGGACAAGGCAGTCGGATCATCTCAAAATCATGTGCTGCAGGCAGTACACAATGAGCATAACACTTGTTCAAAAGGCACTTTCTGATTTCGGCAAGCTAAATATTATTTATATTGGCGGAGGCTGGAACTCCTACGATACAGATGCCAAGCTCTTCTGCATTCAGCAACGTATTGGTCTATACACAACCCCCGAGATGTCTGGGGGGCTATGGGAAAATGACTACTGGTCCTACGAGAAGCCTGATTGAGCGCGAGCTTCAGTTGATAGCGTCGCAGCAAGTTGGCGTGCAAGCGCTATATGGATTTGGATCGTTCTTTCGATCAAATGTATTTTCGGATATAGACATCGTGCTTGTGTTTACTTCGGATTGCGAAGACACCTTGGACGTTTTTGAGGTCTTCTTGGGGCGAGTTAGCTTACTTGGTCAGTGCGTCAACACCCGATTTGATGTTACGCCTCTCACCACCACCGAATTTATGCGAAAGCCGCTACGTGAATCAGACTCGCTCGTTCCAATTTTCAATCGAGGCGCCACATAAGCATTGATTTACAAACTCGCGCGGAGCGATTTTGAACGACCAAGCACCTGCCGCCAGGTCTAGCTGGGCGGTCAAGCGGACGCCAACAAGGGCCATGCCTTCGGCATTCTCATGGCCCTTGTTGATGCCCCCTGCCTTCGGCCCCGGCGCCGCTTACCTTGAGCGGTGAATGTCTGCTTCTTGATCCCGCCAGCGGCGGCTCATGGCCGCTCTGTGACTGTCACAGAACGACCCTGAGCAGCCACCCAGCTAGCAGCTTGAAAGCCGTCACTCATTGGCCCGCATGGCCTGAAAAACCTCGATTTCCTGCAGCCCGATATCTCGCGATGCCACAAACCGTACTATTTCATAAACAGGCGCACCCATTGCACATAGGCCTGCTCCGTGCGTAGACTATAGTGCTTGTCACAAATTCGTTCACGGGCTGATCCAGCAACCGTGTAGCACGCAACACAGGAGAGGCGGCGGGTTTCATAGCTAGATTTGGCACTGTATTTTCATTCAGTGCACCTGCTACAGGGCCAAGCTACAAGCCCCTTGCGGCATTTTTTGCGTGCCAATTTAGACCGCAAGCGCCAGATATGGCCTGCGGGTTGACACGGTCTACATTGCGTTAGGTGCGCGAGGAGATTTGATGGTTGATCGGACAACAGCAGCTAGTCTCTACGAACAAGCCAGAGAGCTGGCATCTCAAACTCCAGCCATTGGGTGCAAGCTTGCCGGTAACTGCGTAACCGTGCATTTCGGAATGCTAAAACTAGCAAGACAGATATTCGGCTCAACAACGAAATTTGTCATAGGCCACATCGAGATGGGCGGTGCGGAACGCTTTCATTTCACTGATAAAGATGTGTCGGATTGGCGGTCTGGCGCAAGGAAGCCGCTTTACAACTTGCATGCATGGCTAGCTGTCGGCTCAGATTTTATCGATCTAACGCTAGCTCCAACAATCCATGAGATTGAGCCTAAACTCCTCCCACCCCACCTTACATACATAGATCGAGAGACCGCTGCCGAGCACGGGATTATCTATATGCAGCGTCTCGAAGGGGACTGTGTTCCATTTGAGCTAGGACTACTTCGTTGACGAGCGCACCTAACAATTCATTCAAGCCGACGCCGCTTCGCGGCGCGGCTTAACTCAAGCGTTAGGTTTCACAATCCACCCATGAAGCTACTCGTCGATCTCATCGCAGAGCTCTCTTCGTCGCAACCGAGCCTGACCGATGCGCTGGTGAAGACGAAGGTTCTTCTTCACAAGGTTGGAAGAAGGGATCTCGTGGAATGGGTTAACCACGAGATCAACGGATACCCAGACGAGGCCTCACTTCCCTCGTATCGAATCGTCTCGGCTCATGTAAAAGGCAATGTCACGAACAATGCCTACTCCTATACAGACCACCCTTTACCAACGATGCATCTCACAGAGAAGCAGCGCAAAGGATTTGAGGAACTGGAGATGCGAGATTCGATTGTGGTACTGGAAGGTCTCGCCAAAAACGACACGAAAGGCTTGCAGAGGCCTCTTCCGATTGAGTACGCAGCGCTGTTCAACAAGGCGCTCACCAACGGCTATAGAGTTCAGCAAGCTTGGTGTGACATAGGAATTGGTCGATTTGCTCAAATTACTGTGCAGGTTCGATCAAAGTTGCTGGACTTCCTTCTCGATCTCAGCGAGAAGATTGGGGCAGATATGTCTGAAGACGAAATCAAACACGTTGCCCAGTCTCCAGAGACTGGCTCAATGTTTAACAACGCCATCTTTGGCGACAACGTCACTATTCTTGTCGGAAATAACAGCCAGCAAAAGGTTCACATTGAAGTTGCTCGCGGTGACTTCAATGCTCTCGCTGAGTTTCTCAAATCTAACAAGGTCTCTGAGCCAGACATTCAAGCTCTCAAAGTGGCCGTGGAAGCAGACGCGACAGCGCCAGAAGTTAGCGAAAGGCGTCTTGGCCCTCAGGTCAAGTCTTGGTTATCCTCAATGTTGGGCAAAGCGGTGGAGACCGCTTGGCAGATCGAGGTGGGGATAGCCGGCGGGTTGCTCACAAGTGCGCTCCAGAAGTACTACGGCTGGTGAAACCTAACCCTCCCATCGAAAGGACCAGTCCCGGTAAGCCGGGCTTGGCCTGGCGTCTCATGTCAAACGTTAGGCGGCCCCAAGAATGCCTCGACTCGCCATCACACGAGAAGCACTGATTCCGCTCTTCGCTAAATCTGGAAATGTCTGCGCATTTCCGGGATGCACTCACGAGCTCGTGACAGCGAGGAATCTCTTTGTGGGTCAGGTTTGCCACATTGAGGCAGCGAACCCAGGCGGCCAAAGATACAACCCCTACTCCACAGACGAAGAACGCAGATCCTCAGAAAACCTAATCTTGTTGTGCTATCGGCACCACAAGGAAACAGACGATGTTACGGCGTTCGACGCAAATGCGCTTCGCTCAATGAAGCATCAGCACGAGAGCAAGCATGGACAGAAGCCCTTCAAGGTAAATGAAGCCTTCCTCCATAGACTGGAAGCCGAGATGCTGGCCTACTGGAGCGGCCTGAAAGATGCAAACGAGAGACTTCATGTCGCCCCGGCGTTTGCGGTAAAGCTGAATGTCGGAACAATCGCTGTGGACCATTTCGCGGAGGCGAAGAAGGCGGTCGATCGGCTCTCAGAAATACTGAGTGACTTCGCTGAGGCAGATTCGCTGCTAAATGAAGAGATCCGATCACACCTTTTAGCTCTTGGCTATAACCTCACCGAATACGACAACGTGCCGTATTACAGGAACGCATTCTTCAACCGAAACTGGGAGATACACGCCCTAGCAGCAAACAACATACTCACTGACTTAGTTGTTGTTCTCAAGCAAGCAGAGGTCAGGTTCTTGGAGGAGTACGTGAAAACTCATTCAAACGAAGCTGAGGCAATCGCATTCCTCGAAACTGCAAAGGTAGAGTTGCATGAGATGGCGGTTTCAGCGGGGTACGCCGACTGATCCGCCTAACCGGTCATTGCAGCGGCCTGCCTTCGGCAGCCGCTGAACTCCAACGTTGAACGTCCGCTTTTACTTGTGGATTCAACCGGTCGATGCAACACTCGAAGCCATCGGCAACTCTTGGCCGAATCCTGCTGCGCAGGTTTAGCCTGCTGCTGCCGCCTGGAAGACGATATGGTCCACTGTGTCGACGGCGCGCGCCCCCACGATGAAGCATGCTGTTTCTGCGGTAACGACGTCAGGAAACTCTGCAAGTAGTTCTGTCATCGACAGTTCGCACAATTCCTCGTCATCGTCTGAAGGCTCCTTGCGCGTGACGTATGCCAGCGATAAAACTCCTGTTGAGCCATCCCAAGCGACCCTTGCCTCAATCAGATTCGGCGAACGGTTGCGCTCAACAATCGATGTCGCTGCGTTGATCAGGTGCTCTGGCTTCATGGTCTCCCGCTCGTGAGCGTCAGTCCGATTTGAATGTCTGCTTCTGGCCGCTCTGTGACTGTCACAGAACGACTGTGGATTCAACCGGTCGATGCAACACAATGACCGCCTCTGGCGGAAGGAGTGTTGGCATGAAGCAAAGACCACGGATTTACTACACCGAAGCTCAGAAGGCCCTGATGTGGGATCGCTGGAAAGCTGGCGATACCTTGCACGAGATCGGCAAGCTGTTTGACCGGCCGCACACCTCCATTCACAACATCCTGAGCGCAACGGGTGGCATCCGGCCTGCTGCAAGGCACCGAGCGCACTTGGCGCTGTCTTTGGCCGAACGCGAGGAAATATCGCGCAGCCTGGCCGCCGGTGAATCCATCCGCTGTGTAGCCAGGCGTTTGCAACGCGCAGCGTCCACCATCAGCCGTGAACTCCTGCGCAATGGCGGCAAGACGTGCTACCGGGCAGCCAAAGCCGATGAGGCAGCCTGGGAGCGGGCATGCCGCCCAAAGGCGTGCAAGTTGGCCAGCAACCCAGCGCTGGCTCACATCGTGGCGGTTAAATTGCAGAGCCAGTGGTCACCCGAGCAAATAGCCGGGTGGCTCCAACGAACTTACCCGGACGACAAGGATTTGCAGGTGTCTCACGAAGCCATCTACCGCACGTTATTCGTCCAAACCCGCGGGGCCTTGAAGAAAGAACTGCTGGAGCACTTGCGGCGCACCAGGGGGATGCGTCGCTCACGCCACTACACCCAGAAGACCCCCATCCATGGACGGATCGTCGATGCCGTGCCCATCAGCGAGCGGCCAGCCTGCATCGAGGATCGGGCAGTGCCAGGGCATTGGGAGGGTGACCTGTTGTTCGGCGATGCCTACAGCCAGATTGCGACGCTGGTGGAGCGTCAGACGCGCTACGTGATGCTGGTCAAGTTGGTGGACAAAGACTCCTACACCGTTGCTGCGGCGCTGGCCAGGCATGCACGGACCCTGCCACAAGAGCTCTACCGTTCCTTGACCTGGGACCGGGGATCGGAAATGGCGGGCCACAAACGCTTCACCGTGGCCACCGACATCCAGGTGTACTTCTGCGATCCGCAAAACCCATGGCAGCGCGGAACGAACGAGAACACCAATGGCCTACTGAGGCAGTACCTTCCCAAGGGCATTGACGTCTCGGGCTACTCGCAAGATGAACTGGATGCGATTGCGAGAAAATTGAATGAGAGGCCCAGGAAGACCTTAGGGTACAGAACCCCGGCTGAGATGTTTAACGAATGCGTTGCATCGACCGGTTGAATCCACAACCCAGAGCAGACCTAGCGCATCTTGACTACGACTCTACTAAGCAGACATTCAAATTCAACAGAATTCAATTCGTAGCAACGTGACTCATAAAAGAATGAATAATATCGGCAACAGGATTTGTTATACCGAATTCCGCTTCAACAACGCGGGACGTAGCCCTCGAAGCAGCTTGTAGCTGTCTGATAAAAGCTGGAGCCTCAAGCAACTGTCTGATTGTTTCGTATTCTTTGTGGGGAGGGCAAATCTGTACGTTTACTCCCCCGTGCGCGACCCACCGCAGGAAAGGTGCACAAGTAAGTTCGCGTGAGAGGACGACGGCTATCCCCTCAGCCCACATTTCACGAGGGATAACTGAAAGGTGATTCGGTACTCCGAAGGCTGACTCCTCAATACAAATCCCCACATTGGCATTTCTCAAAACCGCAGGGACCAGCGCCGGATGCACTGCCGGGAGCACGATTGAACGACCAGCTAGAGAAGAGTCGCGCAAAAATTTCAGAGAAGTAAGTACCGAGTCACGGCTTCCATAGCACAAGCCGATATATCCAAACTCGACACCTTCCGAGGCTAGCCGATCAAGCGCTTGCAGGATTTGGATGCTACGTTTGCTTCCACTCTGCTTACCGTAATGCACAATAGTTGGTCGTGGAAGCGCTTTGGGTTTGCTAAGGAGTTGGAAAAGGTCGCGCAACTCAACATCGCCCTGCATTGAGGCAGCTAGCTCAGATCGCACTTGCATGGCAACTGCCTGAAAGTCCGTGTAGTTATCGGACCGGTAGTAATCAGGAAGCGGAAATGCTCGTTCGACAGAACGTATTGCCGTCTCCTTCGCACCCAGGGACATTAGCTTCTCTACAACTTCGTTAGATGACGCGGTAAGAATTAAAGCTGCCTCGCCCAAGCAAGATGAGATCGCTTCGCGTAGATCCGGATGCAACGAAAGCGTATTTAAATCAGAACCACCGTGAACCAGAATCAATGGAAGCTTGTACTTGGACGCCACGGCGGCCGCGACGCTCCCATAGGGCAGGATATACCACCCGATCACAGCGTTATATTCCCGCTCGCGGGCGAGAGAATAGGCGCGACCAAGGAGCCTTTGAGTTCTTAAACCAGATTGCGGGAAATGTTCGAATGCACCGATAGGCTCAGGAGTGATGCGAGTAAATGCGTAAAAGTTAACTAGCTGATGCCCATGCGTTCGCATGGAAGAAGCAATTTCATCGCAATCCGTCAAAAAGTCCACGGAATGACCAAACCGTACAAGTGCTTCAGCAGTCTGAGTCGCGCAATTTCCCGCTCCGCCTTGGAGGGGTAGCCCCTTACTGATAAAAAGAAATTTCATGCCCTAGAACCGCATCGTGTGCAGTCTAGATAGCGTGGAAGCTCTGCTTCAGCATGTCTCGCGTGTACATCAACAAAAAAACGCTTCTTTGCAAGTCCAAGCCTGTCAATTCCAGTGATGTACTCAATTGTTGCCGAGGCCATAAAACAGGCAGTAAGGTTCGGTCCCGGCCCAAATGCAGGACGTACAGGCTCATGAGGAGCGTCGAGAAAAGTCTTCAGGTGCAATTCCACATCAGGCAGCACCCGTGCGTTAAACCGCGACTGACACATATAGCAAGGTGAATAGGACGGTACGAAAAGTGGTCCAATCCAAGGACCAGCCATTGCGAGGTAGGGTACCCGCTGCCGGAGACACGCCTCGCCCACCCATGCGTGGAGTCGAATCGCCGGCGCGTCAGCGCACATCAAAACAAAATCACTATCTTTTAACAGTTCAAAGGCCTGCTCCTCCGAAGAAACAAATTCTCTTACAGGCTCAATCTGGGCCCTTCCATCAAAAGCAAGCAGCCTCTTGGCCAGAGCATCTACCTTCGGTACGCCAATATCCTGCTCTGAAAACAAGAATTGACGAGGGAGATTTGATCGTTCAACTGTGTCACCGTCAACAAGGCGAAGTTGGCGGACACCCGATGCCAGAAGTATTTGCGCAACACTAGCGCCTAGACCGCCGATCCCGACAACTGTCACCTTAGCCTCGAAAAGGCGGTTCTGCATGTCAATTGCAGAATTACCCACTCGTTCGCAAGAGCGAAAGAAAGCAAGTTGATGCTGGAATCGTTCGACATCAAGCGAGCTATCTAGTGCCTTATGGTCACTGTCTTTCAACACTGCCCGCAACAGTCCCTGCGCGAGTAAGGCGCGCAGGAAACCAGATATTGCAATCTGGCTCATCCCCGTTTCCTTGGCCAAAGACTCCAAAAGCTCGGATGGTGCTTTTCTGCGGTTGGCAAGCAATCCCACAATACGAACTTGCGTCGGATCAGTGACTCTAATTTGCCGCCCACGCGCATCGAGAAAAGTGAAAAAACCAATATCTTCTACGACTCGCCAAACAGGGTCGATTTCAACTTCCCCGTTTGACGATTCAAGTATTTCTAGTTGGCGTAGATCGATAAACTCAGTTGAACTGCTTTGCAAACCGCGCCCCGTACTGCTCAGGTAGTTCAACAAACCACCGTTTGGCCTGCTGATTGCCGAGCAGACGAACTACCTCAGCAATACTACTTCTCGCAACCTTCAAGTTTTTAGCAACGGCCGTATTCGGATTTTTCGCCTGCTTTCTCGCAACAATATTGGGTTCAGGCTCGTGATACACGATGCCACCCAAATATCGTTCGCAAAACTCAACATAATCCCTCGTAAAGCAAAGGAAGGTATGCCAATACAAATCCAGCACGCGCAAGTCATTAAAGAACACTACATCGGCATTTGCATCACGGTTCGCACAAAGCCAAAGCCACTTCTTAAGGTCATTGAAAAGTGTTTTGGACTCAGCAGTTGACAATCCATGCTCTTCAGCAAAGTATTTCACCAACCGAGGGTTTTGGTATTTAAGTACCTCTTGCACTGGAGCTAATGATTTTTTAGGCATTATCAAGTCCCCGTTCCTGTGCGATTTTCGGTGCAGCACATTATTGCAAATGACGACTCTTTCAACCAGCGTTCCTTGGTTCGCAAAAGCAGTTCCTCGACTAGCTTGTCACTTGCATCCGGTACTACATTTTTTGTTGCCTTCCGCTTGACAACTGTTTTCTTCGGGTCGATCGATTTTCTTGAATTTGCCATGCATCCCCCCATTCGTGCCACTCGGCACGTGTGAGTATCCTCATGTATTCTTGCAGCTGTGTCAACTTGGCCCTCGCTTCGATCATCATGGGCTGAATCGCCTCGGGTTTGAACTGACCCCCAGAAGTTGGACGAACTTCAAGGGGTTTCATGAAGAAGTACGAGACGGAGTTCAAACTGGCAGTGGTCCAGAGCTTCTTGGCAGGCGAAGGCGGCGCGAAGCTTTTGGCTCGTCGGTGGTCGGTGCCTGAGGAGAAGGTCCGCACCTGGGTGAGCCACTACCGACTGCACGGCATCGACGGCTTGCGCCCCAAGCGCAGCGCGTACAGTGCGCAGTTCAAGCTGCAGGTGCTGGTTCATCAGGATCGAGAGCAGTTCTCCAGCCGCCAGGTCGCAGCGCTCTATGACATCCGCAATCCCAACCAGGTCGTGGTCTGGCGACGCAATCTCGATCAAGGCCGCCTGCAGGCGCGCGCGAGCGGGGAAGAAGAACAGCCCAAGATGAAGCCAAAACGACGTTCTGCAGAACCGTTGAGCACGGTCGTTGCCGATGCGGAGAAAACCCTGCGGGAAGAGAACGACCAACTGCGCGCGGAGGTCGCGTACCTAAAAAAATTGCATGCCTTGATCCGGTCGAAGATGTCAGCTGCGCCGACAAAGCGCGCCTGATTGCCGGGTTGAGGCATGACCATAAACTGGCGGACCTGTTGGAGGTAGCAGGCTTGGCGCGCAGCACGTTCTACTACCAGTGCCAGGCGGCCCAGCGCGTCGACCAACAACGCGCCATGGAGGCCAGAATTCGTACTGTTTATGACGAGCACAAGGGCCGCTACGGATACCGGCGGATCACGGCAGTGCTGTGTAATTCAATGGCGGAGCCGATCAACCACAAGTGCGTGCAGCGTCTGATGCAAAAGATGGGGCTGCGTGCGTTGATCCGGGCGAAGAAGCGCTCCCGGCATATCCCGGGCATGAGTGATGCGCACGTACCCAACGTTCTGCGGCGTGACTTCCACGCGACTGCGCCGAACCAGAAGTGGGCGACCGATGTCACCGAGTTCAATGTACGCGGCCAAAAGCTTTACCTGTCAGCCTGCATGGACCTGTACTGCGGCGAGATCATCTCGTACCGCATGGCACGGCGGCCAGTCTTCGAGCTGGTTTCCGGCACGCTCGAGACAGCGCTCTCGCGCGCCAAGTCCGCCGCTGACCTGATCGTGCACTCCGACCAAGGTTGGCACTACAAGATGCAGCCCTACCGAGCGATGCTGGCGAGTCATGGTGTCAAGCAAAGCATGAGCCGCAAAGGCAACTGCTTCGACAACGCAGCGATTGAAAGCTTCTTCGGCACACTGAAAGCCGAGTACTTCCATCTCGACAAACCCGACAGCATTGATGCGCTCGAAGCGGGCGTGCATGATTACGTCCACTACTACAACCACGAGCGCATCAAGCTCGGGCTGCAAGGGCTCAGCCCGGTGGAGTACCGGCTGAGAAGCACCGCCTGATCGGCGGAATCGTGACCGTCCAACTTCTGGGGGTCAGTTCAATCCCGGGGCGATTCAGATTGCCCGGAGCAGTAAGCCATGAGTTCCGAGTGGCGAGTGGTAATGAGTAACCTTAGACAGCCTACCAGAAAGCAGTCATTTGCGACCGGCTGCTTCTGGCCGATTGATGACGCCCCGCACCCGTTGACTGCCTGTCCTCAACTGGACTCTCAAGGCGCAGCCCCGAAAGTCAGCTTTGCGGTGCTGCGCCCACTGGTAGTTAGGCCCGGCTTTGGCCAGTAGCAGTCCTTCAAGGCATTCCCCCTAAGTGACTGCTTCAGGCTAAAGCGGAGGGTTACCGACGGCTGCTTCACTGCATGCCTGTCCTGGGCTGCGAATTCCAAATACTATGGACGGCACCGCTTCATTCGGCGCCATTCCCAACGGCTCAAGTCTGTCTCGGAAACACTGGACTATTCACTTTCGGATTGACGAGAGATTTGCTCCCCGGTCATCAAAGAAATACCTGAGTAGCGGGACCGTTCGTGGCCTATAGTGCGCTTGCGGAGGCTGCTCGAGCCTTAATTGCGGGGATGGAGCATGGGAAAATTTAGAGTTGCGGTGCAGTTGGATGAAGTTGCTGGTCCGCTGAGAAGCCAGTTCAAGCTGAAGAACTGGACCGCCGAGCATTCCAAGCTGCGCGAGGATGATTCTGACGATGCCCTGTACGAAACAGGGCTGCTGATCCACGCCAAAGCAAATCACATTCGCCAAGAGCTGAAGATCACGTTCTCGAGCAACTTTCGCCCGACGACGAAGGTGCGCGCGTTCGCTGCGATCGTCAACTACAACATGATGATGATTCGGGAGCACACGAGGTCGGAGATTAAGAAGATCGCCAGAGAGCACAAGGAAGATCATCCCAACGAGCCGGTCATGCTCCACGACATCGCGGGCGTGAAGCTCAGCATGCCCTACGGGGCGCGGTTCAGCCCAGACGAAATGGTGCAGAGCTTGGTGGATGGCGTGCAAGTGCCATTGAAGAGGATTCTGGAGCGCGGGCCTTCAATGGCCGGCAATGCAGAGTTTGGAAAACTGAACTTCGACGACCTCCGGGCCGACTTCTTCCTTGGCAGCGTGTATGCGTCTTTGGAGGCCCTTTGGGACGACTGTCTTTGGAACGGCTATGTGCGCAGTGGTTCGCTGCCCCACTTGGAGTTTGCGAGCGATGACGAGGCATGGCTGGTCCGCGAAGTTGTCGGTAGGACGAGGAAGAACAGCCTCGCAAGAGAGTTCGCAGCCTATTCGGTAGATCTGCAAAAGACCCTGCCGCACGAGCAGCTCAGGTTGACCGATGTGAAGGCGCTATTGAAGGAAGGACGCAAGCAAAAGCTGCAGCTGACGCCTATCAACCTGGAATCGGAAGAGGCGAGCTGGCTGTTGACGATGAGGGCCTACGCTAGCGAGCCTTACTACTCAGAGCTGTTACATGAGCCACAAGCCCAGCTCAAAGGGGCAACCGTCAATGAACTCATGACGGCCTGGTCGATCGTCAGCAGGACGGGATATCTGCTCCAGGACGCATTGAGCAAGAAGGTCTTTCCAAAGCCGGAGGAAGCCAAGACCTGGTTGCCCGACTTCGCACCTGTTCTTCAGATGGAAGCACTGGTGACCGCCGTCACCGATGCTTGCGGGACCTCGCGTGAGCGCAGCCAGGCTCTGGTCGTTTTCTTGATCTTTCACGGCAGCCCCGAACAGGAGATGTGGGCGCAGCCGCTGCTTCCTGCCAGTGAGAGCACAGTGATCCCCGTATTCGCGACCACTTCGTCACCAAACCTGCGACGGCTGGTTGACGTATGGCTCCGGCAGCTTGGCGTGGACCTGAGTCTTCGAGGCACCGCCTTTGAGTCCTACATCCGGGGCGAGCTTGCTCACTACATGGCCCGCTCTCCCTTGTTGGCCGGGACTTCGAAATGCTTAGGCCAAGGCTTGACCTTCACGCCGCCTGAGGGGCGATCTGAAGAGATTGATCTTGTTGCAATCGTGGGTCATATCGTGCTGATCGGCGAAGCCAAGTGCTTCCTTGAGCCCACGGAGCCGAAAGAGATCGCTCGGCACAGGCACAAGGTCTTGGACGCGGTTGCACAGGTCAAGCGAAAGGCCGTCGCGGTGGAGCAAAACAAGGCAGCATTTCGCGCGCGAGCAGCGCAGGTTGGCCTCGATCTCCCTGAAGAGTATGAGGTACTTCCACTTGTCGTCCTTAACGCACCGTTCCACGCGGGGATCGCTGTCGACAACGTGCCGGTGGTCGACGAATACATTCTCAGTGTGTTCTTCCGGGGAGAGTTGGTTCAGGTCGCGGTCAAGGAGTCTAACTCGGATTTCACCCCAATTCGAAAGCGCGTGCTCTACGGCTCAGCCAAAGAGGGCGCCCTTGCGCTTAGGGCAGTCATGATGGCTCCGCCTCAGATGGAGCCGCTTCTTGCCGGTGTGAGCCGGCGATGGGTGCCGGTCCTGCCGGCCAATGAGGGGGACTGGACGGGCGCGTACCGCGCCCTGGACTGCCATCCTAATGTCGACCTTTCTTTCCTTGACGGAGTAAGCCTTGATGCCCAGCCGGGCGGTTCCGCCTAGGCGCGTGCGCGCGTTCTGGGAGTTCACCTTCAGGCGCGAGCGCCGTGCTTTCGGCAGGCGAGCTGAGCGAGGCCGCTCGCTGGCCGCCTGGACGGCTGCAATGGGTCGGATTGAGACGGTCGCCTAGCGGCCAGAAACGGTTTTTTTGGCCGATTGACGTCGGCGTCAACTCAAGGCTGATGTGAGAAATTCGCGGTCCAATTCGCGTAAGAAATAGCATTTAATACTATTTCTAAAACAAAATCCAATCATTCAAACTGAGCCGCTGCTGGCCGCTACCCGCTGCTGAATCCATCCATGGACGGCGGCCTCCGACCAGGAAGTCGCACGCGGCCCAACCTTGATCGAGCGCGGGAACACCCCATCACGCATCTGTTGGTAAATCACGGAGCGGCCCAAGCCGGTCAGCCGCTGCACCTCGGGCAGGCGCAGCAGCCGGTCATGCCGATCCGATGCTGGCCCGGATGGCGGTGCCAAGCCCTGCCCCAGCAGATTGAGCGCCTCCTGCAGCAAATGCGCGGCACGCATGGCCCGATCGCCGTCCAAGCCGCCATCCGCCTGTGCAAGCTGGAACTGCTTCTGACCGTCTGAAATCCTGGCACGCATGGGGTATCTCCTTGCAGGAACCGCGACAGCATCCATTGCCATCGCCCACAGTCCATAGCGTGCCGAGAACGGTCATGACTGCCAACCTGCCGCAGCAAGGTGAAGCGTGTTCATGCGGGCTTACATCGCCGTCATACTGGCTTCGGGGCGAAGACCTTAGGCTTATCGACGCGTCTGAATCCCCGATCTCCGGCCATGAAAGCTTCCAGCATGTACGGGATCAGTGTGGCAGCATCCACCGCTTCGCCATACGCCTGCGCGTGCATCGCCGCGTAGCGGTCGAGGTCGGCCTTCAGGCTGGCAAGGCATGTGAAGGTCAGCTTGGTGCTCTCTGTCTTGGGCAGAGGGCCGAGGCGGAGCTTTTTTGCGGTGCTCATCGGATACCTCCGCGCTGATAGAAGAGTGGCTGGTACGGACGAAGGGCCAAGTCTTTCGCCACAATGATCCGAACCGGCAAGCCTGGCCGCGCCGTCAGCGTCGGTTGGATGTTCATGTTGCGCCGGGTCATCTCTTGGCCCACCTGGTTGATGCTGTCCTGCGCGCTGTCGCGCCCGGAGATGACGATCCGGTTGCCGTTCTGCCGGTTCTCCGGCGCAGCCAGCTCGGCGCCCACGCCCAGAAAGGTGGTCAGAGCCGCGCCGGCCAGGATGCGGCCCCAGTGCCGATCCACTCCATCCTCCAGCCCGGCATAACCGGCCGGGTCGGTGCCCACCAAGCTGTCGAGCGTCAGCGAAGACGTGTCGGGCAGGATGATGCGGTTCCACACCATCTGCACCCGGCTCTGCCCGAAACTCACCTGGCTGTTGTACTTGCCCAGGATGCGCGAGCCCTGCGGGATCAACAGGAAGCGCCCGGTGGCTGAGTCGTAGACCGGCTCCGTCACCGTGGCGATCACATCGCCTGGCAGGTCTGACTTGATGCCTGTCACCAGCGCCGCCGCGATCACCGTCCCGGCCATCACCTGGTATGGCGAAGCGGGCATCTGGAGATTCCCGGAATTGCGGGTTTCCGCAGAGCCATCTTTCAGAAACGCTTCTTTCTGCTCCTGCCGGTTCTGCGCAGCCATTGGGTCCGCAGGTTGGGCCGCCGTCGAGGCCGGCCCGGCTGCCAGCGGGTCGAATCCCGCCAAGGCGCTGCCGGCCGAAGCCGCCGGGATTGCGACTGCGGCAGGTGACACAGCCCTGCCCTGCTGCCCCGAGCGGAAGAACACCGATGAAGCCGCGGCCGCTTCAGCTTCCTTGCGCAAGGCGTCCTCGGGATCATGGCCTGGCGGCATGTAGGTGGGTTGCTGCGAAGCCACAATGGCAGGGCCAAGATCACCCGGCAGCGGCGGCCCTAGCTCCGGCACCTTCGGCAGCTTGGAGTAGTCCGAAGGCAGGCCATCCAGCCCTTCGGACTTCGAGATGCGATCCACGTTGTACAGCTCGTTTTGCTCGCCCGCACCACGCCGATGCGGCTGCAATGACCAAATCGTAGCCCCGAGCACGGCGACCGACAGGCCGCCCGTGAGCATGGCCAAGGTGCGCCGGTTCAGGCGCGTGACCGGGTGCGGTTGAGCGCGCAGCGCCACCGCCTCGGGCGCGACCTTGCCCGCCGAAGGCGTGGCAAGTTCAGGGGAATCGTCTTGCTGCATGTTCAATTCCTCCGCACGCCATCGGTGCGCTCGATCCGCACCACATCGCTCTTGCCACCACCGAGGCGTAGTTCGGCCGCACCAAACAGCCGATCCACGATGTAGTACGGCGAACGGAAGCGGTAGTTCACCAGCTGCCCATCGCCCTGCGTGCCGATCACGAACAGCGGCGGCAGCTCGCCTTGGGCGATGCCCGGCGGAAACTGGATGTAGACCTTCTCGCCGTCATCAAAGGCGCGCAGCGGCTTCCACGGCGGATTGCTGCCGCTGACCGCATAGCGAAAGCGGATCTTCTCCAGCGACAGCCCTGACTCCACCGGTGCGGCGGCACTGGCCGCCTGCGCCTGGCGCTGCAGGGCCAGCATCTTGTCCTTGGGGTACTCCCAGGACACCGACGCCATCCAGGTCTTCTCGGTCGAGGTCAACTCCAGCAGGTAGGTGCGCCGGCTGGTGGTGATGACGAGATTGGTCTTGAGGCCCGAACGGATCGGCTTGACCATGACGTTCACCCGCAAGTCCGCGCCGGAACCGCTGGACGTGTCGCCCACGATCCAGCGCACGGTGTCACCAGCCGCCACCGTCACCAGTTCCTCGCCCGGCTGCAAGGCAATTACCGTCACGCGCCCCACGGCCGCATAGACCTGGTACAGCGCGCCATCGGTGAAGGGCCATACCTGGATCGCATTGATGTAGCCCTCGCGTGTGGGCGCAATGCGAGCCTCGGCATTGGCGCGGACAACGCGCAGCGTTTCGTCCTTGGGTTCGGCAGCAGGCATCGCTTCGCCCGTCTCAGGCAAGGGCTTCATCTGCGCCGGCATCGGCAGCACCTGTGGCACCGTCACGACCTCCACCGGCTTCGGAGCCTCCGGCAGCGGCTGGGCCTGCACCAGCTCATCGAGCGAAATCCGCGGCGGCGACTTGCCCTGCGAAGCGCAGCCTGCCAACAAGACGGCTGATGCCAGCAAGATCACCGGCAAGGCGGATTTACGGAAAACATCATTCATGGCTTTGCTCCTTCATTCGCTTCCAGTTCGCGACTCCACGACAGCCCGTTGACGTAGATACCCAGCGGGTTCTTGCGCACGCGCTGCTCGGTGCGCGGGGTTTGCAGCACCGTCGAAATCACCGCGTTCCAGCGTTCAGTGCTATCCAGCGCACCGTTCACAAAACGCGTCTCCGTCCAGCGCACGTTGAACGAGGTGTCGCTGGCACGGGTCACGCTGCTGACCTGCACCGTCACCGATTCCTTGCCAATGTGCGAGAACGGGTCGTTGGTGCGGGCGTACTCGTTAAGCACGACCGCGCCCTTGTCGGTCGTGTAGTCGTAGGCGTCTAGCCAGTTCTGCCGCACCACGATGGGGTCGATGGACAGCGAGCGCACCAGGCCTATGAAGCGGCCCAGGTGGTACGCCACCTGCGCATCGCTGGGTTGGTACGGCGTGGCGGCCTCTCCCACAGCGCGCACCTGGCCCGCGTTGTCCACCTCGATGACGTAGGGTGTGACGATGGACTGCGCGGAACGCCAGACCAGGCCGCCGGCCATCAGCACGGCCAAGGTGAGGCAGCCGAAGGCCATGAAGCGCCAGTTCTTCGCCTGCACGCGGGCCGAGCCGATACGCTCGTCCCACACCTGGGCCGCTGATTGGTACGGGGTGGCAGGCTGCGGCGTATCGGCGTAGCGCACCTGCGGTCGTTTGAATCGCATAGGGTTTCTCCTTGGAGTTCAGGAATCGAAGGCCGTCAGTCCTCACCCGTCGTCCCGCAGGCTCGGCCCCTGGCTTGAGCTGCCTCCATCGCCACTGCGCAGCGCGTGGGCGGTGGTGGTTGCGGCATGGGTGAGCTGCTGCCTGCGGTGCAGGCGCTTGGCCCAAGCGGGCTGTTCGGTGGATGGAGCCGAAGCTGCGGCATCGCCTGCGCCGTTGGCACCCGATACCGATGCAGCGTCGTCGGGCCGGAAGGCAGCGGCCACGCGCGCCTTCATTGATCGCGCCCCATCCGCCACCTTCTGCCCGGCGGCTTGGGCGCCGGCCCTGGCCACATTGCCCACGCCGGCGGCAGCGCCCTTGAAGCCACCGCCGGCCGCGGACGAACCCGCTTCAAACGCCGAGGTCGCAGAACGCGCATCGCTGGCCGCCATGCGGGCAGCGCCTGGGGTCATGCGCGCCCCAGCAGCCACCGCGCTGCCGGCGCCGTCCGCAGCTGCGCCAACGCCAATGGCAGCGCCTGCCGCCCCGAGCGTGGCCCCTGCCATCGCCCCAGCACCAAGCTGCGGCCCACCGGACACCAATCCGGTAGCGATGCCTGGCCCGAAGATGCCCAGGGCCAGCATGGACAGCGAAGCCAGCATGATGACCAGCGCCTGGTCGATAGAAGGCTCGGCCCCAGCAGGAATCCTGAATTCGGCAAACAGCCCGGTGCCGATCCCCACGATGACGGCCAGCACCAATACCTTGATGCCCGACGACACCACGTTACCCAGCACCTTCTCCGCCAGGAACGCCGTCTTGTTCCAGAGCGCGAACGGCACCAGCACAAAGCCCGCCAGCGTCGTCAGCTTGAACTCGATCAGCGTCACGAAGAGCTGCACCGCCAGCACGAAGAAGCACAGAATGACGATGCCCCAGGCCAGGAACAGCACCACGATGGAGGTGAGGTTGACGAACACCTCCGGGAAGCCCGCCATCTGCTGGATCTGCTCCAGGATAGGAGCCGCCGCGTCGATGCCGGTCTTGGCGAGCCGCCCCGGCTGCAGGAAATTGCCCATGCTCAGGCTGGAACCACTGGCCGTCAGGCCTAGCCCCGCGAAGGAGCGGAACACGATCCCCGCCAGCGTGTTGAAGTTGCCGATGATGTACGCGAAGGCCC
The DNA here is from genome assembly GCF_054782535.1 of Comamonas humi. Taxonomy (NCBI): domain Bacteria; kingdom Pseudomonadati; phylum Pseudomonadota; class Betaproteobacteria; order Burkholderiales; family Comamonadaceae; genus Comamonas; species Comamonas humi. The sequence continues at coordinate 120,589 of NZ_BAAGSH010000008.1, read as the reverse complement.
CGACATACAGCACCTTGCGCAGCAGCTTGGCGATCACGTCCTCGCCCTGGCCGCTGGCATGGCCCAACGCCCAGAACAGTCCAGCCAGCGTCATGTCGATGACGATCAGCGTGGCCGTGAGGAACGCCACCTCCCCCTGCAGCAGCCCGAAACCCGAGTCGATATAGCGCGAGAAGGTGTCGAGAAAGCGGTCGATGACCGCTACGTCGTTCATAGCCCTACCCTCCGTTTCTTGTCAGTTGCCGTAGAAATGGACGGTCTGCGGCGTGTACGGCGTACCCGTCCCCAGGAAGCGCCGCGTCACCTCGCGCCCACGCTCCGTGGCCGCTGCCTGCCGAGCCAGCTCCAGCGACGCCGCCCGGTCCTGCGTGATCTGCAAGCGCTGGGTCTGGATCGACTGCTTGGCCTGCAGGGCCAGCAGCTGATTCATGGCCTGCATGGCTTGCAGCGCGCCTGCGGCGGACTGACTCTTGCCCACGAGGTCGGCCAGCACACCTTCGTCGTCGCTCAGGTTCTGCGAGGCCTGGGCCTGCATCTGCATGGTGGTCTGCAGGCCATTGAGCGTGTTCTTCCAGCGCTCCTGGGCATCGCGGAACATCTGGTCGCCACTGACCGCGGCGCTGTACTGCTCGGGATACAGGCGCTTGAACATCTGGTCCATGTTCGCCAGGTCGAACGCCATGCCCTTGGCCTGGGCAATCAGCCGCTGGGTCTGAGCCAGGTTGCTGCGCAGGCGATTCACCACATTGAACGGCAGGCTGGCCAGGTTGCGGGCCTGGTTGATCAGCATCTGCGCCTCGTTCTGCAGCTGCTTGATCTGGTTGTTGATCTCCTCCAGCATGCGCACGGCGGTCAAGGTGTTCTGCACATAGTTGGTGGGGTCGAACACGATCCGGCCCCCTCCGCCGCCCAGGCCGAACAGGGCATGGGCGGGCTGGGCGGTGCAGAAAGCCAGGGCGCCGGCAACGGCCAGCGCAGTCAGCCGGGAAGTGAATGCGGTACGGATGGTCATGGTGATTTCTCCTGGGGTTGCGGGGATGGGAACGAGGACAGCAGGTCGGCGGCCCAGTGCAGGCCACGGTGGCGCAGCCAGGCAGCTGAGAACGGAGTGGATTCGGACGATGTGGAGTTGGTGGCTGCAGCGAGCACCGCGTCGATGTCGCGCTGGTCTTGCGGCGTGGACGCGCCCGCAAAGGCCAGCGCCGCCGGCCCCAGGTCGAGGTCGAACAGTCGATTGCCGAGACGGGACTGGTAGTAGTAGTCGCGCTTGGGCTGCGCGGTGGCCACGATCTCGATCTGCCGGCTGTTGAGGCCGAAGCCCTCGTAGATCGTCCGGATCTGCGGCTCGGTCGCCTGTGGATTCGGCATGAAGATGCGGCTGGCGCAGCTTTCGATGATGGCCGGCGCGATGCTCGAATCCTTGATGTCAGCGAGCGACTGCGTGGCGAAGATCACCGAGACGTTCTTCTTGCGCAGCGTCTTGAGCCACTGGCGGATGCGCGCCGCGAACACCGGATCGTCGAGGAACAGCCACGCCTCATCGAGGATCAACAGTGTGGGAGCACCGTCAAAGCGTTCATCGAAGCGCGCAAAGAGGTAGTGCAGCACGGCCATGACGGCAGCCTTGCTGTGCATCAGTTCCTCCATCTCGAAGCACTGCACGGAGCAGGAACCCAGGCGATCCGAATCCGCGTCCAGCAGCTTGCCGTGCGCGCCGCCGAGCACATAGGGAGCCAATGCCTGGCGCAGCGCGTTCGATTGCAGCAATACGGACAGCCCCGTCATCGTGCGTTGCTCCAGTGGTGCACCGGCCAGGCTTCCCAGCGCCGACCAGATGGCGGCCTTCTCTTCGGGGCCGACGGCCACACCTTCATGCCGCAACCGGCCTTCGATCCATTCGGCCGCCCAGGTGCGGTAGCCCTCGCGGTCGATACGGGCGAGCGGCTGGAAGGCGATATCGCCCCCCTCCTGCATGCCCGTCCCGAGGTCGTAGTGCTCGCCCCCCAGCCCGAGGATCGTGGCGCGCATGGAGCGGCCCATATCGAAGGCAAAGATGCGCGAGCCGCGGTAGCGCCGGAATTGCATCGCCAAGGTGGCGAGCAACACCGACTTGCCCATGCCGGTCGGCCCGGCTACCAAGGTATGGCCCACGTCGCCGATGTGCGTGACCAACCGGAATGGCGTCGCGCCTTCGGTGCGCGTCACGATCAGCGGCGGGCCATCAAGGTGCGCATTGCGCTCGGGGCCGGCCCATACCGCCGATACTGGCATCAGGTGCGCCAGGTTCAGCGTCGAGACGATGGGCTGGCGGACATTGGCGTAGGCGTGGCCAGGAATCGAGGACAGCCACGCATCGACAGCGTTCAAGGTCTCGGGGATGGTGACGAAACCCCGGCCTTGAATCACGCGCTCCACCATGCGCAGCTTCTCGTCGGCCTTCGCCGGGTCGGCATCGAGCACCGTCACCGTGGTGGTGACATAGCCGAAGGCCACCTGGTCGCTGCCCAGCTCCTGCAAGGCAGCATCCGCATCGGTCGATTTGTTGCTGGCGTCGGTATCGACCAGCGGAGTTTCCTGCTGGAAGATGGTTTCGCGCAGCAGCGCAATGACGTTCTTGCGCTTGGCGAACCACTGGCGGCGCAGGCGTCCCAACTCTCGTTCCGCATCGGCTTTGTCGAGGCACAGGAACCGGGTTAACCAGCGATACGCAAAGCCGAGGCGGTTGAGATCGTCCAAAATCCCCGGCCAGGTTGAGGTCGGAAATCCCCGCACCGTCGCCACGCGCAGGTTCTGGTCGCCCAACATCGGCGCCAGGCCGCCGATCAGCGGCGCGTCGGCCAGCAGGGCGTCGAGGTGGAATGGCACCTCGGGCACGCCCACGCGGTAGCGCCGCGCGGAGATGGTCGCGTGCAGATAGGTCAGGGTCTGGCTATCGTCGAGCCATGCGATCTCCGGCATCACGCCGTCGAGCAGGTCAAAGATGCGATCCGTTTCCGCTATGAAGGCGGTCAGGCGCTCACGCCAGTCCACGCCTTCGGTCGGACGGTTCTCGTACAGCATCCCGGCGGCACGGGCGCGCGATTCTTCCGCAGGCAGGTACACCAGTGTCAGGTGGTAGCCGCTCTCGAAGTGGTTGCCAGAGTCCTCGAAAGCGGCACGGCGCTCCTCATCCACCAGCCACGACAGCGGCTCAGGAAACTCCGAGTGCGGGTAGTTGGCGGCGAGCCGGCGCTCGGCTTCGATGAACAGCGCCCAGCCCGAACCCAGGCGGCGCAGCGCGTTGTTCAGCCGCGCCGACGTGGAAATCAACTCGCCCTGCGTGGCGCTGTCGAGGTCAGGCCCCCGAAAGCGCGCCGTGCGTTGGAAGCTGCCATCCTTGTTCAGCACGACGCCCGGCGCCACCAGCCCGGCCCAGGGCAGCCAGTCGGCCAGCAGCGCGGGCCGCTGGCGGTATTCGGCAAGGTTCAGCATGGCGGCATCCCCCTATACGTCCAGCAGCTGCCGGTGCTTGATGTGGCGGGCGAAGACCTGCATGAACTGCGGATCGACGCGCGCGCCCCAGACCGCCAGCGCGTGGCCAGCGATCCAGAGCACGACGCCGGGAATCCACAGTTGCAGGCCCAGCCCGACAGCAGCAGCCAGCGTGCCGTTGGTGATGGCTACCGTGCGCGGGGCGCCGCCCAGCAGGATCGGCTCGGTCAGCGAGCGGTGCAGCGGGACCTCGAAACCAGGGGCGAGGCCCTGCATGCCATTGTGCGGACCGTTCATACGACGGCCCCGCCGGAGAAGCTGAAGAACGACAGGAAGAACGAGGACGCGGCAAACGCGATCGACAACCCGAAGACGATCTGGATCAGCTTGCGGAACCCGCCCGAGGTATCGCCGAAGGCCAGCGCCAAGCCCGTGGCGATGATGACGATGACCGCGATGATCCGGGCCACCGGCCCCTGGATCGACTCCAGGATGGATTGCAGCGGCCCTTCCCAGGGCATTGAGGAGCCAGCGGCCTGCGCCGTGCCGGCGAGCAGCAGCATCAGCGCAACGAGCAGCAAGCCCTGCAGGGCGGGTCGAGCCACGCCATGCAGCCGCACGGGGCTGGAATGAAGCCCAGACGAGAAATATGGATGTACGGAAGTATGGCAAGCATCAACGTGCGTCATGGAAGTTCTCCAGGTGGGATGGGGGAAAGGAAATCGATGGGAGGAAGCTCGGGCGCCAGTGCGTCCTCCAACTGGTAGCCCGCGCCGTCAAAGCCGACGACGCAGGCGATGCTCTCGATGCGGCGCTTGCGCCCACGCCCGGCGATGTGGATGACCACGTTGACCGCTTCCGCGATCAGCGCACGGGGCGGATTCACCGCCACTTCGAGAATCAGTTGCTCCAGGCGCAGCAGTGCGCCCAGTGCGGAGCCGGCATGGATCGTGGCGATGCCGCCTGGATGGCCGGTGCCCCAGACCTTGATGAGATCCAGCGCCTCGGCGCCGCGCACCTCGCCGACGACCACGCGGTCAGGCCGTAGGCGCATGGACGAGCGCACCAGCTCGGTCATCGACACCACACCTGCGCGCGTGCGCAGCGGCACATGGTCGCGGGCCGCGCATTGCAGCTCCACCGTGTCTTCGAGCACCAGCACGCGGTCGCCGGTGGCGGCGATCTCGGCCAGCAACGCATTGGCGAGCGTGGTCTTGCCCGTGCTGGTGCCGCCGGCGATCAGGATGTTCTGGCGCTCGCGCACGGCGCGCACCAGCAAGCCCGCCTGCGCGGCGGTCATCATTCCGTCCTCGATGTAGCGCGACAGCGGGATTACGCCAAAGGCACGCTTGCGCAAGGCGAAGGCCGGCCCCGGCGCAGCGGGCGGCAAGATGCCCTCGAAGCGTTCGCCGGTTTCCGGCAGCTCTGCCGTCAACAGCGGCTGGCCCCGATGGACTTCGGCGCCGACATGGGCGGCCACAAGGCGGATGATGCGTTCGCCGTCCGCTTCGGACAGCTCCACGCCCATCGGTGAGCGCCCCGATGAAAGCCGGTCGATCCACAAGGTGCGATCCGGGTTGAGCATGATTTCCACCACGTCCGGGTCTTCGAGTGCGGCGGCGATCAGCGGCCCCATGGCAGTGCGCAACATCTGGATGCGGCGGTCGAGCGAGGTGGCCGTGGAAGAAGCTGGCGGTGCGGAATTCATAAGGCCCCCTCCTGCGCCTTCTCCTGGCGCGTCGAGTCTGGATGCAGTTCCTCCACCACGTCCCGCACCAGGCTGCGCCCGCGCAGCAGATGGCGCCCCAACTGTTCAACAAACTGCTCGAAGCGCGCCTTGCCCTGGGCACGCGCCGCGTCCTGATGTGCTTCGGGCACCGGCGTGCTCACCGTGAGGAAGTAGCGGATGAACAGTGCCAACGTTTCGATCTGGATGTTCTGGTCGCGCTCCAGCCGTTCGGCATGGCGCGACAGGCGATCCAGCCGCTTGGCAATCGCTGCCTCGCGCTGGTCGCCCGTATCGGGCGACAGCCAGGACGCCAAGGCAGCGGCGACGATGCTGGACTTGGAGACGCCTTTCTTGGCGGCCAGCTCATCCAGCCGCTTGCCATGCTCGGACTGGATGAACACGTTGAGTCGGTGTTGGGTCATAGGTCGATTCCGTCGTTGGGGTCAAGGGATGCCAGCCGGGCCGTACGCTGCAGGGCTGGGTCGAGCTGGCGCGGAAGGGGAAGCGGTGTGTCGTCGTCATCGAGCAGCGCGAGATCCGTTGCGAGGTGATCCGGCTCGGTGTCGTAGGCGACGGTCTCGGAGAGTTCGGGCTGGCGGCGCGGGCCGCCGTCATCGGCCGCACCCAGGTTCTCCAGGTCAGCGGCGGATGCCGTGCCCAGTGAAGCAGGCGCGGCAGGAATCGCCAGTCCGCTCCAGTTGTCAGCGCGTGCCGGTGGCACGTCGGCATAGCGCCCGGCCGCGAGCACCGGCGGCGGCAGCACGCGCCGCTTGAAGTTGGCGTCCGCGTAGTAGCGCAGCTTCCTGGCCTTGATCGGCGCCACGCTGGACACCATCACCACCGCCTCGTCGGGCGGTAGCTGCATCACCTCGCCCGGCGTCAGCAACGGGCGCGCAGTTTCCTGGCGCGACACCATCAGGTGCCCCAGCCACGGCGCGAGCCGGTGACCCGCATAGTTGCGCTGGGCGCGCAACTCGGTAGCCGTTCCCAGGGTTTCGGAGATGCGCTTGGCGGTGCGTTCGTCGTTCGTGGCGAACGTTACCCGCACATGGCAGTTGTCCAGAATCGAATGGTTCTGGCCGTAGGCCTTGTCGATCTGGTTCAGGCTCTGCGCGATCAGGAAGCTGCGGATGCCATAACCCGCCATGAAGGCCAGCGCCGTCTCGAAGAAGTCCAGGCGCCCGAGTGCCGGGAACTCGTCGAGCATCAACAGCAACTTGTGGCGGCGCTCAATGCCGTCGCTGCCATCGAGCGATTCCGTCAACCGCCGGCCGATCTGGTTGAGGATCAGGCGGATCAGCGGCTTGGTGCGGCTGATGTCCGACGGCGGCACCACCAGGTACAGCGATACCGGATGCTCCGCCGCGATCAGGTCGGCGATGCGCCAGTCGCAGCGCGAGGTGACCTCGGCCACCGTGGGGTCACGGTAGAGGCCGAGAAACGACATGGCCGTGGACAGCACGCCGGAACGCTCGTTGTCCGACTTGTTCAGGACTTCGCGCGCTGCGGATGCCACAACCGGATGCGGCTCCGTGTCCAAGTGCGGCGTGGTCATCATCCGGTGCAGCGTCAGCTCGAATGGGCAGGCCGGGTCGCTGAGGAAGTTGGCGACGCCGCGCAGCGTCTTGTCCTCGCCCGCATAGAGCACATGCAGGATGGCACCGACCAGCAGCGCGTGCGAGGTCTTTTCCCAGTGGTTGCGCCGCTCCAATGCCCCTTCGGGATCGACCAGGATGTCCGCGATGTTCTGGACGTCACGCACTTCATGCGCGCCGCGGCGAACCTCCAGCAGCGGGTTGTAGGCCGCTGACTTCGCATCGGTGGGGTTGAACAACAGGCAGTGGCTGAAACGGCTGCGCCAGCCTGCGGTGATCTGCCAGTTTTCGCCTTTGATGTCGTGGATGACGGCGGACGCGGGCCAGCTCAACAAGGTCGGCACCACCAGGCCCACGCCCTTGCCCGAGCGCGTGGGCGCGAAGGTCAGGACATGTTCCGGGCCTTCGTGGCGCAGGTACTGGCCGTCCAGCTGGCCAAGAAATACACCGGCAGACTGGATCAGTCCGACTTGGCGAACGTCATCCGCATTCGCCCAACGTGCCGAGCCGTAGGTAGTGACCAGCTTGGATTGCCGCGAGCGCCAGATCGACATGCCGATGGCAACCATCACGGCCACCAGGCTGCTGCCGCCCGCGATGGCTCCGCCGATGTCGAAGACATGCGGCGCATAGGCGTCGAAGAAGAACCACCACTCGAATAGCCGCCATGGGTGATAGACCGGCGCGCCCATGAAATCGAACCACGGCAAGCCCAAGCGTAGCTGATAGCCCAGGGCGGCGGCCGTCCATTGTGTGGCTGCCCACACGCCGGCGATCACGATGCCGAACACAACGGCGATCTGGCCGAACAGCACGTTCGTCCCTTGCATTGATTGCCTCCCATGACGGCACAGGGATGTGCCGCAGCCACGAGGATCAAGGCGAGTGCGCGGGCCGGTCAAAGGCCGTTGTGGCAGTGATTCAGACGAAAAAAGCCATATTTATTGCTGCAGCAGAGACAATAAAAACGCCGCAGGCGCGAGCGCTCTGCGGCGTAGGGAGGTAACAGTGGGAACTCAACCGCCGTGGTGATGCTGCGATGCGACGGCGAGATGGATTACTGGGTCTTCTTCTGCTCCGGCCTGTCGCCGAAGAAGCGCCGCTCGGCGGCTGCGGCTGCGCGCATGCAGAGTTCGTCGCCGACCTTCGCGCGATCTACCTTGCACAGCCGCTGGATTTCCTTGATGCGCGCGGGGTTTGCCACCAATTCATCCACGGTCTCCGTGGGCTTGGCGGGGCCGCAGGCGGTCAGCAAGGCGGCCATGGTCAGCAGCAAAACGCTTTTCATGAGGTTCATCCTTTCAAAGACAGGTCATGAAGCACCAGCAGGGCTATCGCTTTCGTCGGTATCCATAGAAGCCACACGGGCAATGAAGCGAGCCAACATCTCGGATGGCTCTGCATCACGGCGCAGCAGATAGGTGACGAGCATGGGGGGAGTGCCCTGCAAGCGCCTGGCGACAACCCCAAGCTCCCGGCTCGATGCGATATGGGCCGCTCCGGCCAGCCCAAAAGCGATTCCGGCGGCCACCAGAATCATCATCGCGCCGAAGGTAGCCACGCGCTGGACAACTATCGGCTCTTGTTCCTGCCGACGCAGAAAGCGTTCGACCTGGAGCGCGTGGCCCGCGCACACTGCCGGATCCCCCAGCACCAGGGGATAGCGCAGGAGCTCCTCCAACGGGATTCGGCTATGGGCCAGCGCGGTATGGCGAGCCGGTACCGCCACCATCAGTTCGTCTTCCCAGGCCGGAGTCGCCACGATACCGTCGCCCACTTCCTCCGCCATCGAGAATCCGACGTCGTATAGGCCATCGTGCAGGCCCTGAATCTGTTGGTCAAAGGAAACCTCGAATAGCCTGATATCGATCTCCGGCTCTTCTTCACGGCATCGCGCCAGCAAGACGGGCAGGCGCGATGGTGGGACGCCATCCGACAAGGCTATGCGGAGTTGGCCATGAAATCCCCTGGCGGCCGATTGCACGCCATCGCGCGCTTGCTCCAGTGACGCGAAGATGCGGGGTACCCGCTCCAGGAATGCCTTGCCCGCATGGGTCAGTCGGGTGCTGCGCGTGGTCCGCGTGAAGAGCGCGGTTCCAAGCTCCTCCTCCAACTCCCTGATAGTGCGTGATAAAGGAGATTGGTCGATATGCAGCCGCTCTGCGGCACGGCCGAAGTGCAGTTCTTCAGCAACAGCCATAAAGCAGCGCAAATGCCGAAGCTCCATGCTGCATCCATTACAACTTAAAGGCCCTTGACCAGTTCCGGCACGGCAGCGAACAGGTCCGCCTCCAGCCCGTAGTCGGCCACCGAGAAGATCGGTGCCTCGGGGTCCTTGTTGATCGCCACGATCACCTTGGAGTCCTTCATGCCAGCCAGATGCTGGATGGCGCCCGAGATGCCGCAGGCGATGTACAGCTGCGGCGCCACGATCTTGCCGGTCTGGCCGACCTGCAGGTCGTTCGGCGCGTAGCCCGCGTCCACCGCGGCGCGGCTGGCACCGATGGCTGCGCCCAGCTTGTCGGCCAGCGGGGTGATGACTTCTTTGAACTTCTCTTCGCTGCCCAGCGCGCGGCCGCCCGAGACGATGATCTTGGCGGCCGTCAGTTCGGGACGGTCGTTCTTGACGATCTCGGAGCCCACGAAGCTGCTCTTGCCGGAATCGGCTGCGGCGGCCACGGTTTCAACCGCTGCGCTGCCACCGGTGGCGGCCGCGGCGTCGAAGCCGGTGCCGCGCACGGTGATGACCTTGGTGGCGTCGCCCGATTGCACGGTGGCGATGGCGTTGCCGGCGTAGATGGGACGCTCGAAGGTGTCGGGGCCGTCGACCTTGGTGATGTCGCTGATCTGGGCGACGTCGAGCTTGGCGGCCACGCGGGGAGCCACGTTCTTGCCGCCGGCGGTGGCGGGGAACAGGATGTGGCTGTAGTTGCCGGCGATGGCCAGCACTTGCGCGGCGACGTTCTCGGCCAGGCCGTTCTTCAGGCTCGCGCCGTCGGCGTGGATGACCTTGGCGACGCCGGCGATCTGGGCGGCGGCGGCAGCGGCAGCGGCAGCGTTCTCGCCGGCGACGAGCACGTGCACGTCACCGCCGCAGGCCTTGGCGGCCGTCACGGTGTTGAGGGTGGCGCTCTTGATGCTGGCGTTGTCGTGATCTGCAATAACGAGTGCGGTCATGGCTGGTGTCCTTTCGATGTTGTTGTGGTGAGCCTTAGATGACCTTGGCTTCGTTCTTGAGCTTGTCGATGAGGGTGGCCACGTCGGGCACCTTGACGCCGGCGCCGCGCTTGGGCGGCTCGCTGACCTTCAGGGTCTTGATGCGGGGAGCAACGTCCACGCCCAGCTCTTCGGGCTTGAAGGTGTCGAGCTGCTTCTTCTTGGCCTTCATGATGTTGGGCAGCGTCACGTAGCGCGGCTCGTTCAGGCGCAGGTCGGTGGTGATGACCGCGGGGGTGGCGAGGCTCAGGGTTTCCAGGCCGCCGTCCACTTCGCGGGTGACGTTCACCTTGTCGCCGGCGACTTCGACCTTGGAGGCGAAGGTGGCCTGCGGCAGGTCGGCCAGCGCGGCCAGCATCTGGCCGGTCTGGTTGCAGTCGTCGTCGATGGCCTGCTTGCCCAGGATCACGAGGCCAGGCTGTTCCTTGTCGATCAGGGCCTTGAGCAGCTTGGCCACGGCCAGCGGCTGCAGGTCGAGGTCAGCGGGGGTCTCGACCAGGATGCCGCGGTCGGCACCGATGGCCATGGCGGTGCGCAGCGTTTCCTGGCACTGGGCCACGCCGCAGGAGACGGCGATCACCTCGGTGACCACGCCTTTTTCCTTCAGGCGCACGGCCTCTTCCACCGCGATTTCGTCGAAGGGGTTCATGCTCATCTTGACGTTGGCGATGTCTACGCCGCTGCCGTCGGACTTCACACGCACCTTGACGTTGTAGTCCACCACCCGCTTCACCGGTACCAGGATTTTCATAGTATTTCTCGCACCTAATTAATTAGCAGTTTTGCAGTTAGTACAGACCTACGGCTGCAAAGCAAGTAAGCCTGCGTCAAGAATCGAGCTCGGGAGGTGTCTAGCTATATATGTCTGTGCCTAGGGCAATGGTATATAGGAGCACCCACCTTCAGGAGGGTGGTGCAGTGCTGCCAAATGCCGGAACACGCCTATCAAATCCTTGCAACCAATCCGCCAGAACGGGGTGAGCTGTGCGCCAGTTTCCCTGGAAGCGGAAATCCAGATACCCCAGCGCCACCGCGAGCCCGATTTCACCGATGTGTACGCCGGCCGAGCGCTGAACGGGCAGGTCGCTGGCGAATGCCTTGAGCGCGCGCTCCACCTTCTCCCGTTGGTAATCGAGCCAGGAAGCAAGGCGATGCGACTCGGGGCGAAACCGTGCCTCATACACCTGCAGCAAGGCAGCGTCAAGGAGACCGTCGGCCAAGGCTTGGTGTCGGAGCACGCGAATACGATCTTCGGTACTCGGGATCAGGATGCCGCGTCCATCCATCAAATCGAGGTACTCGATGATGACTCTGGAGTCGAACAATGCCTGCCCATCGGGGAGGACGAGCGTCGGAACCTTTCCCAGCGGGTTTTGCTGCCGCAGGCTGTCGGAAGCATCGCTGGTGTCCGCAGGGTCCAGCCTCACGAACTCCTGTAGGCCAAGAACCTCTACCGCAATGCGCACCTTACGCCCGAAGGGCGAGGCAATGGATGTACGCAGCGACAGCATGATTAAATGTTGGCCAGCAGACCGCCGTCCACTCGAATCACGGACCCCGTCACGTAAGCGGCATTCCTGCTCGCCAGGAAGGCAACCACATCAGCGTACTCTTGAGGCTCACCATAGCGGCCAACAGGAATGGACGCAGTGCTCTCGCTAGACACCGACTCGACGGAACGTCCTTCACGCTTGGCTTTCTGCTCATCCAAGTAGCGGATACGTGCGGTCGCCACGCGCCCGGGCAGCACGATATTGCAAGTTATGCCATCACGACCGACTTCCCGAGCCAGGGTCTTTGACCAGCCGAGAAGTGTCATTCGCAGCGCATTGGACAAGCCCAAATTCGGAATGGGCGCAACGACACCAGACGAGGTGCTGGTGATGATGCGACCGAACTTTCGTTCGCGCATCCCCGGGAGCACCCGATCCGTGATGGCGATCACAGACATCACCATGCTTTGGAAGTGAGCCGTCCAAAGTTCGGTGCTCTGACCAGACACGGGAGTGGGAGGCGGACCGCCCGTATTGTTGACCAGGATGTCTACCGGACCAAGTTCCTTCTCGATCCGCTCGATATTGCCTTCGACGACGCTGAGGTCAGCGAGATCCCAACTCAGGACAGCGGTCCGGACGGATGGCATTTCTTTACCAATTTGCTCGGCGACGCTAGTTGCAGCGGCCAAGTCGATATCGGCAAGTGCAACATGCGCCCCCTCTCTCGCCAAGGTACGGGCAATCGCACCGCCCAGACCGCCGCCCGCACCCAGCACAAGTGCAGTTTTTCCAGAAAGTCCTAGTTCCATCGTTGTGTCCTTACTCTTTGAGTGTTGAGGTCTTGATCGTTAGATCAATTTGCCGGGGTTCATAATGTGATTGGGGTCCAGGGAGCGCTTAATGCGAAGCATCAGGTCGAACTCAACATCGGACTTGTAGTGCCGCAGTTCTTCGCGCCGCAACTGACCAACGCCGTGCTCCGCACTAATGCTCCCATTGGCCGCCGACACGATGTCATGCACCACCCGATTGAGCTTGGCAGTTGCGACCGCATATTCGTCAGGCAAAGCATTCAACGGCAACAGCACGTTGTAATGGAGATTCCCATCGCCCAGGTGGCCAAAATTAATGATTTGTGCGCCTGGCAGCGTTTCTCGGACGGCCACGTCAGCATTTCGAACAAAGGCGGGGATAGCGGAGATCGGCAGTGCAATATCGTGCTTGACCGCCTTCCCTGCACGAACTTGCGCTTGAGAAATGCCTTCTCGAATCTTCCAGAATGCTTGGGTCTGGGCATGGGTTTGGCTCACGACCACGTCCTGGATCAGTTCCTCTTCCAACGCATCGCCCAGGCTGTTCTCGAGCAAATCGGCAAGCCCCTCTTCCTGGGTGTCTGCCAACTCAATGAGTGCATTGAAGGAATGTGAACTGGCGAGGGGCGCACGAACGTCTGTCACATGTTGCAAGATCAGATCGAGCGACTCTTCGGACAACATCTCGAAGGCAACGAGACGCTCGCCACACGATTCGCGCATTCGTGCCAGCAACTGGACGAGTGCATCGACGCTCGTGGCTCCGACCCAGGCAGTTGCCCGCGCGATGGGCCGTGCATGCAGCTTCAGCACAGCAGCGGTAATAACCCCCAGGGTGCCTTCCGAACCGACAAAGAGGTCACGCAGGTCATATCCGGTATTGTCCTTGCGCAGAGCTCGCATGCCATTCCAGACGCGTCCGTCAGGCAGGACAACTTCCAGACCAAGCACCAGCTCCCGCGCATTGCCATAGCGAAGAACCGCTATCCCGCCTGCATTGGTGGCGAGGTTGCCGCCGATCGTGCAGCTACCTTCTGCACCAAGGCTAAGCGGAAAGTACCGGTTCGCCTCCTGTGCCGCGGCTTGGACGTTCGCTAGGATGACACCCGCTTCGGCCGTCATCGTGTTGTTCAACGGATCGACATTCCGAATGGCGTTCATGCGGACCATGCTGAGGATGACCTGAGCGCCGCTCGCATCTGGAGTCGCGCCTCCGCTCATCCCCGTGTTGCCACCCTGAATGACAACAGGTGTACGTGTCTCATGGCAGATGCGCATCACCTCCGCAGTCTCTGCGGTGTTCGCGGGCCGCACCACAACGCTACTCAGACCGGTCCACTTTTGCAGCCAGTCCGTTTCGTAGGCTGCTTTAGCCTGTGGCTCTAGAACCAGGCCGGCATCGCCAACGGCGGTGCGCAGACGGCCGATAAGATCGTGATTGTTGCTACTCATGTGAATTACCAGCCTAGTTGGAGGCGCCCCAGCGCCATTGAAACCGCAGCCTGGGTGGGCTCGACGATCGGAAGTCCAAGCTCCTCCTGCAGCTTGCTCCTAAATGGCGCCATGCCGGCGCATCCCATGACCAGCACATTAGCGCCGTGCTCCCTTTTAAGCCTCTCGCCCGCCGCAATCATGGATTTCAGCGTAGTCGCTTGATCGGCCAGCTCCGCCACCGAACGGCCGATCGCCACTTCCCCTGCGACTCGCTGCGTGATACCCATGGCCCCCCACGTACGCCAGTGCCGTCCGATGGATCCATCAAGAATGGCAATCACGCCGAACCGCTGTCCGAGTGTCATGGCCGTGAGCGCGGCGGATTCACTAATTCCGAACGACGGCACGCCCTTGATTTCACGCAGCAGATGTAACCCCGGATCACTGAAGCAGGCCGTCACGAAGCCGGCGGCATCATCCAGATGTTCCTGAGCGAACTTGTAGACGGACAGCGCTGCTCGGTCCACGTCATGCTGCGTCTGTATTCCAGGTGGGCCGTCGGCAATGGTGACGCAGGTGATGCGCGGGCCATCCGGTCGCCGCAATGACGCCATGGCCGCATCGATACCGGCGGTGACCGCATCGCTGCTGTTCGGATTGATGACGTATAGATGCTTCTGAGTCATAGCAATGGATGAAGCTGATGAAAGATGGCACATGAGCGCGCCGAGGAGCACTCAGTTTAAAAGCCGGGTGCGAATTCGACACTTACCGATTTATCGGTCATCATTGACCTTTTGTTAATCTCCACCACCATGTCCTTCAATCTACGGCAGATCGAGGTGTTCCGTGCCGTGATGATCACTGGCTCGATCCGAGGTGCAGCGCAACTCCTGTTTGTGTCTCAACCTGCCGTGAGCCGACTGCTATCCCATACGGAGTCGCGTGTCGGATTTCCCCTATTCGAGCGCATCCGAGGACGGTTGCATGCCACGCCGGAAGCCAAGAAGCTCTTTCACGAAGTCGAGCAGGTCTATGCCGGCGTGAAGCGGGTGAATGAGCTCGCTCGTGACCTGAAGGAGCATCAAGAGGGTATCTTGAACATCGTCTCGAGCCCCAGCGTCGGACAGATGGTCATTCCCACGGCCATGGCTGAATACCGCCATGCCAATCCTCAGGTGAAGTTGACCTTCCAGTATCTTGCGCACACCCCGCTCATGGAGCGTTTGCTCAACAGGCAAGCGGATCTAGCGGTGACGATCCTTCCAGTCAACCATCCCAACCTTGAAATGGAACTCATTGGGATGGGGCAATTGGTTTGTATCTGCCCCTACAACCACCCCCTGGCGCGTAGAGCCAAGTTGACCGTTCAAGACCTTCTACCCTATCCATTCATTTCGTATGACCGCGCCACACCATTCGGTGCGATGGTTGGCGCGTTGTTCGATGCCAGCGGCGAGACCGTGCGTGCAGCCATTGAAACCGGTTCGCCCCAGAACGCTTGCGCCCTGGTAAATGCGGGTGCCGGGATTGCGCTGGTCGATGTCTTTTCCGCGCTCAGTTGGCCCGGAGCCCGATTTCTGATCCGGCCACTAGACGAAGCCCCCATCCTCAAGGCCACATTGGTTCGCTTGCGTCTTGAGCCCATGTCCCAGCTCGCACAGTCCTTTGTCGAGGTACTCAAGGGAGTGTTGAAAAAGGAAGGGCTCGGGTTATCCCCATGAAGAGATAACATGATGTTAATTGTCGCGCTCAAACTTTGACGCGACATCGAATGGCATGGTCGGAATAATTGCTTCCAACAAGACCACCCATTCGAGCCCCCAGTCATGTGCTTCAAAGCCGCCCAGATCGCTTCTTCTGTTCTTGATGGCCACGTCAAGACCATTGCGCTCCTACCCCACGAAGCCGGGCGAGGGGATGCGCGATGAAGCTAGGTATTGAAGGGCGGCGCGCCCTGGTCTGCGGATCCAGCAGGGGGCTAGGCAGAGCATGCGCCGAGTCGTTGGCGGCGAATGGAGTGCATCTGACGATGGTGGCACGTGGGTCCAAAGCCTTGGAGCTCGCCGCTGCCGAAATTCGGCAACGCTATGGCGTCACCGTGCATACGGTGGCAGCTGACATTGTCACGCCGGAAGGCCGCAGGACTGTGCTGGCTGCGCATCCGGCACCGGACATCCTGGTCACCAATGCCGGTGGCCCGCCTCCCGGACATTTCCGGGATTGGAGCCGCGACGACTGGATTGGCGCGCTGGACGCCAACATGCTTGCGCCCATAGAACTCATCCGCGCGACGATCGACACGATGATCGAACGGCGCTTCGGCCGGATCGTCAACATTACCTCGGCGACAGTCAAAGCGCCTGTCGACATCCTTGGCCTCTCTAGCGGAGCACGCTCCGGCCTGACCGGCTTTGTCGCCGGCCTTGCGCGCCAGGTTATCCCACACAACGTCACTATCAATAACCTGCTTCCGGGGCCATTCGAGACCGAGCGACTGATGGAGACAGCCCGCCAATGGGCGCACGACAAAGGCATGGACAGCGGCGAAGTACTGGCTCGCCGCAGAGCCGCTAACCCTGCCGGCCGCTTTGGTGAGCCGCGTGAGCTTGGCGATGCATGCGCTTTCTTCTGCAGCGCACAGGCGGGTTTCGTCACCGGGCAAAGCCTATTGCTTGATGGCGGAGCCTATCCCGGGATTTTTTGACTCACGGATTTCAACGACATGAGCACATCCAACTTTGACCTCACTATTCGAAACGGCCGTATCAGCAATGCCGATCGCACCTTTCATGCCGATATCGGAATCCGGGATGGCGTGATCGTCGAGATCGCCGAGCGCCTTTCTCCCGGTGCCAAGGACGTCGATGCCAAGGGACTGTGGATACTTCCTGGGGGAATCGACAGCCATTGCCACATCGAACAACTCTCCGGCATGGGGCTGATGTGTGCGGATGATTTTTACTCGGGCACCGTATCAGCCGCATTTGGGGGCACGACCACGATCATTCCGTTCGCAGCCCAGCATCGCGCCGACAGCATCCCTGACGTAGTTGCTTCATACAGCAAGCTGGCAAGCGAAAAGGCAGTCATCGACTATGGCTTCCATCTCATCCTGGCCAACCCCGATGAGACCGCCCTGAGCAAGCATCTGCCGCAGGTCATCCGGGATGGCATCACTTCGCTCAAGGTCTACATGACCTACGACAAGCTCAAGCTGGATGACTACCAACTGCTGGAAGTCATGGCTGTCGCAGGCGAGGAAGGAGCCCTCGTCATGATGCACGCCGAGAACAACGACATGATCCGCTGGATTGCCCATCGTCTCCTGGAGCGAGGACACGTAGCACCAAAGTTCCACACGGTTGCCCATGACCCGCTCGCCGAATCCGAAGCAACAAACCGCGCCATTGCATTGGCGAGCTTGGTGGATGTGCCAGTCCTGATCGTGCATGTCGCGGGACGGCAGACCGTCGAAGTCATCCGCAACGCGCGCCGGCTCGGTGCCGCCGTGCACGCCGAAAGTTGCCCGCAGTATCTCTTCCTGGAAGCGAGCGACAGTGACCTGCCGGGCGTAGAGGGTGCCAAGTTCTGCTGCAGTCCGCCCCCGAGGGACAAAGACTCGCAGGAAGCAGTCTGGCAGGGACTCAAGGACGGAACTCTGGGTTTGTTCTCTTCAGACCATGCACCCTATCGATTCGATGAATCGGGAAAGCTGCCCAAGGGCGATGCGACCACCTTCAAAGAAATGGCCAATGGCGTCCCGGGCATTGAACTGCGGCTGCCCCTGCTCTTCTCGGAAGGGGTGATGAAGGGACGAATCACGATCGAAGAATTCGTGGCGCTTACCTCTACCAATCATGCGCGCATGTATGGACTTGCTCACCGCAAGGGTGCCATTGCGGTCGGCGCCGATGCGGATCTCGCGCTATGGAATCCGAACCGCAGCGTTGACGTCAACGCAGCCATGCTGCATGACCAAGTGGGATATACGCCCTACGAGGGCCGCTCGCTGCGGGGCTGGCCCGAGCAGGTCTACAGCCGTGGCCGCTGCGTGGTGCGCGACAACACGCTTCAAGTGGAGCGCGGCACCGGTCAATACATTCCCAGGCGTCGCCCCGAACCTCTGCGTGAACGCGAGAAGCAATCTGCAGCAAAGGGTGCATTCAGCCAGCTCGTGGGCCTGAAGCGCGCCCCCTGAACATATTTTCCCCGTTCCCGATCTGCTATCCCATCTTGTCCAACAGGAGTCTTTCTATGAAGCTCAGTGTCAAACCGTTCCCTCTGCGCGCCGTGCCGTTTGCCCTGGTGTCCCTCACGGCAGCCACCGCCTTCGCGCAAAACCTCCCACCATTGCGCACCGGCGTCGACGCGACATTCGCCCCTCATGCAATGGCCAAGCTCAGCGGTGGCGTGCAAGGTTTCAACGTGGATCTGGGCGAAGAGGTTGCCAAGCGCCTGGGGCGAAAACTCGAGATCGACGCAGCTGAATTCTCAGGCCTGATTCCCGGTCTCAACAGCCGCCGCTATGACTTGCTGATCGCTCCGGTTACCGTGAACGCGGAACGAGCCAAGGTGCTTCTGTTCACCGAAGGTTATCTGGACACGAACTACACCTTTCTGGGGCTCAAAACGACCGCTCCTGTCCAGAAGCTGGAAGACTTGAAGGGAAAGACGGTTGCGGTCAACAAGGGTTCCAACTATGAGAGCTGGGCGAAGGAAAACGCCGCGAAATATGGCTTCAAGTTTGACGTGTACGGCTCCAACGCGGATGCCGTGCAGGCAATTCAATCGGGGCGCGCCGACTATAACTTGGCAGGCAGCACGGTGGTGGGTTGGGTCGCCAAGCAGAACCCCGCTCTCAAGACCAGTTACACGATCAAGACGGGCCTCGTCTGGGCGCTGGCCTTCCGGATCGACGACAAGGCCGGCCGCGACGCTGCCTCCAATGCACTCAAATGCATGAAGAAGGACGGCACTATCTCCAAGCTCGCGGTCAAGTGGTTTGGCTTCCAGCCCGATGCCGACGACGCCGCCAACACCATCGCGCCTGGAACGGGTGTTCCCGGTACGGATGGCTATGACCCGACCCCTGTGACTCCAAAGTGTGCCTAATGGCGCACTGAACCGCGCCGAGTTTCGAGGAAGCCAGTTGGCTTGTGTCAGATCGGCTTGGTCTGACGGTTTGGGAATCTGATTTCTACTTCCTGCCCCCGCAGGGGCCGCCTGCCTGAAACGCGCACCTTGATCCCGACTTGCTTTATTCCGTTCTCAATCCAATTTCTCATTCAGCACGACAGGAGTTGATCCATGAAGCTCAATATCAAACCTTCCCCTATGCGCACCGCCTCGATCGCCCTGGTGTGCCTCACTGCGGCCGCCGCGTTCGCGCAGAATCTTCCGCCGCTGCGCTCAGGCGTCGACGCGACGTTCGCTCCGCATGCGATGGCAAAGCTCGGCGGCGGACTGCAGGGCTTTAACATTGACCTAGGCGAAGAATTAGCCAAGCAGTTGGGTCGCAAGATCGAGATCGAGGGAGCCGAGTTCTCCGGCCTGATCCCGGGCTTGAACAGCCGTCGCTACGATCTGCTCGTGGCTCCGGTCACGGTGAACCCGGAGCGCGCCAAGGTGCTACTGTTCACGGAAGGCTACCTCGACACGAACATCGCTTTACTGGGGCTAAAGAGCACTCCCGCCGTCGAGAAGTTGGAAAACCTGAAGGGGAAGACGATCGCCGTGAACAAGGGGACGGTCTCCGAGACTTGGGCCAAGGACAACGCCCAGAAGTACGGGTTCCAGTTCGACGTGTTCGGCTCAAACGCCGACGCGATTCAGGCAGTGCAATCCAGTCGAGCGGACTACAGCCTGGCTGACAGCACCGTCGTGGGCTGGGTGGCCAAACAGAACCCAAGTTTGAAAACTTCCTATACCGTCAAGACTGGGCAAGTCTTGGCATTTGCGTTCCGCGTGGACGACAAAGCTGGTCGAGATGCGGCTTCCAGCGCACTCAAGTGCATGAAGAAGAACGGGACGGTCTCCAAGCTGGCGATGAAGTGGTTCGGCTTCCAGCCTGACGCCGATGACTCGGCAAACAAGATCGCGCCTGGAACGGGTGTGCCCGGCGTGGATGGCTATGACCCAACCCCTGTGACTCCGAAGTGCGCATGATGAAGATCCTCGAAATTTCAGGACTGCGCAAGTCCTATGGCAGCACCGAGGTGCTACGCGGCGTGGATCTCCAGGTCAATGCCGGCGAACTCGTATGCGTGATTGGTCCTTCAGGTTCTGGCAAGAGCACGATGCTGCGCTGCTGCAACCTACTCGAAGTCCCAACCCAAGGCAAGATCGTCGCCAATGGCCACGAGGTGACGTCGCCTGCCGTCAACATCAATCATGTCCGGCAGGACATCGGAATGGTGTTCCAGCAGTTCAATCTCTATCCGCACCTCACCGCGTTGGAGAACGTATCCCTTGCGCTATTGAAGGTGCAGGGAAAGACGAAAAACGACGCCGAGCAGATCGCGATGGCCGCACTGGAGCAGGTCGGCCTGGGGGCCCGGGCCAAGTTCTACCCCGCGCAGCTCTCGGGCGGGCAGCAGCAGCGTGTCGGCATCGCCCGTGCCGTGGCACTTAAGCCTCATGTGATCTTGTTCGATGAGCCAACGAGCGCGCTTGATCCGGAACTCGTGGAGGATGTTCTGAACGTCATGCGGGACCTGCGCAAGCGCGGCATGACGATGCTCGTGGTGACCCATGAGATGGCTTTCGCGCACGCTGCCGCTGACCGAGTCGTCTTCATGGATGGCGGTGTCGTCGTCGAGCAAGGGACTGCGGCCGAGGTTTTTGAAACCCCACGAGAAGCACGTACGAAGAGCTTCTTGGCACGTTATGGAAGTGGACGACCATGACCGGCGATAGCGGATTTTTCTTCACTTTCTTCAACCTCGCCGTTGCGGAGCAATACTGGCCCGCCATTGCCACTGGCATGCTCGTGACGGTTGGTGTTGGCATCGCGGTCGTCATCACGGGCACGGCCCTCGGACTTGCATTGGCCATACTCCGATCGTTCGGAATGCGGGCGATGGCGTTGCCTATCGTGGCCTTCGCCGACGTCATGCGATCACTTCCGCCTCTGGTGGTCATGATCGTCTTGTACTTTGGCCTGCCAGCCCTTGGCTTGCCCATGTCTGCGTTCGCGGTGACCTGGGTCGCCCTTTCGCTGGTGCTCGCAGCATATGCAGAGGAAAGCATCTGGGCCGGCATCCTCGCTGTGCCTGCGGGGCAACTCGAGGCCGCGCGCTCTACCGGCATGAAATGGTGGCAGGGAATGCGTTGGGTGGTGCTGCCTCAGGCCATCCGCCGAGCGGTGCCGCCGCTGACGAACCGTGTTATCGCCACCACCAAGAACACTGCTCTCGGCTCCGTCGTGGCGCTCAACGAGATTCTGAACAACGCGCAAGGAGCCACCAGCCATGCAGGAAATCCGACGCCGTTGGTGATGGCGTCCATCGCCTACTTGATCGTGTTCTTGCCTCTGGTCATCGGATCTCGAAGTATCGAACGACGTTGGAAGCGAGCGTAATCAAAATGCAGAGTTTCATCCACAACTTCTTCAACCTCGAGATCTACGCTGCTGTCCTGCCGCACTTGTTACAGGGACTCTGGACCACGGTCTGGCTTTCGGCGATCGTGATTCCCTTGGGTGCAGCAGCTGGATTGGCGCTTGCCCTAGGCGTAACGCAATCCACTAACCAGTTGATTCGGTGGGGGGTCGTCATCTGGGTCGACTTCTTCCGGGCATTTCCACCGCTGGTGCTACTGATCCTGGTCTATTTCGGTGGGCCATTTCTCGGCATTGAGCTCAACAAGGTGGCCGCGGTCACGCTTGCCTTCGTCCTGAACAACTCGAGCTATTTCGCCGAGGTATTTCGCGCAGGCCTGGAAGGCGTCGACAAGGGGCAGATGCAGGCAGCCCGTTCCACCGGCCTTACGAAGGTTCAGGGCCTGCGCTATGTGGTGATCCCGCAAGCGATCAAGAACGTCCTGCCTGACTTAGTGGGTAACGCTATTGAAATCGTCAAGCTTACGAGCATTGCCAGCGTAGTCGCCATTCCCGAACTCCTTCGTGCAGCACGAGATGCGCAATCGATTGTCTTCAACCCTTCGCCAGTGATGCTAGCCGCCATGATCTATCTGGCGCTTCTGTGGCCATTGACACGATGGCTTGGTCGGCTAGAGCACCGCCGTGCGCGCGGCTAAAAAGAGCCGTTTTCCATCGCTGTCCACCTCTACGCATCCTAGAAATGCAAGAGGGGCTTGCGATCCTGATGGAGCTTAGTGGTTTTCACCATTAATTCCTTAGATGTGAAGCATGGAGAAATCAAACGATGAAATATGAACTTGTTATAACCGGAGCCGCTGTGTTGCCAGAAGGCTTGCAGGAAAACTGCTGGATCGCAATCAAGGACGGAAAATTCGCGGCGATTGGCACTGGCCAAACCCCGGAAGCACAGCAAACACACAATGTGGTCGATGGACTGATCATCCCTGGGGTAGTTGATGGTCAAACTCATGCCTGTAGTGCAGGCGGTCTACCAGGCATCCGTTCCACGACCCATTCTGCAATCGCCGGTGGTGTCACAACCATCGTCGACATGCCGTATGACAACCCCAATCCGCTGAACAACGTGGACCGGCTCAAAGCCAAGGTGGCGGCAATCCATGAGCACGCTCATGTTGACGTAGCACTATACGGAACCATTCTGCCAGGTCAAAGTGTAGAGGACGTGCAGCCTCTGATTAACCACGGCATTGCAGCTTTCAAGATATCCACGTTCGAAAGCAGCCCCACGCGCTTCCCACGTATCGCGACAGACCAAATCTTTGCGCTGTTTGGCGCTTTGGCAAAAAGCGACATTCCCCTTGGTGTTCACAACGAAGATCAGGAAATTGTCCAAGCTTTGATTGCCAAGGCCCGTGCAGAAGGTGGCAGCGGCCTGACCGTCCATTCGAACAGCCGTCCTCCTGCTGCAGAGTTGGCTGCTACCGCTCAATTTCTAGAGCTGGGCGCCGCTACTGGAGCACATGCTCATATCGTTCACCTGACAACCTCGCGCGGCTTCCACCTGGTCGACAACTACGTCAAAGACGGCTATCGCTCCACTGGAGAAATGTGTGTTCACTACCTGTGGTTTGACCCAGACAAAGATGGTGAAGAACTGGGTGCAAAGATGAAGGTGAACCCTCCCATTCGACCAAAACAAATCGACGCGCTGTGGGGTGAAATCTTGGCTGGCCGAGTTGCCTTTGTCAGCTCCGACCATTCCAGTTGGCCGATTGACAACAAACTTTCCAAGTCGATCTTTGATGCTGGTGCAGGCATCCCTGGCGTGGAGACGCTACTGCCGTCTTTCTACACAGCAGCACAGAACCGCGGGCTGAATGCAGCCGAGTTGACTGTTGAGCAACTGTGTGAGCGTCCGGCCAAGTTCTTCGGTCTTTGGCCGATGAAGGGGGCAATCAGACTGGGCGCTGATGCCGACATCACGATCATCGCCAACAAGCCTCAAATCTGGGACTCAAAGAATGCACACGATGAGCTGTGCTGGAGCCCGTTTGACGGGCGCAAATTCAATATCACCGTTGCGCGCACGTATTTGCGCGGAATTCTGGCCTGGGACGGTCAGCAGGTTCTCAACGCCCCTGGTTCTGGGCGGTACGTCGCTCGCGGTGATAACCGTTGGTTTAACTAAACTGGAGAAAAAATGTCTCGCATCACATCCGAAACAAAAGGTGTTTTCGTCATCGGAGTCACACCATTCGATCAAAACGGAGAAATAGACTTCAACAGCCTTGATCGTGTCACCGATTTCTATTATGAGAAGGGTGCCGATGGCCTGACCATCCTTGGCATGATGGGAGAAGCGCCTAAACTGACACAGTCAGAATCCATCGAGATCACCCGCTGCACAATCAAGCGTTCAGCCGGTAAGCCTGTCGTGGTTGGTGTTTCCGCCCCCGGTATGGCAGCAATCAGCGAACTGACGAAAGCCGTGATGGATTTGGGTGCTGCTGGCGTAATGGTCGCACCGCCCTCAACACTTCGCACCGACGAACAAATTATTGGTTATTACCGCAACGTCATTGAAACGATTGGCACCGATGTTCCGGTGGTGCTTCAAGACTTCCCTCTGGCAACGTCTGTGCAAATATCGTCGAAGACCCTTGGCAATATTTTTGAAGCACATCCCAGCATAGTAATGCTCAAGCATGAAGACTGGCCCGGCCTGCAAAAAATCTCCGATCTGCGTGCTGCAGAAGCCAATGGGCGTCGTCGCGTCTCCATTCTGGCCGGCAATGCAGGCGTCTTCCTGCCGGAAGAGATGCAGCGCGGTGCGGACGGAGCCATGACCGGTTTCCCCTTCCCAGAGATGATGGCTGATGTCGTTCGCCTGAGCCAAGAAGGTAAGGTTGAAGAAGCCCACGACAGGTTTGACGCCTATTTGCCGCTCGTGCGCTATGAGCAACAGCCTGGCCTTGGCTTGGCTGTTCGCAAGTACGTTCTTGCCAAACGCGGTGCTATCGCAACGCCGGCTCAACGTCGTCCAGGCTCAGTTCTCAGTCCTGTTGCGGTAAAGGAGGTGGAACATCTCCTTTCTCGCCAGGAGGCAAAGTTGGCAGCTCTGAAATGAGTTTAGCGGCGGTAAATTGAGTCCCGCAGATGTGCGTTGTTGCATAAAGCGATTTTTCGTTATTAAAGGAGGCATTAAGGAAAGAATCTTGCCATGACATAGTTGCAAGATTCTTTCTCAAATTGCGTCTACAGCGAAAGGAATTTGTTTTATGCAACAAAGTCTTTGCGCACTACAACATGATCGAAAAATTTGAGGATCTCATTTCTTGCCTCGAAAAAGATTTCCTCCGCATCCTTGCACAAGCAGGGATGCTATCGCACCATCCGCCAATCATTTTTTAAGGCTTGAATCATGATCGCTCAGCTTGAAACCACAAAATCCCGCATTTCATCGCTTCTAACCAATGTCCAACCGTCTCAGACCATTGCTATTTCTCGCTTGGCCAGTGAGTTGCGGCAGCAAGGCAAGGAAATCATCAGTCTCTCGCAAGGCGAGCCTGACTTTGATACGCCTACGCATATCTGTCAGGCCGCCAAAGATGCGATCGATTTGGGTAAGACGCGCTATACCGACGTGGATGGCACACTGGAGCTGAAGGAAGCCATTGTCGAGAAATTTCGTCGTGAAAATGGCCTTATCTACAAAACCTCGCAAATTAGCGTTGGCACTGGTGGAAAACAGGTTATCTACAATGCGCTGCTTGCCACCATTAATCCAGGAGATGAGGTCATTATTCCTGCTCCATATTGGGTATCCTACCCAGATATGGTTCGCCTAGCAGGTGGCACGCCTGTGATCGTTGCATGCCCTGAGACCGACAATTTTCTTATTACCGCCGAGAAACTACGTCAGGCCATCACGCCAAAGACAAAGGTGTTGCTCTTGAACTCCCCCAGCAATCCTACCGGTGCTGGCTACTTGGCGAGTCACCTTAGAGCCTTGGCCGATGTACTCCTAGACTACTCGCACGTTCTCATCCTGACCGACGACATGTATGAACACTTGCATTATGGCGATTGGCAGTTCAATACCATTGCTCAGGTCGAACCCAGACTGTATGACCGAACACTGACTTGTAATGGTGTTTCCAAAGCTTACGCAATGACAGGTTGGCGAATTGGATATGCAGGTGGCCCGGCGGACATCATCAAAGCAATGTCGACGCTCCAATCTCAAAGCACCTCCAACCCGAGCTCGGTAAGCCAGGCTGCTGCTGTGGCTGCATTGCGGGGACCGAGTGATTTTCTGGCTGAGCGCAATGAAATTTTTCGCATCCGGCGAGACTTTTGCATTGACGCATTGAACAAAATCCCTGGTCTGGCCTGCCGCAGGCCGGATGGTGCCTTCTATCTCTTTCCGACATGCGCTGGCCTGATTGGAAAAAAACGCCCCGATGAGAAAGTGATTGAAACAGATACCGACTTCGTAATGTGGCTTATCGAAGATGCAGGCGTGGCGACTGTACCTGGTAGCGCATTCGGATTGTCACCGTACTTCCGCATTTCATTTGCCACCTCTTATGAACTATTGGAGCAGGCGTGTTCCAAGATTAGATCTGCCTGCGCGAAATTGTCTTGAGCAAGACCGAACGATTCGTATTGAATCGACCCAGCGTACCTACCCGGAGATGTTTTCCAGATCTGCAAGCTCGTCGATCAAGGCCGCGCAGAAAAAGCCGAAACAGTGCAGATTTGGAAGGGTTGCAGCCTTCACGCATCTGTTCATCCGATGGACGGCCTACGGGTTCGTCCAATCTCCCATGAGACTCCGCCACCGCGTACCATCGCAGCGAGCTGCCGCCCCAGCTGCTGCTCAATCACCGGCTTCCACGGTACCAGGCTGAAACCCATGCCGTCATCGAGCATGGCGTAGCGTCCGCTGGCAAGCATGATGCTGCGGCGGTAGGTTCCTGCTACGCGCTGCCCATCGGCCACGGGCCGATGTTCCAGACCGGTTTCGGCTGCAATGTTCTTGGCGGCCTGCGTGAGTTCGCGGCTGCGCAGCGTGCCCAGGAGGTTGCGGGCCAGGATCACGCGCTGCCCGCGCCGCTCGGCCAGCCCTTGTTCGGCAAGGAAGTCGGCGCGCTCCTGCATCGCCTGCTTGGTCTCGCTGCCAAAGCCCAGGTCGCCCAGGCCCGAGCCGCCGCCGATCAATTGCTGGTCGAGCCAGGTGGCCCCGATCACGCGCGCTTGTCGCTCGATGGGCAGATGGGATTTCAGCTCCACCGCCACGCCACCCAGGCGTTGTGCGTCGTACTGGCGCCCCTGCTCGGGTAGATCGTCCGGCACCTTCCATAGACCCTCGGCCACACGCTCCACGATGCCGGCGTGGCGCAGGGCTTCCAGCCTTCGGACGTGGGCTGCGACTACTTCCTGCGGGTCGCGGCCTTTCTTGGCCTGGCCTTGCGCGAGGGCGAGGTGATGGTCGGTGCGGTACAGGCCGTTGCTTGCCAATGCGGCGATGGTCTTGTCTGCCGTGCGCAGGTCGGTGGAGCCTTTGACTTCGACCACCGCGCCCATGGGGTACTGCTCCAGCTCTGTCCTGGCCGGCAGCGCCACGTAGTGGGCCTTGCCGTCAACGCCATCAAGCACCAGATAGCCCCGGTCGTACAGCTCGTCGGTCAGTCCCTTGCCCGCCACGCGGCCAATGACGGAGTGTCCATTCTCACCCGGCTGGAACACGGCCAGGTCACGCGGCTTGCCGCCCATCGCGCGCTGCATGGTGCGGATGATGTCGCCGCGTTCGCCCATGGCCCTAAGGGTCGGTTCGGCCTCGGCATGCACGGCCCAGGTGCCGGGCTGGGTCTCCGTGGCCAGCCCCATGCGTTGAAGCCGCTGCAAGCGCCCCACCAGCAGCAGGCGCTGGCGTTGCAGCTTGGGATCGTTGAAGCGCTCAATCTTCACCAGGCCGTCCCCCGCCTCGCGCTGCAGGGTGCGGTCCAGGCTCGTCCAGCGCTCCTGCCCCACCTCGCGGGCCAGGGTGCGCTGGATCTCCAGCTCGCTGCGCGGGCCCAGCCATTCGGTGGCCAGTTCCATCGCCCGCTCACGCATGCCGCGGGTGATGTACTCCTGCGCGATGATGAGGTCTTTGCCCGTGTCGTCCTTGCCGCGCAGCACCACATGGGTATGCGGGTTGTCGGTATTCCAGTGATCGACCGCCACCCAGTCCAGCCGGGTGCCAAGGTCGGCCTCCATGCGCTGCATCAGGTGCCGGGTGTAGGTGCACAGGTCTTCAAGCTGCTCCGCCTCCTCGGGCGAGACGATGAAGCGAAACTGGTGTCGGTCTCCCCTGCCCCGCTCCTCGAACGCAGCCGTGTCCGCCTCGTCGGTGATGGCGCCATAGGCATGGCCCTGTCCACCCTGGCGACCCACACCTTCGCGCTCGATGTAGCGCAGGTGCTGCACCGTGGATCGGCCGCTGGCCTGCTGCAGGTACACCAGCCGCACCTTGACCGTGGCCCGGCGAGAAAACGCCGTCAACGACTGACTCGTGAAGCGCGCCGCCGTATGCCCACGCCCCAGTCGTGAACCAGGCGCCTTGCCGGTGGTCTTGCTCCCCCAGCCAGAGACGCCAGCGGCTTTGCTGGTCTGGCGCAGCACCTGAGCAATGAAGGTGTCGCCGCGCTGCCTGGGCTTGCCGGGCCGCAGGCGGAAACGGTCATCGTCACCGGGATTTCCGCGCTGGCTCATGATGAGACTCCAACCAAGCCCATCGCGCCCAAGCGGATGTGGCACACGGTATTCCCCATGCCCGCAACGCATTGGGGCCGTTGGCAGCACGCAGCCGCCTTGTGGCGCGTGTCACCCCAAACCCACGTGCAGACTGGCTTGGCGCACACCACAGTGCCGCGCCCTTCAATCTTGCCTTCCGCATTTGCCTCCCGCATCCGCTCCCGGCAATTGCGGCCCAGTGGCGCTGCTGCACCAGCGGCCAGCGCCCCGGCGAACACGGCGATGGCCGCAGGCCGGCCGCGTTCGAGGCAAGACGCCTGCACGTTGGAGGGCTGCATGGAATGCAGCCAGAGATGCAGCGCGAAGTGCAATGCGAGCGCATCTGCACTGCGTGCGCGACCACATGGCGACGGCCAGCAGAACGACACGCCCGATAGCAGGACAAGATGCACGCCCGCGTGCAGCGAATCGGCGGCCATCATGGCTGTGTCTCAAGCCAGATCGGATGCGCCACGCCGATCACAGCGGCTGTGCTGACCGGCCCGAAATACCGGCTGTCGAACGACGCCGGATTGGTGCTGCTCAGCAGGAATAGCTCGCTGTGCCAAAGGCGGCGGCATTGCTGCCAGGATGGCAACGGACGGCCTAGCCGATCGGCAGGCAGCGCGGCGACCGAAGGCACGCCGTCGATGCGGACCCTGCCGCCAGAAATACACACCTCCTGCGGCGCGACCGCGCCCACGCGCTTGAGCAGCGGGATGCGCGTCGGCAGGTAGCCGCGCTGCGCGGCCAGCGTTGCGGCGTCTGGCGGCAGCGTGGTCAGCACGATACTGCCCACGGACAGCGGACGTGGCAGCGAGTCTGCACGATGGTCGAGCGGATCAACGCGATACCATCCCACCGCCACGCTGTCGGACGGGTTGTAGATGATGCGCGGCAGCGGCGGCACGAAAGCCCCCCAGGCCAGCGCAGCGAGGCCGCAGACGGACAGCGGAGCCAGCACGAGGCGAGCGCGCAGGCGCGAGCGAGGATGTAACGCCATGCTGATGGCGGTGGTGGACGTGGAAATCGCCGTCATGACAGCGCCCTCCCGGCCAGCCAGGCAGCATGCCGCTCGGCGGTGTACTCAGGCAGCGGCAGGCGCGCAGCGAGCCGGTTGGCGAGCGTTCGCCAGTACGCGGGCGAGACGCCGACAGGCTCAATGCCCTGCGCCTCGATGGCGTCGATGCGTTGCAGCACGGCGCGCACCGATTTCTCCCCCTCGGCATGCAGCAGCAGGCGCGCACCTGGTTGCACGCCGGGGATGCGCTGCGCGCCATCCAAGGGCGTGCAAGCCTGCATCACCATGAGCTGCCAGCGAATAGTGCCAAAGTCATTGGACTGCCAGCGGATGCGGCAGAACACGGCGCGCGGCAGGAACATCGCGCAGCGCCGCCAGCGGTCGAACCGGATGACGCGCACGGGCTCGCCAAAGCGCAGGTAAATGTCGATGCGCTGGTCCACGTAGGCCAGCGCCACGCGCGTTAGCGGCGTGGAGGCTGGTTGCGCCGCGAGCACAGCGAGCGACGGTGACGGCGCAACCCTCGATGCTGCTGCAGCAGGCAAAGCGAATGCGTTCATGGCGTGTTCTCCCCGCGTTGCTCTGGAAACTCCCGCTCGAGCAGTTCGCGCAGCAGGCTGGCTGCCGTCACGCCCTGGGTAAAGGCCGACACCTTGATGCGAGCCCGCATCGCGGGCGTGATGTCGAGGGTCAGGCGAGCCGTGTAGGTATCGCCCTTGCTGAGCGCATCGCCGTCGCCCTGGCGAATCCACGCCTCGGCGTGCGGATTCGCCGGCGGGCGCGCGCCGATTCCCACGCGCTTGGCAGCGCGTTTGCTGCTGGGTGTGGGCTTCGGGGTCATGACGGCCACCGCAGCAGTTCGTCCACCAAAGCGGTGATTTCGCGCGCAGCAGCACTGTCCGGCGCCGTCTCGCGCGCCAACCGGCCCGCGGCCACGCTGTCGGCGAAGACGATGCGCTGGCGCACTTCGGAGCGCAGCGCGGGAAGCGGCTGCTCGGCCAGCGCGCCACGCGCTTCACGCCCGATCACCGTGGTGCTCACGCGCCGGTTGATGACGAAGGCCGCGCGCAGCTGCGGCCGAAACACCTGGGCCTCTCGGATCAGCGCCACCATCTTGGCACTGGCCCAGAGGTCGTAGGGGCTGGGCTGTACCGGGATCAGCACCCGCTCGGCCGCCAGCAGCGCGGAGCGCGCCAAGGCGGCGATCCTGGGTGGTCCGTCGATGACTACGTGATCGGCCCGCCTGGCGAGTTCTGGGGCTTCCTGATGCAGGATCTCGCGTGCGAGGCCCACAGCGCTGAACAGCCTGGGCAGCCCGTGCTGGCTGCGGCGCTGCGTCCAGTCGAGTGCCGAGCCTTGTGGATCGGCATCCAGCAGGATGACCGACTGCCCACGCATCGCCAGCTCGCCGGCGATGTGGGTGGCGAGTGTGGTCTTGCCCACGCCGCCTTTCTGGTGGAGCACGGCGAGGATCATGGCCCGGCCCTCCTGACTGAAGGACGGGATTTTGAGCGGCGTGCCGAACCGGCACGGTGCTGGAAAAGATCGCTGGCCTGCTTGCGCCGATTCGCGGTTATCCACCGGGGCGCGGCGCTCCT
The DNA here is from genome assembly GCF_054782535.1 of Comamonas humi. Lineage (NCBI taxonomy): Bacteria > Pseudomonadati > Pseudomonadota > Betaproteobacteria > Burkholderiales > Comamonadaceae > Comamonas > Comamonas humi. The sequence goes on along the minus strand of NZ_BAAGSH010000008.1, from coordinate 89,873 downwards.
ACTAGTTATGGTATTTAAAGTTAATACGTTATAGGCGCCCGAAACCCGCGCCAGCACTGGCCTGGCGGCCCATCGGCACGCCTGATAGCACGAGGGCTCCACGCCTGATAGCACGAGACTTGGCACGCCTGATAGCACGAGCCCGTCCACAGGCTTTGCTCCGGTTATCCCCGTGCCGTGGGCGGCACGGGCCGGAAGGTGAGCAATTCGGCCCCGCTGCCTGCCATGCGCCGGATGCCCAGCCGATAGCCCGGCAGCGACTGCCGCGCCACCAGGGCACGCAGGTCGCAAGCGAAGTCGGCAGGCTTGGCCGTACTGCCCGACTTGCGGTGCAACGACCGGAAGTCGAACCACCAGCCCGATTCCTGCCGCCCGCCGTGCTTCCTCACCAGCCGGTACAGCCAGCGCTCGATGCCGCCCGTCAATTTGAAATACGCCGGATCGATGGTCAGCACCAGTGCCGCATCCAGCACGCCGCCATAAAACCAGTCCGGCAGGATCAGCTCGATGCCCAGCGGCGTGCCGCGGGTATCGGCCAACTCCTTCCACTCGTTGATCCATGAGAAGCGGTGCAAGCGCCTTCCCGTGGTCTCGCGGATCGACGTGGCCACGGTTGTGGATTGCAGGCGATCCAGCGCAGCCTTGAGGCGCTGGTAGTTGCGCAAACCCGTACCGCGCCCGATGAAGCGCAGAATCTCGTAGGGTGTGGCCTGCATCAGCCGCGACGGGCGCAGGCCCGCATCGCGCGCTTCCACGATCTGGCTGGCCGCCCAGATCAGGATGTCTGCATCCCAGATCGTGGCGATGCCATGCTCCTGCGTGCCCTCCACGCGGATAGTCACCCCTCCCGCCTGGAAGTCGATCGGCGCCACGCGCCGCAACTTCGCCAGCGAGAAGAACGGAAAGGCCATCAGGTCCTGGCTGTCGCGCGGCGCCATGTCGCCCGGCAAGGCGCGGAACAGATCGAGCTGTTCGCGCTCCTGCGACGGCCGCTGCCGGAACGGCAGCGCTGGGCTGGACATGGCGATGGCCTCCCGCGCTCCAGCGATCAGCGCGCACGACTGTCCGCCGCATGGAACTCGGCGTACTCAGGATCGGACGTGGTCTCGTAGCTTCGCTCCTCGGCCCAGGCATCGAGGTCGGTGACGGCGTACATGACACGCCGCCCGAACTTGCGGAACTTGGGGCCGCCACCCAGCACACGCTGCTTCTCCAGCGTGCGCGGCGACAGGCGCAGGTAGTCGGCGGCTTCGTCGTTGGTCAGATAGCGTTGGGGCTGAGCGGTCGGGGCGACAGCAGCGGTGAGACTAGTTGCGGTGGACCGCAAGGGAGCAGGACGCATGGTGAGAACCTCCATAGCTTTCAAAGCTCCGGCCACACAGCGCAACCGGATGGAGGCAGTCTCAGAAAATGAACCCCTCTTGCTCAGGGACGTTTTGCGCCCCCTGCAAAACGTCCCTTCCCAGCCGTATCGATCTGTGCTAATTGACGGTAGCCACCGCGCATCAGCGCAGTGCCCCGGCGCACCAGGCGCCGCACGCGGGCGCGCAGCTCGCCGTCGGCGTGCCAGTCGGCCGCCACGGCATCAGCGCCAAACAAGCCCTCAGCCACCTCCCGCAAGGACGCACCCGCCAAGGTGGCGTCGAGCGCCTGCAGTGTGTGCAGTTCCAGCAGCGCGGCAGGCGAAGGCCTGGGCCGGGCAGTCGGCGTGGTATCAGTCGCCAGTCCGTCGCGCAGATGCATGGCGCTACCGCCACGATGGGCATAGGCGACAGCCATGCCGTCCTCCAGACCGGGTGCAAGCGCGAAGCGCAAGCAACGGTCAGGGCTGCGCGTGATCAGCACCAGCCTCTTGCCATCGTGCAGCAATTGCTTGTCACCAGGGATATGCCAGAGCGCAAAGGTGGTGGCATCCAGTGGTGGGTCAGTATCTGGGTAGAGTTGCACCACGGCATCGTGGCCTGGGAACCACGCCGGTTGCGCGTCCCGCGCATCCAAGGCCGGGTCCTCCCAAAGACGCAAGCCCCAGCGATGCGCAGCCGCCGGGCGGTGCGCACGGCGCAGCCAGTCGAGCCGATATTCAGGATGGCGGCGCAGGTACTCCCAGGCTAGCGCGAGCGCATCGAGGCCCAAGATGTAGAGATAGGCGGCGGTCGGATACCAGTGCGCAAGGTGGTGAGGTTCGGTCATGACACAAGCTCCTGTTGCATGGCAGGAGCAACGCCATCACCGCGCACGGATTACCGCATCAAATATCCAATCGTTAAAAACATGGATAGATCGTGAAATTCGTGTCAAGACAATACAAATCCGGTACATTGCACAAATCGTCTGAATACGGTGACAGCGTCAGGTAAATATCACCTCCTGCCAGATCCACCGTGCCAAATACCGCGCCAGCCGTCATGGCCGTTTGGGCCTGAATCTCACCCGTTCGCTGCAATAGTCTGGATTAAGACTTGGCAGATCTGGACTCAGACGCAAATAGTCTCAATGCGCCCGTCTTGCCCGTGGCGCGAATGGCTCAATCGGTGATGGAGCCGTTTTCCTGGGCCAGCCGCAGATACTCCGACAGCGGGCGCACCGCCTTGAAATACCGATCCCGCATCACGGGCTGCTTGTTCGGGCCGACGATGGAAGCCAGATCGGACAGCTTGATTTCCCCCAACTCGGGCATGCCGATGCCCACATCCATGATTCCAAACGCCGTATCGCCATCGGCGGGATCGAGCGCAGCGAGCAGCCAGGTGGCGTGTGCATCTGGGGTGAACAGCCGCACCACGGGCAGCGGGTCGATGGCAGCGCCCGCCGCACGATCCCTGCCGTTGGCAATCAACTGCGCACGCTCCTGGTCGGTGGTGAGTGGTTCTGTCATGACTGAATCTCTCCGCAACGAGCATGATGCGCTCGCATACCGCGATCCTCAATACGGCAACGCAAAACATCGTCACGCGTTTGATTGAATGCCCAAATGCGCTTTGCATCGCATCTGCCAAAGCGTGAAAACCCAAAGCCGCATCAGCGGATTTGCGCCAAAGCACGGATGTGGCTTTGTTCACCTGCTCAAAGCCACAAATACGGATTTCCGTAAAAGCACAAAAGCGCCAAGTCGTGCTTAATGAACACTATAGATTGTAGCCCTATGAGGCGCAATCGAATGTCATCTTGGATTTTGGGGAGATCCAAGCTTGGCAGCGAAGCACACATTGTCGGAGGCGTTGAAGACCATCCGCAAAGCACGGGGTCTGAGCCAGGAAGACTTTTCCGACGTCTCCAGCCGCACCTACATGAGTACGCTGGAGCGCGACCTCAAGAGCCCCACCTTGAACAAGCTGGCCGAACTGTGCGAGGTCATGGAAGTCCACCCACTCACGCTGCTGACGCTGGCCTATGCTGGCAAGGGTTCAAAGCAGGCTGACCAGTTGCTGGCGCAAGTACGGCGGGAGTTGGGGGATATTGTCGGCGGCGGGCAATGACAGCTTGGCGCTCGGCCCCGAGAGTGGAACGGCCTGTAAGAGTCCATGGCGGGCGCATGCGCCCATGATGCCCGATGGGGCGTTCGCCATCCCATCGGGCACTGGAGATGTGTCAATCGTCGTCGGCCTCGCGCTGCCAGCGTCGGTGGTGGTGCCGATGCCCTCTGCGCCACCGCTCATTGTCTTCCCGCCATTGCCAGTCAGACCCATAGGCGGGAGGCGGCGCAACCATCACGGGGCGCGGCGCGTACACCGGCCGGGGTGCTACATAGACCGGTGGCGGGGGCGGAGCGTAGTAAGCCGGAGGGGGTGGCGGCGCGTAGTAACGCTCAGGCTGTGCCACCATCAAGGGTCCGGTTACCCCGATGCCGACATCCACGTAGACCTCCGCCCGTCCAGGAACCGATGCCATCGCCAGTGCGGTGGCCAATGCCAGTGATGCAAATTTCATGGCATCCTTTCGCGAGATTCTGTTAGCCAATGGCATATGCCACTTCCTCAATAACGCGACAGAACCAGGCTTGTTGACCCCTGCGTGTATCCGAATGGCAAAGTGCGGGCAGCCCATTGGCATATCAGGATGCCTGCCCGATCCGGCATGGCCGGTTCGGTGGTGTCGAGGGGCGCCAAGCACGGCGCGGCGGGGATGGGCCTGGCGCCGATCCCCCGGGAGGCAAGCGCAGCGCGCAGCGCCGCAGGTGCGTAGGCGTGAAGGATCGAGCCGCCAAGGCCGTGACTCGGTACGAGGCATGGGGCGCAGCCCGAAGAGCCTGACGGTGCATCGCACCGGCACGCCAGGGTGTTTCTATGACGACAGACTCAGCGCATCCAGATGCCGCTCGGTAGGGCCACACGCGGGCAGCCACAAGGTCTCCCTGCAGCGCTGCATCAGCAGCACAGCGCCCCACCGCATGGGCGAGGCGCTGGCGGCGGTCAGGCCGCCTGGGGCTTGCTGCGCGACCAGATCAGGTCGTGCGTGCCGTCCTCGCCCTCGATCAGGCGGGCATAGACCGTTGCCGGGAACGAGGGATCATCCAGGGTCACGGAGATGTAGGGGCGTTCGGCCTTGCTGACTTTCTTCCACGCCGCGCCGACCTCCAGGCCGCCCGCCTGCAGGCGGTAGTCGGGGGCGTGTTCGTTGTCCCCCTTGTCGTTGGGAACCAGCTTGGCCTTGACACTGAGTGTCAGGCTGCGCAGCGTGCCGCTGAAGCCGTCTTTGTCTGCGGTGAAGGTGCCGATGTTTGCCATGATGAAACTCCTTACGGTTGAACAAGGTTCGCGCCCATCGCGTCCTTGTTGTGATCCGGCCGGCGGGGGATGGGCTGGCGGCACCGCTTGCGGTCGCAACGCAGTGGAGAGCCTGGAGGCGAAAAGAATTTGTCCCGCGAGGAATCTGCACAGCAGAGGGGAAATTGTTTTCGCCGGACGGTTGCAGCCATGAAGCCCGAGGCGCAGCCGCGCCCCCGCCAGGATTCACAACCAGACAAGGACGCCTTGGGCCGAACCAACTCCGTATGGAGCCATGGCCAGCTCGGCATCCCCGCACGAAGGCATCAAAGGCACGCCCCCCTGACCCAGGCAAGGCCACTCCCAACGACCAGCGGGAACATGCCCCCATCCCGTGCAGGCAGCCATGTTGGCAGCGCGGCCTGGAACACCAGGCAAGGCTGGGCGCCCCTCCGTGAACCGTCCTTCGTGACACACAGGCAACGAACCGCCAGCGTCGCAGGCGGCACGCATTCACACAACCTGCCGCAGCAAGCCCTGGCGTACCCGCCGAGCACTGCCCACTGCGGCGGGGCGCTGTCTCTGGCCGATCCGGCGCATGCCGGTTCGGTGGTATTCAAGGGGCGCCAAGCCCGCGCGGCGAGGATAGCCTGCAGCGGTTTCCCCTGGAGGCAAGCAAAGCGCGCAGCGCCGCAGGCGCGTAGGTGCGCGAGGGACCAAGCCGGATGGCCGTGATTCGGCACGAAGCGCGGGGCACAGCCCGCAAAGCCCGGCGGCGCTCTGCGCCGACACGCCCAGAGACAGTCCTACTTACCCATGCTTGCGCGGTACCAGCAGAACAGGTGCGCCTTGGCCACCGGCCCGCTGCACCTCAAGGCAGGCAATCCACTGGCTTCTTGGTAATCCTGTCCAGGAGCAGCGGGATTTCATCATCGCCAAAGTCTGGCCCTTTGGCGATGAGCCGGTCCAGCAGCCAGGACGACATATCCAGGGCTTCCGTCGAAACCGCCCGGGACAGGGCGTCCAGGTAATCCACCGCTGCCAGCAGATCCTTGCGCTGCTGCGCATCGATATCGCCGGCTTTGACAATCTGGGTCAAGGTGCTTTCCGCAAGCGCAAGGGCGCGAATCACGCCCGGCTCCTCGATTTCCATCTCCTCGAGGGATACGGCCTTGGCGGTCACAAACAACAGCCGGCCCACCACTCCAGCGATGTCGGTGACGTCATGGCTGGATGCGCACAGCCCGTCGGCCGTGACCAGCAGCTCCTCAAAATGCTTGCGAACGACCGCGTGCCTCACCGCGTTGATGACCGTGGAGCCCTTCCTGCGTACGGGGCGCGGCTTCTTCTTTTCCTCTTTCACGAGGGCTCGCCTCTGCGACCGGCTCAACTGCGGTGCTGCCGCTTCCATCCCAGAACCTCCGAACTGCCTGAATACCTTTGCGCCGATAAAAATAACACAAGGCGAGCGCGTGTTTTTCCTTGGCGGTGTAAGGAATCGCTATAGATATTCCGAGGTGCATTAGGCTTCGTCCAAAAGAGTCTCAGGAAATATGGAGTTGACCCGGTGCGACGGTCGGTTCCCGATTTGCCCCCCTGCCCTCCGCTCCCCTCAGCGCGGTTTGCGGATCATGGGAAAGATGGGCGGCGAGGTTCCCACCTGAATGGTGCCCAGCATTTCGAATCCGTACCGCTCATCAAGCGGGATGTTCTTGGGATTGCTGGATTCGAGATAGGCCGGTGTGCGGTCGCGATCACACGGGATGAGCGCGTGCTGCATCAACGCCGCGCCAAACCCTTGGCCCTGTCGAAACGGATCGACCTCAATGAGCGGCAAGAACCAATGCGGCTCCCGCGGATGGTAGCGCCCCATCTGTTCGAATACCGCGAAAACATCCTTCTGGACTGGCGCATGCGCCGTGCGTCGAAACAGGTCGATCAGCACTTCTTCGTCGGGGCTCACCTCGGGCGGCAGCCACATCGCCGCACCAGCGTAGCCGTAAACGCAGTAGGCGCTCCCGTGGGCAAACGCGTTGCCCCCGAGCGCCTTGGCGAAGTCGGGGAAATGCCGGAGGTATTGCTGCGGATCAGGCCAGGTCCAGCGCGCCGCAGGATCCGCACTGAACGCCAGTGCCACGACGGCAATGACCGACGCCTCATCGGATGCTGCAGCAGTCTTGACCACCGGTTCTGCCATGGGTCTGCCTCCAAGGAAAATCACCAGGAATTCGATGAGCCTGGCGCTTGAATGTAGCCATGCCACGAAACGCCTTCGGCTTGAATGAAATACTAGGCCACGCTGAACGCGATCTCTGTAAGCGGATTGCCTGCATCCACAGCACCGGGCGCGGCCATGAACTGTCCCCAGAAGTTGGACAGCCATCCAATCTTTGGGGATTTTTATCAAGATACTCCAAACTATGCGAGGCGGGGGCAGCCCGCAGGGCCTTTACCTGGAGGAAAGCGAAGCGCGCGGCGCCGCAGGTGCGAAGTGTTGTGAGGAATGCCACCCAATGGCCGTGCTCGGCACGAGACACAGTCCGAAAGCCCGGCAGCGCACGTCAAGCAGCCGGATGATCGAGTTGGCGCGCCCATACTTCTAGCTGGTCAAGGATAGGCACTAGCGCCTTTCCCGATGCAGTCAGGCGGTAGCCCACGCCTCTTGGAAATGTTGCCATCGGGCAGCGCTCCAGCAATCCCCGGTCCTCTAGCCCCTGCAGTCGCTCGGACAGCACCTTGGGTGAAACACCGGGCAGCAGCGCCGCAAGTTCGCTGTGCCGCTTCATTCCATCCTGCAGATGCCACAGCACCAGTGCATTCCAGCGGTGGCCCAGGAAACCCAACCAATCCTCGACCGGGCATTCCAGGGAATGCCGAGGCGATGGCATATCGAGTTCCGGCTCGCTCATGGGGAAAACCTCCATTCATGCCTTTCCGTTTGGTGAGTACAGGACGCCCCATCCATCATGCCCGTTTCAACGCAGGGAAACGACACCATGGCCTTCGCCGTCACCTCACCGGATCACATGAACTCCGCCTTTGCAGACGCATTCAACAGCCGGAGCATCACGAACTTGCTTCAGCTATACGAGCCTGACGCAGTACTATGTGGCGATGGCAAAGGCGTGGATCTGATCGGCCTGGCCGCGATCGAGAAAGCGCTGGGGCAACTGCTCCAGGTGCCAGGTCGAATGACCTCGCTCAATCACTTCTGCGTCGTTCACGGAGACCTTGCGCTGCTGCGCGCTGACTGGGAACTGGCCGCCGATGACGGCGCCATTGTCGCCTCGGGAAGCTCTGCGGAGCTGATAAGAAAACAGGCGGATGGCCGCTGGCTCTATGTCATCGACCACGCCGTGGGCGCAAGCCTTCCGCGTGTGTCGCAGGCGCAGCAAGCGCCATAGCGTCGCGCCGCAGTCGGCGCGATAGCCACAGCGTGGCTGGGCTTCAACACCGGGCGTGGCCACCGCCACGCCCGGATTTTGAATCCACCGGCCCAGCGCGAAACGCTGGGGCCAGTGCCGATGACGGCTATTCCTTCGTCTCGACGATCCACCACACGGCCCGCGCCAAGGCGCGGCCCGTGCTGGGATGAATGTCGGTGAGGTCGGCACGGGCCGTCCAGCCCGAGGGCGGACGGTAGCCGCGCACGTCGCCTTCGCCGTGCCAGCGGCGGGCGCGCACCGTGCCGGGTGCGTAGATGGACGCCACGCGGGCGGCGGCTGGTGTTGATGATGGGCATGGTGGGCTCCTTACAAGGCAGTGCCCGGATGGCTCCGGGCGCTGCACTGCGTCGAAGATCAAGCGGCCACTGCCTCAGCGGGGTCATCCACCACGGCTTCGGCATCCTCCGAGGCCTCCTGCTCCGGGCCTGCATCCTGCGCGGCCTCTTGCGGGCCTTCGCCCTTGAAGATGGCAGGCATCCAACCCGTGCCATCCGCCAGCCGCTCGGCCTCGCTGGCAATGTCGGCCTTCTTGAGCTTCGCCAGCCGGTTGACAGAATCCGGCGCGAACGCGCCCACAGCATCCAGGATCACAGCCTTGGAAACATGCTTGAAGTAGCCTTCGGCGGTCGGCTTCCACCATGCGGCCATATCCAGCTCCACGGCCTGCGCCAGTTCCGTGCCGGGCTGCTGCCCCGTGGCACGCGGCGTCACCACGTCCACCGTGGAAGCCACACATACGGCCAGCAGCTTGACCAATTCGCCTTGCTCCATCGCCAGCAGCACGGCGAACAGTTCGGCGCTGTCTTTCGGCAAGGCGTCGCCCGCGACTTGCTGCAATTCGCGCAGCGCCACGGCAGCAGGCGATTCCGGCATGTCCGGGGCCAAGCCTTCCAGTCGGTCTTGCACCGTGAGGCGCACGCCCAGCGGCAGGCCGTGCCCGTAGTGGCGTTCCTGCAGGACGGTCTGCACCATGCCATGCACCAGCGCAGCCAGCGCCACCTGCGGATGCTGGGCCACCTCGATTTGCAGCGCCGCCGTGCGATGGGCGCTCAGGCGCTGAGCCAGCCGGTCGGAAATCGCTGCAGCCCTGGGCTGCTGGTCTTCCTCGCCTTCATCATCGTTCGCAGCATCCGGGTCGCTGAAGCCATGGCGCAGCTTTTCGAGCGTGCGCAGCGCCTTCGCTTCAGCCTCGCGCAATAGCCCGCGATGAATCACAGCCTGCCCGTTGCGGTCGATGGTGACGATGGCTCCGGCTGCGGCCTTCACGTTCGCGCCGTACCCCTGCAAGCCATCTTCCAGTGCCTGCAACTGCTCACCCAGCCGCTCGCCTTCCTCCTGCAGGGCGTCGGTCTTGTCCTCGTTCTCGGCGTCCATCGCGGCATCCACCGCTTCGGCGACCTCCTGCATCTTGGCTTGCAGCCTCTCGATGCGCTGCGCTTCGCGCTTGTTCGGCTCGCGGCGTTCCCTCGGCGCACGCTGGAAGGCTTGCAGGTCGGCATAGGTGGCGGCGGGCGCAGCATCCACCCAGGCCCAGCCCTCGGCCTTCACCTCGGCGGCGATACCCGCCAGCTTGTCTTGCGCCAGCCGTTCCAACAGAGCAGCGTCGGTCAGGTACACGCCCGCATCGTCCTCTGCGAACAGATCGCGCCGGATACCGCCGCCCGCCTGCTCGTATGCTTCCAGCCCGACGAAACGCACCAGCGGATGACGGAAGGCGTCGATTTCGCGCTCGGTCAGGCGTTCGCGCAGCGCGGACGGCTGGCGCTGCCATTGCGGGGCCTCGTAGAAAGCCGCTTCTTGCGCCGCGTGGTCATCCGTCCCGGCCAGGGCCATCAACTGGTCAAGGCTCAGGGCATCGGCCCGGTAATCCTCCATCAGCCGGGGCGAGACGTTGGCGAGCTTCAAACGGCGCTGCACCACCAGCGGCGTGACGGAGAAATCCGCCGCAATGTCCTCGATGGGCCGGCCTTCGGCCACCAGTGCCGCAAAGGCCTCGAACTGGTCTGCCGGGTGCATGGCTTCGCGCTGCACGTTCTCGGTGAGGCTGGCGGTGCGTGCGGTGCCATCGGCCACCTGCAGGCAAGGCACGTCCCAATCCTTGGCGATGCGGTGCTTCTTCGCCAGCAGCTTGAGGGCTGCGAGGCGTCGGCCACCAGCGACCACCTCGTAATGCTCGCCATCGCTGGCGGGAATCACGATCAGGTTTTGCAGCAGGCCCACGCGCTGGATGCTCGCGGCCAGTTCGGGGATGGACATGCGCGGAACGGTCTTGCGCACGTTGCGGCCCGTGGGGCGCAGCACCAGCCGCGACAGCGGAACCAGAATCATGTGTTTGCTCGGGTCGGCGGCCTGCAGCGCGTTGGCGCCGTCGCTGGCTGCGATGTGGACGGCGCGGGTTTCGGTAGTGGTAACGGCGTTCATGGTAAATCTCCAATCGAGTGAAACAAGGGAATGGAGGGGAAACCGCCCCTCCAGCGGGGGAACGGTCAGGCCTTGAGCTGACGCATGCCATCGGCCAGTAGCCACAGGGCGCGGTTCAGTCGAATGTCGGAATCAATGCCCTGCACAGGGCGGGTCTGCTGGCGGCGTCCGTTGGCGCTGCGCCCGGACAGGCCGCCTTTTGTGAGGTTTTCTTGGGTGCGGTTAAAGACAGACCACAAATCCGGGCGGCGATCCTCGAAGCGGCGCGGCATCAGGATTTGCGATTCCGTCACGGGTGCGGGCTTGTTCAGGTCGTCGTATTTGAGGGCCAGCGCGGCACGGGCGAACACTTGGGATTCGCCATCGTCCAGGGTGATGCCGCGCATCAGGTCGCGGGATTCCTGCACCCGGTCGAAGCCGCGCAGCACCTCGAAAGCGCCCTCGATGACCTGCCCCGCCACGTCGCCTTTGTGGGGCACGCGCACATCTGCAAAGGTGTCGCCACACACCAGCCCATTGGCACAGATGAATCTGAACTGACCAGCCAGCATCTGGTAGCTGCTGGTGCCATCGTGCGAGTTCAGCAGCACGATTTCATTGGCTTCCGCGCCATTAATCTGGCTGGCATGGCGCAGGCGCAATAGGTGCTTCGTGTGCTCGCGCCGCCCCTCGTGGCGCACACGGGTCTGGCACGCCATGAAGGGCTGAAACCCTTCCTTGCGCAGCTCGGTCAAGACCGTGGCCGTGGGGATATAGGCGTACCGCTCGGAACGGCTCTCATGCGGGGCATCCGCGAAGATGGAGGGGGCTACCCTGCGAATTTGGTCATCCGACAGGGGATGGTCGGAACGCAGTGCGGGGGAATGGTTGGCGAAACGGGATGCGAGCATGTCTTTCTCCTGACTTGGCTGTTGAAGAAAACCGCACACCGGATTCCTAGATTCGGAGCCCAGCCTTGCGGCTGTTCGGTGCGGTCGGCACGAGGAACCCGGTTGGCCCTCTTGGCCTGGTTCTCACCGTCTTTCCTGAGTTCATCGCCCGCGACGAAAGGGAGCACGTGGACGGGGGCCGTCAAGGAAACAAGCGCAGGGTTGGTGCGGCCCGCAGGCGCAGCCGAGGACACGGCCCTGCGCGCCTTGACGGCACACGGCCGCGGGCTACAGTCGCGGACAAGGTGATGGAGTCAGGGAAGACGGCTGGACATGGCAACGGCCGCCCTTGTGTGCCGAACCGCACGCAAGCGCAAGCGCGCAGGCCCGAAGCTGGAAGCCGGGCCGGAGGCGTCAGCCGAGTGGAGCGAGGGAACGATGGGAGCCCGCATGGGGCGAGACTCGCGCAGCGAGGCTCGATGCGCTACGCGCACGACAGCGCGACCGGCCAACTCCCACGTGGCCGGGGACGCCCGGAATCATCAGTTGCTGGATTCGCCGGATACTGCGATGACTGACGATCCAATAGCTACACCAACCATGCTCAAGCCCAACACTCTGGCCTCTCTCTTCTCCTTGCTGCAGGAAATGACACTGGTTCATCGCAAGAACAGTGAATTTGAGCCCTCAACACGTATGCGCCGTTTGGAGAATGCAATGCTTTATGGTTACCTGACCGCTATAGCGCTCATGGCAATCGCAGCATTCGTGCAGTACACGCGGCCTTCCCAGCACCTTGCCATGGTCCTGCTACTGCTCTATGCCATGGTATTGCTATGCGGGCTGGGCTTCATGCTGTTCACCATCGTCAATGTGGGATACGTCTTCTGGCGCCATCGAAAGCAACGCTTTCCAGAATTGCTCACCCGCCTTCAACAGGATATGGACGGCGACGCAGCCTTCCTGACCCGACTCCTCGGTTACGACAAAGCCACATTGGAATACGCGCTGCTGCAGTACCGCCATCGCTGGGACATCTTTGACGGCCGAGTCGGTTTGCTCACCGGTGATCTGCGCAAGCTCGGTCTGTTTCCCGCATTCGCGGCTTCGGCCATGGCCGCATCGACGCTCCTCAAGAGCGATATCAATATATACCTGTGGTTGCCGCTGATCTTGGCTGCTTGCTTCTACCTCATCGCCTTCCATGCGCATGGTCAACGTGAACGGCCTCAGCAAGTAGCAAGCCTGCTCGAGTATGCAATCCGCCACACGAAAACCCACGCCGAACCTGGCCAAGAAACGGCAATAGAAGAGCCCCGCCGGCGCCGCCAGTCACGTCGGGGCTCCCGGCAAGCAAGCGCAGGAGCCCCGCAGTGAAGCATGCCAAAGGCAGCCCATCTAGCCGGTAGCCCCGATGGTTTCATCATGGCCCCAGTATTGGCCGACACAATCAACGCCGTGATGAACCTGCAGACAGCGAACTGAGCGCCCAGGCCCTATTGACCGTGCCTTATGGGCGCCTCACTGGCGGCATTCCTTCACATCGCTGCGACCAGCGCCACGGAGGCAAGCGCCAGTGGAACGAACGACACCCACAACACGGTGTTCCAGCCATAGGCGGACAGCACGCCGCCCGAGGAGAACGATCCGATCGCCATCAGGCCGAAGACGATGAAATCGCGGAGGGATTGACCCCGTGTCTTTTCTTCGGGCCTGTGGCACTCCAGCACCAGCGCGGAAGCGCCGAGAAACCCGAAATTCCAGCCCAGGCCCAGCAGGATCAGCATCCACCAGAAGTGCGCCACATCGACACCACGCAGCCCTGCGACGGCGGCAATCCCGGTTAAGACCAGCCCCGCCGCCGCCATGCGTCCAGCGCCAAAGCGCGCAATCAGGTTGCCCGTGAAGAAGCTGGGCACATACATCGCGATGACATGCCATTGCAGGCCCAGGTTGGCCGAGGCCTGCGAATGCCCGCATAGGTGCATCGCCAGCGGCGCCGCGGTCATCAGGAAGTTCATCAGCATGTACGACACCGCGCGCGCGATGGCCGCAGCGATGAAGCGCGGCTGGTGCGCGATCTCGGCGAGGGGCCACCCGCCGGCCATTTCGGCGGCCGTGGGCATGGGCGGCAGCTTCACGCCGAGCAGGATCAGCGCCGACACCGCAGCCACGGCGGCCTGGAACAGGTAGGTCGCGGCGAACAGGTGCGGCGGCCACCAGTCCATCGTCCAGGTCACCAGTTGCGGCCCCACGACCCCGGCGACCACGCCTCCGGCCATGACCAGTGACAGTGCACAGGGCCGGCGCTTGGGTTCCACGCCATCGGCGGCCGCGAAACGGAACGACAGCACCACGGCCGCGTAGCTGCCGCCCAGGAACGTCGCCAGGCAAAACAGCCAGAACGAGCCCAGGATGACGGCGAGCATGGCGAGCAGACCCGCCAGGGCTCCTGCCCCGGTTCCCGCCAGAAAGGCAGTCCCCCGGCCATGCCGCCGGGTGATGGCGCCTACAGGCAGAATGCACGCCGCCATGCCGACCACGAAGATGGAAATCGGCAAGGTGGCCAGCATCGGGGTTGGCGCCAGCATGTCGCCGACGATGGCGCCCGTGGCATAGACCACCACCGAGTTGGCGCCGGCGAGCGCCTGGGCAATGCACAGGCGCCAGATATTGCCGCGCTGCACCTTCTCGGGCAGGACAGCGAGGGAATGGGGGGCTGAAGTCGTGCTGTTGCCTGTCATTTTTTCGCTAGGATCTCAGTGTTGGTGATCCATGGTCAGCACCATGCGGAATTTGACGTCGCCGGACTTCGGCCTGCACAGCGCCTCAGACGCCTGCGCCATGGGCAGGACTTCGATGCGCGGCCGCACATCCACCAGCACACTGAAATCCAGTGCTTTTTCGCTGTCATGGGGCGTGCCGGTCAGGAGCCCAGAATGCCGCGCTGGCCACCGACGAGCAGTCCGCCAGGCACCTGCAATGGGCCTTTGCTGGGATCCAGCAGGACCAGCCGCCCCTCCGACGCCAGGCCCGCCAGTAATGCCGATACGGTATCGGCACGGTCGATCGTGGTCACGAGGGCCTGGGCACCGCCCATGCTCTTGAGTCTCGTGGCAGCATCTTCCGCGCGGTTGTCGATATAGACGTGAGCGCCCAGCGCCAGCGCATCCGCCGCGATGTCGCCGCCGCGCCCGATGGCGACAACGCGGAACCCATGCGCCGCGCGTATTGCAGCGCCATGTGCCCGAGGCCACCGATGCCCAGGATCGCCACGGTGTCGCCGGCCTGCGCACCGCATTTTTTCACTGCATTGAAGGTCGCGATGCCCGCGCACAGAATGGGCACTGCCTCCTCCGAACGCAGCTCGTCAGGGATGGCGACCAATCCCGTGCTCCACGCCAGCATCATCTCCGCATACAGGTCGTGGTCTGGACCAAGATTAGCCAGCGCCATGCATTCCAAGCTGCTGGCGTGCATGGCCGCTGGCAACGCGAAGGCGAGGTCTGCAACTTAGTGACGAGCCGGCTGGAGGATTTGACACCGCTACTGGGAAGGCTGGCAGATGGGAGCCGGGATTTCCATTGAGAGATTTCGTTACGTGCTCTTGGCAACGATACTGAAAGAGATCATTTGAGGTAAAGATGCATACGGTTAAAGGCCGGCACAGGTACTTACCCGACACTCACCGCCAAGTCTGAATTGCTCTCGTGACTTACCTACAATTCTGTAACAATATAAGCATATATGTAATAGATACAAAGAAGGCGACATCATGCCAAGGCAGGCCATTCACGCACACGCCGTCCAAGTCCAAGTTCCCCATCTCTGGCACTTTACGCGCGCAGTAAACCTGCCAACAATCATGCAGCATGGCTTGTATCCCATTGAACGCATTGCAGAAATTGGTGTCATCCCGCGTATCAATGACCAACATCGCTGGGATGGCCATCCCGACAGCACCTCTGTCTCTATCGCCTTCCCCAACAGCCAAATGTTCTACAAATACCGCCAAGAGGAACCCGAGGAGGACTGGGCGGTTCTCGGCCTTTATTCGTCAATTCTCTGGGAAAAACCGTGTGCATTCTGTCGTCACAATGCTGCCAATGCCCGAATCAGTAGCCAGCCCATCCAAGATTTAATGACCGCTCAGGCGTTCGTTGGTATGTACGACGAAATCGAAGGTTCCACTCCACGCGCCGATGACAACTTGAAGGCATACGATCCAACCGATGTTCAAGCAGAAGTGCTAGTGTTCGATGTCATTGAACCTCGGTATATTTTTGGTGTGGCCTTCGATAAGGAGGCCGTCTTTGCTAGGTACAAACCACATGTCGGTGAACGAAAGACCAAGGTTTACCATCCGAACAAAGGATTTTTTGCTAACCGCAGCTACGTTCGGAAGTTCCAATAGTTGACTCATGGCAGAGAGACCCATCTTCATTCCAGCCATTGAAGGGCCCGCACTAGTAAGGACACGTCACGTCGATTTCCAGTGGTTCGCCGGCATGGCCGCGTCACAAAAGCAGAAATCTGTTGACTCCCTACATGCGGCCGCGTGCAAGCTTCCAGGCATCAGTAGCGTGCTGGAAGTCTCCAGCAAATCTCGAAGGGAGCTAGGTGTAGCGCTCAGCGCGTTCAATCTCACCTTCACAACAGTCAAATTTAACCGCACCTTCAGCGTAGAGTGTGCCTATCAAGGCAGCAAGGTCTTCGAGCATGGTGGGCCGTTTGTCGACATCTTTGGCATGACCTCGCGAGAGGCAAAAAAGGATGAACGGCTGCGCTCATCAGGCAACCTCCTTGGGTTTCGCTTCTTTGGCACGGACTGGGGATTGGAGCCTCAAACAGCGTTTTATGACTGGCTCTATATCAATGCTCTTAAGAAAGCCCCAAACCTGGCCACTCAGCTCTTGGATTTTTCGGCCTTTACCGATATCGAGTTCAATCCGGAGCGCTCCATCAACTGCCAAGCGTATGCCGTTGCGCTCTACATCTCTCTGCATAAACGCCGCCTTCTGGAAGAGGTGACCTCCTCCAAAGAGGCATTCCTAAGAATTGTAAGCAGCGCTGCGATCAGCAATGCGCGGCAAGATGACACGATACAAACAGGCTTTCAAATGTAGCCGCTTGGCCAAATTTGAAGTGGTAGTTGTCCTTTCAAGATTTGCATCTTCACTTGTAAGATGATGCTTCAAATGTTCACGAGGGCGCGGCATGACAATATCTACAGGCAGGACAACCTCTTCACGAAGGCGTAAGACCGAAGTTCCAGGTCAAGCACTCGGCATAGGGCTTCAATACACCCGGCTCCTCCAGATGCTGCTACAGGCACCTCCAGGAAGCGCCTGTAGCATGGAATATTTGGATGACGTCGCACAAGTAGATGCTCACGGAGCCAAACTTGGTCAAAGCAAAAGCGCACTTACAGCAAACCCGGTGGCGGATCGTGCAAAGTCGCTTTGGAAGACCCTCTCTAACTGGGTCACCTTGGCTGCTGCCGGCGGCTGCGAGCCTGATCGCACAATATTTGAAATTTACGTGTCACGCCCCGTTTCGGGAATGCTCGTTGACGCTTTCTCTGCCGCCGCCACACTGGAGTCCGCTCAAAGTGCGATTCTGCTTGCACGCTCCACACTTTGGGGAAACGCTCCAAACTACCCCGAACGCGAAAAGGTCGCGACCGAGATAGCCTCGTATGTCCAGAACGTTTTCAATGCAGATCCAGCTCAAGTTGTCCAGATCATCAAGAACTTCACCCTAAATTGCGGCTCAGGCAGTCCCCAAGCGGATGTTGAAGCGATCATCAGGACACACCCCGTTTCCAAAAGCAAGGTTCGGGACATTGCCGACCATATGAGCGGTGTCGTGAAACGACGCATTGACGAACTGCTAGAGGCAGGAAAGCCAGCGATCATTGCGAGTGACGATTTCCAAACATGGTATGCCGCCTACGTCCGCAAAATCGATAGAGACACTGTACTTCGCAGTCAAGCAAGGCGGCCTAGCTCCCAAGAGGCGGAGGGCCAGCTACCAAGGGTGTTTGTGCAGCAGCTGGATCTAATCGGGCTGCCGTTTGAAGACAAACTCGAGGCAGTGAGCGACTATCTGATGGCGGCAGCTGATCGGACCGCTTGGGCCATTAGCGGAGAGGTGGATCCGACCTCGTTTGAGGAACTGGACATCGACCTCAAACGTAGTTGGAGAAACAAGTTCCTTGTCTGTAAGGTAACTCATGGAGATAAAAGTCCAGACCTGCAGGGCTTGGCTCTTTATGCTGACTGCATGCAGGATAACCTTGCCGTGCAAGAAAAAGACGTGCCAGGACATTTCATTCCTGGCTGCCTCCACCGACTCGCCGACGACTTGACCATTGGCTGGCATCCTCAATTTGAACTCCAACTTAAGCAGAAAAGGGCGGGATGACGATGCTGGCCAAAGAGGCACAAAACGTTCAGAATCCCGCTCTCGGCGCCGCCATCCTCTGGCGTTTTTGCTGCGCCTACGTGACAGCCCATCCAACGGGGGATGCACCTGCACTGCCGGCACTGTTTCTGGTATTGCCAATCGTGCTTCACCAAGCCACTGCAGGTCTGCTGCACAGCACCAGACCCAGCTCTGGATTACGAGCATTCGCAGCCAAGTTTGGTGACTCCAAGGTATCAAAGCAGGATCTTCTACTGCAAATCCACGAACGATCAATCCGCTGGCGAACGTTAACGCTACAGTCGATCGAACTAGCCGCGGCTGGGCGTCTAATCCATCTGACTGAGTCTGGCGAAGCCATGCCTTTGTCCAAAACCAAAGCGCGCAGCCTGCCGGATGAAGTCAAGCAGCTGATGAGCGATGCGGAGAAGTTAGGCGCCTGGTGTGGCGCGCTAACCCTACACGAAATAACGACAACACTGAAGGTAAGGCTCTGATGTTCTTCCAGATCCGCTCAATCGTACTTTGGCCCCGCAATCCAGCGTTCAGACCTCGCAGACTACGGTTTGATCTCGGCAAGGTCAATGTGATCAGCGGTGCTTCGCGTACCGGCAAATCCGCTGTCATTCCCATCATTGACTACTGCCTTGGGTCAAGCACTTGCTCAATACCTGTCAAAACCATCCGCAAATACTGCGAATGGTTCGGAGTAATTGTTGCGACGTCGCAGGGCGACAAGCTTCTGGCACGACGTGAGCCCGGCACGCAACGCTGCACTGACGACATGTTCCTCATGGAGGCCGATTCAATTGAAGAGATACCGGAACGTATCGTCAAGAACACTAATGCTGAGGCTGTCAAACAGCTGCTCGATGATCTTGCCGGACTATCGAAGCTGGATTTCACCGGAGGTGATGAGTCCATAGGTTTCGACGGGCGGCCGAGTTTCCGGGACCTTGCCGCCTTCACGTTCCAGCCACAGAACATCGTGGCCAACCCAGACGTGCTGTTCTTTAAGACCAATACCTATGAGCACCGGGAAAAGCTACGCAAGATCTTCCCGTATGTGCTGGGTGCCGTAACACCAAGCCTAATGGCCAAGCAGTTTGAACTGGGAAGAACAAGATCTGAACTTCGACGGAAAGAGCGTGAGCTCAAAGAAGCGCAGGATGTATCGGCTCGCTGGCTGGCCGACCTCACCGCAAAGTTCAGTGAAGCCCAGGAACTTGGCTTAACGCCGAAACCAGAATCGCAGCCAACACGAGGGCAGATGATTGAGTTGTTAGAAGAAGTCGTTGCACGCACTGACCTAACAATTGCCGTCAGCTCTTCAACGATCTCCGAGGCGCTAAGCGAACTCAGCAATTTGGAGAACGAAGAACGCGGCGTTTCGCGCGAGTTGACTACTCTGCGGCACAGGTTGGAAGAGATGAATCGCATGCGCGTCAGTGGCGATCAATATGAGACTGCGCTTGCATTACAACGCGGCCGGCTACAGCTATCAAGTTGGCTAGCCGGACACACTGATAGCGAGGCA
Source organism: Comamonas humi (assembly GCF_054782535.1). NCBI lineage: Bacteria > Pseudomonadati > Pseudomonadota > Betaproteobacteria > Burkholderiales > Comamonadaceae > Comamonas > Comamonas humi. The sequence goes on along the minus strand of NZ_BAAGSH010000008.1, from coordinate 70,471 downwards.
GATTGCCCGATGTGCGGCAGCCACACTGCATCGGCTCGCGGCAAGTTGGAAGTCTTGTCCGCCAGACTGCAGGAGGTAGAGGCCGAAGCAGGTATTGACAAGGAGGTTCCCGCAGCGTTCGACCGTGAATTGCAGCGCGTAACAGCCGAAGTCGCCCTGACAACGGAGCGTCTCCGTTCGGTGCAAATCCGCAAACGTGCGCTGTCGAGCCGATCGAAAGAAGCCAATGAACGGCAGTTTGCCGCCAAGAAGGCGGAGCGCTTCGTCGGGAATCTTGAGTCTGCTCTAGACCTGCACCGACGCCTGGGCAGTGACAGAGGCCTCACAGAGGAGGTGGACAAACTACGCGAAACAGTGAAAGGACTGGAAGCCGAGCTGCGGGAACAGGATGTGGAATCCCGTAAGCGCCGCGCGCTAAATGCTGTCAACGGCTACGCTGGCCGGCTGCTGCCATTCTTGGATGTCGAGAATGCCGACGATCCAATCTCGTTGGAGATCAGCGATCTCACGATTAAGGTCAGAGGTGCTGATCGCGACGACTACTTGTCAGAGATTGGCAGTGGATCGAACTGGCTTTCTTACCATTTGGCCATGCTGCTGGCGCTACATCAGTTCTATTTGTCCCAGCCGAATAACCCGGTTCCAAGCTTTCTGGTATTGGATCAGCCTAGCCAAGTCTATTTCCCCAAGCATGTCGGCCGACAGCCAAGAGACGATGAGCCCGAGCCACTATTGCGTGATGAAGACATTGCCGCGGTGCACAAGGCTTTCGAGGTTTTAGCGAAAGTGGTGGAAAAAGCCGAGGGTAAGCTTCAAGTGATCGTACTAGATCACGCGCCACGCGACCTTTGGGGCGACATACCTGGAGTCGTAGGTCTGAAAGAGTGGCGTGACGGCACTAAACTCGTTCCCATGAGATGGATTGAAGGCGATACTGATGGCGTAGCTACATAGCCACGCAACGAACTCCAGCGGTTCGCCATAGATAGGTTCGACTCATCTCCGTTTCCGCTGCGAAGTGGACAAGGATCTGGCGCCCATCTTGATGGATCAGGGCTATAGGCCGCGCTAGATGCTCTCAGATGTTAAAGCCGCAATCAACGGCGAACTCGTTGTGAATGTCGAACCTCAACACAGCGTCCTCACCCATCTCTTTGCGGAAGTCTGCGATCTTGGCATCCGTGCAGGCTTGAACGGAGGGGTCGTTGATCTCGACGAAGCCCTCGCGGATCGCCTCCTCGGCAGCAGGAGAGAGCGGCCGAAGCTGCTTACTATCCACGACGCCAGAGGTGGCCGCCGGGGGCTGCGGTGCTGAAGGTGGCGCAAGCGGCACCATGACCGGTATGGGTGTAGCAGCCTCCTTCGGCAACACCAGAGCAGCGGGAGCCGTCTCGGCGGGTGCCGTGAAATGCGCATACGCTTTGAATCCCCCGAACGAGACGAGTCCGATCACTGCAAAGCCCAATACCATTTCTATGGGTTTGCTTGATGCCTTGCCATTGGCGTTGGATGCGTCGCTGCTGATGCTTACGGTCTGCACCTCCTTGGCCTTATTGGGGACGGGCGTGGCTGCGCGCTGACGCGCCATCTCCGCCCAGGCGTTGAAGCCGTCGAAGCCGATCCGACGTGCATACGCGTCAAGGTGCGGTAGGCTGCGATCGCAATCCTCAAGCGATGCCAGCGGATGCTTGGCTGCCTCCTGGTTGAATTCTCGCAAGCGAGCCGCAGTCAGCACTTGAGCGAGCGCAGTCTCGGCTCCGTCAATCCCGAGTTCAACTGCATACACACGCAATGCATCCAACTGTGCTTGGATATCGGCTACCGAGGCTTCACCGAGTATGCGCACGCGGCTGTCGAAGACTTGACGAGCGGCGGCCTCGCGCAGCGTGACGGCCTCCTGCGCGAAGGGCGTGTAACCGATCGCCTCTGCATAAGCGATGAGCTCGGGCAGGTGTACGTCAAGGGCTTCTAAGGTGCTTAGGTCCGTGCCACGTCGACGGACCTCAAAGAGCTGCTTCCTCTCTGGGTCCAACACAGCCAAACCAAAGTACGCAACAATCTCGTCCAAACGCCCTGCATCGCAGCCGCTATGCTGCAGCAGCAAAACGTAAGCATCTCGGTTATAGGGAAATGCATCAATCGCGCGCAGCAAGGCTGGCAGCAGATCCGCGTCAGGGACGCGCCCCTTGCGCACATGTTCGATAATCGCAGCCGCACGGGCGGCCTCGTCCTGCGAGTAAAGGTAAACCGCACCCGGCTTGAGCATTTTCAGCGCCTCGATCGTGCCCTCGCGTGCTGCAGCGACGATGTCGCCTATGCCGTCGCGCACGCGCACCAGGGTCTGCGGACTCTTGAAAATTTCATCCTTCTTGATCGCGTTGCCGATCGCGGTCACGCCCTTGGCCATGAGGTTGAACACGCCGTGACCGACATTAGAGACGAAGTTCTTGCCGTCAGCCTGATACACGCTGTGCTCGTTCAGCCCAACCCACTTCGCCCGGTTCTGGCGCCGCGCGGTCCGATAGGCGTCTAGGTTCGCCGTGTGCTCGACCATGGCCTCGTAGGCGTCAGCGATCGGCTCGAAATCCTGATCCCAGCTATCGTAGGGATCCATGAACTGCTCAAAGAACTGCTGCTCCGACACTTCGTACAGGCCGTGCGCAGCCAACGCCTTCATCGCCTGTTCGATCGCCAAACTCCGAACCTCATTGGCAATAAGGTCGGCCCGCTCATACAGCCCGTCGAGGTTGGAGAACAAATCCACAAAACCGCTGGCAATGCGATGGCGTTGCGTCAGCTCCAGTTGCGTGAACGCAATACGGATCGCATTGGTGCCAACTTTGTCTGGCGCGAGCACGATCGCGGTTCCGAACAACTCCTGCCGTTTGACTTCCATTCTTAGGCCCCTTGTAATCCATTTGGTTGAATTTTTCGCCAAGCAATTTTAAGGGCCAGATCCCGGACTTAGTCCCGATAGATCTAGTGCGAGATCATCACGCCATCGCAGAAAATCTAAGCAACCGCATCGCATAGGCACCATGTCCCTTCGCAGCTCTGTCACTTTCTTGACAGCTGAAACCAAGAACTGACTAAATTCGTGCAATTTCGATCGTTGCAACCGTCCATCCCCTTGAGGGCCAAAGCTTGGTGCAGAAAAATTGCGCACATAGTGCCATGGACAAAAGCTGATGCAACCTATGATTGCCATCTCACCAAAGCCGCTGCGATGGGGTCCTGCCCACATCCAAACCCTCCCCGCCCCCGGGACAATACATGTCAATTTGAAAAAATGTCCGCAGTAGAAAAAATCCAAAAACTTAAGCCTCAAGCGCACAAACCCCGCGTATATGATCTGCTCAAACAAACCGGAATGGATATGCATTTTTGGGAGTACAGTCAGGTTGATGGCTCCCCAATTGAGCCAAGTGAAAACACATTTCAAGCGAGCAAATGGAACTATGGATTGGACAAGCCTAATCAACCACTAGTTGCCTGCATGTGGTGGATTGGCCTAAAGGAAATAGATGGGCATCTTGGATTCGAGGCCTCAATTGGCCAAGAAATCAAGGAAAAAAGCGATCTTCTCTCGAAATATAGTGCAGAAGGCAACGGCAAAAGTGCCAGCCGCATGCGAAATCACCTGAGTAAATTACAGGATTTCACCGATCAAATCTATAGAGCCAACAAAACTCAAGAGCCTATTCGAATTATATTTATAGATGGCAAAGAAATTTTAATTGATGGCGAACAAGAGCGTCAAGTAGATTTTCGCAGCTTGGACACCGAGCCCTGGTATGTTCACCACTACAACCCACTTGACAAATCCTACAGAATGCTCAGGAGTATCAAGCCCGCCCCAAGAGTTATTGATCCATTTAATGGCGAACCTGATTCTATTGACTCTGAGGAAATTCAAGCCATTCAGCGCAACGGGACCCTCTCGGAGACAGAGAAAGAGCAGTTGATTAAAGCCCGCGTGGGGCAAGGCTACTTTAGAGATCAACTGATGCGACGCTGGGAAGGTTGTGCTCTTGGCCAAGTCAAGAGCCCTACTCTACTGATTGCCTCACATATCAAGCCATGGAGCAAGTGTGAAAACAAGCATGAAAGGCTCTCCCCTGACAACGGCATTCTACTAAATCCAAGCTTTGACAAGCTATTTGACTCCGGACTGATTAGCTTTGACGAGCAAAACAGATTCAAGATCCTAGTGAGTTCAAGCTTAAAAATTCTCGACATGCAAGCCATATCACTGACTCAAAACATGTATTTACGTGCAATAGATATTTCTTTGGAGGGAATGAAGCCTTTCATGGAATATCATAGAAAATATATCTTCAAGGGTTAATAGCATATATAGGATCTCGGTTTACCAGTCCTCTGATTCGCCACATCAAGTAGGACAAGATTGCGCGCGTATATCCGGACTTTTGCAGCAGCTCGCAGCAATGGTCCCCGATTGAGCTCGCTGGTCAGGCTCCCATCCGCAAATAGTGGCTATATGGAAGCCCTGGTGAGCGCCTAAGCCGAGGGAGAAAAGGGGCACCTTCCAGCGCCCCAGAGGGATCAGGTAACAATCTGCCCCGCTAGCCGTGCATCACGCACATAGGCGCTCAAGCGCTTCTCCGCGCGAAAGTGCAGATCCCGCTCGACCGGCAATCCCAGCCGACCACGCACGGATGCCAGTTCCTGCAGGCTGACCCAGCCCAGTTCGGGCATTCCCAGGCCCAGGTCGCACAGGCCGAAAGCATGGTCGTGGTCATCCGGGTCGATCTCGGTCAGCAGCCAGGTCGCACCGGCATCCGGCGTGAACAGCTTGACCACAGGGGCCGGATCGAAGTCCCGGTTCTCCAACGATTCGCGGCCGTTGGCCAGCAGCAGCGCACGCTGCTCGTCGGTGATGAATGCGCAGTTCATGGTGAACTCCTGAAAGTTGCCGGGCGGAATTGCCCAGCCCTTCCAGGTCACGGCGCAACGCTAGCAGTCAGGGGGCAACGACGGCTGCAGGCCGCAAGCGTGCGAGCACGCGCAGCCCTTGACGGCGAGCACGCCGTGGCACGATGAAGGGAACAGCAAGACCGCCCTCCACCAAACCACCGCACACCGCACTCTTGGCAAGCGAAGCGCGCAGGACCGGGTCTGGAAATCCGGGCCGCAGGCGTCAGCCGACCGGAGGGAGGGAACGATGGAAGCCCTCAGGGGCGAGACGCCGCAGGGGGCTCGATGCGCAACACGACAGCGCGACCGGCCAGCCCCACGGCCGGGGACGCCCGAAATCGGTTACCGTGAGAAACAGATCCACTCCAGAGCCCGAAGACGGATGAGCACACCCTCACAGACAACCGAGACCCGCGTGGCCGTCCTGGTCGACTGCGACAACGTTCCCCCAGAAATCCTCGAGCATGCCTTGCGCATGGTGGCCCAGTTCGGCCGTGTCGTCCTGCGCCGCGGCTACGGCAACCAGACAACGCTCGCCCACAAGTGGCAGGAGGCACTGGTGCGACTGGCTTTCACGCCCTGCCTGCAGTACCAGTACGCCGCCGGCAAGAACACGGCCGACATCGCCCTGGCGCTGGATGCTCTGGAAGCCCTTTTCGATGGACGCGCCGACACCTTCTGCCTGGTCACCAGCGATTCCGACTTCGCCTACCTGTGCCGCAAGCTGCGCGAGCGCGGCGCCTCGGTCTGCATCGTAGGCGAGGCCAAGACACCCGATGCCCTGCGCAATGCCAGCGACCAGTTCTTCGAATGGACCCGCCCCGAACCACCGATCGAGATGGTTGCCGAGGCACTGCCCAAGACCACAAAGGAGACAGCGGCGACACCAGAAGCACCCAAGCCAGACCCTGCCAAGCCCGCCCCTAAACGCCGGCCACGCTTCCTGGTCGAAGCCGTGGCCTTGCTGGCCGGCAACACCTCCGAAGGCAAGGTAGCCATGGGCGCGCTGGGTCAGTACCTCAAGCGCACCGATCCAGCGTTTTCTCCGCAAACCTATGGCCACTCGGGGCTGCTGAACATGGTCAGGACCTACGACCTGCTGATCCCGCGCCAGGAAGAAGGCGGCCATTGGTCGGTCGGCCTCGCGCCCAAGGCAGATGACCCAGCCGAGAAAGCTGAAGCACTGAGCGCATGACACGCGATGGCGCCGGCATGCTACTTGGGTGCTGATGGGCATTCGGCCCTATCGAAGGCCTTACGGACTTAGGCTGACACGACCTCCGCGCCTGATGGACGCAACCGCCCTCTTCGCCTTTCAGGTCGGGGAAGCGAGTTACTCCATCAAAAATTTCACATCAATCTGCATGATGCATATTTTTAAAGCAAAACTCGCGTATCATTCGCTTCATGTCGATTGATGCAAAATTTTCCACCATTGACAGAGTAGCCTCCGTGCAAAGTGGCTACCCTTTTCGGGGCTCCATAGAAGAGTCAGCCGAAGGCGACACTTTGGCCGTTCAGATGAAGGACGTTGACCCCGGCCTCGGGGTGAACTGGCCTGGAGTCACGCGCACCATGCTTGCTGGCCGCAGGCAGCCGGACTGGCTGAAGGCCGGTGACGTTTTGTTCGTGTCCAAAGGCGCACGGTTCTACGCAGTCTGCATCGACGAACCGCCCAGTACCGCCGTATGCAGCCCGCACTTCTTTCTGCTCCAGGTGATGCCACGTGCTGCACTGCTGCCTGCCTTCTTGGCATGGCAGATCAACCAGCCCCCATTCCAGCGCCAGCTTCAACAAGCCGCGGAAGGCAGCAGCCAGTTGAGCATTCGCCGCCCTGTACTGGAATCGCTCACGCTATGCGTACCGCCGCTGGCTGACCAGCAACGCATCGTTGCCCTGGCCGACTTGGCGCGTCAGGAGCGAAACACCCTCCACCAACTCATTCACAACCGCGAGCAACAACTCCAAGCGCTTGCGGAAAGTCTTGCGCACGCCGCGCAGGCTGCTACTGAATAACCCGGGAATCCGCACCATGAACGACACCACCAAGATTACCTCTGTCAGCCAAGACGCCATCAATGCCGCCGTCTGGGCCGCATGCGACACCTTCCGCGGCACCGTGGACCCGAGTATCTACAAGGATTTCGTCCTGACCATGCTGTTTCTCAAGTACGTGTCAGATGTCTGGCAAGACCACTACGACGCCTACAAGAAGCAGTACGGTGACCACCCTGAGCTGATTGCAGAAATGCTCAAGAACGAGCGCTTCGTGCTGCCTGCCAGCGCCAGCTTCTATGCCCTGCACACCCTGCGGCACAGCCCTGGTAACGGCGAACGCATCGACAAGGCGCTGCACGCCATCGAAGAGGCCAACATCACCAAGCTGCGCGATGTGTTCCAAGACATCAGCTTCAATTCCAACAAGCTGGGGGATGAACAACAGAAGAACGACATCCTGCGCCACTTGCTAGAAGACTTCGCCAAGCCCGAGCTGGATTTGCGTCCCAGCCGTGTCGGCCAACTTGACGTGATCGGAAATGCCTATGAGTTCCTCATCAAGAACTTCGCATCCACCAGTGGTAAGAAGGCTGGCGAGTTCTACACCCCACCCGAAGTCTCCGCACTCATGGCCCGCCTGATGGCACCGCAAGAAGGGGACGAAATCTGTGACCCCACTTGCGGCTCTGGGTCGCTGCTGATGAAGTGCGGCCGCCTGATCCGCGAGAACACCGGTTCACGCAAGTACGCGCTCTATGGGCAGGAAGCCATCGGCAGCACCTGGGCCCTGGCCAAGATGAACATGTTCCTGCACGGCGAGGATAACCACCGCATCGAATGGGGCGACACCATCCGCAACCCCAAGCTGCTCGACGGTGCCGCCAGCCTCAAGCACTTTGACATCGTGGTGGCCAACCCGCCGTTCAGCCTGGAAAAGTGGGGCTTTGAAGGGGCCGATGCCGACAAATTCAGCCGTTTCCGGCGTGGTGTGCCGCCCCGCACCAAGGGCGACTACGCCTTCATCCTGCACATGATCGAGACCATGAAGCCCGGCACCGGCCGCATGGCCGTGGTCGTGCCGCACGGGGTGCTGTTCCGTGGCGCTGCCGAGGGGCGCATTCGCCAGAGACTGATCGAAGAGAACCTGCTCGACGTGGTGGTTGGCCTGCCTGAAAAGCTGTTCTATGGCACCGGCATCCCCGCCGCGGTGCTGGTGTTCCGCAAGAACAAGGCTGACGACGAGGTGCTGTTCATCGACGCCAGCCGCGACTTCGAAGCCGGCAAGAACCAGAACCTACTGCGCGAAGCCGACCTGCAGCGAATCCTGACCACCGCCACCACGCGGCGGAGTGTGGACAAGTACGCCTACCTCGCCTCGCCAGCGGAGATCGCCGAGAACGATTTCAACCTCAACATCCCGCGCTATGTGGACACGTTCGAGGAAGAAGCCGAAATCGACCTGATGGCCGTGCGCAAGGAGCGCGAGCAGCTCAAGGTAGAACTGGCCAGCCTGGAAACCCAGATGGCGGTCTACCTGAAGGAACTGGGCTATGAGTAAAGCGCCAAAACCCAATACGCCAACCACAGCGGTTGCTGCGCCTGTGGACCTCAATGCACCATCCAGTGCAGAAAGCCAGGGCGAATTCATTCTCTACACCACTGACGATGGTCTCACCCGCGTTGAAATGCGAGCCGAAGGCGGTTTGCTGTGGCTCAGTCAGGCCGAAATCGCCACGCTGTTCCAGACCACGCCACAGAACGTCACCCAGCATGTGAAGACGATCTACGCCGAAGGTGAGGCCCATCCCCAGGCAACCTGTAAGTCCGGCTTACAAGTTCGCCAAGAGGGAGGTCGGCTCGTCCGCCGCAATGTGCGCTTCTACAGCCTCGACGTCATCCTGGCCGTGGGCTACCGGGCTCGCTCTGCACGCGGCACCCAGTTCCGCCAATGGGCCACGGCCAACCTGAGCGAATACCTGCTGAAAGGCTTTGTGCTCGACGACGAGCGTCTGAAGAACCCGCCTGTGGGTGACTCGGTGCTGCCAGATCGCTTCGGTGAATTGCTGGAGCGCATCCGTGACATCCGCGCCAGTGAGCGCCGCATGTACCTGCGGGTGCGCGAAATCTTCGCCCTGGCGGCTGACTACGCCCCCACGTTGCCCGAAACCACAGCCTTTTTCCGCGTCATCCAGAACAAGCTGCACTACGCCGTGTCCGGCCAGACGGCAGCCGAGATCATCCGCCGCCGTGCCGACCACACCCAGCCCAACATGGGCCTGACTACCACCCGCAAGGGCCAGGTGCAGAAGGCCGACGTGGGCGTGGCCAAGAACTACCTGAACGAGCAGGAAATTTCCGAGTTGAACCGCATCGTCACCATGTGGTTGGACTTTGCCGAAGACCAGGCCACGCGCCGCAAAGAGGTGTTCCTGAAGGACTGGGCCGAAAAGCTCGACGCCTTCCTCAGCTTCAATGACCGGCAAGTGCTGGTGGGCGCCGGCAAGGTGTCGCACAAGCAGGCGGTGGCCCATGCGCAGAGCGAGTACGAGCAGTTTGTGGCGCAACGGCGGGCTGCGTTGGAGGCGGAAGGTGAGGCATATGCTGTGCGCGTGCTGGGTGCGGCAGCCGATAAAGATACCTTGAACGAATTGGGAAAGGTCGCTAAGCGGCTGACAAAGAAAAAGGGAGATCGTGATGCTGCCTGAGGCATGGCACCGTTCAACGCTGGGCGAGATTGCCCGCATCACCTCAGGCGGAACGCCTGACCGAAGCAAGTCTGAATACTGGGGCGGAGAAATTCCGTGGATCACGACGGGGGAAATCCTATTCAACACGATCACGGACTCTGCCGAGAGGATCACGGAAGCCGGTTTGCAGAACTCGTCGGCCAAGCTGTTTCCGCACGGAACACTGTTGATGGCGATGTACGGGCAGGGAAAGACGCGTGGCCAAGTGGCGAAGCTGGGCATTGAAGCCGCGACCAACCAAAACTCCGCAGCGATATTGCTCAACGAAGGGTATGACCCGGATTTCTACTTTCAATTTCTTTGGTCTCAGTACGACAACATTCGCGACTTCGGACATTCCGGTGGCGTCTCACACCTAAACGCAGGGTTGCTGAAGCAAATCGCGGTTCCAGTTGCGCCAATCCACGAGCAGCGCCGCATAGCCCAAATTCTCTCCACTTGGGATCAAGCCATCGTCGCCACAGAGCAAGTTGTTGCTAACAGCCGGCGGCAGAAATTGGGACTGACACAAGCATTAATTGGTGATCGATCCAGACATTCACGTGATGAACCCATTTTGCATCGAGAGCATGCATCTGCGATTTTCTTGCCTCGGTCCGTTCGCCGCAACGACGGTCTTGAGCTACTTTCAGTTATGCAGGACGTCGGTGTCGTTCCACGCAATTCTTTGGATCGAAAGGTAGTCATGCCTGAGGGCTCAACAGATGGCTACAAGCTCGTTGAACCAGGTGACTTTGTCATCAGCCTACGCTCTTTCGAAGGTGGTCTGGAGTACTCACGATTCAAAGGGCTAGTTAGTCCAGCCTACACCGTATTGAAACCGGCCAAGCCTATCGTTGATGACTTCTACCGCCACTACTTCAAATCGCAGGAGTTTATTGGCCGGTTGGCAGTTGCTGTAATCGGGATTCGCGACGGGAAGCAGATCAGCTATGACGACTTTGAATTCCTAAGGTTGCCATACCCTTCGATTTCAGAGCAGCAAGCCATCGCAGACATTTTGAATGCTGCGGAGCAGGCAGTTAAGTGTCATGAGACATATCTCCAACTTTTGCGCCAAGAGAAATCCGCCCTGATGTCCCAACTCCTGACCGGCAAACGCCGCGTCAAGCTGTCGGACGCTGAAACGGAGGCACAGGCATGAACACCACGCCCAACTCCCGCGAGCAGTACAGCGCCCACCTGCCCGCGCTGCACCTGCTGTGCAACCAGGGCTGGAACTTTCTGACCACAGCGCAGGCGCTGGCCCTGCGTGGTAGCACGCGCGAGGTGCTGCTCAAGCCTCGGCTGATTGAGGTGCTGCAAACCCGGCGCTATGAATACAAGGGCGAGTGGTACCCGTTGTCGCCCAGCGGCGTCGACCAGATCGTGCGGGAATTGTCGGCACTCAGCTTGGCTGAAGGGCTCATGCCAGCCAATGAGCGGCTGTATGGCAAGTTGGCACTGGGTATCACAGTGACGGAATTTATGCCCGATGGCAAAAAGCACCAGCCGACCATCGCAGTAATCGACTGGGCCGACACCACGGCCAACCGCTGGGATGTGACCGAAGAGCTGGAGTTGCTGGCCACGCAGGGTACGCACCACCGCACGCCGGATGTGGTGGCGTATGTGAACGGCATCCCCTTGGTGGTGATCGAAGCTAAGCGGCCTGAATCGGGCGGTGGTAGCCATCCCGCTAAAGCCATGGTGACCGAGGGCATCAGCCAACATCTGCGCAACCAACGACCGGATGAAATTCCTAACTTGTTTGCCTATGCCCAGCTGCTGCTGTCCATCAGCCAGACTGAGGGGCGCTACGGCACCACACACACGGCGGCCAAATTCTGGGCCAAGTGGCGAGAAGAGGGGTTCGACGAGGCGCACATGCAGGCGCTTAAGAACAAGGCACTCAAGCCGGATGTGCGCACTGCGCTGTTCGACGGCAAGCCTGCCGCGCTGGCGGCGTATTTCGACACGCTCTGGAGCGCCCCCATGCAGGCTACCGAGCAGGATCGCCTGCTGATCAGCCTCCTGACCCCGGCGCGTCTGCTCGAATTCCTGCGCGGTTATGTGCTCTTCGACCGCAAAGTGGGCAAGATCGTGGCCCGCTACCAGCAGTTTTTTGGCATCCGTGCGCTGCTGGCGCGCATCAGCCAGAAAAAGCCCGAATCGCAAGGTGGTGGTCGCGAGGGCGGTGTAGTGTGGCACACCACGGGATCAGGCAAGAGTTTCACCATGGTGTTCTTGACCAAGGCGCTGCTGCTGGTGGATACCTTGAAGGAGTGCCGCGTAGTTGTCGTGACCGACCGCATTGACCTGGAAACTCAGCTCACCCGCAACTTCATGACAGGTGGTGCCTTTGGCTCCAGCATCGCTACGCAGAAAGACGGAGAGAAGAGCCGCAGTCTGTCCGGCCGTGACCTGGCACAGCGCATCGGCAAGGGCACCGAGCGTATCACCTTCACGCTAGTGCACAAGTTCAACACGGCATCCAAGCTGCCGGAGTGCCGTAACGACTCTGCCGACATGATCGTGCTGGTGGACGAAGGCCACCGCAGCCACGGCGGCGAGACGCATGAACGCATGAAGAAGGCACTGCCCAAGGCGTCCTACATCGCCTTCACCGGCACGCCCCTGCTCAAGAAGGAAAAGACGGCCAACAAATTCGGCCCCATCGTGCATGCCTACACCATGCAGCGCGCCGTGGAGGACGAAACCGTGGCCCCGCTGCTGTACGAAGAGCGCGTACCCGAGCTGGACATCAATGAAGAGGCCGTCAACCGCTGGTTCGAGAAGATCACCAGCAATCTCAGCGAGGCCCAGCGCACCGATCTGAAAAGGAAATTTGCCAAGAAAGGGGCCATCTACGGCGCGGCCAACCGCATCGAACTGATCGCCTGGGACATCGCGACCCACTTCAGCGAAAACATCAAGAAGCTCGACCTCGGCCTGAAGGGCCAGGTCGCCACTGACAGCAAGCTCGACGCCATTCGCTACAAAAGGGCGTTGGATGAAACTGGCCTGGTCACCAGTGCCATCGTGATCTCGGCGCCGGACACACGCGAGGGCAACTCCGAGGTGGACGAGGACACCTTGCCCGAGGTACAGAAGTGGTGGAAGCAGGCCATGGCAACCTGCGGGAATGACCCCGAAGCCTACGAGAAGCAGGTGGTGAACGACTTTGGCTCAGACGGCGCCCCCGACTTGCTGATCGTCGTGGACAAGCTGCTGACTGGCTTCGACGAGCCGCGCAATGCCGTGCTGTATATCGACAAACCCTTGAAGGGGCACAACCTCATCCAGGCCGTGGCACGCGTCAACCGTCTGCACGACGCGAAGCGCTACGGCGTGCTGGTGGACTACCGCGGTATCTTGAAGGAACTCGACACCGCCATCCGCGCCTACCAGGACCTTGAAGCTCGCACACAAGGGGGCTTTGACATCAATGATCTGGAGGGGTTGTATCACCAGTTCAGCACGGAATACAAGCGCCTGCCGGCCTTGCACGATGAGTTGTGGTCGTTCTTCCAATCGGTGACCAACAAACTCGACCGCGAGCAGTACCGGCAGGTGCTGGCACCGAAGTTCGTGAAGGACAGCGACGGCGAAGAGTACGACGAGCGGCAGAAGCTGCGAGACGGCTTCTACGATGCACTGACTGCTTTCGGCCTGTGCTTGCAGACGGCGCTCTCATCGCGCAGCTTCTTTGAGGACAAGAGCTTCTCTGAAGCACAGATTGCCCGGTACAAGGCAGACCTCCGTTTCTTCACCGAGCTGCGCCAGACCGCACGCCGCGACGCCATGGAGACGGTGGATTACAGCGTTTACGAAGAACAGATCCGCAAGCTGGTGGACAAGCAGGTCATCGGCACGGAGGTGCGTGAACCTGAGGGGGTTTATCTGGTGCACCAGTTAGGACAAGTGGACGATCCGAAGGACTGGTCAGAGGAGAAGACACGCAACGAGACGGACATAATCCGCACCCGGCTGCGCAAGACCATCGAACAGGAGCTGGCGACTGACCCTTACGCACAGAAAGTGTTTGGCGAACTGCTACGTCAGGCCATCGCTGAAGCGGAGGCCATGTTCGACCACCCACTGAAGCAGTATGCGCTGTTCAAGTCCTTCGAGGAAAAGCTGGACGCCCGAGCAACCCCGGATATGCCGGATGCTCTGGCAGACAAGCCACATGCCAAGGCCTACTTTGGTGCGATTCGTCTGGTGCTGGGGGACGAGGCCTTTGACGCACTGAGTGACGATACGACGAACCTGCTGGTGCAGCAGGCCTTGGCGATGGACATTGTAGTGCGCAACGCCGTAGCAGAGAATTCGCTCAATCCACAAAACATTGAAGCCGCCATCCGCAAAGGTCTCCTGCCCCTGCTATTTGGCACGCTGGGCTTGGACAACGCCAAGCTGGTAGTCGAGCAGGTCATCCAAATCACGCGTGTTGGGTTGAGCAAGTCCTAAGCATGCAGGTCATGGAACACCTCTCCCAACACCGCATCGCCTATGGCGACGAAGTCATTGCCTTCAGTCTTCGCCGTCAACCGTCACGCACTGTGACGCGCGTTGCCATCCATGTGGAGCCGGACGGGCGTGTGCTGGTGGATGCTCCAGACATAGCGCCACTGACAGACGTGCTGGCTGCGGTGAAGAAGCGAGCGCGCTGGATCAGCCAGCATGTGGACGCAGCCAAGTCACGACTGGCCCATGTGCTGCCTCGGGAATACGTGAGTGGTGAGTCACTGCACTATTTGGGCCGACGGTATCGCCTGAAGGTCATCATCGACGCAAAGGACAAGACGGAGACTCGCATGCGAGGGGCCTTCATTACCGTGATGACCCCGGATTACATCCCGGCTACGATCAAAGCAGCATTGGATGCGTGGTATCGACAGCGAGCGCGGGAGGTTTTCGCTGATCGACTTGATTCAATTGCGGCCTCTCTACGATGGGTCAAACAGCCTCCACCTACGCGCCTGCAGTTCATGACCGTGCAATGGGGAAGCTGTTCGCCTTCTGGCCGCATCACACTGAACCCGCTGCTGGTGAAGGCACCACGCGAGTGCATCGACTACGTGTTGCTTCACGAGCTGTGCCATCTGCTTCATCACAACCACAGCCCCAAGTTCTACCGAACGTTGGACCGGCACATGCCTAACTGGCGAGCGGTGAAGGAAAAGCTCGACAACATGGTTGAAGAGATCTTCCGAACCTAGAAGACGTCAATCAAGACCAAAGACAGAGAGAATGAAAGCAGCCGCTGGAGACCCAACTCGGCTCACCGTCAGCTTGTATCTTCTGAAAGCAACCAAAGTTTCAGAACCATTTCAACAGCGGGAAGCTGCGATTGCGTCCCACCCACCATCAATCGACTCGATTAGATAGCGTCTGATGTCTCAACCACGGGTTCGATCCGGCAGCTCAGTATGACGGCGTGAGGCGAAGGCTGACCTTGGTCCGTACTGGACGTGTTCTCTCCATCGACGAACCAGACTGCAGCCTCTTCAATGATCATGGCTACCAGTAAAGACAGCGCAAAGAACACTTTCGGCCCGAATGGAAGAAGGATGGGACGTGCAGTGCGTCGAGTCCCTCGCACGAGAGATAGGAGTGAATGGTAAGCATCGACGGGCTCCATCACCCCATATTCCATCTGCTTGTCATTCAACTCCTGCAGCAGATCCTTGTTCTGCTCCCGTACCTCCTCTAGGTACTTCTCTTCAGGAGAGGTCGGGACGAACAGCCAGGTGTCCCCCGGCTCCAAATACTCCGCCGCCCCAATGGCTTTGCCCTTCTCGTAACCCAATGCCACGATCAGCTCGATTGGGTTGTCCGGCGCTGCAGTCCAGCCCGCGAACTCGTCGTTCACTGGGGCGATGCGGCGGATGGAAGAGGACCACTGAGCAGTGGGCTTCACGTACCGCGCCAAGCTGTAGCCGATCTGAAGATCCACTGGCCCACTGCGCGCAAGGTTCTTGATTTCCGAAAAAATGGAGCCCATCTGCTGTCGCGACAGACAAGACACGTCAACAAATATCGAAACGGTGTCGTTGCTATTACGCGAGAGGGTACGAATGGCATCGCGTGTGTCGTGACATGTCAGACGTTCAACCTCAAGACGCTTCGAGAATTGGGCTTCACCTTCAGCTCCATAGCCAACCGCAATCATCCGCGCGTTTAGATCGCCATCGGCCGTCAGCAGCATCAGCAGATTCCGTCTCCGCCGACCTTCGCCGTCACCGACAATGATCAGTGCAGGCTCGCTGCTGAGCACAGCAGAAGACGCCTTGCCTTTGATGTTTACTTGCGTGAGGTTTCGGATGGCCAGCTTCAAAACAACCCGTCCTGCTTCCAGGCCCCGGATTGCTCCGGAAGCGGTTTAACAACTTTCGCTTCGCTCTTTCGCTCCACGGGCGGTGGATTGAGGATTGCGGACAACGACACTGGCTTCGATTTCCGCATCGGCAACTTGAAAATCGGCGCCAAGAGATAAGTCAACCTGAAGCGCTTGCCACGAAGTGACCGGTATCCACCGACCGTCGCAGGCGATTCGAAGCAGACAATCGCACCATGGTTCATTGCGATCCGCAGGGCGTTCTCGACGTCATCGTCGACGTCGTTGTCGACGATGAAGGACAACGGAGGGTCCTCGACAAAGTCGGCGGTGACCAAACGGTCATGAAAGTAGTCGCCTATCTTCTCCAGCACCTGGAAAACCGATGCAGAAGTCTTGATTGAGTGGAACTGCTCACTGGCCAGGGACTGCAACATCTCAGAGTACCGCTGACAGTTCCAGAGCACCCCTTCCGTCTGCCGAGGCACTGGTACAGGGAGCTGCTTCAGGTCAGCATGGGACAGGATGCGTGTGATCAGACCGATCAGCCAACGTGGATTGCCCTCGCTGATCGCCGAGAGAGACTCCCAGCCCGCGTAGGTGGCATTGAACGGTTTCACGCCGCGCTTGCGTCCTTCTGACCTGCCTCGGTAGGCATTCCGAAACGCAACCAGCGGTGCGACCTTGCGTAGAGTGTTGCCGTTGAAGTCGCTCGGCTGCGTCCCCAGTTCCTGCGTGAGGTCGATCTCCTTGCGCTCGAGGAACCTGACGAAGGAAGCGTCCTTTTCCGAGAGAGAGACAAAGTGATCTGTGATCTGCTTGGTCGCTGCACGCGTAGCCCGTGCGAACAACCCCAACTGCTCCGCCTCTTCACCCTCGTCGACCACTGAGTAAGCAGACGTGCCGAACACGTTGTTAGGGGTTTCACCGCTCAGCCCTGCATAAGACTGGCTTCTTGAAAGGAACACATTCTTGCAGAACTCGCTGGCCTCTGCCTTGTCCGCGTACCAAAGCTCGACCTGTCGGACGTCGTTGAGCTGGCTTGGAGCAGCAACGTCTCGCTGGTAGAGCACATCAGGCCCGCACGGTGCCAGCGCGACCTTTAGTAGGAGCTTCTGACCACCACTCGCTCGCATAGACGCCAGCACCGTCTGCTGCAAATGCATCGGCGCCACCTCGAACTCGTCAAGGAGCAGGCACCAACGATGGTCCGACCGGCCATACGTGGCGTCAAACGTCTGCAGCCCCTGGGATGTCGCTTCCAACATGTCGAGACCAAGATAGTCACAGCTGCGAACAACTGCTTCTCCAGCCACCTCCGGGCCCAGCGATGCGCATAGATGTGCCTGGCTCTTGATGTCCAGCAGACGAAGGCGCAGTGCTTCTACCAGGCTAGCTGGCGAGAGCGAAATCGGCTTGAGGCGCCACAATGCAGCGATTGACTTGATCGCGGCCTCCAGTTCGGTCTGCGTCGGACGTAGTCCGCCATCAACGACATCGTTGCCGCGCCGTACGGGGTTCAAAAGAACATGCCGATCGATCCCGCTGGCAACCGCCAGCAGTACGTGCGTCACAAACGCGGCCTGCGAGAACAGGATGCCAACCCGTTCGTTCTGGCCCGAGCGCTGCAGCGACTCGAGCATGGTGCCCCACGCTATGTCAGAGGGAACGTAGACCCCTGTATAGCCGAGCGTGGGCTTGACCTCGTCCGCCTGCGGACCACTCCAGGCCGCCTGTCCCTCTGCGCTCAGCATCTTCAGAAGCGTCGTCTTGCCGCCGCCCCGAGGTCCGACCAGCACCGAGTTCCACGGTCCCGCCAGGAGCGCAAACTTCGTAGATGGCACGAACGTGCGAGCCACATCCGCAAAGCTCATCGCCTTGGCGTTGAATGGTTCCAGGAAGCCCTGACTCATGAGGTTTTCCTCTCTAGTGTCAGCCAGTGGCCGTCCCTGTCTGCATGGATATTCAGACTATGCCGACGATCGAGCTGTCTCTTGACGTGGTTGCGCGACTCCGGCGTCAGCAGGTCAGCTTCGGGAACATGCTTGATGACGTCTGACCAGTTCATCGGAAGATCCTCGAGCTTCGCGATCTCGGCAATGACCCTTCCTGGATCTCGAGCACCAAATGATGCCCCGTCGTAGATGCTGTTGCCATCAGAGACCGCGGGCTGCCAGCCCTTCCCCTGCGCCCAGTCCCAGGTGCGAAACCGCCCAGTGATGCCGCGAGAATCCAACCTGACTTTGAGCAGGTAGAACTGGTTCTGGAAGGTCCCCGCTAGTTCGCTGATGTAGAACGCGAGGCTCGCCGCACCGAACACGAACGGTTGTTCGCCATTGCCCGAGGAGAGTCCCAGCCGAGCTTCGTGCTTGTGGCCGTGGATCACCAGCCAATTGCCTTCTTCAGACAGCAGACGCAAGAGCTCCTGGCCGTTGTCGATGAAGTCGTGAGCGCCTTCGCCGTCCTGCGTGTGCGGCTCAGGCGGATGATGCATGATCGCGATGCTGATTTTGCGGTGATCACATTGCTGCAACGCCAGCTCCAGCTCCGACACCGCTGACTTCGGGAACGTTCCTCGCTCGTGCTCGAACTTATCGTGACCGTGTTCGCTGCAGCTGTTGACGATCAACACCTGATATTTCTCGGCCTCAACCAGCACAAGCCCGGCTCCGAAGTACCGTACCCGGTGATCTCGCCCCTTCGCTCCATCGTCGTCGTCCCGAGTCACCGACGGATACGGGGGCTTGAGGACCTTCAGCGGTTCGAAGGGTCCCAGGCCGGCCTTCAGGTTCGCGACGACGTTCTCGTGAACCTTGGCTTCCAGGCTGCGAGAGGTGACATCGTGATTACCAGTCGCGCATAGCACGTGCTCACTTTGCAACCGCTTGCCTAGGTCAACCAGGTGCTTCCACCCCGCCGCAAGCGTCACACCGTCATTTTGGAACGCGATATCGCCCGGGCAAAGAACCGCATCGGCTGTTAACGCCTGCGTGGCAACGAGGTCGTTCAGCCCAGCCCAAGGATTCTGCTTTGGGCTTTCGCTGGCCAATTCGCCCGTGGGCTTGATTTTCAGGTGCGTTCGCGCACCTGCCGCATGGGCAAAGTGCGGATCGCCCAGAACGGCGAACACCGCCTCTACGACTCGTCCACCATGCCCATCCGCATCCTCCACGAGCGCCCTCCTTTGATATTGATTTTGCACAATGCTAGTCGCACTACCAATCGTAATTGGAAAGAAGCACTTCGGCAGCATGACGGCGCGCCGACGTAAATCCGGCAACGTTGCGCGCCACAGTGAGATCGTGACGGCACCATTTCTTGAGACCTTGTAAGACGGTGTCTGCAGGCGAGTATGAGAGGAGCACTTTCGCGCCGCGACGGTCCGCCGCCCGGAGCGATGCAATCAGCCGCCTCTCGTCCTTCTCTCTGAATGCGTCACAACCGTACTCACCCCGATCCCGCTTATCGCCCAAAGCGTATGGCGGATCTAGGTAGACAAAGTCACCGTTGCCGGCCTCCTCGAGAATCTCTTCAAAGTCGCTGCAGCGCAGTTCAGCAACCTTCAATAGCTTGGCGAACGCCTGAAAAGCCTCAAGGCTTGGCATGAAAAGATGACCCTTGCCTCGGGCGACGTTGAACTGACCTGCGCGGTTTGTTCGATAAACGCCGTTGAAGCAATATCTATTCAGGTACACGAACTGCGCCGCACGGTCAAAGGCGTTCAACTGCTCTCGCGGTACCGCCCTAAGCTTGTAGTAATCCTCGGGATTGCTGCCGAACTGAGACGCGCGCTGCCACACCGCACGCGGATAGCGCTGAACAATGCGGTACGTTTCAATGAGAGATCGGTTCAGGTCTCCAAGGATGGCGTCCTCTACATGCAGACGCAGGAACAGCACTGCCGAGCCTGCGAATGGCTCAATGTAGCGGTCTGCATCCTCAGGCACCGCGGCGAGTAGCAAGGGCAACAGCTTTTTCTTGCTACCGGCCCAACGCAGCAACGGCTCCGCCGCGCCTGAGGCGCCGTCGGTACCTAATGTTTGCCGCACTTGCATGAACCAAGATTATGAACATAAACTTTGCAAATGCAAAGGAATGTTGTTTCGTTAGCAGAGGCTGCGACCGAGTGGGTTCGCAAGAGAGATGTGCCGCTGAGTAAATCAACCGAGCGCGCTTATCGCGGCGAGGTAGACCGATTGGCACAGTTCTTTGCCGCCAAGCATGGCGGACTGATGCTGAGCGAGTTCAACGAAGTTCACTGGGATGAGTACATCGATGAAGTTCGAGGCACACGGCCCCATGTGATGAGCTGTAAGGAGAAGCCGCTTGCCCCAGCATCCGTGGAACAGGCGATCAGGATCTCAGCGGCATTCCTTCGTTGGGCGCGGGATGATGGATTGCTGTCGTGGGCGCCCAAGGCCCGGCGAATGCACACCTGTGCGAGTTCGGAAGTCCCGAGCCTTCGAAGGCCACTGGTTGGCTTTTCCGCCGATAAGGAGCAAGTCCATCCGAACCTCTACGCGGCACTACACAATCCGCTCGACAAGGAAGCAGACATAGGTCTGCTGAGAGCCCATCTAGCCGTGTTGCTGGCCTACTGGGGCGGCCTTGGTTCTAGCGATATCGCAGCACTCCGATGCTGCGATATGCTGACGGACACCGGAGTGCTGCGGCTCTTGCATCCGCGTTCGAAAAGCATCAAGGAAACGCAAGGCGATGTGGTCAACACCTGGCTGCGGTACATAGACATCCGGCAGAATAACGACGTCTCGCTGACGTGCAAGAGCCCGGCAATCGCCCGCTTGGACTCCGACGAGCCAATTTCCTCATGGAGCGTGTGGGCGCTGATCGTTCAGTTTGTCGCGCAGGTCACCGACCAGGAACAACACCATTCAGCTCAGTCTTTACGACGTTTGCGTATCAGGCAGATGGCATTCGAGTTGGAGCCTTCTATCGGCGCATTGGCACAGTACACTCAACGAAGTCGCGTTGATTTCACCGTCGCCGGCCGCCTGATCATTTAACTTCCACCGAGCGCTACCATCAAGGTCGATGTGGTCCCACGACACCGTTCACAACGCCTCCATTTGTGGCGGTTTGAAGCACGTGCCGAAGAGTTGCGCGCACGCGCTCAATGCCCGGGGTAATCTGCTTCTTTCCGGCAATCGCGTCCAGCCCAGTCGGCACCTGGCTTCAAGACGATTGCGGACTTCCGTCGCGACAATGGCACAGGCATCTGCAACATGTGCCGCCGCTTTGCGATGCTATGCCGAGAGCTCAAACTATTCAACTAGGCGCTGGCGGCCCTAGACGGCAGCAAGTTCAGGCGGCCAACACCCTCGATCACAACTTCACTAGCGGCAAGATTGGCAAGCGCCACAACAGCCCACGCCGAAAAGGCTTCAGCCTCAACGCATATTGAGAGATAGTCGCCGATAAGGGGCTATCGCTCGATCTCAAATATCGCAAGCAAGTAGCGTTTATTAAAAACTACTTAGGCAATGTGTCGTAGTGTGCAATAACACCCTTGATGTTATTAAGAAGCAGATCGAATCCACTGAAGTCAATCTTGTCAGCCTCAGCTTGTACAACGTGCTCAGCGAAATAGGCTTTACCATACTCTGTCGGCTTTAGCGCCTTAGCTTTATAGTTGAAGGTTTTGCCGCCAAGCTTTTTGGCTAACGTTGCAGGCTGAAAGCAATCCTCTATGCATGACGAGGTCGCTCCAATGGGAAGCGGTGTGGGCACCAGATAAAGATTGGCAGCAACGTGCTCGAAAGGTTTCAGCATATCCAATGGCCTACCCACTTTTTTCGAGGCGGTTTCGTAGGGACCTTTGCCCCCGCTGTCGTGATCCACGACTAGGATTACGGGGTGCTGCGAGATACCAGGCGCTTTGAAATGTTTGAAAACTTCAGTGAGATACATTCCGATAAATTTACTAACTTCACCATCGCCACCACTCATCCCAATTGTTCTTCCGGCCTTTCTTTCCACATACTTAAAAATCCGAATATTTAGCTTTACCTCCCCGGCGATACCCAGTGAAGCAAGCTCCGGAAATTTAATTGCACGTGATCGGATAGCATGCAAAAGATAAATGTTATCGGTCTTGCCTTCGCAAAGGATAACGGGCACGGGAGAGCAAAAAAACTGACTAAAGAGGAAAAATCGTCTGTAAAGCTTTGCTCGGCCTAACGGTACTTCTTGACCTCGCACATGCAAGTTGAACTCATCAATATGCTTGACGTGCCCGAACATACCCTGCAATTGAGATATAGTGCCAAGCTCCATCTGCTTGGACAGCACCCCTGATGGGTCTTTAATAAAAGAGTCGTGAGTGAAAGATCCAGTTTTAAAAAGACTTTTTGCCATCGCTCTTAGCGAAGACCTATAGCTCCTGGGCGTGTTGACTTTGTGGTTAACCACAAGACCGGTCACGCTTTGCTGACTATCCTCGAACTGCAATCGTACCTTGCTTTCATTCACAGCAAAGCCAGATTTCTTGATAACTTTTAACAAAGCTGCACCAGTAGTCCAAACCCCTCCATTTAAGCGCGCAATTTCCTCCGGAAATTTTGGTAAATTTGTACTAAAAGTCAGGTCATCAGCATAGCGTGTGTAGACGCAACCATTATTACGTGCAAGCTTTATTAGGTGCGTATCTAATACGTTGCCGATAAGGTTCGAGATAACTGGAGATGCCGGGCTTCCCTGTGGCAACACGTTCTCGAAACACGCAATCTGCGCTAAAACCGTGGCTACTGCGGGCTGTAGCGCAAAATCTTTGTCGGCGATGAAGAAGCCTCTCACACGTCCGAAGTTGATGCTGCCGAAAAAATCTTGTAGATCTACGTTAAAAACATAGGATCGACCGCGATGCTGATGAGCATTGGTCATAATCGAACGACCCGTAATGAAGCCATGGGCAGCCTGACGATTGTACTTGGTATTTAACTCGTTTAGGCAATCCATCAACAAGTCGGCAAGCAGCATTTGGATATGCTTTAAATCCCCAATGGGGGCGCATATTGTTCTCTTACCACCGTACCGCTTTGGTATTTCGAACTTGCTGTATTTCTGCACATCGGGCTTCTTGTACAGGTTGTACGACAAGTGCGCCGCTTTAAGCCCGAGGAGGTTAGCAACACCGTGGAGGCTGCTGGTTGACTTGAGACGTTGGAGCTTCGACATTGATTAGGTGGGCCGGCCAGCACTCATACGCCAACGCAGAGACATACCACGATGACGTAGCGTAAGGAAGCACGGTTGGCATAGCCCCGCACATTTTTTTCACATACCGCGATGGGCGCGGCAAAAGGTCTGCTGACCGGTCCAAGCGGCAATATAACTGACGTTCACAAATAACGCCAGCACACATGAGGTGCGCATGGCGTTGCTGAGTGCCAGTAATGGATCGTCTTACCATCACACCCTTGATATCGCGAAAGAGTGTTCGCAACGGCAGATCGCGTTGCAATCGCTCTGGATACTGCGACGGGAGCCCGTTTTCGCGTAGCCGACATTTAGCTATAGGACACTAGTGATTGCAATGGGTCAGCAATACCTATTCGTGAGCAATGACGGACTTCTAGCAGTCACCGGGCCGCACTGCTGATCGCCGTCGGGTGCTCACCCGAAACCCGTCGCTAGGTAGCCGCCAGCCTTGGCGCCAGGACGAGCAGTAGCAATCGCCGCGAAGCCGATTTGACCGCTGCAGTCATAGAGTGGCAATGCCGGCACGTCCTCCGCCTTTCAAGGAGTGTTATCCAAAGCCTTTTATGATCGATGGTTACGACGTAAGTGCATTGGTCACCAGCTCTGGACTTCCTAACTGCGAGGGGCTGACATATGCACCTATGAGTGGACAACCTGGCTTTGCCGAAGTTGATCAAGATAGTCAGCCCACTGCTGCATCATCCGCGCCCGCTGGGCCAGATACTGCGTGCGGTTGTAGGCGCGCCCATTCGCGTCCTTCACGGCATGGGCGAGCTGCGCTTCGATGACCATGGGATCAACCTCTAGCCGCTCCGCCAGCATCGTGCGCGCCGTGGCCCTGAAACCATGCCACGTCTGGATCTCTGGCGTATAGCCCATCGTGATCAATGCCGTACGCACCGAGTTCTCTGAAATTGGCCGATCATGGTTACGCTCGCCCGGGAACACCAAGGCTCCACGTCCTGTCAACGGATGTAACTCCCGGAGTATCGCCACCGCCTGGGTAGACAAGGGCACCAGGTGCGGATTTCCATACTCCTTCCCCTCCTTGCCGCGCTTCATCCGGGCGGCAGGTATGGTCCAGAGAGCCCCATCCAGATCGACCTCTGCCCACGCCGCACCCCGAAGCTCGCCCGGACGCTGGAATAGAAGCGGCGCGAGCTGCAACGCGGCACGCACAATGAGCCCTCCCCTGTAGGCTTGGATGGCACGCAGCAACTCTCCCAACTTTTCAGGATCGGTGATGGCCGCAAAGTGCTTGCCGCGGTAGGGTGACAGCGCCCCCTTCAGGTCGCCGGTGATGTCGCGTTCCACCCTGCCCGTGGCCACCCCATAGCGCCATACCTGACGGGCCACCATCAGGCCACGGTCAGCCGTCTCCATGGCCCCACGCGCCTCGATCTTGCGCAAGGTCGCCAGCAACTCCACCGGTTCGATGTCGGCCAGCCGACGATCACCCAGCCAGGGGAACAGATCCCGCTCCAACTGCCGTAATACACGAATCGCATGGGTGTCGCTCCACTGAGCCTTCTGCTTGCCGAACCACTCCAGGGCAACGACATTGAAGGTGTCGCCTTCCGGGTTCATGGCCTTGAGCTTCTCGACCCTGCGAACCTGGACCGGATCCACTCCCGTGGACTTCTGCAACCTGGCCACGTCCCGGGCCTTGCGCGCTGCCATGAGGCTGACCGCGGGGTAGCTGCCAAGAGCCATTCGCCCCTCTTTCCCGTTGTATCGGTACTTCCAGAACCAGCGCTTGGATCCGGCAGGGGAAATCTCTAGGTACAGGCCTCCCGAGTCGGCCAGGCGTTCTCGCTTGGCACCGGGGGAACAAACAGCGTTTCGGCACTTCAAATCGGTCAGCATGGGGGAACAACTCCAAGGACTTTTAGGCCTTTCCCCCTCGAAAACGGGGGAACAACTGCCTAAATTCTACGATTTTTTGCCCTGTTCCCCCATTTGTTCCCCCACCTCACCTCGGCAGTCAGCGAATCTCTCCGGACGACAATAGACACTAAGCTATTGATTTTCCATAGAAAAAAGGCGTTCACCGGATGTTGGCGAACGCCTTTGGACGTTATGGTGGTGGAGCTGGCGGGAATTGAACCCGCGTCCGTAAGCCTTTGTCGGCCAGATCTACATGCTTAGCGTTCTGATTTGGATCTTGCTGGCCATGGCGCGCAGACGCACGCTCCACAGCCGGCCAGTACCCTTGGATCTCGCCACGTACCAAGGTACCCGATACGCGGCCAGCTCATGTAAATTCCCTTGCAGCCGGGAGGTATTGCTACCCCCTTGCCCAGCCCATCAGCATGCTGTTGCAAGGCTCACCGGATTTAAGCGGCGAGTGCGAAACGTTCGTCGTTTGCAGTTAGTTTTTTGAATGGAGATTTACGAGCGTCACTCAAGCTCGGCATGCACCGTACCAATCCCGAACCCACGTCGAAACCGGGACAGCCCCATGGATGCTATTTTAGGCCAGATTCAGCCGATTCAAGAGCTCGAATGGCGATGTGATCACGGCGTCAGCCTGCCAGTGTGTCACCGACTGCTTTTCACCCAGGTAGCCATAGACAGCGGCCACCGTAAGCATGCCAGCCGCTTTGCCAGCCAGCATGTCGCGTTCATCGTCGCCCACGTAGACGCAAGCCTCCGGCTCCACGCCGATGCGCCGCGCGGCCTCCAGCAAGGGTGCTGGATGGGGCTTGGAGTGCGGCGTGGTATCGCCGCTGACGATGGCTCCAGCCGTGGCGAACAGTGGCATCTGCTGCGTCAGGGGTTCGGTGAAGCGCTTGGATTTGTTGGTGACTACGCCCCAGTGCAATTGCCGGTTCACCAGATCGGCCAGCAACTCTGGCACACCGTCAAAGATGGTCGTGGCCTGCGTCATGCGCCGTTCGTAGTTCTGGAAGAACTCTTCCCGCATGTCCGGAAAAGCCTCGTCTTCCGGCGACATGCCAAATGCGACCTTCAGCATGCCGCGAGCCCCAGAGCCTGCCAGAGGCCGGTACAGATCCAGCGGCAGCGATGGCATGCCTCGCGCAACGCGCATCTGGTCGGCGGCGGCGCCCAGGTCCGGGGCACTGTCAATCAAGGTACCGTCCAGATCGAACAGCACCGCCTTGATGGAATTTGTCAACAAAATAGATCCTAGTCAGGCAATAGGCCGGCGCACGGCCATCAGGTAGTTGACGCTGGTATCGCTGCTGAGCCAGTAGCGCCGCGTCAGCGGGTTGTATTCGAGCCCCTTGGTATGCTCGATATCGAGACCCGCCTGGCGGCAGTAGGATGCCAGTTCACTGGGGCGGATCATCTTGGCGTACTCGTGCGTGCCGCGTGGCAGCATGTTGAGCACGTACTCGGCCCCCACGATGGCCAGCATGAAGGCCTTGGCGCTGCGGTGGATGGTGGAGAGAAACACCCAACCGCCGGGCTTGACCAGACGGCCGCAGGCCTGCACCACCGAGGCCGGGTCGGGCACATGCTCCAGCATCTCCATGCAAGTGACGGTATCGAAGCTCGCCGGCTGCGCATCGGCCAGTTCCTCCACGCTGATGGCCTGGTAACGGATGTTCGGCGTACCCGCCTCCAACGCATGCAGCTGTGCCACACGCAAGGGCTTGTCTGCCAGGTCGATACCCAGCACCGTAGCTCCCTTGCGGGCCATAGAGTCGGCCAGGATGCCGCCGCCGCAGCCCACATCCAGCACTTGCTGGCCAGCCAACGGCGTGATGCCGTTGATCCACTCCAGGCGCAATGGATTGATCTGGTGCAGGGGCTTGAATTCGCTCTCGGGATCCCACCAGCGGGATGCCAGTTCCGAAAACTTGGCAAGCTCCGCAGGATCGGCATTCAGGGTATGGCTCATGGGGGACGATTGTCCACCAATTCCCAAGCGCAGTTGCCATAAAAAAAGCCCCATTGCTGGGGCTTTTTGAAGAGCGGTAACCGAGACGATTACTTGGCCTTGGCGGTACCGACCACTTCGATTTCCACGCGGCGGTTCTTGGCGCGGCCAGCAGCGGTCTTGTTGTCGGCCACAGGCTGCTTCTCGCCCTTGCCTTCGGTGTACACGCGGTTCTTGTCGATACCCTTGGACACCAGGTAAGCCTTCACAGCTTCTGCGCGGCGCACCGACAGCTTCTGGTTGTAAGCATCGGAACCCACGGAGTCGGTGTGACCCACGGCGATGATGACTTCCAGGTTGATGTCCTTGACCTTGCCGGACAGGTCGTCCAGCTTGGCCTTGCCTTCGGGCTTCAGCACCGACTTGTCGAAGTCGAAGAATGCGTCGGCAGCGTAGGTCACCTTCTGGGTGGTGGCAGCAGGAGCGGGAGCCGGTGCAGGAGCGGGTGCCGGTGCAGCAGCCGGAGCCGGTGCAGGAGCAGCCTTCTGCAGCGCGCCGTCGCAACCTTCAGCAGCGGTGGCAGGGGTCCAGTTGGAATCGCGCCAGCACAGTTCGTTCGTGCCGTTCTTCCACACCAGTTCGCCAGTGCCGTTCTGCCAGTTGTCAACGGTATTGCCGCCGTCAGCAGCCTTGATTTGTGCGCCAGCGGCGGTTGCAAGCGCTGCAGAGGCAAACAACATCGCCACTTTGTTCAGTTTCTTCATGGTTCTCCTCTTGGGGAAAAAGCCGCAGCCGCGCTGCGAATCAAGACGTCGTCAGTGACCATCACCAAAAACGTTCTAACCGATTGTGCCATAGGCGCGCCGGATGAATAGAGTTATCTGTAGCGCCGGGCGCAAGACAAAAGCGCAACACGCCTAGAATGTTGCCGTGATGCAACAACGGGAAGCGCCTAAAATGCCTCCCGACTTCCCGTCCATCGGCACAGACCATATGACCCAGTTTGCAAAAGAAACCCTCCCTATCAGCCTCGAAGAGGAAATGCGCCGCAGCTATCTCGACTACGCGATGAGCGTGATCGTCGGCCGCGCGCTGCCTGACGCTCGCGATGGCCTGAAGCCGGTGCATCGGCGGGTTCTTTATGCGATGCACGAGCTGAACAACGACTGGAACCGCCCCTACAAGAAATCGGCGCGTATCGTCGGCGACGTGATCGGTAAGTACCACCCGCACGGCGACAGCGCGGTGTACGACACCATCGTGCGCATGGCGCAGGATTTCTCGCTGCGCCACATGCTGGTCGACGGCCAGGGCAACTTCGGCTCGGTGGACGGTGACAACGCAGCCGCGATGCGCTACACGGAAATCCGCCTGTCCAAGATCGCCCACGAGATGCTGGCTGATATAGATAAGGAGACGGTGGACTTCGGCCCCAACTATGACGGCAGCGAGCAGGAGCCGCTGGTGCTGCCGTCGCGGCTGCCCAACCTGCTGGTCAACGGCTCGGCCGGCATTGCCGTGGGCATGGCCACCAACATCCCGCCGCACAACCTGAACGAGGTGGTGGACGCCTGCCTGCACCTGCTGGCGCACCCCGAGGCGACGGTGGACGATCTGATGGAGATCGTGCCCGCGCCCGACTTCCCGACCGCCGGCATCATCTACGGCATCAACGGCGTGAAGGACGGCTACCGCACCGGCCGCGGCAAGGTGATCATGCGCGCCAAGTGCCACTTCGAGGACATCGACCGCGGCCAACGCCAGGCCATCATCGTCGACGAGCTGCCCTACCAGGTCAACAAGAAGACGCTGCAGGAGCGCATGGCCGAGCTGGTGCACGAGAAGAAGCTCGAGGGCATCAGCCACATCCAGGACGAGTCCGACAAATCGGGCATGCGCCTGGTGATCGAACTCAAGCGCGGCGAAGTGCCCGAGGTGGTGCTGAACAACCTGTACAAGCAGACGCAGCTGCAGGACACCTTCGGCGTGAACATGGTGGCGCTGATCGATGGCCAGCCGCGCCTGTGCAATCTGAAAGACCTGATCCAGGTGTTCTTGCAGCACCGCCGCGAGGTGGTGACCCGCCGCACGGTGTTCGAGCTGCGCAAGGCGCGCGACCGCGGCCATGTGCTGGAAGGCCTGGCCGTGGCGCTGGCCAACATCGACGACTTCATCGCCATCATCCGCAACGCGCCCACGCCGCCGGTGGCCAAGTCCGAGCTGATGGCCCGCCCCTGGGACAGTACGCTGGTACGCGAGATGCTGACCCGCACCCGCGAGGATGGCGGCGTGGTGAATGCCGACGACTACCGCCCCGAAGGGCTGGAGGCCGAATTCGGCCTGGGCCAGGACGGCCTGTACCGCCTGTCGGAGACGCAGGCGCAAGAGATTCTGCAGATGCGCCTGCAGCGCCTGACGGGCCTGGAGCAGGACAAGATCGTCGCCGAGTACAAGGACGTGATGGCCGTGATCGAGGACCTGCTCGACATCCTGGCCAAGCCGGCGCGCGTGTCCATCATCATTGGCGAGGAACTGAACGCCATCAAGACCGAGTTCGGCCAGACCAAGCTGGGCGCACGCCGCAGCGAGGTCGAGTACAGCGCGCAGGACCTGTCCACCGAAGACCTGATCACGCCCACCGACATGGTGGTCACGCTCAGCCACACCGGTTACATCAAGAGCCAGCCGCTGTCCGAGTACCGCTCGCAAAAGCGCGGCGGCCGCGGCAAGCAGGCCACGGCCACCAAGGAAGACGACTGGATCGACCAGCTCTTCATCGCCAACACGCACGACTACCTGCTGTGCTTCTCGAACAAGGGCCGGCTGTACTGGCTCAAGGTCTGGGAAGTGCCCGCGGGCTCGCGCGGCTCGCGCGGCCGGCCCATCGTCAACATGTTCCCGCTGGCCGAGGGCGAAAAGATCAACGTGGTGCTGCCGCTGACCGGCGAGTACCGCAGCTTCCCGGCCGACCACTATGTGTTCATGGCTACCAGCATGGGCACGGTGAAGAAGACGGCGCTCGATGAGTTCAGCAACCCGCGCAAGGCCGGCATCATCGCCGTGGGCCTCGATGAAGGCGACTACCTGATCGGCGCGGCGCTGACCGACGGCAAGCACGACGTGATGCTGTTCAGCGACGGCGGCAAGGCCGTGCGCTTCGACGAGAACGACGTGCGCCCCATGGGCCGCAATGCGCGCGGCGTGCGCGGCATGAACTTGGAAGAAGGCCAGAGCGTGATCGCCATGCTGGTGGCCGAGGACGAGACCCAGAGCGTGCTCACCGCCACCGAGAACGGCTACGGCAAGCGCACGAGCATCGTCGAGTACACGCGCCACGGCCGCGGCACCAAGGGCATGATCGCCATCCAGCAGAGCGAGCGCAACGGCAAGGTCGTCGCCGCCACGCTGGTGCATGCCGATGACGAGATCATGCTCATCACCGACACCGGCGTGCTGGTGCGCACCCGCGTCGCGGAGATCCGCGAACTCGGCCGCGCCACGCAGGGCGTGACGCTGATCAGCCTGGACGCGGGCGCCAAGCTCGGCGGCCTGCAGCGCATCGTCGAGAACGACGCCAACGCGGCCGAGGGCGAGGCCGGCGAAGGCGCCACCGATGCCCCCGACACCGCAGCACCCGAAGGCCAGGCCTCCGAGGAATAAAGCCCAGCCTCCTGCAACCCACCTCAGCGCCGGCTCCGCCGGTGCTGGACCTCCACACCATTCACAGCACCATGCATCGCCCCTATAACTTCTCGGCAGGTCCGGCCGCGATTCCGGAAGAGGTTCTCCAGCAAGCCGCCAGCGAGATGCTGGACTGGCACGGCAGCGGCATGAGCGTGATGGAGATGAGCC
This sequence comes from Comamonas humi, assembly GCF_054782535.1. NCBI lineage: Bacteria > Pseudomonadati > Pseudomonadota > Betaproteobacteria > Burkholderiales > Comamonadaceae > Comamonas > Comamonas humi. Next base: position 39,549 of record NZ_BAAGSH010000008.1, on the reverse strand, counting down.
ACCGCGGCAAGGAGTTCATTTCCATCTGCGAGAAGGCCGAGGCCGATTTCCGCCAGTTGCTGGCCGTGCCCGAGCAGTTCCACATACTGTTCATGCAGGGCGGCGGCCTGGCCGAGAACGCCATCGTGCCGCTGAACCTGTCGCGCGGCGGCGCGGTGGACTTCGTGCTCACCGGCAGCTGGAGCCAGAAGTCGCTGAAGGAAGCCGGCAAGTACGCGCAGGCTGCGGTGGCCGCCTCGGCCGAGGACAGCGGCTTCACCCGCATCCCCGATGCGGCCGGCTGGAAGCTCAACCCCCAGGCCGAGTACCTGCACATCTGCAGCAACGAGACCATCCACGGCATCGAGTTCCAGACCCTGCCCGACCTGCGGGCGCTGGGCAGCCAGGCGCCGCTGGTGATCGATTTCTCGTCGCATGTGGCCTCGCGCACGGTGGACTGGAGCCGCGTGGGCGTGGCCTTCGGCGGCGCGCAGAAGAACCTGGGCCCCGCCGGCCTGACGCTGGTGGTGGTGCGCGACGACCTGCTCGGCCGCGCGCTCGACATCTGCCCCAGCGCCTTCAACTACCAGACCGTGGCCGCCAACCAGTCGATGTACAACACGCCGCCGACCTGGGGCATCTACATCGCGGGCCTGACCTTCGAGTGGATCCTGCGCCAGCGCGAAGGCGCGCTCGAAGGCGTGGCCGCGCTTGAGGCGCGCAACCGCGCCAAGGCCGAGCTGCTGTACGGCGCCATCGACCAGTCCGCGTTCTACGAGAACCGCGTGGCGCTGGACAGCCGCTCGCGCATGAACGTGCCCTTCTTCCTGAAGGACGAATCCCGCAACGACGCCTTCCTGGCCGGCGCCAAGGCGCGCGGCCTGCTGCAACTCAAGGGCCACAAGTCCGTGGGCGGCATGCGCGCGAGCATCTACAACGCGATGCCCCTGGCCGGCGTGCAGGCGCTGGTGGACTACCTGAGGGACTTCGAGCGCAGCGCCGCCTGAAGCACCCCGATCCGCAGCACTACACAAAAATGAGCTGCTTGCGCTTGATTCACAAGCATTTCAGATAGTTTTCATATCAGAAACGAGCTACCGCAAGCGACAGCAGCTATCAAAACCATGGCAGACAAAACCCCAAGCATCACCCCCGTGGCCAGCCCCGAGCTGGCCGACCTGCGCGTGCAGATCGACTCGCTGGACCACCAGCTGCTCCTGCTGCTCAACGAGCGCGCCCGCGTGGCCGAGCAGGTCGGCGAGCTGAAGAAGGCCGAAGGCACGCCGTTCTTCCGCCCCGACCGCGTGGCCCAGGTCATCGACAAGATCCAGCACGCCAACCCCGGCCCGCTCAAGGGCGCCCATGTCTCGGCCATCTGGCGCGAGATCATGTCGGCCTGCCTGGCGCTGGAATCGCCCCAGCGCGTGGCCGTGCTCGGCCCGCAGGGCACCTTCTGCGAAGAAGCGGCCATCCAGTACTTCGGCGGTGCGGCCGACCTGATGTACTGCGCCAACTTCGACGAGGTCTTCCACGCCACGGCCGCGGGCAGCGCCCAGTTCGGCGTCGTGGGCGTCGAGAACTCGAACGAAGGCGTGGTCACCCGCTCGCTCGACATGCTGCTGCACACGCCCTGCCACGTGGTGGGCGAGGTCAGCATGCTGATCCGCCACAACCTGCTGCGCCAGAGCAATTCGCTCGACGGCATCACCGTCGTCGCCGCGCACCCGCAGGCCCTGGCCCAGTGCCAGACCTGGCTGACCAAACACCTGCCGCACGCCGAGCGCCGCCCGGTGTCGAGCAACGCCGAAGGCGCCCGCCTGGCCGCACTGCACCCCGAGATCGCGGGCCTGGCCAGCGAGCGCGCGGCGCAGCAGTTCGGCCTGCACATCGTGGCCCATGCGATCCAGGACGACGCCTACAACCGCACGCGCTTCGCCGTCATCTGCCTGCCGCACACGCTGCCCATGCCCGAGGCCACCGGCAAGGACTGCACCAGCCTCATCATCTCGGTGCCCAACCGCCCCGGCGCGGTGCACGACCTGCTGGTGCCGCTCAAGCGCCACGGCGTGTCGATGACGCGCTTCGAGTCGCGCCCCGCGCGCACCGGCCAGTGGGAGTACTACTTCTACATCGACCTGGACGGCCACCCCTCGCAGCCCCACGTGGCCAAGGCGCTCGAAGAGCTGCAGCAGCTCGCCGCCTTCTACAAGATGCTGGGCGCCTATCCGGTCGGAGGCTGAACCGTGTTTGAACAACTGGCTCTGATCGGGTGCGGCCTGATGGGCGGCTCGTTCGCGCTCGCGATGAAGCAGGCCGGCCTGGTCAAGCGCGTGGTCGGCTACAGCAAGTCGCCCTCCACCACCGCCAAGGCCCTGCGCCTGGGCGTGATCGACGAGGAGGCCGGCTCGGCCATGGTCGCGGTCTCGGGCGCCGACCTGGTGCTGCTGGCGATTCCCGTCGCCGCCACCGAGGCCACGCTGCGCTCCATCAAGGACCTGGTGCGCCCCGACACCCTCATCATGGACGTGGGCTCGACCAAGCAGGACGTGGTGCAGGCGGCGCGCGCCGGGCTGCGCCAGCGCTTCGGCTGCTTCGTGCCGGCCCACCCCATCGCCGGCAAGGAAGTCTCGGGCGTGGAATACGCCGAGGCCGGCCTGTACAACGGCCAGCAGGTGGTGCTCACGCCCACCGAGCTGACCCAGGTGGCGCAGCTGCGCGCGGCCGAGTCGCTGTGGCGCGCGCTCGGCAGCCACGTGACCAGCATGTCGCCCGAGGCGCATGACTCGGCGCTGGCCGCCAGCAGCCATGCGCCGCACCTCGTCGCCATGGCCTACATGAACTCCATCGTCAGCCAGCCCGACGGCCACCGCATGCTGTCGCTGGCCGGGCCGGGCTTTCGCGACTTCACCCGCATCGCCGCCGCCGACACCACCATGTGGCGCGACATCTTCCTGGCCAACCGCAGCGAGGTGCTCAAGCAGATCCACCAGCTGCAGCACATGCTGGGCCAGTACGAGGCCGCGCTGCTGTCCGAGCAGCCGCAGCGCATCGAAGGCCTGATCAACCAGGCCCGCGACGCGCGCTCGCAGTGGCATGTGGGCAAAATCTATGCACCCGAAGGCGGCAAGGCCGCCTGATTATCGAAAACGATAGCTGCTCGCGCTTATTCCATAAGCGCTGGCGGCCATTTTTACCAAAACCGTTCATCCGCCCCGCCATGTACGCCACCGCTTTCCTCGACCTTCCCGCCCTGCAAAGCGCCCATGGCGAGGTGCAGCTGCCCGGCTCCAAGAGCATCTCCAACCGCGTGCTGCTGCTGGCGGCGCTGAGCCGCGGCACCACCACCATCCACGACCTGCTCGACTCCGACGACACCCAGGTCATGCTCGAGGCGCTGCGCCAGCTCGGCTGCGCCGTGGTGCGCAGCACCGACCCGGCCCACCTCAACAGCTACCACATCACCGGCATCGCCGGCCAGCTCGCGCCGGGCATGGCCACGCGGGTGACCAAGCTCTTCCTGGGCAATGCCGGCACCGCGATGCGCCCGCTGACGGCTGCGCTGGCGCTGCTGGGCGGCGAGTTCGAGATGAGCGGCGTGCCGCGCATGCACGAGCGCCCCATCGGCGACCTGGTGGACGCGCTGCTGCAGCTCGGCTGCCGCATCGACTACCTCGGCAATGCCGGCTACCCGCCGCTGGCCATCCACCCCACGCCGGCCTCGCAGCTGCAGCTGCAGGCGCCGATCCGCGTTCGCGGCGATGTCTCCAGCCAATTCCTCACCGCGCTGCTGATGGCGCTGCCGCTGGTGGCCCGCCAGCAGGACGTGAGCATCGAGGTCGTCGGCGAGCTGATCTCGCGGCCCTACATCCACATCACGCTGGAGCTGCTCAAGCGCTTCGGCATCGTCGTCGCCAACGAGGGCTGGCAGCGCTTCGTCATCCCCGCCGGCAGCCACTACCAGTCGCCCGGCACCATCCACGTCGAGGCCGATGCCTCGTCGGCCAGCTACTTCATCGCGCTGGGCGCGATAGCCGCCGGCAAGTCCACCAAGGACGGCCACGGCGCGGTGGCCGAGCCGGTGAAGATCCTGGGCGTGGGCGCCGACTCCATTCAGGGCGACATCCGCTTCATCGAGGCCGCCGAAGCCATGGGCGCGCACGTCACCAGCGGCCCCAACTGGCTCGAAGTGCGGCGTGGCGCCTGGCCCCTCAAGGCCATCGACCTGGACTGCAACCACATCCCCGACGCCGCGATGACCCTGGCCGTGATGGCCTTGTATGCCCAGGGCACGACCACGCTGCGCAACATCGCCAGCTGGCGCGTCAAGGAGACCGACCGCCTCGCCGCCATGGCCATCGAGCTGCGCAAGCTCGGCGCCACCGTCGAGGAAGGCGCCGACTACCTGCGCGTGACACCGCCCGTGAATGTCGAGGCCTGGAAGCCCGCCAGCATCCACACCTACGACGATCACCGCGTGGCCATGTGCTTCTCGCTCGCCACCTTCAACCCCGCCGGCCTGCCGGTGCGCATCGAAGACCCCAAGTGCGTGGCCAAGACCTTCCCGGACTATTTCGAGGCGCTGTTCTCGGTGGTCCGCCCGGTGCCCGGCAGCGTGCCGGTGCTGTGCATCGACGGCCCCACCGCCTCGGGCAAGGGCACGCTGGCGGCGGCCGTGGCCGAGCGCCTCGGCTACCACCTGCTCGACTCCGGCGCGCTGTACCGCATCGCCGGCCTGGCGGCCTCGCGCGCTGGCATCCCCATCAACGCCGAGCATGCGGCCCAGATCGCCGCGCTGATCGCCCAGCTCGACATCCGCTTCACGCCGCAGCAGGGCGTGCTGCTCGACGGCGAGGACGTGAGCCTGGCCATCCGCACCGAAGAGGCCGGCATGAACGCCTCGCTGGTTTCGGCCCTGCCCGCGGTGCGCCAGGCGCTGGTGCAGTCGCAGCACGATTTCCGCCGCCTGCCGGGGCTGGTGGCCGACGGCCGCGACATGGGCACGGTGATCTTCCCGCTGGCCCCGCTGAAGGTGTATTTGACGGCCAGCGCCGAAAAACGTGCCGAAAGACGCCATAAGCAGTTGATCGAAAAAGGAATGTCGGCTAAAATATCCGACCTTCGCGCTGACTTGGAAGCGCGGGATGCGCGCGACATGCAGCGCAGCACCGCCCCACTTCATGCCGCGCAGGATGCCGTGCTGCTGGACAACTCCGATCTTTCGGTCAACGAGGCCGTGGACCAGGTGCTGGACTGGTGGGCACAGCGACAGCCTTTTGCCTGAGGAGGCAAAAGGTTGAAAACGGCCCCTGCGGCCTTCCACTGACGGCATCTGGCGGTCATGGGCAGCAGGGCTTTGCAACCTTAACCCGCGGAACCTTCCGCAAACTACCTGCGCATACAGCCATAGAAACGATAGCAATGGTGCTGTCGGAAACCTGCATGCGTCTAAGGAACCACATGTCTGAATCTTTTGCCGCCCTGTTTGAAGAATCGCTGCAACGCACCGAAATGCGCCCCGGCGAGGTCATCACCGCTGAAGTCGTGCGCGTTGAGCACAACTTCGTCGTCGTGAACGCTGGCCTCAAGTCCGAAGCCTATGTGCCGATCGACGAATTCAAGAACGACCAGGGCGAAATCGAAGTCCAGGTGGGCGACTTCGTGTCGGTCGCCATCGGCTCGATCGAAAACGGCTACGGCGACACCATCCTGTCGCGCGACACCGCCAAGCGCCTGGCTTCGTGGCTGGCTCTCGAAAAGGCCCTGGAATCGGGCGAATTCGTGACCGGCACGACCTCCGGCAAGGTCAAGGGCGGCCTCACGGTCCTGGTCAACGGCATCCGCGCCTTCCTGCCCGGTTCGCTGATCGACACCCGTCCGGTCAAGGACCTGACCCCCTACGAGAACAAGACCCTGGAATTCAAGGTCATCAAGCTCGACCGCAAGCGCAACAACGTGGTGCTGAGCCGCCGCGCCGTGGTGGAAGCCTCGATGGGCGAAGAGCGCGCCAAGCTGATGGAAACCCTGAAGGAAGGCTCCATCGTCAACGGCGTGGTCAAGAACATCACCGAATACGGTGCGTTCGTGGACCTGGGCGGCATCGACGGCCTGCTGCACATCACCGACATGGCATGGCGCCGCGTGCGTCACCCGTCCGAGGTGGTGCAGGCTGGCCAGGAAATCACCGCCAAGATCCTCAAGTTCGACACCGAGAAGAACCGCGTCTCGCTGGGTCTGAAGCAGATGGGCGACGATCCGTGGATGGGCGTTTCGCGCCGCTACCCGGCCAACACCCGCCTGTTCGGCAAGGTCACGAACATTGCCGACTACGGCGCGTTCGTCGAGCTGGAACCCGGTATCGAAGGCCTGGTGCACGTCTCCGAAATGGACTGGACCAACAAGAACGTGGCACCTTCCAAGATCGTGTCGCTGGGTGACGAAGTCGAAGTCATGGTCCTCGAGATCGACGAAGACAAGCGCCGCATCTCGCTGGGCATGAAGCAGTGCAAGGCCAACCCCTGGCAAGAGTTCGCTCAGAACACCAAGCGCGGCGACCGCGTGAAGGGCCCGATCAAGTCGATCACCGACTTCGGCGTGTTCGTGGGCCTGGCCTCGGGCATCGACGGCCTGGTGCACCTGTCCGACCTGTCGTGGAACGAAGCTGGCGAAGCTGCCGTTCGCAACTACAAGAAGGGCCAGGAAGTGGAAGCCATCGTGCTGGCCGTGGACGTGGACCGCGAGCGCATCTCGCTGGGCATCAAGCAGCTCGACAGCGATGCCTTCACCACCTTCTCGACCGTGAACGACAAGGGCCAGATCGTGACCGGCAAGGTCAAGTCGGTGGACGCGCGCGGCGCTGAAATCGACCTGGGCGACGACGTCACCGGTTACCTGCGCGCTTCCGAGATCTCGCAGGACCGCGTGGAAGACGCCCGTTCCGTGCTGAAGGAAGGCGACGAAGTCACCGCCGTGGTGACCAACGTCGACCGCAAGAACCGCAGCATCCAGCTGTCGATCCGTGCCAAGGACTCCGCAGACCAGCACCAGGCCATGGCCTCGCTGTCCGCGCAATCCGCCCGTGAAAACGCCGGCACGACGAGCCTGGGCGCACTGCTGCGCGCCAAGCTGGACAACTCCGACAAGTAATCCAGCGCCTGGCGCCCGTCCCGTGCTGCACGGGACGGCTCCTTGATCCAGATGGGCGCCTTCGCGGCGCCCATCTGTTTTCTGATACCGCTACACTGCCATCCGCATGACCCGATCCGATCTCATCGAAGAGCTTGCCGCCCGTTTCCACCAGCTGACCCAGCGGGACGCGGAGCAGGCCGTCAAAACGATCCTGGACGCCATCGAGGACTCGCTGGTCCGTGGCCAGCGCATCGAGATCCGCGGCTTCGGCAGCTTCACGATCACCCACCGCCAGCCGCGCCTGGGCCGCAATCCGCGCTCCGGCGAATCGGTGCACATTCCCGCCAAGCGCGTGACCCACTTCAAGCCCGGCAAGGCCCTGCGCGAAGCCGTCGATGCAGCGCCCATCGACCCGACCAGCCTGCAGAAGGATTAAGTCTATAGAGCCCGCCATACAAGCGCGGACAGCTATTAGATAAATAGCAAAAACAAACACCCCGGCCCCATCGGCGACACCGTAGAATCGCCTGATCCACACGGGGCCTCGTATGAAATACCTGCTGTGGCTGCTGAAGGCAGCCATTTTTTTTACCCTCTTCGCGTTCGCGCTGAACAACCAGCGCGACGTGGTGGTGCACTTCTTCTTCGGCACGCAATGGAGCGCGCCGCTGGTGCTGGTGGTGCTGGTGGCCTTCAGCGCCGGCGTGGTGGTCGGCGTCGTCGGCATGGTGCCGCGCTGGTGGAAGCACCGCAAGGCCGCGCTGCGCCCCGCCCCGGTGCCCGCCGAGCCCGCCCCGGCCGCCGCCGAGGCCACCCCTGCCGCCAAGATCGAATCGAGCTTCCATGGAATTTGACCTGACCTGGATCCTGCTGGGCCTGCCGGCGGCCTTCGTCCTCGGCTGGCTGGCATCGCGCTTCGACCTGCGCCAGATGCGCCGCGAGAACAAGAGCGCCCCCAAGGCCTATTTCAAAGGCCTGAACTTCCTGCTCAACGAGCAGCAGGACAAGGCCATCGACGCCTTCATAGAAGCCGTGCAGAACGATCCGGACACCGCCGAGCTGCACTTCGCACTGGGCAACCTGTTTCGCCGCCGCGGCGAGTACAACCGCGCCGTGCGCGTGCACGAGCACCTGCTGTCGCGCGCCGACATCTCCAAGGAAGAGCGCGACCGCGCCCAGCACGCGCTGGCGCTGGACTTCCTGAAGGCCGGCCTGCTCGACCGGGCCGAGGACGCGCTGGCCAAGCTCGATGACACGGCCTTCGAGAACGAGGCCCGGCTGTCGCGCCTGGCCATCTACGAGCGTGCCCACGATTGGCCGCAGGCCGCGGCCATCGCGCGCCAGATGCAGCAGCAGGGCCAGGGCGAGTACAACGTGCGCATCGCCCACTACCTGTGCGAGCAAGCGCTGCAGCAGCAGGCCAACGGCCAGCTCGATGCCACGCGCGAGCTGCTCGACCAGGCCCTCGCCACCGCCCCCGAGGCACCGCGGCCGCACATCGAGCTCGCGCGCCTGCAGCAGAAGCAAGGCCAGCCTTCGGCCGCGCTCGACACCCTGGTGGTGCTCGCCCAGGCCTCGCCGGCCTCGGTGGCCCTGGTGGCGCAGCTGATGACCGAGCTCGGCCGCGCCACCCAGCGCCAGGCCGAGGTGCGCCAGCTGCTCGAAGCCAACTACCTGCAGGCGCCGTCGCTGGATGTGCTGCAATGCCTGGTGAGCCTGGATGAAGAAGCCCCGGCCGGCGGCACCGGCCCGCAGGGGCGCGAGCGCTACGTGCAACACCTGCAGCACGAGCCCTCGCTGGTGGCGGCCAGCCGCTGGTTGGAAGGCGAGAAGCTGGAGCACCAGCAGTACCACGCCGCAGTGCAACGCGCGCTGGACAATGCCACCAAGCCGCTCACCCGCTACCGCTGCGCGGCCTGCGGCTTCGAGGCCCGGCAGCATTTCTGGCAATGCCCGGGCTGCCAGACCTGGGACAGCTACCCGCCACGCCGCGTGGAAGAGCTGTAAAGCCGGGGCGGGATCAGCCGCCCTGCAGGCGCCGCAGCGCCTGGTCGCGCTGGATCAGCTGGTCGTTGCCGATCAGCGCCGCGAGGCCGATGGCCACGATGGCGGTGAACACGGGCAGGTCCATCGAGCTGATCACCGCGAAGCCCTGGGGCGTGGCAAAGCGCTTGGCCACCGTGGTGCAGATGAAGTCGGCCGCCGCCATGCCGGTGTAGTGCATGGAGCAGACGGCGAGCCCCATCACCGCCGCCGCCACGGCCCGCAGCGATACCGAGCTGGTGCGGAAGGCCAGCCACAGCGCCGCGCTGGCCGCGAACATCGCGATCAGGATGGACAGCCCCACGATCTCCATGGACCAGACGATGTAGCCCGGAAAGCGCATGCCGTACATGCCCAGGTAATGCATGAAGGCCACGCCCAGGCCGAGCACGCAGCCCGCGCTCAGCAGGCGCACGCTGCTTTGCGGGCGCGCCGCCACATAGGCCAGCGCCGCCGACGTGGCGCCGATCGCCGCCACCAGCGACACCAGTGTTTCGACCATGGAGTAGCCCGAAGCCATGCCCAGGTTCAGCGCCAGCATGCCCGTGAAGTGCATGGACCACACGCCGATGCCGCCCAGCGCCGTGCCTGCCGCCAGCAGGTTCAGCCAGCTGATGCCGCCCTTGCGGCCCCGGATGCGCTGCGCGGCCGTCAGCGCCACGAAGGCGCCGAGCACCGAGATGCCATAGGACATGACCACCAGCCCCAGGCGGTACGAGGTCTGGGCCAATTCACCCGCTTGAATCGTTTCATTCATGTGGACAGCTCCTTGTGCAAAAACTGGTTGACAAAGATCTGCTCCGACCGAATGTCGGCTGATGGCAGCATCCGCCCCTCCCTGCAGATCCCGATTTCTTATAGTCACCAAATGTAATGAATTTAAAACGGAATTGCACGAATATTCACAAATTGCAAACTACCTTTCATTGAAAAAATCTCTTGCCTTGAAGATTTTTGCCATTTTTCTTTGGATGCAGGCATTTTTAATATCCATTAAATCTATATCTTTTAGTTATTCACAGATATATGCATCGGCCCGCCGGCTGCGGTAACAATGCCGCCATGCCCTCTCCCCACCAGACCCAGACCCCGCGTGCCCCCAGGATGGCGGCAGGCCCGTTGCCGGGAGGCCTGGCCATGGGCGGCGTGGTCTGGCTGCTGGGCTGGGCCGTGGCCTTTGCGCTCGAGGGGCATGCCGACCAGGGCAGCCAGGCGCTGCCGCTGGTGCTGGCCGTGGCCATGGCCGGCCTGTGGTGGCCATCGTGGATGGCCGTGGCCGCCAGCGCCGCCACGGTCGTGGCCTTCAACTGGTGGTTCATCTCGCCGCGGGGCACGCTGCAGGTGTCGCTGCCGCGCGACCTGCTGTTCCTTTGCTCCATGCTGACCGTGAGCGGCGGCGTCACGCTGATGATGGCGCGCCAGCGCCGGCTCGCCACGGCCAGCGAGCGGCACGCCCAGCGCGTGCAGGAGCTGTATGCGCTGTCCGAGGCGCTGCGCGTGGCGCAGACCCCGGCGGCCGTGCATGGCGCGCTGGACGCGGCGCTGTCGGCCTCGTGCCAGGCCACGGACGCGGCCAAGGCCGTGTTCCGCGCGGCATCTGCCGAGCCCGGCGCCTGGCAGCCGTTTGGCGCACCCAGCGACGACGAGGCCAGCGGCCTCGCGCTGTGTTGCAGGCAGGACCAGCCCATGGGCCCCGGCACGCAGGTGTACGACAACCAGCCCGGCTGGTACCTGCCGGCGCACGGCATGCGCGCCGTGCAGGGCGCGGTACTGCTGCAGCCGCCGCCCGCCCTGCTGCACGACACGGCCCAGCGGCGCCATGCCCAGGCCATGTGCGACCTGGCGGGGCAGGCGGTGGAGCAGTTGCATGCCGCCGCCGCCGCGCAGGCCGCGCAGCAGGCGGCGCAGGTGCACGCCTTCCGCAACACCATGCTGGCGGCAGTGTCGCACGACTACCGCACGCCGCTGGCCAGCATCCTGGGCGCGGCCTCGTCACTGTGCCAGCAGGACGAGCGGCTCACGCCGCCGCAGCGCCAGCGCCTGGCGGCCACCATCGTCGACGAGGCCACGCAGCTCAGCCGCCTGACCGACAACGCGCTGCAGCTCGCCCGGCTCGACGGCGGCGCAGCCAGCCTGCACCGCGACTGGGAGTCGCTGGAGGAACTGGTGGGCGCGGTGCTGCGCCGGGTGCGCGCCCGTGACCCCGAGCGCCGCGTGCGCGCCCGGCTCGGCGCGCGGCTGCCGCTGGTGCAGTGCGACGCGGTGCTGATGGTGCAGTTGCTGGAGAACCTGATCGACAACGCGCTCAAGCATGCCGGCGCCCATGCGGCCATCGACATCGTGGGCCGCAGCCGCCATGGCCAAGTGTGGCTGGCGGTCTGCGACCGAGGGCCGGGCATCGCCGAGCCCGAGCAGGCTCGATTGCTGGCGGCCTTCGAGCGCGGCGGCGGCCAGCCCCTGGGCACGCGCGGCGCGGGCCTGGGCCTGGCGCTGTGCGATGCCGTGGCCCGCGCACATGGCACGCAGCTCGCCATCCGCAACCGCCGCCGGGGCGGCTGCTGCGTGGGGCTGTGCATGCCCGTCGCCGAGCCTCCGGCGATGGAGCCGGAGGAGTCGCCATGAGCCTGCGCGTGCTGCTGGTCGAGGACGACCCCGAGCTGCGCGCCACCTTGCGCGAGGTGATGCGCGTGGAGGGCTATGAGGTGGCATCGGCCGCCAGCCTGGCCGATGCGGCCATCCAGTTCAGCCATGCGCAGGCCGCCGGCCAGGAGCTGCGCGCCTTCGACCTGGTGGTGCTTGACCTGGGCCTGCCCGACGGCGAGGGCAGCGACTTCCTGGCCACGGTGCGCCGCCAGTCGGCCTGCCCGGTGCTGATCGTCTCGGCCCGGCACGACGACGGCCAGAAGATCGCGCTGCTCGACGCCGGCGCCGACGACTACCTAGTCAAGCCCTTCAGCGCCGGCGAGCTGCTGGCGCGCATGCGCGTGGCGCTGCGCCACCGCGGCCGGCGCGTCGAATCGGCGCTCACGCGCTTCAGCGGCCACGGCGTCGAGGTCGATCTGGCGCGCCGCGCGGTGGCGCGCGACGGCCAGCCCGTGCACCTCACGCCCAACGAGTTCGGGCTGCTGGCCGTGCTGGTGCGCAACGCCGGGCGCGTGGTCACCCACCGGCAGCTGCTGTCCGAGGTCTGGGGGCCCGGACACACGGCCGACACCCACTACCTGCGCCTGTACATGGCGCAGCTGCGCGCCAAGCTCGAGGCCGAGCCGGCCGATCCGCAGCTGCTGCTCACCGAGACCGGCGTGGGCTACCGGCTGGCGGAAGAGCGCTGAACGCACGCTTCTAAAAACATAGCTTCTCGCGCTCGCCATATCTGGCTTACAGATACAAAAATATCTGCAACCCAATGAAATAGAGCGCTAGCCGCTATGTTTTTTGCCATCCTGGCATCCATATGCTTTCCTGATACGCGCGTGCCGATACTGCGGGCTGGACCACTTTGCGTACCCGCACATGAACAACAACCACCAGCACGAAGGCGGCGGCCACCTCGGCAAGCAGGGCCTGGGCGCGCTGACGCTGGGCGCCATCGGCGTGGTGTATGGCGACATCGGCACCAGCCCGCTGTACACCGTCAAGGAAATCTTCGCGCCCCACACCGGCGTGGTGCTGAACGAGGCCAACCTGATCGGCGCCATCTCCACCATCTTCTGGGCGCTGATGCTCGTCGTCACGCTCAAGTACGTGATCCTGATCCTGCGCGCCGACAACCACGGCGAAGGCGGCGGCCTGGCGCTGACCGCGCTGGCGGCGGCCGCGGTCAAGGGCAGCCCGCGGCTGCGGCGCGCGCTGCTGCTGCTCGGCGTGTTCGGCGCCAGCCTGTTCTATGGCGACAGCGTCATCACGCCGGCGATCTCGGTGCTGGGCGCGGTCGAGGGCCTGCAGATCATCACGCCGGGGCTCGAAAGCCTGGTGCTGCCGATCACCGTGGTCGTGCTGGTGGGGCTGTTCATGGTGCAGCAGTTCGGCACGCACCTCGTGGGCCGCTTCTTCGGGCCGGTGATCGTGCTGTGGTTCGTGGTGCTGGGCTGCGTGGGGCTGTGGCACATCGCGCAGCACCCGGCCATCCTGGCGGCGCTGAACCCGCTGCATGCCTGGGACTTCATCGCCGCGCGCGGCTGGAAGCTGCTGGCCACGCTGGGCGCCATCGTGCTCGCGCTGACCGGCGCCGAGGCCCTGTATGCCGACATGGGCCACTTCGGCCGCCGCCCCATCCAACTGGCCTGGACCACCCTGGTGCTGCCCGCGCTGGCGCTCAACTATATGGGCCAGGGCGCGCTGCTGATGGGCGAGCCGCAGGCCATCGAGAACCCGTTCTACCGCCTGTTCCCCGAGTCCTGGCTGATCCCCGCGCTGCTGCTGGCCACGCTGGCGGCCATCATCGCGTCGCAGGCCGTGATCTCGGGCGCCTACTCGATGACCAAGCAGGCCATGCAGCTGGGCTTTCTGCCGCGCATGACCATCCACTACACCTCGGCGCGCGAGGCCGGCCAGATCTACATCCCCTCGGTCAACTGGCTGCTGCTGGCGGCGGTGATCGCGGCCGTGCTGCACTTCGGCAGCTCGTCGGCGCTGGCCTCGGCCTACGGCATCGCGGTCACGCTGACGATGGCGATCACCACCATCCTCACCTTCTTCGTGGTGCGCAGCGCCTGGAGCCTGCCGCTGCCGGTGGCGCTCGGGGCCACGGCCTTCTTCCTGGCCGTCGACGCGCTGCTGGTGGCGGGCTGCGCCGTCAAGTTCTTCGACGGCGGCTGGTTCCCGCTGGTGCTGGGCGGGCTGCTGTTCACCGGCATGAGCACCTGGGCGCGCGGCCGCCAGCTGTTGCTTGATGGCATCCACCGCGATGGCCTGGAGCTGGCGCCCTTCATCGAAAGCCTGGACCCGCGCAGCCTGCCGCGCAGCACGCGCACCGCGGTCTACCTTGCGGCCGACCCGTCCACCGCGCCGCAGGCGCTGCTGCACAACCTCAAGCACAACCAGGTGCTGCACGAGCGCAACGTGGTGCTGACCGTGCGCTTCCACGACGTGCCCTGGGTGCCGATGGCCGAGCGCATCGAGGTGCAGCCGCTGACGCACTGCTTCTGGCAAGTGACGGTGCACTATGGCTTCATGAACGTGCCCGACGTGCCCAAGGCGCTGGAGCTGACGGCTTCGCATGGGCTGAAAATCCCCACCTTCGAGACCAGCTTCTTCGTCAGCCGCGAAACCGTGGTGCCCACGCCCGGCTCGGGCATGGCCAGCTGGCGCGAGCGGCTGTTCGCCGCCATGAGCCGCAATGCCGGCGGCGTGGTGGAGTTCTTCCGCCTGCCCGACAACGCGGTGGTCGAGCTGGGCACGCGGGTGCAGATTTGAACCAAATCGGCCTCCAGCGCTCATCCAGCAAGCGCAAGCAGCTATTTATTGAATAGCATCAACCCAGCGCGAAGCGGAACACCGCGCCGCGCTGCGGCTGCTGCAGCAGCTCGATGCGGCTGCCGTGCAGCTGCAGGATGCGGTGCACGATCATCAGCCCCAGGCCGCCGCTGCGCCCGCCCGCCGGCGCGGCCAGCCCGGTGAACGCCGGGCGCTCGAACAGCCCGGCCCGCAGCGCGGCAGGAACGCCCGGCCCGGTGTCGCTCACCGTCACCTGCACGCCGCCGCCGCTGGCGCGCAGCTGCACCACGATCTCGCCGCCCTCGGGCGTGCTGCGCACCGCGTTGTCGAGCAGGTTGACCAGCACGCGCTCGAGCATCGCCACGTCGGCGGTGACGGCCGGCAGGCCGGGCGCGATGTCGGCCACCAAGCGTTGGCGGCGCGCCTCGGCCGCCAGCTCGAACTTCTGGAACACGTCCTGCACCAGGTCGGGCAGGCCGAAGCGCTCCAGCTCGGGCTTGACCACGCCGTACTCCAGCCGCGCCAGCTCGAACAGCTCCTGCGCCAGCCGGCCCACCTTGCGGCTCTGGTCCAGCGCGATGTCGAGGTAGCGGCGGCGCTCGTCGGGCGCGAGCAGGTCGGCCTTCATGCGCAAGGTCTCAAGATAGCCGTGCAGCGAGGTCAGCGGCGTGCGCAGGTCGTGCGAGAGGTTGGCGAACAGCTCGCGCCGCTGCTGGTCCTGCGCGCGCAGCGCCTGCCACTGCTCGGCCGTGCGCCGCGCCAGCCGCGCGAAGGACTGGGCCAGCTCGCCGATCTCGCCGCCGCCCCGGCCGGCACGCTCCAGCAGCGGCTCGGCCTGCGGCCAGGCGGCCTCGATGCCGTCGGGCTCCAGGCTGCGCACCGCCGCGGTCAGCGCGCGCAGCGGCCGCGTGATGAGGCGGAAGGCCACCAGCCCCGCCACCAGGCCGAGCAGCGCCACCAGCGCCGTGGACCACAGCAGCGTGCGCAGCGCGCTGCTGGCGCCCAGGCTGGCGGCCAGGGTCTCGCGGTCCTCGCCCTGCAGGATCACGTAGACATAGCCCGCGTCCCGGCCCTGCGACTGCAGCGGCGCGGCGCTGAAGACCTTGCGGCCACCCACGCTGCGCGGATCGTCGCCCAGCACCGGCAGCATGGCGCCCTGCAGCAGCTGGCGCACCGGCGCCAGGTCCACGCGCTCGCGCTTCACATGGCCGGGAGGCGCCGCATGCGCGGCGATGCGGCCATCGGCGTCGAGCAGGTAGACCTCGACGCTGGGGTTCACCGCCATCAGCTTGTCGAACAGCTCGCGCACCGCGCCGGCGTTCAGGCCCTGCGGCTGCATCAGCGCCGGGTAGCCGGCGATGTGCGCGGCCAGGCCGCCGGACAGGCGCTGCACCACCTCCTGCTCGTGGCGCTCGCTGGCCCGCATCTGCAGCGCGACCGATATGCCGCAGCAGGCCAGCAGCAGCGCGGCGAAGACCAGCGACAAACGCTGCGACAGTGACAGGCGCGCGATCATGGCGCGGCCTCCGCCAGCTTGTAGCCGCGGCCCCAGACGGTGAGGATGCGCCGGGGCTCGGCCGGGTCGGCCTCGATCTTCATGCGCAGCCGGTTGATGTGGGTGTTGACGGTGTGCTCGTAGCCGTCGTGCTGGTAGCCCCAGACCTGGTTGAGCAGGTCGAGCCGCGAGAACACCTTGCCGGGGTGCCGCGCGAAGAAGTGCAGCAGGTCGAACTCGCGCGGCGTCAGCTCGATGCGCCGGCCGTCGATCTGCACCTCGCGCGCCAGCGGGTCGATGGACAGCCCGCCCAGCGCCAGCACGCCGGCGTCGAGCTGGGCGTTGCGCGCCAGCGCGTCGCTGCGGCGCAGCAGCGCGCGCACGCGGGCCACCAGCTCCAGCATCGAGAAGGGCTTGGCCAGGTAGTCGTCTGCCCCCAGCTCCAGGCCCAGGATGCGGTGCACCTCGCTGGAGCGGGCGCTGGTGATGATGATGGGCGTGTAGTGCGTCATGGCGCGCACGCGCCGGCAGATCTCCAGCCCGTCCACGCCGGGCAGCATCAGGTCGAGCACCAGCGCGTCCCAGCCGCCCTGCTCCACCGCGCGCATGCCGGCATGGCCGTCGGCGACGTGTTCCACCGCATAGCCTTCGTCGCGCAGGTGCATGCGCAGCAGCTCGGCGATGTGGGCATCGTCCTCGACGATCAGTACGCGTTTGCTCGGATTCATGGCGCCATTGTCCCGCAGCGGCCCGCGGCCAGGTATCACGATTTTTTGAACTCTTGGTGAGGACTTCGGGACCGGCTGCTTTCCACAATGCAGCCATGTCCTCCGCAACCCGCCCCACCCCGCCCGAGCCGCCGATCCAGCCGCTGTGGCTGCGCGTGGCCCACTGGACCAACGCGCTCGCCGTGCTGCTGATGGTGGCCAGCGGCTGGCGCATCTACAACGCCTCGCCGCTGTTCGGCTGGCGCTTTCCGAACGCCCTCACCTTGGGCGGCTGGCTGGGCGGCGCGCTGCAGTGGCACTTTGCCGCGATGTGGTTGCTGGCGCTCAACGGCCTGGCCTACCTGGCACTGAACCTGCTGTCCGGCCGCATGGCGCGGCGCTTCCTGCCGCTCACGCCGGGCGGCGTCTGGCGCGATGCGCAAGCCGCGCTGCACGGCCGGCTGTCGCACGCCGACCTGCGCCACTACAACCAGGTGCAGCGCCTGGCCTACCTGTTCGCGGTCGCCGACCTGGTGCTGCTGGTGCTGTCGGGCCTGGTGCTGTGGAAGTCGGTGCAGTTTCCGCTGCTGCGCGAGCTGATGGGCGGCTACGAAGGCGCGCGTCGGGTGCATTTCGCGGCCATGGCGCTGCTGGTGGCCTTCGTCGCGCTGCACCTGGCCATGGTGGCGCTAGTGCCACGCTCGCTGCTGACCATGCTCTCGGGCCGCGCGGCCCAGCCCCGGGCCGGAAAGGAAGCGCCATGAAGTCCCCCTCCTCCTGGCTCGACAGTCAGCGCAACGCCATCCTGGCCGAGGCGCGCCGCGTGCTGGCCCCGCGCCTGCCGCAGCCCGCGCGGCGCGACTTCCTGCGCCGCGGCCTGACGCTCGGCGGGCTCGGCCTGCTGAGCGGCTGCAGCCTCAGCGACAACGCGGGCGTCGAGGCCGCGCTGCAGCGCATCTCGCGCTTCAACGACGAGGTGCAGGCCCGGCTGTTCGACCCGAACCGCCTCGCGCCCACCTACCCCGACTCGATGATCACCCGCCCCTTCCCGTTCAACGCCTACTACGGCGAGGACGAGGTGCGCGTGGTGCGCGAGCAGGACTTCGCGCTCGAAGTCACCGGCCTGGTGGCGGACCGCCACCGCTGGACGCTCGCCGAGCTGCGCGCGCTGCCGCAGCACAGCCAGGTCACGCGCCACATCTGCGTGGAGGGCTGGAGCGCCATCGGCAAATGGAGCGGCGTGCGCTTCTCGGATTTTCTGCGCCGCGTGGGCGCCGACCTGGGCGCGCGCTACGTGGGCTTCAAGTGCGCGGACGACTACTACACCAGCATCGACATGGCCACGGCCCTGCACCCGCAGACGCTGCTGGCGCTGAGCTGGGACGACGGGCCGCTGCCGCCGAAGTACGGCTTTCCGATGAAGCTGCGCATGCCCACCAAGCTGGGCTACAAGAACCCCAAGCACATCCAGGCCCTCTTCGTGAGCAACACCTATTCCGGCGGCTACTGGGAAGACCAGGGCTACAACTGGTTCGGTGGCAGCTGAGCGCCGCTCGGCTGCCCTGAAGCTTCGGCGCAGCGCGCCTTTTTCGCAACCTCAAGCAAGGAGATCACCATGAACCGATTCACCGCCAGCCTCCTGGCAGCCTGCGTGGCCCTGGGCAGCGCCTCGGCCTTTGCCGACGACATGAAGAAGGACGCCATGGGCAAGGACCAGATGGGCATGGCCAAGGATGGCATGAAGAAGGACGCCATGGGCAAGGATTCCATGGCCAAGGACACCATGGGCAAAGACGCCATGGGCAAGGACGGCATGAAGAAGGATGCCATGGGCAAGGACGCGATGTCCAAGGACGCCATGAAGAAGGACGGCATGGCCAAGGACGGCATGAAGTAAGCCGCACCTTTTTTGATGAAAATAGCTGAAACCGCTTGCTGCACAAGCGGGTTCAGCTATCTTTTTTGCATATCCCGGTTTTCGCAGCGCGCAAAGATGTCCAGCGCCGGCTGGTAGAGCCGGGTGCGCACATCGGCCAGGCCCAGCACGGAATGGAAGTAGTTGTCGTGCGAGATGCGCTGCTGCGCCAGCGAGCCCTGCAGGCAGGCCAGGTCTGCACCCATGCGCTGCTGCATCGCGGGCGACAGCCAGGTGATCCAGGGGATGTGCTTCTGCACGTCAGG
The DNA here is from genome assembly GCF_054782535.1 of Comamonas humi. Lineage (NCBI taxonomy): Bacteria > Pseudomonadati > Pseudomonadota > Betaproteobacteria > Burkholderiales > Comamonadaceae > Comamonas > Comamonas humi. Next base: position 20,583 of record NZ_BAAGSH010000008.1, on the reverse strand, counting down.
CGCCACCGAGTACGGCAGGCCGTGCAGGTAGATGTTGTTCTCGCCCAGCGACTCGCCGTGGTCCGCCACGTACATCATGGCCGTGGGCTGCTGCGCGCGCGCCTTCGCCAGCCACTCGATCAGCCCGCCCAGCATGCGGTCGGTGGCGACGATGCTGTTGTCGTAGGCGTTGACCAGCTCCTGCCGGCTGCAGGACTGCAGAGCATTGCTCGCGCACTCGGGCAGGAATTTCTTGTCCTGCGGCGGCGAGCGCTTGTAGTACGCCGGCCCGTGGCTGCCCATCTGGTGCAGCACCAGCACCACGCCGCGCTCGCGCTGCTCGCGCGGCAGCGCGGCGATGCGCTCGTCCAGGTTCTCGAGCAGCACCATGTCCAGGCATTCGCCGTCGGCGCACAGTCCGGGATGGTCGGCGGCGGTGTCGGAAGTCTTGGCCGAGTGGACGCGGTCGCACACGCCCTTGCAGCCCGCCTGGTTGTCCACCCACAGCACCGCCAGGCCGGCGCGCTGCAGCACGTCGAGCAGGCTCTCGTAGCGCTTGCTGTCGTCGTACTCGGCGCGGCCCAGGTGCGAGAACATGCAGGGCAGCGACACCGCCGTGCTGGTGCCGCAGGACCAGGCGTTGCGCGCCACGACCAGGTCGCTGCGCGCCGACAGCATCGGCGTGGTGGGCCGGGCATAGCCGTCGACGCCGAAATTGCCGGCGCGGCCCGTCTCACCCACCACCAGCACCACGAGCGGCGGTGCGGACTGCCGGGCATAGCTGGCCCCCGGCGCGGCATCCTCGGCGATGGGGTGCAGGCTGGTGTCCGGATGGCGCAGCTTGATCGCCGCGAGATCGCCGGCCGCATAGAGCGTGGCCAGCGGGTTCATCATGTAGCGCAGCTGCTTGTGGTTGCGCATGGCGCTGGACAGCGGCTGGAAGGCCAGCAGCCCCGCCGCCAGCGCCAGCAGCACGCCGGCCAGCGCCAGCCCCGCGCCGCGCGCCACCTGGCGCAGGCCCTTGGCGGGCGCCAGCCGGATGCGCAGCAGCCACCAGGTGGGCGGCAGGGCCAGCACGCCGACGATCAGCGCCATGCGCCAGTGCAGCAGGTCCGCCGACTCGCGCACATCGGTCTGCAGCACGTTGATGAGCATCACGGTGTCTATCGCTATGCCGTAGGTGAGCATGAAGTAAGCCGCGAACGCCGCCACCCACACCGACAGCAGCAGCACCGGCTTGGCCGCGCGCCCCCAGGCCAGCAGCGCGAGGATGGCGACCATCGCGCCCGCGATCATGCCGGCCATGCCCAGCCCCAGCGCCAGGCTCTGCACGCCGGTCCATTGCGGCAGGCCAGCGATGCGCTGCCACAGCGCCACGTTGGAGAACACCGCCAGCCACAGGCTGATCGCCACCACGGCGCGCCAGCGCGGGACGGCCGGCCCTGCGCGCAACTGGGCCTCGCCCCGGCTGCGCGCACCGCGGGCCATTCCACTCCATTGCATGCCCTGGAACATCGTCAGGTCCTCACGGGCAGGTATGCACCAGCACCTGGCCTTGCGGCGCGTGCCATACCGAGATGTCGCCAGTGCGGAACACCGGTTTGAGGGCGGCCAGCTCGGGCACCTGGAGCACGTAGTCCTGGCCGCTCGCAGCCACCCAGATGCCCTCCTCGCTGCACACCAGCTCGCGCAGCCGCGCATAGCCGATCAGGTGCGCCGCCTGCTCCGGCGCGGCAAAGCCGGCGGCATCGGACAGCTCCTTCTTCCAGTTGTCCTTGCGGGCGATGTCGGGATCGTTCCATTGCGAATAGATGTAGGGCTCGCCATGCACGCGCAGGTAGAACGGCAGGCCGTAGGCCATGCCGTCCAGCATGACCAGCTTGTCCTCGGGCTGCACCGCGAACTGGCGCAGCGGCCGCAGCAGCGTGGACTGCGGCGCGGCCACCGTCCCCAGCACCACAGCCAGCGCCGCGCACACGAAGGCCGCCCCGGCCACCCAGCGGCGCAGCACGCCGGCCTGCTGCGGCTGCGCAAAGCGCCACAGGGCCAGGCGCGCCAGCAGGTAGGCCAGCGGCGGCAGCGCCGGGAGTATATAGCCCACCAGCTTGCTTTGCGGCAGCGAGAAGAAGCCCACGACCACCACGGCCCACACCACCATCAGCCGGTCGACCGGGTTCAGCGCCGGCAGGCGGCGCGCGCCCGCGAGCCTGCGGCTGACCAGCAGCACCGTCCACGGCAGGCAGGCGATCAGGATGACGCCGGGGTAGAACCACAGCGGCTGGTGGTTGTTGAAGCTGCTCTGCGTGAAGCGGCGAAAGTGCTGGGTGACGATGAAGTAATCCCAGAACTGTGGGTAGTGCCGCTGCATCACCCACATCCACGGCCCGACCACCGCCAGCGCCACCACCCAGCCGGGACTCCAGAGCAGCAGCTGCAACTGCCTCCAGCGCCGGCCCCAGGCGCTCCACAGCACCAGCACGGCCACCGGCAGCACGAAGCCGATCAGCCCCTTGGCCAGGAAGGTGACGCCCGCGAACGCATAGGCGCCGGCCAGCAGGCCGCGCCAGGGCAGGCCCTCGTGGTGGCGCAGCGCGGCCGCCGCGCCCAGCAGCACGGTCACTGCCATGCAGCCGGCCACCAGCATGTCCATGTTGGCGTACTGCGCCCCCAGGTAGAACAGCGGCGTGGTCAGCAGCACCAGCCAGGCCAGGCGCGCCAGGCGCTCCGTGGCGAACGCCCGCAGAAAGCCGTAGACGCCGGTGGCCGCCATGCTGGCACCCAGCAGCGAAGGCAGGCGCCCGACCCATTCGTGCACGCCGAAGAGCTTCAGGCCCGCGGCGCAGATCCAGTAGAACAGCGGCGGCTTGTGGAAGAACGGCATGCCGGCCAGCCGGGGCGTGAGCCAGTCACCGGTGCGCAGCATGTCCAGGGCCACGCCCACGTAGCGCCCTTCGTCGGGGTTGCTCAGCGGCCGCACCCAGGCCAGCGCCGCCAGCCAGGCCAGGCTGAGCAGCAGCACCAGGGGCAGCGAGAGCGCCAGCGGATGCCAGTCGGCGCGCGACGCGTGTCCGCCTGCCAGCGTGCCGCGGCTGGAATAGGAAAGATTCATAGAGCTAGAGCGTGTTATGCACTTTTACGTACCCGCGTTGGCCCGCAGGCCGGATGATCGCAAGGCGCAGTGCGCAGCCAAGACTGGTGGTCTTGGCAAGCGCTGCAACGCCGCGAGCGCCGGCCTGCGGGCCAACCCGAAGGGAAAGCCGGGGAAAGGCCCGGCCACTTTGTTGCAGTCCGCTGGCGGTGTGCGAACCGCGGCGCGGCCTGCGTCGCGTTGCCGGGCCTTTCCCCGGCTTTCGCGGGCACGTAAAAGTGCATAACACGCTCTAAGGAACAAGGTCGCCGGGGCGCCCGGCGGAAGGCAACCTGCATTCAGGAGCCAAGCGTGCGCAGGCCCGATGCCGGGGGATGGCCCACCGCCGACCGCAGCAGGGCCAGGCCGCGCAGCACTACCAGCCGCGCCACGCCGAAGGCCACGGCCAGGGTGGCACCCAGCCCCATGCCGGCCAGAATGTCGAGCGGAAAATGGATGCCGGCGTAGATGCGCGCCCAGCAGGTGGCCAGCGCGCAGGCGCTGACCCACAGCCCCAGGCGCAGCAGGTTCAGGCGCTGCAGGCAGATGCAGGCCAGGGTCCACAGCACCGTGGCATGCGCGCTGGGCAGCGAGCCCCGCGCCGCGTGCGAGACATAGGCGGGGCTCAGGCCCACCATGAACGGCCGGGGATGGTTGATGAAGGCCGCCAGCACGTGGGCTGCCAGGGCCGCGAGGCCGGCAACGGCCACGGCGCACAGCAGGTAGCCGAACTGCGATGGCTTGCGCCAGGCCACCCAGGCCACGCCGGCAAAGGCCAGCCACCCGCCGCCATCGGCCAGCAGGCGCGACAGCGCCAGCAGCACCGCATGGGGCTCGTAGCCCGCCGCGAGCCAGGCAAACATCTGTTGGTTGAAATGGTCCATCAATGCAGCTTTTTTTAAAGCCGAGTCAGACCGGACCTTGCGGGGACAGGCGCCCCACCACCGGAATACTGGACTTCGACGGGCGCCAGTATCCGGGAGCTTGCCTTAGCTTTTACTTAAGTTTCGATGACAGTTGCGCCATTTTTTTCTTTCGCCGCCCCTCACTCCGCCTGGATGTTGGCGGCCTTCACCACCTCGCCCCATTGGGCATAGTCGCGCCGCACCTGGGCGCCCAGCTCGGCCGGGCTCTGGAAGTCGGCCGTTGCGCCCTGCTCCTGCGCCTTCTTCTGGAAAGCCGGGTCGCTGACCACCTTGCGCACGTCCGCCACCAGCTTGTCGATGACCGGCTGGGGCACCTTGGCCGGCGCGAACAGCGCGAACCACGAGGTCGCGTCCACCTTGGGGTAACCCGCCTCGGCCGTGGTCGGCACGTCGGGCAGGCTGGCCAGGCGCTGCTTGCCGGTGACCGCCAGCACGCGCAGCTTGCCGCTGTGGATGTGCGGGATGAACGGCGGCGCGGTGCCGAAGGTCAGGTCCACCTGCCCGCCCAGCAGGTCCTGCAGCGCCGGGCCGGTGCCCTTGTACGGCACGTGCACCATGCGGATGCCCGCCTGCTGCTCCAGCACCGCGCCGGTCACATGCTGCAGCGAGCCGCTGCCCGACGAGGCGTAGTTCAGCTTGCCCGGGTGCTCCTTGGCATAGGCCACCAGCTCGGCCAGCGTCCTGACCGGCAGGCCCGCGCGCACCACGATGATCTGCGGCGCCGACAGCACATTGGCCACCGGCTGGAAGTCGCTCAGCGCCCAGGCGCTCTGCTGGGCCAGGTGCGGCGAGATCACGTGGTAGCCCGAGTACTGCATCAGCAGCGTGTAGCCGTCCGGCTCGGCACGCTTGACCTGGGTGGCCGCCACGTTGCCGTTGCCACCGGCCTTGTTGTCCACCACCACCGACTGGCCGATCACCGGCGCCAGCGCCTGCGACACCATGCGGGCCGCCAGGTCGGTGGTGCCGCCGGCGGCGGCCGGCACGATCAGCGTGAGGGGACGGTCCGGGTAGCCCGCCGCCCCGGCCTGCGCAGCGGCACCCGCCACCAGCACAGCCAGCGCCGCGCGGCGCCAGGGTTGTTGCATTGCCTTGAACATGTTTGCTTGTCTCCTGATGGTTGTTGCCTGCTTCAGCCCAGCGTCGCGCCGGTCTCCTTGACCAGGCGGCTCCATTTCGCCAGGTCGTCCTTCACCAGCGCGGCCAGTTGCGCCGGCGTGCCGCCGGAAGGCTCGCAGCCCACGGCGGCCAGCTTGTCCTGCAGGTCACGGTGGCGCAGCGCCTGGTTCACCTGGGCGTTCAGCGCCTGCACGATGGCGCCCGGCGTGCCGGCCGGCGCGAACAGCGCATACCAGGGCGCCTGGCCGAAGCCCGGCAGGGTTTCGGCTATGGTGGGCACGCCGGGCAAGGCGGCCACGCGCCTGGCGTTGACCACGCCGAGCACCTTGAGCTTGCCCGACTGGATGAACGCGATGACCGACGGCAGGCTCTGCACCGACAGCTGCACCTGGCCCCCGGCCACGTCGGTGGCCGCTGCCGCCGAGCCCTTGTAGGGCACATGCGTGAGGCGGATGCCGGCGTCCTTTTGCAGCAGCTCGCCGATCAAATGGTTCAGCGTGCCGTTGCCCGCCGATGCGATCGCGTACTGCCCCGGATGGGCCTTGGCCAGCGCGATCAGCTCGGCCATGGTGCTGGCCGGGAACGAGGGATTCGCCACCAGCACATAGCCGGCCGTGGCGATGGGTGCGATGGGCTCGAAGTCCTTGACCGCATCGAAGCCCGGCGCCTTGTACAAGGCCGGGCTCACCACCTGAGCGCTGTCGGCCGTCAACAGCAGCGTGTAGCCGTCGGCGCGAGCCTTGGCCGTGTAGGCCGTGCCCAGCGTGCCGCCGGCGCCGGGCCGGTTGTCGACCACCACCGACTGGCCCAGCTGCTCGGACAGCCGCTGCGCCAGCACGCGCGCTATCGCGTCGTTGGCGCCGCCGGCCGTCTGCGGCACCACCAGCGTGATGGGCCTGGCGGGGTATTTGTCCTGCGCCCAGGCCATGCCCCCCAGGGCCAGGCCGGACAGCGCCAGCAGCTGGCGCCGGCTCCATTGCATGTTGGTCTCCGTCATCGTCGTTCCTTTCTTTTCTTGCGTGCAACAGTGCGCTCAGCGGGCCAGCGCCCGTTCGCGGATGGCCTCGAAATCGGCTGGCGGCGCATGCAGGTCCTCGCGCCGCCCGGCCTTGGCGATCTGGCCGGGAATCTCGTGCCCGATCAGGCCGGGCAGGCGCCGGGCCGCGGCCAGCAGCGCCTCCAGGTCCACACCGGTGTCGAAGCCCATCAGCTGCAACGCATGCACGACCTCTTCGCTGCAGACGTTGCCGGTGGCGCCGGGCGCATAGGGGCAGCCGCCCAGGCCGCCGAGCGAGGTGTCGAGCTGCCGCGCGCCCGCATCGATGGCCGCGAGCACATTGCCCAGGCCCATGCCGCGCGTGTTGTGGAAGTGCAGCGTGAAGGCCAGCTGCGGCCAGCGCGCCAGCGCCTGCCGCACCAGCGCATGCACCTGCGGCGGGTAGGCCATGCCGGTGGTGTCGCACAGCGTGATGCCGTCCACGCCCAGGTCGGCAAAGCGCTGCACCCAGCCCCACACGGCGGCCTCGGCCACGTCGCCCTCCATGGGGCAGCCGAACACGCAGGACAGCGACACGTTCACCGGCACCTGGGCCTGCTGCGCGGTGCGCACCACCTGGGCCAGCGCGGCGAACGACTGCTCCTGCGTCATGCGCAGGTTGGCCAGGTTGTGCGTGGCGCTGGCGGACATCACCAGGTTCAGCTCGTCGGTCTGCGCCTCGATGGCCCGCTCGGCGCCGCGCACGTTGGGCACCAGCGCGGTGTAGACCACGCCGGGGCGGCGCTCGATCTCGCGCATCACGATCTCGGCATCGCGCAGCGCGGGGATGGCGCTGGGCGAGACGAAGGCCGTGACCTCGATCTTCGCCAGCCCGGTGCGAGACAGCGCATCGACCAGCGCGATCTTCTCGTCCGTGGGCACGAAGACCGGCTCCATCTGCAGCCCGTCGCGCGTGCCGACCTCGTTGATGTGGATGCGGCGGCCCGCGCCGTGCCAGGGGTTGTGCTGCGCGTTCATCGCACCAGTCCCTGGGCCGCGAGCCACTGCTGGACCAGCGCCGCCACCTGGTCGGAGTTGCGGTCCATCATCAGCATGTGGCTGTTGCCGCGGATGCCCTGCTGCGGCAGCACGATCACGTCGCCGCGGCCGCCGGCGCGCACCAGCCCCTGGCGAAACGCCTCCTGGCGCTGGAAGATCGCCTGCCAGAACGGGTAGTCGTCCAGGTAGTCGCCCCAGACCCACAGCATGGGCACGTCCTTGAGCCGCGCGAAGTCGGTGCTGGCCGGATCGGGCGAGCCGCTGGTCTCCACCGCGACGATGGCCTTGACCTTGTCGGGGTGCCGCAGCGCCGCCTGGAAGGCGAAGTTGCCGCCCTGGCTGTGCACCACGATCACGCAGGGGCAGACCTGCTCCACGTACTGGTCGTAGGCGGCCTGCGTGGCCGCGTCGTTGCTGGCCCAGCGCGGCACGCTTTGCTTGGTGAACTGCGCAAAGCTCTGCACCGGGAACTGCGTGCCCGGCAGCGCCACGCGCCTGGCCGGATCGCTGTCGTAGGTCTTGCCAAAGCGGAACAGCTCCCAGGCCTCCTTGGCCGTGCGGAACACCGGCTCGGTCTTGAAGATCTCGGGGTAGCGCGCCCACGAGGCGCGGCCGCGCTCGACCGCGTCGCTCACGTACACGTCCCAGCCCGCGCGCAGGAAATACATCTCCCAGCCCGGCTGGCCGTCCGGCTTGGTCTCGAAGGTCACGCCCGACAGGCCGCCGCCGTGCCACAGCAGCAGCGGCACCTGGCCACGGGGCTCGGCCAGCCGCGTGTAGCGGGCATACATCTGCTCCACCGCAAAGTCGCCGTTGGGGTTGAGCTTGACCGGCGGCGAACCCGGGCTGTAGCGCATCTCGCGCTCGGGCAGGCCCGACAGCGTGGCGCTGCGCCCGCCCACATGGAAGCTGCCCACTTCCTTGACGCGCAGGCCATCGCCGCCGGCGCAGCCGGCCAGCAGGCAGGCGGCGGCGCAGGCCGCCAGTGCATGGCGAATCCTCTGGTGCATGGTGTTGTCTCCTTGGTGGTTCTGGTGTCAGAGCGCGCCGGCCACGATGCCGCGCGCGCGCAGCTCGGCGATCTGCGCCTCGCTCAGGCCCATGCCCCGCAGCACGGAGCCGGTGTCGTCGCCCACATGCGGCGCGCTGCTGCGCACCGTGCCCGGCGTGGCCGAGAGCTTGGGCACGATGCCCGGCACCTCGAGGCGGTCGCCGTCGCGCGTGTGCTGGGTCAGGATCATGCCGCGCGCACGGTAGTGCGGGTCCTCGGCGATGTCGCGCGCCGTGTAGACCTTGCCGGCCGGCACGCGCGCGGCGGCCAGGCTGTCCATCACGGCCTGCACGGTGCGCGTGCGTGTCCAGTCGGCGATGGCCGCGTCGATCTCGGTGATGCGCGCCACGCGGCCGGCGTTGTCGCCCAGTCCGGCGTCGTGTTCCAGGTCGGACCGGCCGATGGCCGCCATCAGCCGCTTGAAGATGGAGTCGCCATTGCCGGCCACCAGCACCCAGCCGTCCTGGCAGGGGTAGGCGTTGGACGGCGCGATGCCCGGCAGCGCGCTGCCCGCGGCCTCGCGGATCGCGCCGAAGGCGCTGTACTCGGGCAGCAGGCTCTCCATCACGTTGAACACGGCCTCGTGCAGCGCCACGTCGATCACCTGGCCGGCGCCGCCATTCACCTTGCGGTGGTATAGCGCCATCATCACGCCGATCACGCCGTGCAGCGCGGCCAGCGTGTCGCCTATGGACACGCCCACGCGCACCGGCACGCGGCCGGGCTCGGCCGTCAGGTGGCGCAGGCCGCCCATGGCCTCGCCGATCACGCCAAAGCCGGGCAGATCGCGGTACGGCCCGGTCTGGCCGTAGCCCGAGATGCGCAGCATGACCAGGCCGGGGTTGAGCGCATGCAGCTCCTCGGGCGACATGCCCCAGCCCTCGAGCGTGCCGGGGCGGAAGTTCTCGACCAGCACGTCGGCCTCGGCGATCAGGCGGCGGGCGATGTCCTGCGCCTCCTTCTGGCGCAGGTCCAGCGCCACCGACTTCTTGTTGCGCGACTGCACCTGCCACCACACCGAGGTGCCGTGCTGGAGCAACCGCCAGTTGCGCAGCGGATCGCCCGCGCCCGGCGGCTCGATCTTGATGACCTCGGCGCCGAACTCGCCCAGCGTCTTGCCGCAGAACGGCCCAGCGATCAGTTGCCCCATCTCCACCACCTTGACGCCCTGCAGGGCCATGGGAGCGGGCGCTGCGCCGCTGTGTGTGTTGCTTGTCATCCGGTCTCCTTCGTCATTGCGGTCTGCCATCCCTTTTCGGCATGGCGGAACCATACGACAATATTGACCGCTTACCGATTCTGCGCAAAACGCTATTACGGCATTTCACCATCGCAATATGCGATGGCCACGCCCCACCCCGCCATGAAGCTCGATCCGCTGTCGCTGCGCCTCTTCCTCGCCGTGATGGAAGAGAACGCTATCGCCCGCGCGGCGCAGCGCGAGCACATCGCGCCCAGCGCCGCCAGTCGGCGCCTGGCCGAGCTGGAGCAGCAGCTCAAGGTCAGCCTGTTCACCCGCAGCAACCGCGGCATGGAGCCCACGGCCGCGGCCTTCGCGCTGCAGAACCTGGCCCGCGGCGTGCTGGACCAGATGGACGGCATCGCACAGCAGATGCGCGACTACGGCAGCGGCATGCGCGGCCAGGTGCGCATCGCGGCCAACATCTCAGCCATCACCCAGTTCCTGCCCGCCGAGCTGCAGCAGTTTCTGCAGCGCTACCCGCAGGTGGACATCCGGCTGCAGGAGCAGATCAGCACCGCGGTCGCGCGCCAGGTGGCCGACAACGCCGCCGATATCGGCATCCTCAACGCCGGCCACTACGGCCCCGGTGTGCAGCAGTTTGCCTACCGGCGCGACGAGCTGGTGCTCATCATGCCGGCCGACCACGCGCTGGCGCGGCAGCCCGCGCCGGACGGCTTTGCGCTGGCCGAGGTGCTGGAGCACGACTTCATCGGCCTGCACCCCGGCAGCGCGATGAACCATTTGCTGCAGCAGGCGGCCAACGCCGTGGGGCAGTCGGTGCGCATGCGCATGGAAGTCACCAGCTACGATGCGCAGTGCCTGATGGTGGCCGCCGGCATGGGCATAGGCGTGCTGCCGCGCGGCAGCGCCGCGCTCTACCAGGGCAGCCTGCCGGTGGTGGTGCGGCCGCTGCGCGAGCCCTGGGCCCGGCGCCAGCTGGCGCTGTGCGTGCGCTCCGTCGAATCGCTGTCGAGCGCCGGCCGCCTGCTGTTCAACCACCTGCGCGCGGCCGACGATGCCTCGGCCGCCGACTGAATCCCTGTTCCGACCATGCCTTCCCATCCCTTTCCCCCCCGCATCTGGGACGTCTTCTGCCAGGTGATCGACAACTTCGGCGACATCGGCGTCTGCTGGCGCCTGGCCAGCCAGCTCGCGGCGCGCGGCGAAACCGTGCGGCTGTGGGTGGACGACGCCAGCGCCCTCGCGTGGATGGCACCCGAACGCCCCGCCAACGTGCAGGTCCTGCCCTGGCCCGAGGTGCTGGATGCCGGCACCCACGCGCTGCTCGCCGCCGCGCCGCCGCAGGTGCTGGTCGAGGCCTTCGGCTGCGAGCCGCCCGACGCCTATCTCACGGAGCTGGTGCGCCAGGCCGGGCCGCGCCAGCCGGCCTGGATCAACCTCGAATACCTGTCGGCCGAAGCCTATGTGGCGCGCAGCCACCGCCTGCCCTCGCTGCTGGCCAGCGGCCCGGCCGCGGGCTGGACGCGCTGGTTCTTCTACCCCGGCTTCACGCCCGACACCGGCGGCCTGCTGCGCGAGGCCGGCCTGCCCGCGCGCCAGGCCGCTTTCGACCGCGCAGACTGGCGCGCCCGGCACGGCCTGCCGTCCGCTGCCACCCAGGTCTCGCTGTTCTGCTACGAGCCACCCGGGCTGGCCGCGTGGTGGCGGTCGCTGGCTGCATCGCCGCTGCCGCTGGCGCTTGCGGTGACGGCCGGGCGCGCCACGGCGGCCGTGCAGTCGCTCCTGAAGCAGGAGCTTCCAGCGCTTGATGCACAAGCCACTCAAATACAAAATGCTTCAGAATCCTTACCTATCAAGCGCGAGCAGCTACAGTTTTTGCCATTGCTGCCCCAGCCCGCCTTCGACGAGCTGCTCTGGGCCAGCGACCTGAACTTCGTGCGCGGCGAGGACTCGCTGGTACGCGCGCTCTGGGCCGGGCAGCCGCTGGTCTGGCACATCTACCCGCAGCACGACGACGCCCACCACGACAAGCTGCTCGCCTTCCTCGACTGGCTCGATGCCCCGGCCAGCCTGCGCCAGGCCCACCTGCGCTGGAACGGCCTGCCCGGTGCCGACGACGACTGGCCCGCGCTGACCCCGGCGCTGCTGGCGGAATGGCGCGACTGCGTGCTCCAGGCCCGTGCGCGGCTGCTGGCGCAGACCGACCTGGCCAGCCAGCTGCTGACATTCGCCGCCGAAAAAGGTTAAAATCGCGGTCTTTGCGCTTTTTGCGGCCTCGGCACCGTGCCGGCGGCAGGCCCGGGCACCAAGCCTGGGAACCAACCCTGGTAAAGCGCTCAAAGCTGCGACATCGGCTGCAAGATCGGCCGCAAGATCGAGCGGCTCCACCACAGGCAAATCTGCTATGAAAATCGCTCAAGAAATTCGCGCCGGCAACGTCATCATGCACGGCAAGGACCCGATGGTCGTCCTGAAGACCGAATACGCCCGCGGCGGCCGCGGCGCCGCCACCGTGCGCATGAAGCTCAAGAGCCTGATCGGCAACTTCGGCACCGAAAACGTGTTCAAGGCCGACGACAAGATCGACAACGTGATCCTCGACAAGAAGGACTGCACCTACTCGTACTTCGCCGACCCGATGTACGTCTGGATGGACCCCGAGTTCAACCAGTACGAAGTCGAAGCCGAGAACATGGGCGACGCCATCAACTACCTGGAAGACGGCATGACCGCCGAAGTGGTGTTCTACGACGGCAAGGCCATCTCGGTCGAACTGCCCACCACCGTGGTGCGCGAGATCACCTGGACCGAACCCGCCGTCAAGGGCGACACGTCCGGCAAGGTGCTCAAGCCCGCCAAGATCGCCACGGGCTTCGAAGTGTCCGTGCCGCTGTTCGTGGCCCAGGAAGACAAGGTCGAAATCGACACCCGCACCGGCGAATACCGCAAGCGCGTGTAATCCCTCGGCCCTCGCGGCAAAAAGGCTCTGCGTTCCACGGCGCAGGGCCTTTTTTCTTGCCCGTGCGGCGCCATATGCAGCGCATGAAGACCTGGCTCCGCAAATTGCTGCACACCGCGGCCGCCCTCGTTCTCGCGCCGCTGCTGCTGTTCGAGGAATGGGGCTGGGAGCCGCTGCAGCGCCTGGCCCAGCAGCTCGCCCGCCTGCCGCTGTGGGGTCGGCTCGAAGCCTGGATACAGCGGCAGCCGCCCTGGGCGGCGCTGGCGCTGTTCGCTGCGCCAGCCCTGCTGCTGCTGCCGGTCAAGCTGCTGCTCTTGCTGCTGATCGGCCACGGCCATGTGCTGCTCGGCATGTCGGCCCTGGTGGGCGCCAAGCTGCTGGGCACGGCCCTGGTGGCGCGGCTGTTCCAGCTGGTGCAGCCCACGCTGATGCGCCTGCCCTGGTTCGCCCGCTGGTACCCGCGCTGGGTGCAGTGGAAGGACGGCGTGCTGGGCGCCATCCGCAACAGCCGGCCCTGGCGCATCGTGCGGGTGCTCAACCGCTCGGCCCTGCGCCTGGTGCACCACGCCTGGCAGTGGATCCGGCGCTGACACCTGCAGCCGTCGCTCACATTAATTTACCCTGATTAAATTGACATGCACAATTTAACCCAGGTAATATAAGCGACATCATGAGCGACAACTCCCCCCAATACACCATCTTCCAGGGTCGGCACCGCCTGCTGCAGGGCGACCGCCAGGCCGTGCTGCAGTATCTGCAGCACCACGACATCGCCACGCAGGGCGGTGCCTCGGCGCCGCTGTGGGTGTTCGACGACCAGACCGGCCTGCGGCTGGACCTGGACTGGCGCCGCGAACTGGCCCCGGCCGCGCCCGATCCGGCAGCAGCGCCCGAGCAGGCCTCGCCCGCCAAGGCGCGCTCGGTGGGCCGGCCCAAGCTGGGCGTGATCTCGCGCGAGGTGACGCTGCTGCCACGGCACTGGGAGTGGCTGGGCCGCCAGCCCGGCGGCGCCTCCGGCACGCTGCGCCGCCTGATCGACGACGCCCGCAATGCCAGCGCCGCGCAGGACGCGCTGCGCGCCGCCACCGAGGCCAGCTACCGCTTCATGAACGAGATGGCGGGCGACCTGCCCGGCTTCGAGGAAGCCTGCCGCGCCCTGTTCGCGCGCCAGTACCAGCCCTTCGTGCTGCACACCCAGAGCTGGCCCGGCGACGTGCTGGCCTACCTGCACCGGCTCAGCCAGCCGGTGTGGCAATCCGAGCCGTCCGCCTCATGAAATCCGATCCGCCCCTCGCCGCCCCCGGCGGCGCCCCGGCGCGCCCGGCGCGCCCGGCCGGCGCGGCCACTGCCGGCCAGCCGGTACTGTGGCGCGTGTTCCTGGGCTTTCTCGGGCCCATGATCCTGTCCAACCTGCTGCAGTCGCTGTCGGGCACGGTCAATGCCGCCTTCCTCGGCCACATGATCGGCGTGCAGGCGCTGGCCGCGGTGGCGGCGTTCTTTCCGGTGATGTTTTTGTTCATCGCCTTCATGATCGGCCTGGGCGCCGGCACCTCGGTGCTGATCGGCCAGGCCTGGGGCGCGCGCCAACCCGACAAGGTGCGCGCGCTGGCCGGCACCAGCCTGGCGGTGGGCCTGATCTTCGGCGCCCTGGTGGCGCTGTTCGGCGGCCTGTTCGCCGCGCCGCTGATGCGCCTGCTGGGCACGCCGCCCGACATCCTGGAGACCGCCACCACCTACTCGCGCGTGGTGCTGCTGGGCATGCCGGGGCTGTTCGTCTTCCTGCTCGCCACCTCGATGCTGCGCGGCGTGGGCGATACGGTGTCGCCGATGTGGTCGCTGGTGGTGTCCACCGGCGTAGGCCTGCTGGCCACGCCCGCCCTCATCGCCGGCTGGGGCGGCCTGCCGCGCCTGGGCGTGATGAGCGCCGGCGTGTCGATGATCCTCGGCTTCACCTTGGCCCTGCTGTGGCTGGGCTGGCGGCTGCGCCGCATCGGCAGCCCGCTCGCCCCCAACCGGGCGCTGTGGCGCGCGCTGCGCATCGACCCGCAGCTGTTCCAGGCCATCCTGCGCATGGGCATTCCCACCGGCGTGCAGATGGTGGCGTCTTCGCTGGCGGCGCTGGTGGTGGTGTCGCTGGTCAACGGCTTCGGCTCCAACGCCACGGCTGCCTATGGCGCGGTCAACCAGATCAATGCTTTCGCGCAGTTCCCCATCGTCTCGGTGGCGATCACCGCGTCCATCCTGGGCGCGCAGGCCATCGGCGCCGGCCATGCGGAGCGCCTGGGCGCCATCGCGGCCACGGCCATCCGCATGAACCTGCTCATTGGTGGCTCGCTGGCGCTGATCGGCAGCGTGCTGGCGCGGCCGCTGCTGGGCCTGTTCATCGCCGATGCGCAGGTCGTGGACACCGCCGTGCACCTGTTGCACATCATCTTGTGGAGCGGGCTGATCTTCGGCTGCTTCGTGGCGCTGTCGGCGGTGATGCGTGCCAGCGGCGACGTGCTGGTGCCCACCGGCATCACCATCGCCGTGCTGGCCGTGCTCGAGCTGCCGCTGGCCTGGCTGCTGAGCCGCCACTTCGGGCTGACGGGCGTGTGGATGGCGTTTCCGCTGTCCTACACCATCACGCTGGCGCTGCAGGCGGCGTACTACCACCGGGTGTGGAAGCACAAGCCCATCCGCCGGATGGTGTAAAAATCGTCTTCCTGATCCATCCTGCGACATCGTCCATGCCCAACCTCAAAGACTACCGGGTGCCCGCCTCGGGCAAATTCCAGCTGAAGGACGCCGATCCGGCTGCCACACCATTTGCCAGCGGCGACCGCAAGGACCAGAAGGACGAGTTGGACAAGCTCAACCACACCCTGGCCCGGCTGCAGCGCGCGCTGCAGGGCGAGGCCCGGCGCTCGGTGCTGCTGGTGCTGCAGGGCACGGACGGCAGCGGCAAGGACGGCACGGTGCGCGGCGTGTTCGCCTGCACCAGCCCGCTGGGCATCCGCGTGGCCACCTTCAAGAGCCCGAGCAAGGAAGAGCTGTCGCACGACTACCTGTGGCGCTGCCACGCGGTAGTGCCGGCGCGCGGCGAGATCGGCGTGTGGAACCGCAGCCACTACGAGGATGTGCTGGTGCCGGTGGTCAACGGCTGGATCGACGACGCCACCACGCGCCAGCGCTATGCGCAGATCAACGACTTCGAGCGCCTGCTGGTCGAGAACGGCACGGCCGTCGTCAAGTGCATGCTGCACATCAGCAAGGACGAGCAGCGCAGCCGCCTGCAGGACCGCATCGACACGCCCGAGAAGCGCTGGAAGTTCGACCTGGCCGACCTCGAGGTGCGCAAGCGCTGGAGCGACTACCAGCAGGCCTATGAGAACCTGCTGAACGCCACCTCGACCCGGCATGCGCCCTGGTACGTGGTGCCGGCCGACAGCAAGCTGCACCGCAACCTGATGGTCAACACCCTGCTGAACCAGGTGCTGCGCGGCATGAACCCGCAGTACCCGGTGGACCAGCCTGAGCTGAAGGGCCTGAAGGTCGACTAAGGGATTTCAAGCAAAAACAGCCTCTAGCGCAATACCAGCAAGCGCTAGAAGCTATTTTTTATATAGCAATCAGATCGGCAGCGCCACCAGGTCGTGGCCCTGCGTGCGCACCACGCGGGCGCGGATCAGGTCGCCGACCTTGTAGGTCTTGCTGATCTTCTCGGGCGGCAGCAGGTGCACCAGGCCGTCGATCTCGGGCGCATCGGCATAGCTACGGCCCACGCCGCCCTTCTTGCCCAGCGCCACGGCCTTGTCCACCAGCACCTGCATGGTCGCACCCACGCGGCGCTGCAGGCGCTGGGTGGAGACCTCCTCGGCCACGGCCATGAAGCGCGCGCGGCGCTCTTCGCGCAGCTCCACCGGCAGCATGCCGGGCAGCTCGTTAGCGGCAGCGCCCTCCACATCGCTGTAGGCAAAGCAGCCGGCGCGGTCGATCTGCGCCTCGCGGATGAAGTCGAGCAGGTGCGCGAATTCCTCCTCGGTCTCGCCCGGGAAGCCGGCGATGAAGGTGCTGCGGATCACCAGGTCGGGGCACAGCTCGCGCCAGCGCTGGATGCGCTCCAGGTTCTTCTCGCCGTTGGCCGGCCGCTTCATGCGCTTGAGCACGTCGGGGTGGCTGTGCTGGAAAGGCACGTCCAGGTACGGCAGCACCAGGCCCTGGGCCATCAGCGGGATCACCTCGTCCACGCTCGGATACGGGTACACATAGTGCAGGCGCACCCAGGCGCCGTGCGCGCGGGCCAGTTCGCCCAGCGCCTGCACCAGTTCCAGCATGCGGGTCTTGACGGGCTTGCCATCCCAGAAGCCCGTGCGGTACTTCACGTCCACGCCGTAGGCCGAGGTGTCCTGGCTGATGACCAGCAACTCCTTGACGCCGCCTTCGAACAGCGCCTTGGCTTCCTTGAGCACATCGCCAATCGGGCGCGACACCAGGTCGCCGCGCATCGACGGAATGATGCAGAAGGTGCAGCGGTGGTTGCAGCCCTCGCTGATCTTCAGATAGGCATAGTGCTTGGGCGTGAGCTTGATGCCCGCCTCGCCGAAGGCGCCCGGCACCAGGTCGATGAAGGGGTCGTGCGGCTTGGGCAGGTGCGTGTGCACCGCGTCCATCACCTCCTGCGTGGCATGCGGGCCGGTCACCGCCAGCACGCTGGGGTGGATCTCCTTGACCAGGTTGCCGCCGTCGCTGGCCGCCTTGGCACCCAGGCAGCCGGTGACGATCACCTTGCCGTTCTCGGCCAGCGCCTCGCCAATGGTGTCCAGGCTCTCCTTGACCGCATCGTCGATGAAGCCGCAGGTGTTGACGATCACCAGGTCCGCACCCTCGAAGGTCTTGGAGGTCTGGTAGCCCTCGGCGCTGAGCTGGGTCAGGATCAGCTCGGAGTCGGTGAGGGCTTTAGGGCATCCCAGCGACACGAAGCCCACTTTGGGGGCTTTGGCGGCATCGGCGGGGGATGGGAGGGTGGTGATCGTATCGCTCATAGGGGCGATATTTTCGCAGGTCGGCGCACCGGCCGCCATGCGCGGGGCATTCGCCCCAAAGAAAAGGCGCACCGGGGTGCGCCTTGGCGGGAGATGGCGGGCGAAGCTCAGGGCTTCTTGATGCCGAAGGCGCCCAGCATCTGTTCGGTCTGCTTCTGCATCTGCTCCTGCATCTGGGTGAACATCTGCTTGGACTGCTCCTGGTAGCTACCGGCCATCGTGGCCACGTCGCCAAACCCCTGCACGCCCATCATCTTGCGCCAGGTCTCGGGCGTCATGCCCTGCATCTGCTCGGCAAAGCGGTTCTGCATCTCGGTGAAGGCCTGCACATTGCGTTCCAGGTACGAGCCCATGAAGCCCTGCATCGCATGGCCGTAGTAGCGGATGATGTTGGCCAGCATGGCCTCGGAGAACATGGGCGCGCCGCCGGCCTCCTCTTCGAGGATGATCTGCAGCAGGATGCTGCGCGTGAGGTCTTCGCCCGTCTTCGCGTCCCGCACGGCAATGGGCTCGCTCTGCATCACCAGCGCCTTGACTTCGGCCAGCGTGATGTAGGCCGAGGTCTGCGTGTCGTACAGACGGCGATTGGGATATTTCTTGATGACTCGTTCCGCAGACGCGGCAGCGCCCGTTGCTTGGTTCTCCGACACGCGGTGACTCCTGACAAGTTGAGAATGCTCGTACCCAGGCGGCAGCGACCGCCAAGCCTGCATTCATTGTAGTAACGGACGTCCTGCCGCAGCGCAGCATTTACCCTGACGGCGCCAGGCCATGCAGGCCCCAAAGCAAAAAGCGTTCGCTACGGAATAGCGAACGCTTTTGGTATTTGGTAGGCGCAATTGGACTCGAACCAAGTGGACCTGTATGGAAAATCAGTGGCTTCCAAGTGCACCCGCCAAACCTATTCCCCAGGATTCCCCAAAAATCCTCGCAAATCTCCCGCGGAAATCTCCCACGACACCAAGACCAGGAAACTGCGGAAATTCTGGATCTTGCAAGATCCCCCCAAGCGGGCCATGATCTCCTACAACCCCACCGTTGAGCAGATCGCGGACTGCCTGATCCAGCCGGCCGTCCTGTCTAGGCCATCCGCCGTTTCCGCAACTCCCAATCAATTACGTCCGCCAGAAGCCACTTTCCCTCTTTCCCTGGGCGAGGCATAGATCGGTCGCGTGCCAGCATGTTGCTCAGGGTGTTGCGGTGGATACCCAGGCGGTCGGCCATTTGCTGGCGCGTCAGTCGGCCGCCTTGCTGGGTGCAGAGGCATTTCACGGCATGCGTCAGCACTTCGATCTGATCCTTCATTGACTCAATGATTTTGGTTTGTTCGGTCGTCATGTCGGAATAATACTGTATAAAAAAACAGCATCCGTTCGCTAGGGATTGGTGCGTGGCAGAAAGCAGTAGCATGTTCGAAAGAAAAACGTAGGAGGCAATTTGGCGAAGAAACGACGACCGCCCAGCCCTAAAGGCATCAAGGTCCCCCATCCGTCTACAGCAGCCAAATTGCGGAATTCCCGCAAGCGCGCAACCGGCGACCTGAAGTTAGCGATTGACTCAGCACGCAGCAAGATCAACCTCGCCCCCCCCTTAGGCACTCTGCTGCATACCTCTCGACAGGGCTACTACATTGCCGAGGCTTGCACCTGCAATGGTTTGAATGACGGTTGCTTCAAGTGCGGCGGCGTGGGCATCTACCCCCGCCACTACACCGAGCGGCCGGATACTGCTCAGTCAGTGTTGCGGAAAAAGGTGAGCAAGCCCGCGCCGCTCGGAACCCATGCCAATGACGCGCGCGGCGAAGGATGGACAATTCGAGAGCGCGGTAGGTTTGATACTTCACCGTTGCGAGACGATCACGATGAATAGACCTTGAGCTTCTGAGTAACCGAGTCTCTTATTCGGCACTCATCGCGCGTTCGATGTCCACCTGCCGGCGTAGCAGCACTACTTCGGCGTCTCGCCGGCCAAGATCCTTTCGGAGTCCTGCAACCACTTCTCCCCCTTCGACAATGTGGCGGTCGAGGGCTTCAAGTCGATCTGCGAGATTGCCGCAGGCAGCGGCGTTAGCTTCGGCTCGCGCGCGATAGGTGGCGGCTCGTCCTTCGGCGCCGCGGCGCAGGCGGTCAGCAACAGCGAGATCAGCACGCGCGATAGCGTCCCGCACCGGCTGGGAAATCGTGAATTCATCGAAGTTCTCCTAAGGAAGGTCTGCAAAACCTCCCCGTCTGATCCTCCCCAGCGCCAAGCATCCAAGACAATGGCGCCATGGATCAATACACCCTGGGCCTGGACCCACTGCCCAAGAAGACCCGCAAGGAGATCTTTCTCGATGAGATGAACCAGGTGGTGCCCTGGGCAACTCTGGTGGCCCTCATTGCCCCGTTCGCCCGGGGCGCGCACCAGGCTCTGGGTGGTCGCCCACCGTTCCCCATCGAGACCATGCTGCGCATCCACTGCCTGCAGCTGTGGTGGAACCTGAGCGATCCGGCCATGGAAGAAGAATTGCACGAGCGGCCCCTGTACCGCCGCTTTGCCGGCCTCGATGGTGCGGCGCGCATGCCCGATGAGACCACCATCCTGCGCTTTCGCCACCTGCTGGAGAAGCATCAACTGGCTCCCCAGGTGCTGGCTGCCATCAACACCGGATTGGCCCAGCAGGGCCTGATGCTCAAGACCCGCACCATCGTGGATGCCACCATCATCGCGGCGCCCAGCTCGACCAAGAACAAGGAAGGTGAGCGAGACCCCGAGATGCACCAGACCAAGAAAGGCAACCAGTGGCACTTCGGAATGAAGGCGCACATTGGCGTGGATGCCGACTCAGGACTGGTGCATACCGTCATCGGCACGGCCGCCAACGTCAACGACGTGACGCAGGCAGCAGGCCTGCTGCATGGCAAAGAGAAGCATGCTTGGGGTGATGCGGGCTACCAGGGAGTGGACAAGCGCCAGGAGATGCAAGGGTGCAAGGCCAGGTGGCAGGTGGCCATGCGCCCGGCCAAACGCAAGGCGCTCGATGCCAATCGGGCGCTGCACAAACTGCTGGAGAAGGCCGAGCGCCTGAAGGCCAGTGTGCGGGCCAAAGTGGAGCTGTTGATTTCCACGCAGAACTGACCCAGTAACCCCCGGGATTTCCATCCAAACCTGACCCACGTG
>NZ_BAAGSH010000007.1:0-585279 GCF_054782535.1 Comamonas humi | reverse complement strand
GAAACGACTTCGCGCCGATGATAGTGCGGATTCCCGTGTGAAAGTAGGTCATCGTCAGGCTCTTACAAGCACCACCCCCTGATCTTCCAAGGTCAGGGGGTTTGGTCTTTATGGGAATCGAACATACCGGAGGCCAAGGCCGTGCTGTTGCAGGAAATTCTCTATACACAAGGATTCGGTATACGCCGGGTATGCTTCGGCCTGGTGCAGCAAGGACACGTCGCTGTGCGGAATGCGGAAACCGGGCAGTGGATGCCATGCACCGACCCGCTGCTCGACGTCGAGCCCCAAGGACTGCATTTCCGGGTGCAGGGGGTGGACTGGGAATACCACGAGAAGGCGTACCTGCTGCTGCACAAGCCCGCAGGCACCGAATGCTCGCAAAAGCCATCGGCCTACCCCAGTATCTATACCCTGCTGCCGGCACCCTTGCGCCAGCGGCCGAGCAAGGGTGTGACGGGGGTGCAGGCCATTGGCCGGCTGGACCAGGATACGACCGGGTTGCTGCTGCTCAGCGATGACGGCCAATTCATCCACCGCATGAGCTCTCCCAAGAAGCACGTGCCCAAGCTGTACCAGGTCCACACCAAGCACCCGGTCACCGCCAAACAGGTAGAGCAACTGCTGGCGGGCGTGGTGCTCGACGACGATCCGAAACCCGTCCGTGCTGCGGCCTGCGTGCAGACTGGTGAGTGCGATCTCGATCTGACGCTGACCGAAGGCAAGTACCACCAGGTCAAGCGCATGCTGGCGGCCGTGGGCAATCGCGTCGAGGGATTGCACCGTGCTCAGATCGGCCATTTCCGCCTGCCTGCTGATATGCCGCCTGGTGCGTGGCGCTGGCTTTCCGACCAGGATCTGGCATTGCTGAGGGGCGAGGCCTCCGCATGACCTCTTCCTCGGTTTGCATCATCGACGAGGCCTGGGTCGCCATCCCGCACGGCCGCCTGTTTGCGCGATGCTGGACACCACCGGCAATGGAAGGGCAAGCCCGGCCTGTAGACCGCACGCCCATCGTGCTCTTCCACGATTCGCTGGGCTGCGTGGACCTGTGGCGTGATTTCCCTGCCGCCTTGGCCCTGCGAACGGGCCGAAAGGTGCTGGCCTATGACCGCTGGGGTTTTGGCCGTTCGGAGGTACGCCCCGGCAGGTTGGCGCTGGATTTTGTCGCGGACGAGGCCAGGAGCTTCTTTCCTGCGGTGCGCTCGCATTGGGGGCTGGAGCGCTTCATCGCGTTCGGCCACAGCGTGGGCGGCGGCATGGCGGTGCATTGCGCCGCGGCCTTTGCCGCCGACTGCGTTGCCCTGGTCACCGAGTCGGCCCAGTCCATGGTGGAGGAGCGCACCTTGCAGGGCATCCGCGAAGCCAAGGCCCTGTTCCAGGATGAGGGGCAGGTCGAACGCCTGTGCAAATACCATGGCGACAAGGCGCGCTGGGTGCTGGATGCCTGGACCGAAACCTGGCTGGACCCGCAATTCGCTTCCTGGTCACTGGCTGCCGTGCTGCCAGGCGTCCGCTGCCCGCTGCTGGCCATCCATGGCGCGCAGGACGAATATGGCTCCACGGCACAGCCGCAGATGATCGCCGATCTCAGTGCCGGCCCCAGCGAGCTCGCGATCATCGAGGCCACTGCCCATGTGCCGCACCGCGAACGGTCGGATGCGGTGCTGGATCGGGTGGCCCGCTTTCTGGCACCCATCGAATAGCAAATCCACCCACTATGCATACCACCGCACTGGTTCTCTTTTCCGGCGGGCAGGACTCGACCACCTGCCTGGCGCATGCGCTCAGCCGCTACGAGCGGGTCGAGACCCTGGGCTTCGACTATGGGCAGCGCCACAGCGTCGAGATGCAGGCCCGCCGGCAAGTGCTGGCCAAGTTGCGGGCCGATTTCCCGGCCTGGAACCGCCGCTTGGGCGAAGACCATGTACTGTCGCTCGACGTGCTGAGCCAGATCGGCGGCTCGTCGCTGACCGAGGACGTGGCCTTTGCGATGCAGGACAACGGCCTGCCCAATACCTTCGTGCCCGGCCGCAATCTGCTGTTCATGACGCTCGCTGGAGCGCTGGCCTACCGCCGCGGCCTGCAGGTGCTGGTGACCGGGGTCTGCGAAACCGACTTCTCCGGCTACCCCGATTGCCGCGATGACACCATGAAGGCCTTGCAGGTGGCCTTGAACCTGGGGCTGGACCTGCGGCTGAACATCGAGACCCCGTTGATGTGGATCGACAAGGCCCAGACCTGGGATCTGGCCTGGCAGCTCGGCGGCCAAGCGCTGGTGGATGTGATCGTGGAAGACAGCCACACCTGCTACGAGGGCGACCGCAGCCACCGCCATGCCTGGGGCTGGGGCTGCGGCAGTTGCCCGGCCTGTGCGCTGCGCGCCAAGGGTTGGGAGCGTTGGCAGGCCGGCCGCAAGCGCTGATTCAGCGGCTTCAACGGCCAACCATGGTCTCGCAGAGGAAGGCCTGGCAGGCTGCCACCCAGGGCCGCTGCACCGCCGGCTCGCCGTGCAGCATCAACGCCAGGCGGCGGCTGATGACCGGCGCCACCAGCGGCCGCACCTGCAAGGCCGGCGTGGCCGCGCCCTGGGTATACAGCCGCGAGATCACACCCACGGCCTGGCCCGACTGCACCAGGCTGTACAGCGATTCGCTGTAGCGCATGCGCAGCGCGCCTTCCATGGCGATGCGCTGTTGGCGCAGCGTGGCCACGGCCAACTCATAGGTGCTGCCACGGGCGAACAGCGCCAGCCGTTCGCCGCGCAAGGCCTTCCAGCGTAGGCCGCCAGCCGTGCCGGCCAGGCGGTGGCCTGGCGGCAGCAGCACCACCAGTTCGTCCTCCACCAGCGGCGTGGCGTGCAGGCCCTCGGGCATGTCGAGCTCGGTGGAGATGCCGATGTCCACCTCGCCGCCGCGCAGCCCGGCGATCAGCTCGTCGTGCAGCGGATCGCTCACCTCCACGCGCACCTCCGGATGCTGCCGCTCCCACTGCGCCAGTGCCGGCGCCAGCAGGTGCATGGCCGAAGGCAGGCAGGCGATGCGCACCGTTTGCTGGCTGTTGCGCAGCTGTGCATGCATGTGCGACACGCCGCGGTCGAAGCTGGCCACCAGCCAGGCCGCATCGTCGCGCAGCGTGCGCCCGGCCTCGGTCAGCGCCACATGGTGCGGGCCGCGGTCCATCAGCGCGGTCCCCAGCAGCAGTTCCAGCTCGCGCACGCTGGCCGAGATGGCGGGCTGTGACAGCGCCAGCGCCTGGGCGGCCTGGCTGAAGCTGCCATGCTGCGCCACGGCCAGAAAGGCCCGCAGCTGCCGCAGGGTGGGAGAGCGCAGGGTTGCCATAAAAGCAGGTGATAGACCTATCAGATTAAATCATTTTGCTGATAGTAGCGCATGGCCTACCATGCCTGCCCATGAATGCCGCCCCCCAAGCCGCCACGCCCGCCCTGACCGCATTTGCGCAGGCCCTGCCCAAGATGGAGCTGCACTGCCACCTGCTGGGCACCGTGCGCAAGAACACCTTCATCGACCTGGTCCAGCGCGCCCAGGCGCCCCTGGCGCTCGACGAGATCGAGGCCTTCTACACCCGCGGCGAAAAGCCCGTGGGCGTGCTGCGCGTCCTGCGGGCGCTGGACGCATGGCTGCTGCGCACGCCGGACGACCTGCACCGCATCACCTACGAATACCTGCAGGACGCCGCCGCGCACAACGTGCGCTATGCCGAATTCTTCTGGAACCCCACCGGCACCGTGCAGTGCTCGGGCATGGGGTATGGCGCGGCGCAGGCCGCCATCCTGGCCGGGGCCGCCGATGCGCGGCGCGACCATGGCATCCACGGCAGGCTGGTGCCTTCCATCGACCGCGAGGCGCCGCCGATGGCCGCGGTGCAGATGGTGGAGTGGATGCTGGAGCACCGCCACGACGATGTGCCCGGCATCGGCATCGACTACCGAGAGAACGACCGTCCGCCCGAGCTGTTCGCCCAGGCCTATGCGCTGGCCCGCCGGCTCGGCCTCAAGACCACGGCCCACGCCAGCGAGTTCGGCCTGCCCTGGCACAACCTGCAGACCGCCATCGACATGCTGCAGGTGGACCGCATCGACCACGGCTACACCGTGGTGGACAACCCCGAGCTGGCCGCCCGCTGCGCCGAGCGGGGCATCGTCTTCACCGTCGTGCCCACCAACTCCTACTACCTGCGCACGCTGCCGCCCGAGCGCTGGGCGCTGGACCACCCGATCCGCCGCATGCCGGCGATGGGCCTGCGCGTGCACCCCAATACCGACGACCCGACGCTGCACCATGTCACGCCCACTGGCGCCTGGACCCGGATGGTGAGCGACTTCGGCTTTTCCATCGCCGATCTGCGCGGCTTCATGCTCAACGGCATCGACGCCGCCTGGATCGACGAATCCGACAAGCGCACGCTGCGCGCCGAGTGGGGTGCAGAATTCGATGCACTGTGCACCCGGCTGAACCCCCAGTCCACCCTGCAGGCCTGATCACCATGTTCCAGAAAATCTCCCTCGCCCTGGCCACCGCTTTGCTGGCCACAGCCTCCCATGCGGCCGATCCCGCCTGGCCCGCGGCACGCCCGATCACGCTGATCGTGCCCTTCAGCGCCGGCGGCAGTGTGGACGCCACCGCGCGCCTCGTCGCGCAGAAGCTGGGCGAGCGCCTCAAGCAATCCGTGGTCGTGGACAACGTGGCCGGCGCCGGCGGCGCCATCGGCGTGAACAAGGCGGTGCATGCCAATGCCGACGGCTACACGCTGGTCATGGGCGCGGACAGCCCCATCGCCATCGCCAAGCTCGTCAACCCCGCGGCGGTGCGCTACGACGCGCTCAAGGACCTGGCGCCGGTCGCCATGGTCAACACCGCGCCGCTGGTGCTGGTGGCGCGCGGCAACCTGCCTGTCGCCAGCCTGGGCGACACCCTGCAACTGGCCCAGAAGCAGCCCGGCAAGATCAGCTACGCCACCTCGGGCATAGGCACCATCCTGCACCTGGCCATGGAGCGCATCAGCGACCAGGCCAAGGCCCAGTTTGTGCACGTGCCCTACAAGGGCGGTGGCCAGATCGTGACCGACGTGGCCGGTGGTCAGGTCGACCTGGCCATGCTGATCAGCGTCACCGCCATGCCGCAGATCCAGGCCGGCAAGCTCAAGCCCCTGGCCGTCACCTCGGACAAGCGCCTGCCCGAGCTGCCCAACGTGCCCACCGTGGCCGAGACCCCGGCGCTCAAGGGCTACCAGATGGTGTCGTGGGCCGGCATCTTCGCGCCGGCGCGCACGCCCGCCGCCGTGGTCGACAAGCTCAACCACGAGGTCAACGCCGTGCTGGCCATGCCCGATGTGAAGGCCAAGCTGGCCGAGCAGGGCGCGGTGGCGGCCGGCGGCGGCACGCCGGCCCAGTTCGGCCAGTTCGTTCAGGCCGAGCAGGCCCGCTACGCACAGATCGTGAAGGCCGCGCGCATCACGGCAGATTGAGCATCGCGGTGCGCCTGAGCGCATCGACAAAGGCGGTCACCAGGCCGTGCTCGCTCTCGCGGCGCCAGACCACGCCGACCGGGCCGAACGGAATGGGTCGTGCCAGTGGCAGCACCCGCAGCAGGCCCAGTGCCTGCAGGTGCCGCGCCATCGCGCCCGAGCAGGCGCCGATGTAGTCGCTGGACTGCAGCATGGTCTGCAAGGTGGTGAGCGCCGCCGTCTCCACCTTGGGCTGCACCCACGAGCCCTGGTGCTCCAGCATGGCGGCGTCGAGCTGCGTGCGCATCAGCGTGCCCTTGGGCGGCATGACCCAGGGGACGTGCACCAGCTCCGCCAGGCTGTAGCTCGCCTGGCCCGCCAGCGGATGCTGCGGGCCCGCGACCACGCAGATATCGTCCTCGAACAGCACCTCGTGCTGCAGGTGCGGCCCGAAGGCCCGGGCGTCGATGCTGCCCACCACCAGGTCGAGCTCGCGCTGCTCCAGCCCCGCCAGCAGCTCGTTGAAGGCGGCTTCCGTCATCTGCAGTGCCACCGATGGATGGCTGCGCTGGAAAGCCACCATGGCCTGCGGCACCAGATGGGCCACGCCGGCCCAGATGCTGCCGATGTGCAGCCGCGCCGACAGGCCGGCGGCAATCGCATCCAGCTCGGTATGTGCGCGCGCCACCTCGCCCAGCACCCGCACGGCGAGCCGGTGCAGCGCCTCGCCCGCCGGCGTGAACTGCAGCCGGCGCCCGCGCACGGCCAGCGGCGTGCCCGCCAGGTTCTCCAGCTCCACCAGCCAGTGCGACATGGCCGACTGCGTCATGTGCATGCGCTGCGCGGCCTCGGTGAGCGTGCCGGCGTCCTTCAGGATCAGCAGCGACTCCAGGTGGCGGATCTTCAGGCGGCGCGCCCAGGCAATGGTTTCCACGGCTTCTTGCATGAGTAAATGCTAATGCATGCATCACAGAATTTCGTGCTCGATTTACTGAGAAAACTCCAATAATTCCCGGTTGAAGGAATTAGTTTTTTCTCATGCAAGGAGCTTTTTGTGAAGCGTCGTGAATTTGGCCGCCTGGCCCTGTCTTCGATGGCTGCTGCGGCGGCCGCCGGTCTGCCGATGATGGCCGAGGCGCAGGGCGCCTACCCGAACAAGCCGGTGCGGCTGGTGATCTCGCAGGCCGCGGGCGGCAGCTCCGACACCATCGCCCGCCTGTGGGCCGAGATCGCCGCCAGGCAGCTGGGCGGATCGGTGGTCGTGGACAACAAGCCCGGCGCGGGCGGCATCATCGCCGCGCAGGCCGTGCTGTCGCAGCCGGCCGACGGCTACACGCTGTTCTTCGCTGGCGTGTCGCAGATGGTGCTCAACCAGTTCGTCTACAAGCCGCTGCCCTACAGCCCGCTGACGGACTTTGCCGGCGTGGGCATGCTGACCACCGTGCCCTTCGTGCTCGTGGCCAGCCCCAAGTCGGGCATCAAGAGCTTTGCCGATCTGGTGGCCCGGGCGAAGCAGCAGCCCGGCGCGCTCAATTTCTCGTCCGCCGGCCTCGGCAATTCGACCCACCTCGCGGTGGAACTGCTGCAAAAGCGCGCCGGCATCCAGATGACCCACGTGCCCTACAAGGGCGAGACCGATGGCCTGATCGCGCTGGCCGGCGGCGACGTGCAACTGATGGCGCCGGTGCTCGGCACCGCGCTGCCGCAGATCAAGGCCGGCAAGGTGGTGCCGCTGGCCCTGCTTGCGCCCCAGCGCATGCCGGACCTGCCGGACGTGCCCACGGCCCGCGAACTGGGCCTGCAGGGCTTCGACTCGCTGGGCTGGAGCGGCATCGCCGCCAAGGCCGGCACGCCGCCCGAGATCATCGCCAAGCTCCACGCCACGATCGCCGCCTTCCACCGCGATCCGCGCGTGCAGGAGCGGCTCAAGACCATGGCCACCATCGCCATGCAAGGCCCGGCCGAGCAGTTGATGGAAACCGCCAGGCGCGACTCGGCCACCTGGGCCGAGGCCATCTCCGAGCTCAACCTGTCGGCCAAGTGAGCAAGGACGCATGATGGCAAAACAGGCAATGGTCTGCTGCGCCCAGCCCGAGGCGGCGGAATCGGGCATCGAGATCCTGCGCCAGGGCGGCAACGCCGTGGATGCGGCCGTGGCCACGGCGCTGGCGCAGACGGTGGTCGATCCGCTGATGTGCGGCATCGCCGGCTTCGGCACCGCGGCGGTCTACCTGCCGGGCAGGGCGCACGAGTATTTCGACTTCCACTCTCCCGCACCCCGCGCGGCGCGTGCCGACATGTGGGAGCACCTGCTCGAAGGCGAGGCGCGCGACGGCTTCGGCTTCGTGCTCCGGGGCCGGGTCAACGACATCGGCCCGCAGTCCATAGGCGTGCCGGCCACGCTGCGCGGGCTGCAGCGCATGCACGAAGCCCATGGCTCGCTGCCCTGGGCGGCCGTGGTCGAGCCCGCGATCCGCTGGGCCGCGGACGGCTTCTTCGTGCGTCCGGGCATGTACACCTTCTGGATGGACGAGGCCGCGATGGGCCGCGTCAGCAACCGCGAGCGGCTGTGGCATTCCGCCGAGGGCAAGGCCTTGTACTGCCGGCCCGACGGCAGCCCTAAGCCCACCGGCACGCCGCTGGCCAACCCCGGCATGGCGCGGGTGCTGGAGCAGATCGCCGCCGACGGCGCCGACTGCTTCTACACCGGCGCGCTGGCCGAGCGCATGGCGGCCGACCTGCAGGCCCAGGGAGCGCTGGTGTCGCTGGACGACCTGGCCGGCTACGAGGTGCAGCGCCTGGCGCCGCTCGAAGGCAGCTACCGCGGCCGGCGCGTGACCACCAACCAGCCCCCGGGCGGCGGCGCCATGCTGCTGCAGATGCTGAACGTGCTGGAGCAGTTCGACCTGGGCGCGCTGGGGCACAACACGCCCGAATACATCCGCACCGTGTGCGAGGCCATGAAGCTGGCCACCGCCGACAAGGACCGTTTCATCGGCGACCCGCGCTTCGTCGACGTGCCGCTGGGCGAGCTGTTGTCCAAGGACCGGGCGCGCGCGGCCGCCGAACGCATCCGCGCCGGCCACAAGGCCAGCGTGGCGCGGGTGAACCCCGGCGCCGTGGTGCCGCGCGACACCACGCACCTGAGCGTGGTGGACGGCGACGGCAACTGCGTGTCCCTGACGCATTCGCTGGCCATGCCTTCGGGCGTGGTGACGCCGGGCATGGGCTTCTTCTACAACGGCTGCATGGGCGTGTTCGACCCGCGCCCGGGCCGCGCCGGCAGCATCGCGCCGGGCAAGAGCCGCTTCACCTCGTCGGTCCCGAGCATCGTGTTCAACGGTGAGGTGCCTGAGATCGTGCTGGGCGCACCCGGCGGCACGCAGATCGCCATGGGCGTGCTGCAGGCCATCGTCAACGTGCTGGATTTCGGCATGGACATGCAGCAGGCCGTGTCCGCGCCGCGCTTCTCGTCCACCAGCAACGCCATCGACGTGTGCAACCGCATCCCGCGCTACACCACGCGGGTGCTGGAGGAGCAGGGCTACGAGGTGCTGCGCAACCCCTACAACTACACCATAGGCTGGGTGCACGGCATCCGCATCGCCGGCGGCCAGCTGCAGGGCGGCGCCGATCCGGGGCGCGACGGCGTGGCGCTGGAGACGATGCTGTAGTCTAAAAAGATAGCTGCTAGCGCTTGCTGTTAGTCATTCTTCAATATGTTTAATATTGAAAATGGCTGATGGAGAGCGCTGGCAGCTATGCTTTTTATGCAGCCATGGCCGGCAGCCGCTGCTTGAGGAAGTCGAGGAACACCCGGGTCTTGACCGGCAGGTGCGCCCGCTGCGGGTGGTAGGCATAGAAGCCCGGAAAGCTCGCGCGGTACGGCGCCAGCACCTCCACCAGCTCGCCGCTGTGCAGCAGCGGCGCCAGCGATTCGCTCCAGCCGATGGTTAGGCCGATGCCGTCGCGCGCGGCGCGCAGGCCGGCCTCCCAGTGGTTGACCACCAGCGGGCCATGCACGGCGCGTTCGGTCAGTTGGCCATCCACCATGAACTCCCATTTGTAGACCGCGCCGCTGCTGCGCATGCGGTAGTTGATGCAGCGGTGCGCGGCCAGTTCGTCGGGGTGCTGCGGCTGCCCGTGCGCCTGCAGGTAGGCGGGCGTGGCCACGCAGCACATGCGGAACGCGTGCGTCAGCCGCACGGCGATCATGTCGCCCTCCAGCGAATCGCCGATGCGTATGCCCAGGTCGAACCCCTCGCGCACGATGTCGACGAAGCCGTCGTCGTAGACCAGCTCCAGCGCGATGTGCGGGTGCCGGGCGAAGAATTCGGCCAGCAGCGGCTCGACCAGCACGCGGCCGGCGGGGTGGGCCAGGGTCAGGCGCAGCGTGCCGCCTTCCACGCCGGCGCTGGTCTGCAGGTCCTCGGTGGCGCTCTGCAGGCTGGCCAGCGCCGGGGCCACGCGTTCCAGGTAGGCGCGGCCGGCCTCGGTCAGGTTCACGCTGCGCGTGGTGCGCTCGAACAGGCGCACGTTCAGCCGCGCCTCCAGCTTCTTGATGGTCTGCGACAGCGCGGCCGGCGTCACGCCCAGCGCATGCGCGGCATAGGTCAGGCTGCGGTGCAGGGCCACCTGCTCGAAGGCGGCCAGCGAGGCCAGGATCTCGGGCTTCATGGCCTCGATTGTTAAGCAAAACTTGATAACTTAGATAGATAGGCTATCTTTTTCTTTCAAACGCGCTGCGGCACACTGCTCGCCACCCCCGCGCGCGCAACGCGTGCCGCCGGGGCCCTGCAACCTAAAAAGAGAGCGCCCCATGCCTGTGAAATTCAGCCTCAACGGCAAGCCGACCTCGGTCGATGTCGATCCCTCCACCCCCATCCTCTGGACGCTGCGCGACACGCTGGGCCTGCAGGGCACCAAGTTCGGCTGCGGCATGGCCATGTGCGGCGCCTGCACCGTGCACCTGAACGGCCAGGCCATCCGCTCGTGCATCACGCCCATCTCGGCGGCCGAGGGGCAGAAGCTCAGCACCATCGAGGCCCAGGCCGGCGACAAGGTGGGCAAGGCCGTCGAGGACGCCTGGGTGCGCCACGACGTGGCCCAGTGCGGCTACTGCCAGAGCGGCCAGATCATGAGCGCCACCGCGCTGCTCAAGGGCAACAAGGCGCCGAGCGATGCCGACATCGACGCCGCCATGGCCGGCAACATCTGCCGCTGCGGCACCTACGTGCGCATCCGCGCGGCCATCCACGACGCCGCCAAGACCCTGGCCTGACCCGAGGAGCAAGCACCATGCACATCACCACCGACATGCTCCACGACATGCCGCAAGGCCTGCGCACGCTGATGGACGAGGCCGACGCGGCCGGCAGTCCGTCGCGCCGCAGTTTCCTCAAGATCGCCACCGCCTCGGGCTTTGCGCTCGGGGCCTTTCCCGCTGCCGTGCTGGCCCAGGCCGGTGGCGAGGCCGCGAATGCCGGCAATGCGGGCCTCAAGCCCACGCAGCAGCCGGCCGCGTTCGTCCGCATCGACCGCGACGGCATCGTTACCGTCACCATCAACCGCCTGGACTTCGGCCAGGGCGTGCAGACCGGCCTGCCCATGGTGCTGGCCGAGGAGCTGGACGCCGACTGGTCCAAGGTGCGCAGCATGCACGGCAACGCCGATCCGGCCTACGTGGACCCGGTGATGGGCATGCACCTCACCGGCGGCTCGACCGCGCTCAAGCACTCGTACACGCAGTACCGCGAACTCGGCGCCCGCACCCGCGCCATGCTGTTGGCAGCCGCGGCCCAGCGCTGGAACGTGCCGGCCGACACGCTGCGCACGCAGGCCGGCCAGGTGATCGGCCCGCGCGGCAAGAAGCTCGGCTACGGCGAGCTGGCCGACGCCGCGATGAAGCTGCCCGTGCCGCAGGCCGTGGCGCTCAAGGACCCGAAGGACTTCCGCATTATCGGCCGGGCCACCGGCCGCATCGATGCGCGCGCCAAGTCCAGCGGCAACCAGGCCTATGGCATCGACACCCGCCTGCCGGGCATGCTCACCGCCCTGGTCGCGCACCCGCCAGTCTTCGGCAGCAAGCCGGCGTCGGTTGACGACAGCGCCGCCAAGGCCATCAAGGGCGTGCGCGCCGTGCTGCGCGTGCCCAGCGTGCACGGCGGCGAGACCGTGGCCGTGCTGGCCGATGGCTACTGGCCCGCCAAGCAGGGGCGCGATGCGCTCAAGATCGAGTGGGACAGCGCCGGCGTCGGCAAGCTGGATTCTGCGCAGCAGCTCGCCCAGTACCGCGAGCTGGCGCAAAAGCCCGGCGCGCTCAAGTACGACGCCGATGTCTCTAGGCTCGCCGGCGCGCCGCGCAAGATCAGCGCGGAATACGTCTTCCCCTACCTGGCGCACACGCCCATGGAGCCGCTGAACTGCACGGTACGCCTCACCGGTACCGGCGCGGCCACCCAGGCCGAGTTGTGGCTGGGCACGCAGGCCCCGGGCTGGGAGGCCGCCACGGCCGCGAAAATCCTCGGCGTGGAGCCCAAGAACGTGCGCGTGAACGTGCAGATGGCGGGCGGCGGCTTCGGGCGCCGCGCCACGCCCACCAGCGACTACGTGGCCGAGGCCTGCCAGATCGCCAAGGCCGCGCGCGCGGCCGGCGTAAAGGCGCCGGTGCGCATGGTCTGGAGCCGCGAGGACGACGTCAAGGGCGGCTACTACCGCCCCATGCACCTGCACCGCGCCGAGATCGGCTTCGACGACCAAGGCCGGGTGCTGGCCTGGGACCACGTCATCGTCGGCCAGTCCATCGCCCAGGGCACGGCCTTCGAGGGCTTCATGGTCAAGAACGGCGTGGACGGCACCGCCGTCGAAGGCATGAAGGAGCCCTACGACCTGCCGATGCGCCTGACGGTGCACCATCCGGTGCTGAACGCGCCGGTGCTGTGGTGGCGCAGCGTGGGCTCGACCCACACGGCCTTCGTGATGGAGACGCTGATCGACGAGATCGCCCGCGCCACCAAGCAGGATCCGGTCGAGTACCGCATGAAGCAGTTCGGCAGCAAGCACCCGCGTCACGCCGCCGCGCTGAAGCTGGCGGTGGACCAATCCGGCTACGGCAGGCGCCAGCTGGCGCAGGGCCGCGCCTGGGGCGTGGCGGTGCACGAGTCCTTCGAGTCGGTCGTGGCCTATGTGGTCGAGGCCTCGGTGCAGGACGGCGTGCCCAAGCTGCATGCCGTCACCGCCGGCGTGCACTGCAACCTGGCGGTCAACCCCAAGAGCGTCGAAGCCCAGGTGCAGGGCGGCGCGCTGATGGGCCTGGGCACCTGCCTGCCGGGCGCGGCCATCACCTTCAAGGACGGCGTGGTCGAGCAGGGCAACTTCAACGACTACACCGTGGCCCGCCTGACCGACATGCCCACGGTGGCCGTGCACGTCGTTCCCAGCGCCGACGCGCCCACGGGCATGGGCGAGCCGGGCCTGCCGCCGCTGGCGCCGGCCTTTGCCAATGCCGTGGCGCAGCTGACGGGCAAGACCTTACGGGAGCTGCCTTTCAAGCTGGCGTGATGAAAAAACGGGCTCCGATGGAGCCCGTTTTTTTGGCGGGCGCGGCCCGCGTCAGCGCAGCGGAATCGCCACCTCGCGCGGCACGGCCACGGCCGTCACGCTGTTCTGTGGCGAGCCCTCGATCACGCGGTCGGAGTAGGTCATGTAGACCAGCGTGTTGCGCTCGGCGTCGACCATGCGCACCACGCGCAGGCGCTTGAACAGCAGCGAGATGCGCTCGCTGAAGACCTCGTCCTGCTTCTTCAGCGGCTTGTCGATGTGGATGGGGCCGGTCTGCACGCAGCTGATCGAGGCCTCGGCGCGGTCCTCGGCCACGCCCAGCGCGCCCTTGACGCCGCCGGTCTTGGCGCGCGAGACATAGCAGGTGATGCCCTTGACCAGCGGGTCGTCGTAGGCATCGACCACGATCTTGTGGTCCGGGCCGATCCACTTGAAGACGGTGTCCACCGAGCCCACGGTCTGCGCGGCGGCCCAGGGCGCGGCGCAGCACAGCAGGGCGGCCGCGGCGGTGCGGAGGAAAGAGGCTTGCATCGGGTGTCCTGAAAAAAAGAGAGCTGGTAGCGCTTGCTATACAAGGGTTTCAAATAGAAAACTATCTGAAGCCCTTGCTGCCTGAGCGCAACCAGCTCCTGTTTTTGATAGCCAGTCTTACTGGATCTCGCCGTTCACATGGCGCTGCAGGTGGGCCAGCGCTTCTTCGACCTGGTCCACCAGTACCAGGCACAGGTCGCCTTCCTGCAGGCGGGCCAGCGCGTGGTCGATGGCGATGAACTCGCCGGTGATCTCGGCCACGTAGCTGGTGCGCGAGGCGCCCTGCAGGCCCTGGCGCAGCAGCGCGATGACCTCGCCGTCGGCGCGGCCGCGCTGCGCGGCGTCCTGGTACAGCACCACGTCGTCGAAGGCCTTGCCCAGCATCTCGGTCTGCACGCGGATGTCCTCGTCGCGGCGGTCGCCGGCGCCGCTGATGACCACGCTGCGGCGCTTGGCGGGCATGGCCTCCACGGCCTGGATCAGCGCCTGGATCGCGTCGGGGTTGTGGCCGTAGTCGGCGACGATGGTGGCGCCGCGGTAGTCCATCACGTTGAAGCGGCCGGGCACCGTGTCGCTGTCGCTGACGAAGCCGGCCAGGCCGCGGCGGATCGTGTCCCACGGCAGGCCCACGCCCCACGCCGCGGCCACGGCGGCCATCACGTTCTCGACCTGGAAGCCGATGGCGCCGCCGCGCGTCAGCGGAATGTCGCGCAGCGGGATGGTCTCGCGCCACGAGCCCTCGGCCGCGACGATGGCGTCGCCGTCCACGTAGACCACGCGGTTGCCCTGGGCGCGGTGCGTGGCCATGACGGGATGGTGCCGGTCGGCGGCAAAGAAGATCACCTTGCCCGAACTGCTGCCGGCCATGGCGGCCACGTGCGGGTCGGCGGCGTTGAGCACCGCGTAGCCGGTGGGCGCCACGGTGTGCACGATCACCCGCTTGAGCACCGCCACGTCCTCGACGGTGGTGATGTAGTTCAGGCCCAGGTGGTCGCCCGCGCCCACGTTGGTGACCACGGCGACCTGGCTGCGGTCGAAGCCCAGGCCCTCGCGCAGGATGCCGCCGCGCGCGCATTCGAGCACGGCCGCATCGACCTCGGGGTGGAAGAGCACGTTGCGCGCGCTCTTGGGGCCCGAGCAGTCGCCGCTGTCGATCTGGCGGCCGTTGACCCACACGCCGTCGGTGTTGGTCATGCCGGTGCGCCAGCCGTGCGAGGTGAACAGGTGGGCGATCAGGCGCGTGGTCGTGGTCTTGCCGTTGGTGCCGGTCACGGCCACCAGCGGCACGCGGCCGTCGTCGTGCGGGCTGAACAGCAGGTCGACCATGGGCACGCCCACGTTGCGGGCCTTGCCGAACGAGGGCGCCAGGTGCATGCGCAGGCCGGGCGCGGCGTTCACCTCGACGATGCCGCCGCCTTGCTCTTCGAGCGGGCGCAGCACGCTCTCGCAGATCACGTCCACGCCGCAGATGTGCAGGCCGATGGTCTGCGCGGCCTCGATGGCGCGGGCGGACACCTCGGGGTGCACATCGTCGGTCACGTCGGTGGCGCTGCCGCCGGTCGAGAGGTTGGCATTGTTGCGCAGCACCACGCGCTGGCCCGGCGCGGGCACCGATTCGGGTGCCAGGCCTTCGCCGGCGATGCGGGCGATGGCGATGTCGTCCAGGCGGATCTTGGTCAGCGCCGTGCCGTGGCCCGAGCCGCGGCGCGGGTCCTGGTTGACGATGTCCACCAGCTCGCGGATGGTGTGCTGGCCGTCGCCGATGACCTGGGGCGGCTCGCGCCGCGCGGCGGCCACGAGCTGGTCGCCGACGACCAGCAGGCGGAAGTCGTGGCCCGGCAGGTAGCGCTCGACCATCACGTCGCCGTATTCGGCGGCGGTGGCGTAGGCGGCGTTGAGCTGGGCGCGGGTGGTGATGTTCACCGTCACGCCCTTGCCCTGGTTGCCGTCCTGCGGCTTGACGACCACGGGCAGGCCGACTTCCTCGGCCACGGCCCAGGCGTCGTCGGTGCCGTCCACCGGGCGGCCCAGCGGCACGGGCACGCCGGCGGCGTGCAGCAGGCGCTTGGTCAGGTCCTTGTCCTGCGCGATGGACTCGGCCACGGCGCTGGTCTGGTCCACCTCGGCGGCCTGGATGCGGCGCGCGCGGGCGCCCCAGCCCAGCTGCACCATGCTGCCGGCCGTCAGGCGCCGGTAGGGTAGGCCGCGTACCAGGGCGGCCTCGACGATGGAACCGGTGCTCGGGCCCATGCGCTCGTCCTCGTCCAGCGAGCGCAGTTCGGCGATGGCGGCGGCGGAGTCGAAAGCCTCATTGGCCTCGGTGGCGGCGATCAGCTGCTCGGCCAGTTCCATCGCACGGCGGCCCACGGCCTCCTCGGCGTACTCGACCACGACCTGGTAGGTGCCGGTCTCGACGGTCTCGTGCGTGCGGCTGAAGGTGACGGCGCAGCCGGCCTGGGTCTGCAGCGCGAGCGCGGCGGCTTCCAGCGCATGGGCCATGGAGACACGGTGCTCCGAGCCGCGCGGGCGCAGCGGGCCCACGGACGGGAAGCGGGCGCGCAGCCGGTCTTCGAAGCCGTCGAGGCGCGTGTAGTCGCGTTCAGGCTCGCTGCAGTGCACGATGCATTCGATGGCGGTGTTGCGGCTCCACAGATTGGGGCCGCGCAGGGCGCGGGTGCGGGAGATTTCCATGATTTTTCTTTGCGTGGGGTGCGGTCAGGCAGGCTGGTAGTCGAAGGTCTTGATGCCGGCGGCGATCAGGTCCGGTGCGATGTCCAGCGCCCAGGCGGTGGCGATGGCCGCCAGCAGGGCCGGGGTGTCGGGCACGAAGCCGTTGACGGGCCGCAGCGCCGCCAGCTGGCCCAGCACGCGCTGCTGGTGGCCGGTGGCCAGCACCACCTGCTGGTCCTTGATGAGCACGGCGCGGCCGCCGTCGTGCTTGCCCTCGGTGTTCTGGCGGTGCGCGGCGACGGCGGCATTGCCGCTGTCGGTGCTGTAGAGGATCACTTCGCCATCGCACAGCTCGGCCAGTTCGGCCACCTGCTCGATGTCGGCGTTGAGCACGCCGGCGCCCTCGTCGAGCACCACGTCGATCTGCGTGCGCAGCACGCGGCGCATCTGTGACTGCTCCAGCACGTCGTGGTCGGCCAGGGTCTCGTAGCCGTCCATGTCGGTCACCACGCCGACCAGGCAGCGGTCGTAGGCCAGGCCTTCCTCGAGGATGGAGCGCGAGGTGGTCTGGATCACCGCGGCCTCGGCCAGGCGGTTGGTCAGCAGGCGGTGGGCGCCGGCCCAGTGGGCCGTGTTGCTGGTCTGCGTCTGGCGGTTGGCCAGGAACATGCCTTCGCCGCAGGCCACGCCGGTGCGCTTGCCCGACAGCTGCAGCAGCCAGCCCACGAGGCGCGAGATGAAGGCGTTCTCGCGCGTGCCCACGATGCCGACGATGGGAATGCGGCCCGCACCGGTGCTGGTGGCGGCGCCTTCTTCCGCGCGCGGGAACAGGTGGTCGACGATGGCCATGCCCACGGGGCGCGGCGCGCCGCTGGTGGGCTTGAGGTGCATCAGCAGGCCGGGGCCGGCATTGACTTCGAGGATCGCGCCCTGGCCCTTCATGGGCTGGGAGACATCCTTGAGGATCATGTCCATGCCGGCGATGTCGAGGCCCACGATCTTGGCGGCCAGCGCGGCGTAGTAGGCCACGTCGGGGTGCACGTCGTCGGTGCAGTCGATGGCCATGTTGCCGTTGCGCTGCAGCAGGATGTCCTTGCCCTGGGCGATGACGGTGTCGGGCGTCACGTTCTGGCGGTTCAGCTCCAGCTTGACGGCGCCCGACTCGACGTTGATCCAGTCCAGCGGGTATTCCTGCTCGGGGCCGCGGCGCGGGTCCTGGTTGAGCACGGCCACCAGCTCGCGCAGCGTGGACTGGCCATTGCCGTGCACGCTGACGGTCTCGCCCTTGGTGGCGGCGACCACCTTGCCGCCGACGACCAGCAGGCGGTGCTCCACGCCGTCGATGAATTTCTCGACGATCACGTCCGAGCCCTCGGGCTCGGCCAGCGCGAACGCGGCCTTGATGTCTTCCTCGCGGTGCAGCTCCAGCGTCACGCCGCGGGCATGGTTGCCGTCCGAGGGCTTGACGGTGACCGGAAAGCCGATGTCCTGCGCCACTTCCCAGGCTTCCTCGGGGCTGGCCACGATCTGGCCTTCGGGCACGGGCACGCCGCACGAGGTCAGCAGGCGCTTGGTGAAGTCCTTGTCCTGCGCGATGCCTTCGGCGATGGCGCTGGTCTGGTCGCTCTCGGCCGTCCAGATGCGGCGCTGCGCAGCGCCGTAGCCGAGCTGCACCAGGTTGCCATCATTGAGGCGGATGTGCGGGATGCGGCGCTCGCCGGCCGCGTCGACGATGGAGCCGGTGCTGGGGCCGAGGTAGCGGTCGTTGATCGCGGTCTTGATGGCCTGGATCGCGGCCTTCAGGTCGAAGGCCTGGTCGTTGATCGCCGCCATCAGCAGGCCATGGCCCTGGGCCAGCGCCACGCGCGCCACCGATTCCTCGGGGCAGCGGAAGACCATGCGGTACACGCCGCGCTGCGAGACTTCGCGCGTCTGGCCGAACTCGGCGGGCATGCCGGCCAGGTTCAGCAGCTCGATGACCACGTGCTCCAGCACATGGCCCATCCAGGTGCCGCCTTCCAGGCGCTGGATGAAGCCGCCGCGCTCGCCCACGCCGCAGTGGTGCTCGATCAGGTCGGGCAGCCAGGCCGTGAGGCGCTCGTTCAGGCCGGGAATCTTGTTGGACGGGTAGTCCTCCAGCTCGCCCAGATCCAGCCAGACCTCCAGGATGGGCCGGTAGGTCCAGACGCTGGGGCCTCGCAGGTAGGTGGTGCGCAGCAGTTGGATGTCTTTGAATGTGGGCATAAATCGTGTGCGATTGCGAAAAACCGCCGGGCAGGGCGGTGGAGGTTCGGCAAATGGATATACATTGTGCCCATCCTGAGGCCGCTCAGGGCGACTGGCGGAGGCAATTTGTCAGCGTAAGCCTGGGATGGCGCGTTAATGTGAAGATGTCATGGCGCATTGGCGCCGCCGCAGCGGAGGACGGAGCGGGGCTGCCCCGTGCGCCGCGAAGGGCCTGTGCGAAACGATCGTAATAAAAGCAAATCAATGCAGCATTCATCTCAAGTTGTTCCGGCAGTGCAGGCGGGTTCGTCTGCCGGCAGCGGTAACTCCGTTCCACTCGATAGTCAGGAAAACGTGCTGGCCCTGCTGGAGGTTGACTTGACCCAGGGGCTGCGCTTCGGCCAGGGCCAGCTTGTGGTGACGCAGCAACGCCTGCTGGCCCAGTCGCC
Source organism: Comamonas humi (assembly GCF_054782535.1). Classification (NCBI taxonomy): domain Bacteria; kingdom Pseudomonadati; phylum Pseudomonadota; class Betaproteobacteria; order Burkholderiales; family Comamonadaceae; genus Comamonas; species Comamonas humi. The sequence goes on along the minus strand of NZ_BAAGSH010000007.1, from coordinate 566,377 downwards.
CGACGACGGCGCCTGGACGGCCTGGGAGCTGCGCCCCGGCCTGGCGCTGAGCCTGATCGACCAGGCCGGCGTGGGCACGCTGGAGCTGGCCGACGCCGGCGGGCGCCTGGGCCTGTGGCGCTTCACGCTGGGTGCGCAGACCAAGGCCCTGCGGCTGATGCAGAAGTTCGACGAGCAGGTGGACCTGCTGGAGGGGGGCCACCGCCATGCCGACGGCGAGGAGGAAACCCTGTGCGCCGTGTGCAACACGCCGCTGCCGCCCGACACCGACGAATGCCCGGCCTGCGCCCGCGAGCAGGCGCCGCACACCTCCACCTGGGTGCTGCTGCGGCTGTGGCGCTTCGCCAAGCCGTACAAGAAACTGCTGTACACCGGCTTCGGGCTCACGCTGGCCTCGACGGCCGCCACGCTGGTGCCGCCGTACCTGACGATCCCGATCATGGACGACATCCTGATCCCCTACCAGAACGGCCAGCAGATCGACCCCATGCTGGTGGCGATGTACCTGGGCGCGCTGCTGGTGTCGGCCCTGGTGGCCTGGGGGCTGGGCTGGGCGCGTACCTATGCGCTGTCGCTGGTGTCCGAGCGCATCGGCGCCGACCTGCGCACCAGCACCTACGAGCACCTGATGAAGCTGTCGCTGGACTACTTCGGCGGCAAGCGCACCGGCGACCTGATGGCCCGCATCGGCGCCGAGACGGATCGCATCAACCTGTTCCTGTCGCTGCACGCGCTCGATTTCGCCACCGACGTGCTGATGATGCTGATGACGGCGGCCATCCTGTTCTCCATCAACCCCTGGCTGGCGCTGGTCACGCTGGTGCCGCTGCCCTTCATCGCCTGGCTGATCCACACCGTGCGCGACAAGCTGCGCACCGGCTTCGAGCGCATCGACCGCGTCTGGGCCGAGGTGACCAACGTGCTGGCCGACACCATCCCCGGCATCCGTGTGGTCAAGGCCTTCGCCCAGGAAAAGCGCGAGGCCGACCGCTTCCGCGCCGCCAACCAGCACAACCTCGAGGTCAACGACAAGCTCAACCGCACCTGGTCGCTGTTCACTCCCACCGTGTCGCTGATGACCGAGATCGGCCTGCTGGTGGTCTGGGCCTTCGGCATCTGGCTGATCGCGCACAAGAGCATCACCGTCGGTGTGCTGGCCTCGTTCATCGCCTACATCGGTCGCTTCTACTCGCGGCTCGATTCGATGAGCCGCATCGTCTCGTTCACGCAGAAGGCGGCCGCGGGCGCCAAGCGCATCTTCGACATCCTCGACCACGTGAGCAACGTGCCCGATCCGGTGAACCCGGTGAAGGTCGGACGGGTGCAGGGCGCGCTGCGCATGGACAACATCAGCTTCCGCTACGGCAGCCGCGCGGTCATCAAGAACCTGAACCTGGACATCCGCCCCGGCGAGATGATCGGCCTGGTGGGCCACAGCGGCTCGGGCAAGAGCACCCTGGTCAACCTGGTGTGCCGCTTCTACGACGTGACCGACGGCTCGCTGCAGCTCGACGGCGTGGACGTGCGCCGCTTCGCGGTGACCGACTACCGCCGCCACATCGGCCTGGTGCTGCAGGAGCCCTTCCTGTTCTTTGGCACGGTGGCCGAGAACATCGCCTACGGCAAGCCCGAGGCGACGCGCGAGGAGATCGTGGCCGCGGCGCGCGCTGCCCATGCGCACGATTTCATCCTGCGCCTGCCCCAGGGCTACGACTCGGTGGTGGGCGAGCGCGGCCAGGGCCTGTCGGGCGGCGAGCGCCAGCGCATCAGCATCGCCCGCGCGCTGCTGATCGACCCGCGCATCCTGATCCTCGACGAGGCCACCTCGGCCGTGGACACCGAGACCGAGAAGGAAATCCAGAAGGCGCTGGACAACCTGGTGCAGGGCCGCACCACCATTGCCATCGCCCACCGCCTGTCCACGCTGCGCAAGGCCGACCGCCTGGTGGTGATGGACCGCGGCGAGATCGTCGAGGTCGGCCCGCACGACGAGCTGATGGAAAAGCAGGGCGCCTACTGGCGCCTGTACGAGGCCCAGGCGCGCCGCGCCGAGGAGGATGCCGAGGCCGCCGGCGTGGTCACGGCCCGCGCCGCGGGCGTGACCTACGACAGCCAGCCGCCCGCGGCCCCCGCGCCGGTCTCCCATTTCGAGGCGAAGTAAGCACCATGAACCTGCCTGTGAATACGCCCCCTTTGCCCCTGTCGCGCAACACCTTCGGCCGCCTCGTCCTGCAACTGGATGACGGTCGCCACGCCGTGGTCACGCCGGTGCGCGCCTTTCCGCTCACGGCCCCCCTGGAAGGCCTGTCGCTGGTGGGCGAGAACGGCAAGGAGCAGCACTGGATCGCCCACCTCGACCAGGTCGATGCCGCGGCCCGCGCGCTGCTCGACGAAGACCTGGCGGTGCGTGAGTTCGTGCCGCAGATCCTGCGCATCGTCAGCGTGTCCTCGTATGCCATGCCCAGCCTGTGGGAGCTGGAGACCGACCGCGGCACGGCGCGCATGACGCTCAAGGCCGAGGAGGACATCCGCAAGCTGGACGGCCGCCGCAACCTGCTGATCGCTGCCGCTGATGGCGTGAACTACAAGATCCCCGACACCACCCGCCTCGACAAGCCCTCGCGCAAGATGCTCGAGCGCTTCCTGTAACCCGGCCGTCATGCAAATGCAACGATAATGCCCCGTTGCTTTCTGCATTCTCGGGCTCCATGCTGCTGCGCCACCGCTCCCCGCTGATCGACTGGCTGCGCCATCCGGCGCAGGGCCGGGCGCGGCCGTGGCTGGTGGGAATGGCGCTGTGGCTGTGCCTGATGCTGTGGCTCACGCCCACGCTGGGCCTGATGCACCAGGTGCTGCACCATGCCGGCAGCCATGCGCCCACGGCACAGTCCGCCGAGGCACCCGACTCCCGCACCCCCATCTTCAGCGGCCATTCGTCGGCCGACTGCCAGCTCTTCGACCAGATGGCGCTGGGCACGGCACTGCCGGCCCCATCGCTGCCGCTGGCGCTGGCGCCGCTCGTGGCCAAGGCCGCCTGGTCCGTCCAGGCGCTGCTGCTGCGCCAGAGCCCGGCGCTGTTCTTCGCGCGCGGCCCGCCGCGCTGACCCATGGAATGCCCGCGCCTCGCGGGCCCTTGACCGCAAGCCCTGCAGCGTTTGTGCAACTCCTGTTTTGATAGCTGGTTGCGCTTGCTGCATAAGCGTTTGTGGCAGTTTTCATTCATATTTTCGGCCATCCGGGCGCGCAGGGCGCGCCGTGCGTGGCCGATGGCGCATTCCATGAAGTCCTTTGCCTTTCTTTCTTCCGTTTCCCCTTCCGTCTCCCGCCGGCCCGCATGGCGCGCCGCGCTCACGCCGGTGGCCGGCGCGGCCCTGCTGCTGTGCATGGCCTCTGCGGTGCAGGCCCAGGCGCAGGCCGAACCCGCCACCGCTGGCGACGGCACGCCGGCCCTGGCCGAGGTGACCGTCAAGGCCGGCGGCCTGTCGCGCAGCGTGCAGGACATGACCACGCCGACCTCGGTGCTCGAGGGCGACGAGCTGCTGCAGCGGCGCGGCGCCAACCTGGGCGATACGCTGTCGGGCGAGCCCGGCATCCAGGCCACGCATTTCGGCGCCGGCGCGAGCCGGCCCGTCATCCGCGGCATGGATGGTGCGCGCGTCAAGGTGCTGTCCGACGGCGCGGCCGTGCAGGACGCCTCCACCGTCAGCCCCGACCACCTGGTGGTCACCGAGCCCATGCTGTCGCAGCGGATCGAGGTGCTGCGCGGCCCGTCGGCGCTGCTGTATGGCGCGGGCGCCATCGGCGGCGTGGTCAACGTGCTGGACCAGAAGATCCCCACCGCCGTGCCGCAGAAGGGCTACGAGGGCCAGGTGGAGCTGCGCGCGGGCACGGGCGGTGCCGGCTCGGCCGGCGCGGTGTCCATGACCGGCGGCAGCGGCCACTTCGCCATCCACGTGGAGGGCATGGCACGCGACGCCGGCGACTACCGCGTGGGCAGCGGCTGGCCCGGCGGCGGCAAGGTCGAGGGCAGCCATTCGCGCGGCAACAACGGCAGCGTCGGCCTGTCGTGGATCGGCGACAGCGGCTACATCGGCCTGGCCTACACGCGCCAGACGGCCTACTACGGCCTGCCCGGCCACAACCACAGCCTGGAGGGCTGCCACACCCACGGCCTGAGCCTGCACTGCGGCGACCATGACGGCCATGACCACGGCGAGGAAGGCCATGGCGCCGGCGACGTGCCCGTGGTCGACATGCGCAGCGAGCGCTACGACCTACGCTCGGAGTGGCGCAACCCGGTCGACGGCATCACCGCCGTGCGCGTGCGCGGCGGCGTCACCGACTACCGCCACGACGAGGTCGAGGACGGCCAGGTGGCCACGGCCTTCCGCAACCGCGCCCACGACCTGCGCGTGGAGGCCGTGCATGCGCCGCTGGCCGGCTGGACCGGCGTGTTCGGCTTCGAGACCATGCAGCGGCGCTTCCGTGCTGATGGCGAGGAGGCCTATGTGCAGCCCACGCTCACCCGCCAGCACGGCGTGTTCTTGCTGGAAGAGCGGCGCTTCGGCGCCTTCAGCGCCGAAGCCGCGCTGCGCCACGACTGGCAGACCGTGGACGCGCAGGACGACGACCTGCACCGCAGCCACCGCGGCACCTCGGCCTCGCTGGGCGGCGGCTGGAACTTCGCGCCCGGCTACCGGCTGACGGCCCACGTCACCTCGGCCAGCCGCCTGCCCACCGCCGAGGAGCTGTATGCGCGCGGCCTGCACATGGCCACCTCGACCTACGAGCTGGGCAACCCCGACCTGCGCGCCGAGCGCTCGCAGAATATCGACGTGGGCCTGGCGCGCACGGCGGGCGACACCACCTTCGGCGTCAACCTGTACCGCAACCGCATCAAGAACTACGTCTACGGCCGCACCGTCGACGAGCAGGAGGGCCTGCAGCTGCTGCAGTACAGCCAGCAGACCGCCACCTTCACCGGGTTGGAGGCCAAGCTGCAGCAGAAGATCGACGCCAATTGGCGCGCCACGCTGTGGGGCGACGTGGTGCATGCGCGCCTGGCCGACGGCAGCCACATCCCGCGCCTGGCGCCGGCGCGCGTGGGCCTGCGCCTGGCCGGCCAGTGGCAGCACTGGCGCACCGAGGCCGAGTGGATGCTGGTCAAGCGCCAGAACACGGTGGCCGATTTCGAGACCTCCACGCCCGGCTACGGCATGTTGAACTGGCGCGTCAGCTACCACGGCCAGGCCAGCGACGGCAGCCCCTGGCAGGTCTACCTGCGGCTGAACAACCTGACCAACAAGCTGGCCTACGCCCACACCTCGTTCATCAAGAACGCGGCGCCGCTGCAGGGCCGCTCGATCACGGTGGGCGTGGTCAAGTCGTTCTGATCCGGCAAACGGGCCTGGCGGCCCGTTTGTCAAGCCACCTGTGGATCGGTGTTCGCCCTGATTCACATTTGGGGTCCTATCTGGTCTGATCTGCTCCTTTGAAACCGGTTACTTCGCTCGAAGCAGCGGTTTTCTTCCAGGAGCTTTCTGCATGAAAATGTCGTTCCGCTGGTATGGCCCGTCCGATCCGGTCAGCCTGCAGTACATCCGCCAGATTCCCGGCATGACGCACATCGTCTCGGCCATCTACGACGAGCCGGTGGGCGAGGTCTGGCCCATGGACAAGATCCAGGCGCTCAAGTCCACCATCGAGGCCGCAGGCCTGCAGTTCGAGGTGGTCGAGTCGGTGCCGGTGCACGAGGACATCAAGCTCGGCAAGCCCTCGCGTGAGCGGCTCATCGCCAACTACCAGCAGAACATCCGCAACCTGGGCGCCGCCGGCATCAAGGTGATCTGCTACAACTTCATGCCTGTCTTCGACTGGACGCGCACCGAGCTGGCCAAGGTGCTGGAGGACGGCTCGACCTGCCTGGCCTTCAGTACCAAGGAGGTCGAGGAGATCGACGTAAGCCAGGGCATCGCGCTGCCTGGCTGGGATTCGAGCTACAAGACCGGCGAGCTGCAGGCGCTGCTGGCCGAGTACCGCGAGGTCGATGCCGACCGGCTCTGGCAGCACCTGGAGTACTTCCTGCAGGCCATCATCCCGGTGGCCGAGGAGGCCGGCGTGAAGATGGCCATCCACCCCGACGACCCGCCGCGCCCCATCTTCGGCCTGCCGCGCATCGTCAAGGACCGTGACGACCTGGCGCGCATCCTTGCCATCGCCGATACGCCGGCCAACGGGCTGACGCTGTGCTCGGGCTCGCTGGGCGCGGGGCCGCAGAACAACGTCGAGGCGCTGGTGCGCGAGTTCGGCGGCCAGGGGCGCATCCATTTCGCCCACATCCGCAACGTCAAGATCACGCCCGACGGCGACTTCGAGGAGACAGCGCACCACTCGGACTGCGGCTCGCTCGACATCGCCGCCATCGTCAAGGCCTACCACGACGTGGGCTTCGACGGCTATTTCCGTCCCGACCATGGCCGCATGATCTGGGGCGAGACCGGCAAGCCCGGCTACGGCCTGTACGACCGGGCGCTGGGCGCCGTCTACATCAACGGGCTGTGGGAAGCCGTCAACAAGTTCGCCTGATTCCCTTCGAAAAACCACCTGAGGAGACTTTTCCCATGCGTTCCCCTTCCAAGCGCTTTTCCACCTTCCGCCGCAGTGCGCTGCTGGGCCTGCTGGCCGCCGGTGCCGGCACCCTGGCGCTGCCGGCCCTGGCCCAGGCCAACTGGCCGGCCAAGCCCGTCACGCTGCTGGTGGGCTTTCCGCCCGGCGGGCAGACCGACTTTGCCGGCCGCGTGCTCACCAACACCCTGCCCACGGCGCTGGGCGGCAGCGTGGTCATCGACAACAAGCCGGGCGTCAACGGCAATATCGCCTCGGTCGAGGTGATGCGCGCGCCGACCGACGGCTACAAGCTGCTGGTGGGCAACGGCTCGATGACCGTGACGCCCCACGTCTATTCCAAGCTCGGCATCGTCGATCCGCAGAAGTTCACGCCCATCGTCACGCTGCTGCAGTCGCCGCTGGTGCTGGCCGTGCCGGCCAAGTCGCCGATCAAGAACTACGAGCAGTTCGTGGCCGAGGTCAAGAAGCGCGCCAAGGACGGCAAGGGCATCGACTACGGCACGGGCGGCGCGGGCTCGCTGGTGCACGTGACCATGGAGCTGCTGCGCGAGCGCATGGGCGGCCCGGTGATGAACCACATCCCCTACAAGGGCAGCAGCCCGGCCATGGTCGACCTGATGGCAGGCCGGCTCGACGCCATGTTCGACGCCACCTCGGTGGTCATCCCCTACATCCAGTCGGGCCAGCTGCGCCCCATCCTGGTGACCAGCGCCAAGCGCGTGGCCAGCATGCCGACCGTGCCCACCGGCGCCGAGGCCGGCGTCAAGGACTTCGAGATCATCTCCTTCATCGGCCTGTACGGCCCGCCGGGCCTGAGCCCCGAGATCGTCAAGAAGGCCAATGCCGCGGTCAACACCTCGCTGAAGGACCCGGCCGTGGTCAAGAGCATCCTGGAGCGCGGCGACGAGCCCGGCGGCGGCACGGCCGAGCAGCTCGGCGCCATGACCCGCGCGCAGTACAAGCTGTGGGGCGACGTGGTGAAGGCCAACAACATCCAAGCCGACTGAAGGCCGGCGCCGCCCGACCGAGGCGGCCCATGGCAGGCGAACGGCCCCTCGGGGCCGTTTTTTCATTCCGGCCCGGATAAGTGCCCTATCAAGCGCCCATAAAAAAATCCCCTGGCCGGGCTGCGCTGCCGACAGGGGAGTGAAGCGGACTCCGGCGGAGCCGCGGATGGTTCGATGAGCTTAGTTGGCCGCGAAGCAGTAGAAGAAGCCCGCGCTGCCGCTCTGGGCCAGCTGGGGCAGGCTGCAGCCGCGCGTGCCGTGCGAGGAGTTCCACGAGGCATTGGCCACCGGGTCGGGGTTGGTGCCCAGGTGGTCGTGGTGGCCGACGATGGCCGAGCCGCCTTCGCCGAGGGTCCAGTTGCGGCAGGTGCGATCGGTGCCTGCCAGCGGCGCGAAGGCGGTGCCGTCCGGGCGCGAGCCGGTCAGGATGTCGTGGCGGTTGGGGTTGTCGCCGAAGCCGTTGACCTCTTCGCCCTTTTCGGTCAGCGAGGTGGTCTTGCCGAGCTTGGCGTTGGCGCTGTGCAGGTCGTCCACGCTGGTGGCCACGGTCACGCCCTTGGCATTGACCCAGGGGCCGTGGCCGATGCGGTCGCGGGCATTGACGGCCGCTGCGGTGTCGGTGGCCGTGGTGCTGAGGTAGGCCTTCCAGGTCTTGAAGCCCGCGCCGACATTGGCGGCCAGTTGCTGGCAGTGGGAGTCGGCGCCCGCGAGGCCGCCCAGGTCGCCGCCCTTGCCCGGGTTGCTGCTGGTGACGAAGAAGCTCAACGAGCTGGAGTCACCACCGCCGCCGCAGGCGCTCAGCAGGGCGGCCGATACCGCCACCAGGCCCATTTTCCATTTGCATTGCATATGCTTCTCCGTGTCTCGGGGTTGTAGGTCGCCGGATTATTGGAGGGGGTGTGCATGCGGGCTAGTGGCCAGCTGTTATGGGCTCTATTTGGGATGCGCGGTATTGGCCACGCCGCTGCTCACATGGCCGGCCGGCACATGGCGGGCGGCCGAGCTGGCATGGCCGGTCTGGTCGTCGAAGAAGAAGTCGGGCTCGAACTCGCGCAGGAACTCGCCCTTCGAGAGACCGCCGAGGAACATCGCCTCGTCGATGCCGATGTTCCAGTCCATCAGCGTGCGGATGGCACGCTCGTTGGCCGGCGCGCTGCGCGCCGTGACCAGCGCGGTGCGGATGCGCATGGAACTATGGTTCTCGCTCTGCAGCCGGTGCAGCGCCGCCAGCAGCGGCTTGAACGGGCCGTCCGGCAGCGGGCGCGCGGCATGCTCGGTCTCGTGGCGCTGGAACTCGTCCAGCCCCTTGGCCTGGTAGATGCGCTCGGCTTCGTCCGAGAACAGCACCGCGTCGCCGTCGAAGGCGATGCGCACCTCGTCGGGGTGGCTGGCCTGCGCGGGCATCGACTCGGTGAGCACGCGCGCGGCCGGGTAGCCCAGCGCGAGCGCCTGGCGCACGTCGTCGGCGTTGGCCGACAGGAACAGGTGCGCGCCCAGCGGCCGCAGGTAGCGGAACGGGTCGCGCCCCTGCGTGAACACGCCGCGCTGCACGCTGGCCAGGCCGTGCGCATGGCACGAGCGGAACACCCGCATGCCGCTGACCGGGTCGTTGCGCGACAGCAGCACCACCTCGACCTTCTGCGCGCCGCCCTGGTTGAAGGCCAGCAGCTTGCGCACCAGCGAGAAGGCCACGCCGGGCGGCGCGGGCACGTCCAGGCGCTGCAGCTGGAGCTGGACATAGGCGTGCTCGTCGCCCTGCTCGAAGAGGCGGTTCTCCTCCTCGAAGTCGAACAGCGCGCGGGACGAGATCGCAACGACCAGTTTGTTGTCGAGCGTGGGAGCCATATGCTTTTATTTTGATAGCTGCTAGCGATTATGTGGTAAGCGCTAGCGCACGAATTGGTTCAATTGGATGATGGGCATGAGCACCGCCATCACGATCACGCCCACGACCAGGCCCATGCCCACGATGAGCAGTGGCTCCAGCAGCGTGGCCAGCCGCATCGCGCGGCGCCGGACCTCGCCGGACAGCTGCGTCGCCACGCGCTGCAGCATCTGCGGCAGCTCGCCGGTCTGTTCGCCCAGCCGGGCGAACATGGGCAGCAGCGCCGGAAAGCGCTTCTTCTGCGCCAGCGCCGAGGCCAGCGGCGCGCCCTCGCGCACCATGTCCAGCGCGTCCAGCGCGTCGTGGCGCATGGCCTGGTTGTTCACCGTGTCGGCCGCGGCCTGCAGGGCCTTGAGGATGGGCACGCCGGCATTGCTCAGCATGGCCAGCGTGGACGCGAAGCGCGCCGCGTTGTAGTTGCGCGCCAGCCGGCCCAGCACCGGCAGGCGCAGCCAGGCGGCGTCGTAGCGGCGGCGCACGTCGCTCTGACGCAGTGCCACGCGCAGCGCCACCAGCGCCAGCACCGCCACCAGCGCCGCCAGCCAGCCCCAGTGGCGGATCAGCTCGCTCAGCGCCAGCATCACGCGGGTCAGGATGGGCAAGGCATGCTTGGTGCCGGCGAACACCTCGGCCACCTGCGGCACCACGTAGCTCATCAGCACCATCACCACCACGAAGGCGAAGCAGGTGACGATGGCCGGGTACAGCGCCGCGCCGATCAGGCTGTTGCGCAACTGCTCGCGCTCCTCCAGGTCGTCGGCCAGCCGGCTCAGCACCTCGCCCAGGTGGCCGCTGTGCTCGCCCGCGTCGATCACCGCACGGTAGATGGCCGAGAAATCCGCCGGGTACAGCGCCAGCGCCTTGGCGAAGGTCGAGCCGCCGTTGACCTCGGCGCGCAGGCTGGCCACCAACTGGCGCTGGCCCTCGTGGTCGATCTCCTCCATCAGCGCGGTGAGCGCCCGCTCCAGCGGCAGGCCCGAGCCCAGCAGGCCGGCGAGCTGGCGCGTCCACACCGCCAGGCCCGTGGCGTTGAACACCGCGCGCTGCCAGCGCCGCCCGCCGCTGCCGTCGGCTGCGCCGCCCGCCGCCACCGGCTCCACCGACAGCGGCACCATGGCCTGGGCGCGCAGCTGGCTGCGCGCGGCCTTGGCGGTGTCGGCTTCGATCATGCCCTTGCGGGTCTGGCCCTGGGCGTCGAGAACTTCGTAGGAGAAAGCAGGCATGCAAACAAGAGGGAGGAGGGGCTGTCGCGGGCTATTGTGCATGAATGACAACAATCCCCGGGGATATGGCCAGCCCGCCGGCGGCCCTGTCATCGGGGTGTTATAAATACATACATGTATGTTTGCTGATGCTTGCCAGACACACCACAGCGTTCTACGTATCTATACATTTGCCCCAAGGGCGATACCGTATGATGCTGCCAGCCGGTGTTCTGCCCGGCATTTTTATGTCGAATTCCACCTTGTCCCCTCTGGTCGAACTGCGCAATGTCACCTTCGGGTATGGTGACCGCACGATCCTGCGCGAGCTGTCGCTTCAGATTCCGCGCGGCAAGGTCACGGCCCTGATGGGTGCGTCGGGCGGCGGCAAGACTACGCTGCTGCGCCTGATCGGCGGGCAGGAACGGGCCCAGTCCGGCCAGGTGCTGTTCGACGGCCAGGACGTGACGACCATGGACCAGGCGCAGCTCTACGCGGCGCGGCGCCGCATGGGCATGCTGTTCCAGTTCGGCGCGCTGTTCACCGACATGAGCGTGTTCGAGAACGTGGCCTTCCCGCTGCGCGAGCACACCGACCTGCCCGAGCCGCTGGTGCGCGACATCGTGCTGATGAAGCTGCACGCCGTCGGCCTGCGCGGCGCGCGCGACCTGCGGCCCTCACAGATTTCGGGCGGCATGGCGCGGCGCGTGGCGCTGGCGCGGGCGATCGCGCTCGACCCCGAACTCATCATGTACGACGAGCCCTTCGCCGGGCTGGACCCGATCTCGCTGGGCACCTCGGCGCAACTGATCCGCCAGCTCAACGACACCCTGGGGCTGACCACCATCATCGTTTCGCACGATGTGGAGGAAACCTTCCGCCTCGCCGACCAGGTGGTCATCCTGGGCGCGGGCGTGGTCGCCGCGCAGGGCACGCCCGACGAGGTGCGCGCCAGCAGCGATCCGCTGGTGCACCAGTTCGTCAACGCGCTGCCCGAGGGGCCGGTGCCGTTCCACTACCCTGCGCCCACGCTCGAGCAGGAATTCGGCGCGGCCGGCAGCGGCGCGGCCGGCGTCGGCGCGGCTCAGGCCAACCAGGGAGGCCGCTGATGCCGTGGTACCACCCCGCCGCCATCGGCTTCGGCATACGCCGCCAGCTGGCCGACATGGGCCAGGCCACGCGGCTGTTCCTGCGCCTGCTGGCGTCCATCGGCTACGTGCTGCGCCGCAGCGCGCTGCTGCGCGAGCAGATCCACTTCCTCGGCAACTACTCGCTGGCCATCATCGGCGTCTCGGGCCTGTTCGTGGGCTTCGTGCTCGGGCTGCAGGGCTACTACATCCTGCAGCGCTACGGCTCGGCCGAGGCCGTGGGCCTGATGGTGGCGCTGAGCCTGCTGCGCGAGCTGGGGCCGGTGGTGACGGCGCTGCTCTTCGCCGGGCGCGCGGGCACCTCGCTCACCGCCGAGGTGGGCCTGATGCGCGCGGGCGAGCAGCTCAGCGCGATGGAGATGATGGCGGTCGATCCGGTGCACCGCGTGCTGGCGCCGCGCTTCTGGGCCGGCGTGATCGTGATGCCGCTCCTGGCCGCGGTGTTCAGCGCTGTGGGCGTGATCGGCGGCTGGGTGGTCGGTGTGGTGCTGATCGGCGTGGACGGCGGCGCCTTCTGGGGCCAGATGCAATTCGGCGTGGACGTGTTCCGCGACCTGGGCAACGGCGTGGTCAAGAGCTTTGTCTTCGGCGTCACCGTGACCTTCGTGGCGCTGCTGCAGGGCTATGCGGCCAAGCCCACGCCTGAGGGCGTGTCGCGCGCGACCACCAAGACCGTGGTGATGGCGTCGCTGGCGGTGCTGGGGCTGGACTTCCTGCTCACCGCGATGATGTTCACTATATGAATGGACCCCCCCTATGTCGCTTCGCTCCTTCCCCCCAAGGGGACGACGGCCTTTGCTGCGGGGCGGCCCTGGCTGGCCGTCCCGCGGATGGGCCGTGGCAGTTTCAGGCGATGTGGGTGATGTTTGGCGCTAAGGATAAATAAGGAAAGATCTATGCAGCAATCCAAGAGCGATGTCTGGGTTGGCCTCTTCGTCCTGCTGGGGCTGGCGGCGCTGGGGTTCCTGGCGCTCAAGTCCGCGAACCTGCTGACGCTGGACTTCAGCACCGGCTACACGGTCACGGCGCGTTTCGACAACATCGGCGGGCTCAAGCCCCAGGCTGCGGTGCGCAGCGCCGGCGTGCGAGTGGGGCGCGTCAAGGCCATCGGCTTCAACGACAAGACCTTCCAGGCCGACGTGCAACTGGAGCTGAACAAGCAGTTCGCCTTCCCCAAGGACAGCTCCTTCCAGATCCTCACCAGCGGCCTGCTGGGCGACCAGTACATCGGCGTGATCGCCGGCGCCGACGAGAAAAACCTCGCGCAGGGCGATGTGATCACCTCGACGCAATCGGCCGTGGTGCTGGAAAATCTGATTGGCCAGTTCCTCTACGGCAAGGCCGAGGGCGGGGCGTCTCCCAAGCCCGAGGCCGGCCAGTGAACGGCGCAACGATGAGAACAACCATGACAACAACATCTACCACTCTGCCCCGATGGGCCGCCGCCCCGGCGCTGGTGCTGGGCACGGCACTGCTGGCCGGCTGCGCCACCGGCCCCAATGCCAACCCGGCCGACCCGCTGGAGCCCTACAACCGGGCCATGTTCGGCTTCAACGACGCGGTCGACCGAGCGGTGCTCGAGCCCGTGGCCACCGGCTACAAGAACGTGATGCCGTCGCCGGTGCGCACCGGGGTGACCAACTTCTTCTCGAACCTGGGCGACCTGTGGTCGTTCGTGAACAACGCGCTGCAGTTCAAGGGCGAGGCCGCCTACAACAGCATGGTGCGCTTCACCACCAACACGGTGTTCGGCCTGGGCGGCCTGATCGACATCGCCTCCGAGGCGAACATCGACCGCCACAAGACCGACTTCGGCCTGACCATGGCGCGCTGGGGCATGCCCTCCGGCGCGTACATCGTCTGGCCGCTGCTCGGCCCCTCGACCGTGCGCGATTCGGTGGGCATGGTGGCCGACTGGCACGGCGACCTGGTGGGCTATGTGGACCCGATCTCGGCCCGCAACTCGCTGTATGCGCTGCGCATCGTCAACACCCGCGCCAACCTGCTGGGCGCCACCTCGCTGATCGAGACCGCAGCGCTCGACAAGTACAGCTTCACCCGCGACGCCTACCTGCAGGTGCGCCAGCAGGCGGCGCAGCCCGAGTACGGCGACGAGCGCGACTGGGCCAACGAGTCGGCGCCCGAGCCGGGCACCGCCCCGATCGCCGAGCCCCCGGCCCTGCGCCTCAGGCACTGAAACCCATGCATGGCCGCGCCGAGCGCGCGAGCCCGAGAAAGGACAAGAACATGATGAACCGACGCTTCTGGATCCGTATCCTGGCCAGCACCGCCGCCGGTGCGGCCCTGATGGGCGCCACGCTCGCGCAGGCCGCCGACCTGGCGCCCGACGAGATGATCCGCCAGCTCTCCGACAAGGTGCTGAACACGCTCAAGACCGACCAGGCCATCCGCGGCGGCGACGTGAGCAAGATCACCTCCTATGTCGACTCCGAGGTCATGCCCAACGTCAACTTCCGCCGCATGATGGCGGCCGCCGTGGGCCCCAAGTGGCGCACCGCCACGCCGTCGCAGCAGCAGCAGTTGCAGGACGAGTTCAAGAAGCTGCTGGTGCGCACCTATGCGGGCGCGCTGCACCAGGTGGGCGACCAGACCATCAGTGTCAAGCCGGTGCGCATGCAGCCGGCCGACACCGAGGTGCTGGTGCGCTCCGAGATCCTGGGCCGGGGCGACCCGATCCAGCTCGACTACCGCCTGGAGAAGACCCCGGGCCAGGGCTTTGGCTGGAAGATCTACAACATCAACGTGTTGGGCGTGTGGATGGTGGAGACCTACCGCAACCAGTTCCAGCAAGAGATCAACACCAAGGGCGTGCAGGGCCTGATCGACTCGATCGTCGCCCGCAACAAGGCCAACGCGACCGCGCCGGCGCCGGTGCCGGCCCGCTGAGCCAGCTTGCCTAGCGTGACCGCGATGGATTCCGCGCTGGCCCTGCCGGCCACCCTGACCCAGGCCCAGGCCGGCGCCGCGCTGCGCCAGCTGCAGCAGGCCATGGCCGCCTTGCCCGCGCAGGCGGCGGTCGAGGTCGATGCGTCGGCGCTCGCCAGCTTCGATTCGTCGGCCATCGCCGTGCTGCTGGAGTGCCGGCGCGACGCGCTGGCCGCCGGCCGCCCGTTCGCGGTGAGGCAGGCGCCGCACACCGTGGCCACGCTGGCGCGGCTGTATGGCGTGGACGGATTGCTGCAGATCTAAAAACAGGAGCGGCTAGCGCTTGATGGACGCCGGATTGCAGCTCTTATTGCTTTGAAAACCAGACGGGATAAGCGCCAGCAGCTCCTGATTTGATGGCGCCCCGGCGCCAGCACGCCCGCGGCGTTCGCCCTACAATCCCCGACTCATGTCCGCCGTCTCCTTCCAATCCGTCTCCAAGATCTATCCCACCGCCAGGGGCCCGTTCCAGGCCCTGAACCAGGTGAGCCTGGACATCGCCGAAGGCGAGTTCTTCGGCCTGCTGGGGCCGAACGGCGCGGGCAAGACCACGATGATCAGCATCCTCGCCGGCCTGGCGCGGGCCACGAGCGGCTCGGTCAAGGTCCTGGGCAGCGATGTGCGCGGCGACTATGCCGCGGCGCGCCGCAAGCTCGGCATCGTGCCGCAGGAGCTGGTGTTCGATCCCTTCTTCAACGTGCGCGAGTCGCTGCGCATCCAGTCCGGCTATTTCGGCGTCAAGAACAACGACGACTGGATCGACGAGCTGCTCGAAAGCCTGGGCCTGGCCGACAAGGCCAACGCCAACCTGCGCCAGCTGTCGGGCGGCATGAAGCGCCGCGTGCTGGTCGCGCAGGCGCTGGTGCACAAGCCGCCGATCATCGTGCTCGACGAGCCCACCGCCGGCGTGGACGTGGAGCTGCGCCAGACGCTGTGGCAGTTCGTCTCGCGCCTCAACAAGCAAGGCCATACGGTGCTGCTGACCACCCATTACCTCGAAGAGGCCGAGGCGCTGTGCAACCGCATCGCCATGCTGCGCTCGGGCAACATCGTGGCGCTGTCCACCATGGCCGAGCTGCTGCAGGGCAGCTCCGCCAACGTGCTGCAGTTCAAGACCGACGCGGCGCTGCCGCCCGAGCTGGCGGCCATCAGCCGCGTCACCGGCCGCATCGTGCAGGTGCCGGCGGCCGATTCGCAGGCCGTCGAGGACATGCTGGCGCGCCTGCGCACCCGCGGCGTCGCGGTGGAGGACCTGGAGATCCGCCGCGCCGACCTGGAGGACGTGTTCCTGCAGGTGATGGCGCGCGACGCGGGCGTGAGCCACGCGGCCGCGCAGCTGGGCCCGGAAGGAGTCGGGCGATGAGCACCATGATGAGTGGCTGGCAGACCCTGTTCTACAAGGAGGTGCTGCGCTTCTGGAAGGTCAGCTTCCAGACCATCGCCGCGCCCGTGCTCACCGCCGTGCTCTACCTGCTGATCTTCGGCCATGTGCTGGAAGGGCGCATCACGCTGTTCGGCTCGGTGGGCTACACCGCCTTCCTGGTGCCGGGGCTGGTGATGATGAGCGTGCTGCAGAACTCCTTCGCCAACAGCTCGTCCAGCCTGGTGCAGAGCAAGATCATGGGCAGCCTGGTGTTCATCCTGCTCACGCCGCTGTCGCACTGGGCCTGGTTCTTCGCCTTCGTGGGCGCGGCCGTGGTGCGCGGGCTGGCCGTGGGGCTGGGCGTGTACCTGGTCACGCTGTTCTTCGCGCCGCCGCAGTTCGCCTCGCCGCTGTGGGCGCTGGGCTTCATGCTGCTGGGCGCGGCGCTGCTGGGCACGCTGGGGCTGATCGCCGGGCTGTGGGCCGACAAGTTCGACCAGATGGCCGCGTTCCAGAACTTCCTGATCATGCCGATGACTTTCCTGTCCGGCGTGTTCTACTCCATCCATTCGCTGCCGCCGTTCTGGCAGAAGGTGAGCCACCTGAACCCGTTCTTCTACATGATCGACGGCTTCCGCTACGGCTTCTTCGGGCAGAGCGACGTCTCGCCGTGGCTGAGTCTGGCCATCGTGGGCGGCGCGTGGCTGGTGGTCAGCGGCCTGGCCGTGCACCTGCTGCGCACCGGGTACAAGATCCGTAATTGAAAATGATAGCTGCTGGCGCTTGATGGACGGGCGCCAGAGCCCGATTTGGCATAAATATATGACCGCAGACGAACTCCAAAGCATCATCAGCGCCGGCCTGGCCTGCGAGCACATCGCGCTCGAAGGCGATGGCCGCCACTGGTTCGCCACCATCGTGTCGCCCGCGTTCGAGGGCAAACGGCTGATCCAGCGCCACCAGCTGGTCTACGCCACGCTGGGCCAGAAGATGCACACCGACGAGGTGCATGCGCTCTCCATGAAGACGCTCACGCCCGCAGAATGGGCCGCACAGCAATGACCACTTCCAGCATGATCACCCTGGCCCTGTCCAAGGGCCGCATCTTCGACGAAACCCTGCCGCTGCTGGCCGCCGCCGGCATCGAGGTGCTCGAAGACCCCGAGAAATCGCGCAAGCTCATCCTGCCCACCAACCAGGCCGACGTGCGCGTGGTGCTGGTGCGCGCCACCGATGTGCCCACCTACGTGGCCTATGGCGGTGCCGACGTGGGCGTGACCGGCAAGGACACGCTGCTCGAGCACGGCGGCGGCGGGCTGTTCCAGCCGCTGGACCTGCAGATCGCCAAGTGCCGGGTGAGCGTGGCCGTGCACAACGATTTCGACTACGCCCAGGCCGTGCAGCGCGGCGCGCGCCTGCGCGTGGCCACCAAGTACACCACCATCGCCCGCGAGTTCTTCGCGCGCAAGGGTGTGCACGTGGACCTGATCAAGCTCTACGGCAGCATGGAGCTGGCGCCGCTGACCGGCATGGCCGACGCCATCGTCGACCTGGTCTCGACCGGCAACACGCTCAAGGCCAACAACCTCAAGGAAGTCGAGCACATCATCGACATCAGCTCGCACCTCGTGGTCAACCAGGCTTCGCTCAAGCTCAAGCAGGAGCGGCTGCGCCGCATCATCCACGCCTTCGCGCAAGGGGTGGATGCACGCAACGCGGCCTGAGGGGAGAACAGCATGACATTCCAAGCCCAACCCCTGCGCCTGTCCACCGCCGACGCCGGCTTCGAGGCCGCCTTTGCCGAGCGCCTGCACTGGAGCGCCGACACCGACGCCGCCATCGAGCAGCGCGTGGCCGAGATCCTGGCCGATGTGCAGCAGCGCGGCGACGCCGCCGTGCTCGACTACACCGCCCGCTTCGACGGCCTGCAGGCCGCCGGCATGGCCGCGCTCGAATTGAAGCAGGACGAGCTCAAGGCCGCCTTCGACGGCCTGCCCACCGCGCAGCGCGACGCGCTCGAGGCTGCCGCCCGCCGCGTGCGCAGCTACCACGAGGCGCAAAAGAAGGCCAGCGGCGAGAGCTGGAGCTACCGCGACGAGGACGGCACGCTGCTGGGCCAGAAGGTCACGCCGCTGGACCGCGTGGGCATCTACGTGCCCGGCGGCAAGGCCGCGTACCCGAGCAGCGTGCTGATGAACGCCATCCCCGCGCATGTCGCGGGCGTGCAGGACATCATCATGGTCGTGCCCACGCCGCAGGGGGCCAAGAACCCGCTGGTGCTGGCCGCCGCCTACGTGGCGGGCGTGCACCGTGCCTTCACCATCGGCGGCGCCCAGGCCGTGGCCGCGCTGGCCTACGGCACGGCCACCGTGCCCAAGGTCGACAAGATCACCGGCCCCGGCAACGCCTACGTGGCCAGCGCCAAGAAGCGCGTGTTCGGCCTGGTCGGCATCGACATGATCGCCGGCCCCAGCGAAATCCTGGTGCTGGCCGACGGCAGCACGCCGCCCGACTGGGTGGCGATGGACCTGTTCAGCCAGGCCGAGCACGACGAGCTGGCGCAGTCCATCCTGCTGTGCCCGGATGCCGCCTACATCGAAGCCGTGCAGCGCGAGATCGACCGCCTGCTGCCCGAGATGCCGCGCGCCGAGATCATCGCCAAGAGCCTGAACGGCCGCGGCGCGCTGATCCTCACCAAGGACATGGAAGAGGCCTGCGCCATCAGCAACCGCATCGCGCCCGAGCACCTGGAGGTCTCCAGCCGCGACCCGCACCAGTGGGAGCCGCTGCTGCGCCACGCTGGCGCGATCTTCCTCGGCGCCTACACCAGCGAGAGCCTGGGCGACTACTGCGCCGGCCCCAACCACGTGCTGCCCACCAGCGGCACGGCGCGCTTTTCGTCGCCGCTGGGCGTGTACGACTTTCAGAAGCGCAGCAGCCTGATCGAGGTGAGCGAGCAGGGCGCGCAGACGCTGGGCCGCATCGCCAGCGTGCTGGCCCATGGCGAAGGCCTGCAGGGGCATGCGCGCGCGGCCGAGATGCGGCTGAAATAGCTTGATTGCTATTGAATAAATAGCTGCTAGCGCAATCCCAGATTGCGCTAGCGACTGATTTCTTTCAAATCCATATTCACCAGCTGCGCCAGCGCCTCGCCGCAGGGCGCCTGCAGCTTCACGTCCAGTTCCGCGTCGGCCCGGGTCACGCCCAGGTTGATGGCCGCCACCGGCAGCTGCTGCGCCTTGGCGGCATGCACGAAGCGCAGGCCCGAATACACCATCAGCGAACTGCCCACGACCAGCAGCGCATCGCTGCGCGCCAGCGTCTCCAGCGCGCCATGCACGCGCGGGCGCGGCACGTTCTCGCCATAGAACACCACATCGGGCTTGAGGATGCCGCCGCACTGCGGGCAGGGCGGCACTGCGAAACTTGAGAAATCGATGCCGCTCAGGTCGGCGTCGCCGTCGGGCGCCGTGGCAGCCTCATGGTGCCGCCAGTGCGGGTTGGCATCGTGCAGCAGGGCCTGGAAATCGGCGCGCGCCAGGCGCTGGCCGCAGCCCATGCAGACCACCTGGTCGAGCCGGCCGTGCAGGTCGACCACGCTGCGGCTGCCGGCCTGCTGGTGCAGGCCGTCCACGTTCTGGGTGATGACCTGGCTGACCCGGCCCTGTTCCTCCAGCTTCGCCAGCGCCTGGTGCGCGGCATTGGGCCGGGCGCCGCTGAACACCGGCCAGCCGATCAGGCTGCGCGCCCAGTAGCGCTGGCGCGTGGCGGCGCTGCCCATGAAGTCCTGGAAGGTGACGGGTGCCGGCCGCTTCCAGGCGCCCTGCGCGTCGCGGTAGTCGGGGATGCCGCTGCCGGTGGACAGGCCCGCGCCGGTCAGCACCGTCCAGCGCGGGCGCTGCGCGAGCAGCTGCAGCAGGCTTTCCCAGGTGGTGGCGGCGGGGGCGGAGGGGCGTTCGGTCATGGTGGGCACCATGGTACAGGCATGCCTGGTTTCAATTATTGAAACTGCCATTGGTCAATGGGGCCAGGCCTTCTACATTCGCGTTTCGCTGATTTGACAAGGAGACATTGCCATGAACCCAGGCGCCGACACGACGAGGCGACGCATTCTGCTGGCCGCTACCGCACTGGCGGCGGCCACGCCCTGGTCGCTGGCCCGCGCGGCGGGCGCCGGGCGGCCGATCCGGCTGGTCGTGCCCTTCCCCGCGGGCGGCGGCACCGATGTGCTGGCCCGCCTGCTGGCCCAGGGGCTGGGCCGCGAGCTCGGCACCACGGTGATCGTCGACAACGTGCCCGGGGCCACCGGCACCATCGGCAGCGCCCAGGTGGCGCGCAGCGCGCCGGACGGGAATACGCTGCTGCTGGGCGTCAGCGGCTCCCACGCGATCGCGCCGGCCCTGTTCAAGAACCTGCCCTACCAGCCCACGCGCGACTTCACGGCCATTGCTCGCGTTGCCCATGGCGGCAACATCCTGGTGGCGAATCCCGCCTACCCCGCCAATTCGGTGGGCGAGATGGTGGCGCAGGTGAAGAAATCCGGCGCGCCGCTGATGTATGGTTCGTGGGGCAATGGCTCGGGCGGCCACCTGGCGGGCGAGAGCATCCGCCAGGCCACCGGCATTCCCATGGAGCATGTGCCCTACAAGGGCGTGGCGCCGCTGCTGCAGGACCTGATGGGCGGCCAGATCCAGGTGGCGCTGGCCGACGTGGCCGGGGCGATGCCGCTGCTGCAGGCCGGCAGGATCAAGGCGCTGGCCGTGACCGGGCGCAAGCGCTCGTCGGCGCTGCCCAAGGTGCCCACGCTGGCGGAAGGCGGCGTGGCGTTCGACACCGAGATCTGGTTCGCGCTGTTCGCGCCTGCGCGGCTGCCGGCGGCCGACGTGGAGCGGCTGGCCCAGGCCAGCGAGCGCGTGCTGCGCCAGCCCGAGCTGAAGGAGAAGATCAACCACCTGGGCATGGAGGCCGACCCGATCTCGCGCCAGGGCTTCGACCAGCAGTGGCGCGAGGACATCGCTACCTGGGCGCGGGTGGTGAAAGCGGGCGGCATCACCCTGGAATGAGTGGATGCCGTAGCTACACGAAATTCGTGCAACACGAATTTCGTGTAAACTGCGGCCCATGAAGAATCTCACCATCACCGTCGAGGACAGCGTGCTGGAATGGGCGCGCATCGAGGCCGCCCGGCGCGGCACCAGCGTGTCGCGCATGGTGGGCGACTTCCTCGCCGAGATGCAGCGCCGCGAGGACGCCTACGAGCGCGCCTACCTGGCCTGGCGCACCGACGAGCGCAATTGGAATTCCGGCGCCAAGGCCGGGCCTGCGGGTGTCCGCGGCGTGGCGCTGTCGCGCGCCAACCCGGCGGCCCAGCCATGAGCGAGCCCACCGTCTTCGTCGACACCTCGGTGCTGATCGCCGCCGAGGACGGCGCCGCGCCCGCGGCCCAGGCGGCCGCGCTCGCCTGGCTCGACGGGCTGTGGCGCAGCCGCAGCGGCCGCACCAGCACGCAGGCGCTGGCCGAGTTCTACGACAGCGTCACCCGGCGCGAAAACCACGGCGGACGGGGCGCCATGCCGCAGGGCGACGCGCGCGCGGCCATCCGCCGCTACCACAGCTGGACACCGTGGCAGGTCGATGCCGCCACGCTGGAGACGGCCTGGGCCATCGAGGCGCGGCACCAGCTGGCCTTTGGCGACTGCCTGGCCGTGGCCTGCGCCCAGCACAGCGGCTGCGCCGTGCTGCTCTCCACCGCGCTGCCGCATGCGGCGCATTTCGGCGGCGTGCAGGTGATCGACCCCGCGCAGCAGCCGCCCACCCTTCAGGAAACCCCATGACCGACGCCTCGACCACCAGCGTTCTCGACAGCGCCCTGAACCGCATCCGCCCCGACGTGCGCGCCATGCACGCCTACCATGTGCAGCCCGCGACGGGCCTGCTCAAGCTCGACGCCATGGAGAACCCCTACAGCCTGCCGCCCGCGCTGCAGCGTGCCCTGGGCGAGCGCCTGGGCGCGCTGGCGCTGAACCGCTACCCCGGCGGCCGCAGCGACGATCTGCGCGCCGCGCTGGTGCGCCATGCCGATGCGCCCGCGGGCACGTCCCTGGTGCTGGGCAATGGCTCGGACGAGCTGATTTCGCTCATTTCGCTCGCTTGCGCCCGCCAGTCGGGCGGTGAGCGTGCAAAAGTAATAGCGCCGCTGCCCGGCTTCGTGATGTATGCGATGAGCGCGCAGCTGCAGGGCCTGGATTTCGTCGGCGTCGACCTGACGCCCGACTTCGAGCTGGACGAGGCCGCGATGCTGGCGGCCATCGCCGAGCACCGCCCGGCCATCACCTACCTGGCCTATCCCAACAACCCCACGGCCACGCTGTGGAGCGAATCGGCCATGCAAAGCGTGATCGACGCCGCGGGCCGCGTGGGCGGCATCGTGGTCGTGGACGAGGCCTACCAGCCCTTCGCCAGCCGCAGCTGGATCGAGCGCATGCGCGCCGAGCCCGCGCGCAACGGCCATGTGCTGCTGATGCGCACGCTCTCCAAGTTCGGCCTGGCGGGCGTGCGCTTGGGCTACCTGATCGGCCCGGCCGCGCTGGTGGCCGAGGTCGACAAGGTGCGCCCGCCGTACAACGTCAGCGTGCTCAACTGCGAGGCCGCGCTGTTCGCGCTCGAAAACCAAGAGGTTTTTGCGGCACAAGCCCAGGAACTGCGAGCGCAGCGCGCTATTATTTTGCAAGCGCTGCGCGCCATGCTCGGCGTGCAGAAGGTCTGGGACAGCGAGGCCAACATGGTGCTGCTGCGCGTCGCCGATGCCGGCAAGGCCTTCGCCGGCATGCGCGAGCGCGGCGTGCTCATCAAGAACGTCTCGGCCATGCACCCGCTGCTGGCAGGGTGCCTGCGCCTGACGGTGGGCACCGCCGAAGAAAACGCTACCATGCTGGCTGCGCTGCAAGCCTCTTTGTAAATCGCACACGGAAAGACCACGGTGACTTCTTCTGATCGACGCGCCAGCGTGACGCGCAACACGGCCGAAACCCGCATCCAGGTGGCCATCAACCTCGATGGCACGGGCAAGGCCGTGCTGGCCACCGGCATCGGCTTCTTCGACCACATGCTCGACCAGATCGCCCGCCATGGCTTGATCGACCTGGACATCCGCTGCGACGGCGACCTGCACATCGACGGCCACCACACGGTGGAGGACGTGGGCATTACGCTGGGCCAGGCCTTTGCCCAGGCCGTGGGCGACAAGAAGGGCATCCGCCGCTACGGCCACGCCTACGTGCCGCTGGACGAGGCGCTGTCGCGCGTGGTGATCGACTTCTCGGGCCGCCCCGGGCTGCACATGGACGTGCGCTTCAGCTCCGGCATGATCGGCCACCTCGACACGCAGCTGGTGTTCGAGTTCTTCCAGGGCTTCGTCAACCATGCGGGCGTGACGCTGCACATCGACAACCTGAAGGGTGTGAACGCGCACCACCAGTGCGAAACCATCTTCAAGGCCTTTGCCCGCGCGCTGCGCTTCGCGCTGGAGCGCGACCCGCGCATGGAAGGCGTGATCCCCTCCACGAAAGGCTCGCTGTGACGAATACCGTAGCCGTCGTCGATTACGGCATGGGCAACCTCCGCTCGGTGTCGCAGGCCGTGCTGGCCGCGGCGGCCGACACGGGCGTCCAGGTGGTCGTCACCGCGCGCCCCGAGGACGTGCGTGCCGCCAGCCGCATCGTGCTGCCGGGGCAGGGCGCCATGCGCGACTGCATGGCCGAGCTGCGCGCCTCGGGGCTGCAGGAGTCGGTGCTCGAGGCCGCGGCCTCCAAGCCGATGTTCGGCGTCTGCGTGGGCATGCAGATGCTGCTGGACCACAGCGCCGAGGGCGACACGCCGGGCCTGGGGCTGATCCCCGGCCAGGTGCTCAAGTTCGAGCTGGAGGGCCGCACCCAGGCCGATGGCAGCCGCTACAAGGTGCCGCAGATGGGCTGGAACCGCGTGCGCCAGACGCCGCATGCCGAGTTCGGCGGCCAGCCGCATCCGGTGTGGGCCGGCGTGCCCGACGATTCGTACTTCTACTTCGTGCACAGCTTCTACGCGCGCCCCGCGCAGGCCGTGCATTGCCAGGGCGAGGCCGACTATGGCGAGACTTTCGCCTGCGCTATTGGCCGCGACAATATTTTTGCGACACAATTCCACCCGGAAAAGAGCGCCGACCAGGGCCTGGCCCTGTACCGCAATTTCCTGCACTGGAATCCCTGAGTCCTTTTGTTCTACCCCCGTTTTTTGCCCGTCAGCGAACCACCATGCTGCTCATCCCTGCCATTGACCTGAAAGACGGTCATTGCGTGCGCCTGAAACAAGGTGACATGGACCAATCCACCACGTTCGGCGAAGACCCGGTCGAGGTCGCCCGCCGCTGGTTCGAAGCCGGCGCGCGCCGCCTGCACCTGGTCGACCTGAACGGCGCCTTTGCCGGCCAGCCCAAGAACCTGTCGGTCATCAAGGCCATCCTCCAGGAGTTCGGCGACGAGCTGCCGGTGCAGCTGGGCGGCGGTATCCGCGACCTGGACACGATCGAGAAGTACATCGACCTGGGCATGCGCTACGTCATCATCGGCACGGCGGCGGTGAAGAACCCCGGCTTCCTGCAGGATGCCTGCAGCGCCTTCGGCGGCCACATCATCGTCGGCCTTGACGCCAAGGATGGCAAGGTCGCCACCGACGGCTGGAGCAAGATCACCGGCCATTCGGTGATCGACACCGCCAAGCGCTTCGAGGACTGGGGCGTCGAGTCCATCATCTACACCGACATCGGCCGCGACGGCATGCTCACCGGCATCAACGTCGAGGCCACCGTGGCGCTGGCGCAGTCGCTGAAGATCCCGGTGATTGCCTCGGGCGGGCTGGCCGGCATGGCCGACATCGAGCAGCTCTGCGCCGTCGAATCCGAGGGCGTCGAGGGCGTGATCTGCGGCCGCGCCATCTACACCGGCGACCTGGACTTCGAGGCCGCCCAGGCCCGGGCAGATGCACTCAACGGCGCCGATTGAGCGGTAATTGTCAACAAACCGCCGGTTTGTAACCTCGTGGCACATGTGATTACCCCCGGTTTGCGCTTGACGCGGTGGCTTGCCACACAATACGGCACGCGGCATCAAAATCTATAGCACTTCGCCGCGGAATCGAAAGAAAGCGCACCTGTGATACTCGTGACTGGCGGCGCCGGCTATGTCGGCTCCCATCTTTGCGTGGCCCTGGCCGAAGCCGGCCTGCCCTTTGTCATTCTCGACAACTTCAGCAATGCGCGCCGCTCGGTGCTGCAGCGGCTGGAGCGCATCGTGGGCTTCATGCCGCCCTG
The DNA here is from genome assembly GCF_054782535.1 of Comamonas humi. Lineage (NCBI taxonomy): Bacteria > Pseudomonadati > Pseudomonadota > Betaproteobacteria > Burkholderiales > Comamonadaceae > Comamonas > Comamonas humi. The sequence goes on along the minus strand of NZ_BAAGSH010000007.1, from coordinate 540,856 downwards.
CATCGAGGGCGATGTGCGCGATGCCGGCCTGCTCGAGCACCTTTTCGACGAGCAGCATTTCGAGGCCGTGGTCCACCTGGCGACGCTGAAGGTGGCCGCCGATTCCGCGCGCGAGCCGCTGCGCTACTACGACAACAACGTCACCGGCACCGTGGCGCTGCTGCGCGCCATGCAGACCGCGGGCATCCGCACCTTCGTCGGTTCGTCGTCCGCCGTGGTCTATGGCGATCCGGCGGCCTGCCCGGTGCGCGAGGACGCGCCGCTGGCCGTCTCCACGCCCTACGGCCACACGGTGATGATGACCGAGCAGATCCTCACCAACCTCGACGAGGCCTCGCCCAAGCGCTGGAAGATGGCGCTGCTGCGCAGCTTCAACGCCGTGGGCTGCCACGACAGCGGCCTCATCGCCGAAGACCCGCCGCGCATGTCCACGCATGTGGCGCCCTACATGGCCCAGGTGGCCTCGGGCAAGCGCGACTGCCTGCGCATCTTCGGCAACGACTACCCGACGCCCGACGGCACCGCCGTGCGCGACTACCTGCACGTCACCGACCTGGCCGCGGCTTACGTGGCCACCCTGCGCCATCTGCGCGGGCACACTGGCCTGATCAAGCTGAACATCGGCTCGGGCCAGCCCACCTCGGTGCTGGAGCTGGTGCGGGCCTTCGAGCGCGCCAACGGCCGCGCCGTGCCCTTCCGCATGTCGCCGCGCCGTGCCGGCGACGCCGCGCACTGCTGGGCCGACATCCGCCTGGCGCAGCAGGTGCTGGGCTGGCAGCCGCGGCACGGCATCGAGCGCATGCTCGAGGACGTGTGGCGCTGGCAGATCGGCATGGGCCGCAGCGTCCACTGAATTTCACCGCAGCCATGGTATGGTTGCGGCCCATCCCTCCACTCGCCAGACGCCTCCCATGCTTGCCAAACGAATCATCCCCTGCCTCGATGTGACCGGTGGACGCGTGGTCAAAGGCGTGAACTTCGTGGAGCTGCGCGATGCGGGCGACCCGGTGGAGATTGCCGCGCGCTACAACGCGCAGGGCGCTGACGAGCTGACCTTCCTGGACATCACCGCCACCAGCGACGGGCGCGACCTGATCCTGCCCATCATCGAGGCCGTGGCCTCGCAGGTCTTCATCCCGCTGACCGTGGGCGGCGGCGTGCGCACCGTCGAGGACGTGCGGCGCCTGCTCAATGCCGGCGCGGACAAGACCAGCTTCAATTCGGCCGCCATCGCCAACCCTGCCGTCATCGACGCCGCCAGCGACAAGTACGGCGCGCAGTGCATCGTCGTGGCCATCGACGCCAAGCGCCGTTCGGCGGAAGACGAGCAGCGCATCGGCGAAGGCGGCACGCCGGTGGGCCCCGGCTGGGATGTCTACAGCCATGGCGGCCGCAAGAACACCGGGCTCGACGCGGTGCGCTGGGCGGCCGAGATGGCGCGGCGCGGCGCCGGCGAGATCCTGCTCACCAGCATGGACCGCGACGGCACCAAGTCCGGCTTCGACCTGGCGCTCACCCGCGCGGTGAGCGATGCCGTGTCCGTGCCCGTCATCGCCTCGGGCGGCGTGGGCAACCTCGACCACCTGGCCGATGGTGTCCAGCAGGGCGGCGCCGATGCGGTGCTCGCGGCCAGCATCTTCCACTACGGCGAGTACACCGTGGGCCAGGCCAAGCAGCTCATGGCGCAGCGCGGCATTCCGGTACGGCTCTGAAGCCGCTCAGCCCCGCTTCGGGGCATCCATTTTCCTAAGAATCGGCCTTGTAACAAGGCGTAGCAAGCGCATGCAGCTATCTATTTGATAGTTTGCAGTGGCGCGCGCCTACGCATGCGTGGCCTGTGCCGAAGTGTTTGTTATAGATATTTTATAGTTTTTAACAATTGATTATTGATATTCATTAGCATGTTTATAAAATTCGATTATTCCGTCATATTTGATAGAAATGATCGATTATGTTGCATGCTCAAAAAAATAACGGTTCGCGCGCTGCCGGGATGGACCTGGGCTTGCGCAAGATCTTCCGTGCGGGCCTGCCGCATGCGCTGGCGGCGACGCTAGGCCTGCTGGCGCTGCCCGGCTGGGCCCAGGTGCAGCGCAGCTTCGTGAACCCGAGCTTCGAGACGCCGGCGCTGACGGCCTCCAGTCCGTCGAATGGTTGCTATGTGCAACTGGACCGCAGCGCCGTGCCCAGCTGGAACACCACCCACCGGAGCATGAACGGCTCCGGGAACTGCGCCAGCCCGCAGCCTGCCCGGCCGGGCAATCTGGTCGAGTTGTGGCGCGACCGGTTCAACGGCGTCAGGGCCCGGGATGGCCTCAACTTTGCGGAGCTGAACGCCGAGGAGGCATCCCGCATCTACCAGAACATCTGCATGTTCCAGGGTGAACGCGTGGGCTGGCGCTTCAGCCACCGCGGCCGCAATGGCGCCAATACCTACGACCGGGCGCAGATGAAGGTGGGCTCCACCGGTTCGATCGTGCAGGTCGGCACCACCACCGACGGGAGCTATGAGCCGGTTCAGATCTTTCCGGGCTACGACGCGACGGCGGCGGTGTCCACGAATCCCACCAACGGCTGGCGCGACTACTCGGGGCAGTTCACCTACCCGGAGAGCAGCGGCACCAGCAACATCGGTTTCGAGGCGGTGTCGGGCACCACGGTGGGCAACTTCCTCGACAACATCCAGATCCAGCTGGCGCCGTTCGTGGACTTTCCCAATGCCAGCAGCGCGGACGCCGAGGGCGACAGCGGCAGCAACCTGCTGGCCAACCGGCCGACGCTGCGCATCAACGGCACCGTGGAGGCCGACTTCACCGTCACCATCAAGGTCACCGGCGGCACGGCCCAGCGGGGCGTGGATTACTTCACCAACACCAGTAGCGGCACCGACGACACGATCACCATCACCGTGCCGGCCGGCGTGTACGACGGCGCGGGCAGCGCCAGCTTCATCCCGCTGCCGGTGTACGTGGTGGGCAATACCGGGCGCAACGAGAACAAGACGATCACCTTCGCCATCCAGCCGCCGGCGGGCTCCGCCCCGGCCTTCCTGCTGGCCTCGAACGCCAGCTGCGGCGCGCCGGTGCAGACCACCTGGGACTACACCATCATCGACGACGATGGCCCGCTGCTCGTCACCAAGCGGGCCTCGGCGCCGGTGTCCGTGGCTGGCTCGCTCACGCAGTACGACATCAGCTACACCATCAGCGTCACCAACCCCAATTCCTCCGGCGCGGCCAAGACCTATACCCTGGTGGACACCCCGTCCTTCGAGGCCGATGCCCGGATCGACAGCTTGGTCGCGCTGAGCTGCGTGCCCGGCAGCGGCGCGAACTGCGGCAGCGGACTGCTGGCGGCGCCGCAAAACGGCTCCGGCCCCTGGACGCTGAACAGCGGCCGCGCGCTGGGCAATGAGCTGACCGACACCTATACCTTGCGCGTGCGTTTCACCATCCTGCCCGGCCAGGCGGGCCCCGATGCCTGCAGCAGCACGGGCGGCGGGCTGTTCAACAGCGTGTCGGCGAGCGTGACCAACCCGGCCTCGGGCGACAGCGCCTCGGCCACCGCCTGCCAGCCCACGCCCACGCCGGTCTGGGTCACGCTGCGCAAGAGTCTGCCAGCGGGGCGCATCAATGCCGGCGATCAGTTCCAGGTGCGCATGAGCTCGGGCGGCATCCCGGTAGCGGGCGGCAGCGCCATCACGGCGGCTGGCGGCACCGATGCCGCCACCAGCCAGCTCGTGCTGCCCGCCGGCGCCACGCTACAGTTCTTTGAAGCGCTGAAGGCCGGCGGCACCGGCCCTGACCAGGCGCCCAGCGGCTACCGCACGGCGCTGGCCTGCACCGGGGCCTCGAACGCGCCCAGCGATGGCGGCACCGCGCTCGCCACCCAGCAGCAGTGGGCCGCCTTCACGCCGGCCGCAGGAGAAAACCTGGACTGCACCATCACCAACACGCCGCTGAGCTATAACGTGACCGCCACGGCGGGGCCGGGCGGCGCGGTCAATGGTGGGGCGCTGCAGTGCAACCCGTCCCCGGTCTTCCCAGGCGGGAGCAGCCAGTGCACGGCCCAGGCCAATCCGGGCTACAGCTTTGCCGGCTGGGAGGGCGCCTGCAGCGGGCAAGCCGCGGCATGCGCGCTGACCAATATCAACGCCGACCTGCAGTCGCATGCGCTCTTCACGCCGAATCCCGGCATGCTGACGATCACCAAGCAGGTCGTGGGCGGGCCCGCGCCGATGGGCGAGATGGGCTTTGCGGTGATCGCCACCTGCACTTCGGCGCGCCACGAGCGCACCGTGGTCGTGCCGGCCAATGCGAGCACGGGCAGCGTGGAAATCACTGGCATCCCCGCGGGCGACAACTGCACGGTGCAGGAAGGCAGCCTGCCACCGCCGCCGAGTGCCAGCTATCAGTGGGCGACGCCGGAGCTGACCCAGCCGCAGGGCGCCATGGCGCCGGGCGGCAGCCTGTCCGCCACCGTGGTCAACCGGCTCACGCGCAACCAGGTGCCGGTCACCATCACCAAGCAGGTGCTGGGCGCACCGCCGGCCGGTGCACCGGGCAGCTATGGCTTCTCGCTGAACTGCGGCGTGGACGGCACCTACAGCGGCGCGGTCACCCTGTCGGGTGCGGCGCTCTCGGGCTCGGCGACGGTCAGCGTGCCGCAGGGCGCGGTCTGTAGTGTCCTGACTGAAACCGGCAAGGCGACGGCGCCTGACGGCTACGCCTGGGGCCAGGAAAGCACCACGGCGCCGGGCGTCGTGGCACCTGGTGCGAGCGGCACCATCACCAACCCGCTGCGTCCGCTGCCCAAGGTCACCGCCACTAAGGCGGCCGTGCCTTCGACGCTGGTGGTGGGGGCCACCGGCCAACGCTACGAAATTGCCGTGACGATCAGCAACGGACCCACCACCGCGCCGATCACCGTGGCGGATGCGCTGCCCGTCGGCGTGACGCTCTCGGGCCCGCCCACGGTGGGCTCGGGGGCCGTGCTGGGCCAGTGCGGCAACGCCAGCGATGCGGCGCTGGCCGCGGGCTGCCAGCTTGAGGCGGGTTTGGCGAATGGCACCTACACCATCACCTTGCCGATAGAGGTGGCAGCGGCCGCCGCGGGCGGGCAGGGCGGTAACAATCGCGCGAACCTGTCAGGTGGCGGCGATCCCCAGTGCACGGACGCGAGTGGCGAGGCTTGCGATCCCGCGACGCCGGACGTTCCGGTCACCACGGGTGCCCGCCTGGAAATCACCAAGACCAATGGCGTGGACCAGTTCCAGCGGGGCACCACCACGAGCTACACGGTCACCCTCCGCAACCTGGGCGGCACGGCGGTCAACGGTGTGCGCTGGACCGATACGGCGGTCAGCGGCCTGGCGGAGATCCAGGTGGCACCGGGCGCGGTCACCGGCGGTGCGGTCGCGGGCAGCTGCGAGGGGCTGGGCTGCAGTGGCATCGCGCTGCCGGCCGGGGCCAGCGCGAGCTATACGGTGACTGCAAAGGTGATTGGTGCCCCGGGCAGCCGGGCGGTGAACACGGCGCGCATCGACCAGGGCGCGGATTGCCCGGCCAGTGCGGCCTGCACCGCGACGGACGACGATCCCATCGAGCCAGCCGCGCCGGTGCCCACCCCGACGCCAGTGCCGGTGGGCTCGAACACCATGCTGGCGCTGCTGGGCCTGTGGATCGCCTTGGTGGCGGGGCGGCGCATACAGCGATCGGCGCGGCGCTAGATTGGCGCTGGCCTCTGAGACAGGGCTGATACATATCAGCCCTGTTTTCATTGAGTAAGGCTATATCGTGGATCTTGAGGAAGGATCGTGCATTCCGCTTGATTGGATGCTATTCCCGCTTTGTTGGTTGATTTAAAGATTGATAACGCAAGATTGCTGGATGTAACAGTTATAAATCTATAAGATATACATTCGCTTATCGTTATGAAGTGGTGGATTGCCATTTCTTATCAGCAAGTACGCACTTGTTGACCCTGGGGCTGCACGCGAGGTGCGCTCTGCCCTGGCGTCCTGCACGCCTGGAGCCGGGGGACGATCGCTTGGATGACTGGATTTGCAGAGGAAGGCGTTTGAATGAAAATGCAACGCATCAACTTGGCCGCGGGGCTCGTGGGCATCGTGTTGGGGCTTGGGGCCTCCACGGCTGGCGCCCTCGTGCGCTTCGATAATTTCCGCGGCTCGCAGAATGTACCGACCCCGGTGGTACAGCCGAGCTATGTCAACTACGACGGCCAGAAGCACGATGTGCAGATGCAGAATCTGATCGATTTTGCGGCAGGGCCTTCGTCCAACATCGCTTCCAGCGGCACCGACACCAACATCAACTGGATTCGGAGCAGCAACACGCTGTGCAGCAATGGCAGCGGCAGCCAGGCCTGCGCGGACCGGTTGCAGGGGCGCGTGACCTATGCGCTGGTCAAGTTTCCGACGGCGGGCACCTATTACTTCGGTGCGGCGCACGACGACGAGGTGAAGATCGAGTTCTCGACCACGTTCGCGTCGATGGACTCGGCCAACTACCGCAACTACGACTACAACGTGCCGGTGGGCGGCGTAGGGCCGTGGACCAGCGGCGACAACGGCTACGACACCATCCCGGGCAACTTCGTGGTGTCCCAGCCAGGCGCGTGCTATGCCATGCGCATCTACTGGAACAACCAGGGCGGCGTCAACCTGCTGCGCCTGGGCTGGCGCATGAGCACGCCGCCGGCCTCGCCCACTGCCGCGGACTATCCCTTCATCCCGGATGCGAACCTGCGCGATCCCGCGGACCCGAACTCGTACGCCGACTGCGCCGTGGTGGACACCGACCTGGTGATCAACAAGGCCGGACCTGCCACGTTCCAGGCGGGCACCCGCTTCGACCCGGGCTACACCATCACCCTGTGGAACAAGGGCCCCAACCCGATCAGCAATGCCACGTTTGCCGACACGCTGCCGGCCAGCCTGACGGTGGGCTCCGGCGGCTTCGTCTGCAAGGCCTATGACGGCAATGGCGGGCAGATGGGTGCGGGGACCGCCAACATCCAGGTCACCAACAATGGCAAGGCCTACGCGGTGACCATGGGCGGCCTGCTGGCCGTCAATGCCAGCGACCAGCCGCCCACGTCTGGCGCCCGGCTGGTCTGTACCGTGGATGTCACGGCCAGCGCGAATCCAGGCAATAGCATCACCAACACGGCCACGATCACGGTCAATGACCGCGATCCCACGAACAACACCAGCAGCGTCACCAGCGTGCGCTCGGACATTGTGTCCATCACCAAGACCGGCCCCGCCACCGCCCTGGTGGGCGAGAGTTTCACGTACAAGCTGACGCTGAACAACAACAGCAATGCGGCCAAGGCCGGCGTGATCGTGCAGGACCAGCTGCCGCCCGGTGTGACCGCCACCCAGGCTGAGGCGCCCGGAGGCGCGGTGAGCTGCACCAACCTGAACAGCGCCGGCGCCCTGTTGAGCTGCACCATCGCCAACAGCATTCCCAGCAAGGGCAGCCAGGACATTCTGTTGACGGTGGTGGCGTCGAACAAGCAGGCCATCACCAACTACACGGCGACGAATCCCGGCGGCAGCGGCAATCCGCCTTCGGCACCAGGCCCCTTGTGCAGTGCCGCGACCACCAGTTGCGACAAGGCCTCGACAACGGTGCTTGGAGACCCGCTGCTGACGCTGGCCAAGACCGCTGACGTGGCCCGCGCGCCGCAGGGCGGGGCGGTCAACTTCACGCTGAAGATCAGCAACACCGGCCAGCTCCCCAGCAGCCAGCCGACGACTGTCGTGGACACCATCCCTGCGGGCCTGACGGTCACCGGCGTGGCCAATGGCCCGGACTTCACCTGCACTCCCAGTGGTTCCCTGCCGCTGGCGGGCGACGGCGTGGGCACGAAGGTGGTCTGCACTTCCACGGCCGGCATTGCTGTGGGCACGGCCGACGCCATCGTGGCCACGCTCGCCACCACCAAGACCGTCGGCCAGGATGTGACCAACCCGGCTTCGATCACCGCGGGCGACGGCGACTGCCCATCGGCCGGGCGCTGCAACGCATCGGCGACCGTGGGCGGCACGCCTCGGCTGCAGATCAGCAAGGCCACGATGCCGACGAATGCCTTCACCGTGGGGCAGCCGGGAAGCTACACCATCACCGTGACCAACGTGGGCAATGCTGCGACGACGGCCGATGCCACGGTGACCGACACCATTGATGCAAGCCTGGAGATCCTTGAGGCCCCGGGCTGCCAAGTGAACGCGCAGCAGGTGAGCTGCCCCATCCCTGCGGGGCTGGCTACGAACACGCCCATCACCTTTACCGTCAAGGTTCTGCCAAAACCGGTGCCGCAAGGTACGTCGGTGAGCAACAGCGCCAGTGTGCAGGGCGGTGGCGACCCGAGCTGTATGCAGCCGGGCGACTGCTCCAGCACGGTGGAGATCCCTGTCGATGCGCCCAAGCTGGTGATCGGCAAGTCGGCCCAGCCGTCGGGTGCCTTTGTCGTAGGGGTGCCTGCGCGCTACGTGCTCAAGGTCACCAATGTGGGGAATGCCGTCACGACGGCCGACGCCACGGTGACGGACACGGTGGACAGCTGGCTGCTGATCGGTCAGCTTCCTCCGGAATGCTCCGCGTCGGGCCAGGTGGTGTCTTGTACGGTTCCCGCAGGCCTGGGGATCAACATGCCAAAGTCGTTCGTGATCCCGATCACGCCTAAAGCCGACGCGGGCGGCCAGTCCGTCACGAACCGGGCCAGCGTGCAGGGCGGCGGCGACCCCACCTGCGACCAGCCCAATGACTGCAACAGCAATGAGGTGAAAGTCTCGGTCAATGCGCCGCACCTGGTGACGGAGAAGGAGGCCTCGGCGCCCTCGTTCACCGTGGGCGTGCCGGGCTACTACACCATCCGGGTCACGAACACGGGCACGGCCGCCACCACGGCCGTGGCCACGATCCGGGACACGGTGGCTTCGTCGCTGCAGATCGACCTGGCCAAGCTGACGGAGCAGGGTTGCTCGGCCCAGGGCCAGGTGGTGTCCTGCTCGATTGCCGCGGGGCTGCAAACCAATATGCCGCAGGAGTTCCAGATCTGGGTGACGCCCTTGCCCGTGGCCGCCAATACGGCCGTGACCAACACCGCCTACGTGGTGGGCGGCGGCGACCCGTCCTGCCTGCCGAACCAGCCGTGCAAGAGCGATCCGGTGGAGGTGCCCATCACGGCGCCGAGCCTGACCATCGAGAAAACGGCCTCGGGCGAGGCCTTCGAGCTGAACGTGCCGGCCAGCTACACCATCACCGTGACGAACGAGGGCACGGCCGCTACGACGGCACCTGCGACGGTGACGGACGTGATTGCCTCGGCGCTGACGATCGGTACGCCGCTGCCGGCCGGGTGCGTGCTCGGACAGGGAGCACAGTCGAACATGGTGACCTGCACCGTCGCTGCCGGCCTGGCGGTGGGCGCATCGCAGGTGTTCGTCATTCCCGTGACGCCTACGGATCCGCAGGCTGTCGGCCAATCGGTCGTCAACAAGGCCAACGTGGTGGGCGGCGGCGATCCCTCGTGCACGACGGCGACTTCCTGCGAAAGCGAAGAGGTGGAGACGCCTATCAACGCGCCCAGCCTGGTGGTCGAGAAGCAGGCCCTGACGCCGTTCGTGGTGGGCCAGCCCGCGCAGTACCGGATCACGGTGACCAACAAGGGTACGGCGCCCACGACGGAAGCCGCTGCGGTCAGCGACAAGGTGGCTTCGTCGCTGGAAATCGACATGGCCTCGCTGCCGGCGGGGTGTACGGTGGTCACGGAGTCGAACACGGTCAACTGCAACGTGGCTGCCCTGCTCGCGGTGAATGCCTCCCAGGTCTTCACGATCACCGTCACGCCCAAGCCCAGCGCGCTGGGCCAGTCGGTAGTGAACAAGGCCGAGGTGACGGGCGGTGGCGATCCCTCCTGCGTGAGCGCCTGCGAAAGCAACGAGGTGATCGTGACGGTCAACAGCCCGAAGCTGGTGATCACCAAGAGTTCCTCGACCGACCCCTTCATCGTCGGCCAGCAGGCGAGCTACACCATCACCGTCAAGAACACGGGCGATACGGCCACCACTGCCGTGGCGACCGTGAGCGACACGGTGCCCGACGGCTTGACCGTGCAAGACGCGCTGGATGCGCAGAACTGCACGGTGGCAGGGCAACTGGTGGCCTGCACGGTGGCCGCTGGCCTGCAGCCTGATGCCTCGGTGATATTTACCATCCAGGTCCTGCCGACGGCGGCGGCCCAGACACCGGTGATGAACGTCGCCTCCGTTACCGGCGGCGGTGATCCAAAGTGCGAGGAAAGCTGCCAGAGCAACCAGGTCATCGTCCCGGTGGCCCGGCCGCATGTCACGGTGGCCAAGGAGGCCACGGGCGTGCAGCGTGTCAGCGGCCAGAAGTACGTGGCGACCTACCAGGTGCGGGTCCGCAACCAGGGCACGGCCGCGGGTGTCTATACCCTGACCGACACCCCCAGCTACCCCGATGGCGTGGTGCTCGACAGCTGGACGGTGCAGACCGGCGATGGCACGGTCAACCCCGGCTTGGAGCCCAAGCCGGGCAACAACCAGGGGAGCCAGATCAGCGGCGCCGACGTTGCCATTGCTGCCGGGGCCACGCACACCTACACGGTGGCGATGACCTTCACCAGCAACAAGTCGGTGTCCGACCTGGAATGCTCGGCGGACACGCAGGGCCATGGCGCCTTCAACCAGGCCGGCATCTCGGGCAGCACCACCGATAGCTCCAACAGCTGCAGCAAGCTGCCGCCGGTATACGACAGCACCGTGCGGGTGCCGGTGGGCTCGAACACCATGCTGGTGCTTCTGGGCCTGCTGCTGACCATGGCGGCGGCCTGGCAGGTGCGCGGCAAGGTGCGCAAGGGATAAGCGCAGGGACGACCCAGCGCTGTGAAAGGAGGCCGGCAGATGCCGGCCTCTTTTTTTTATGCTTGCACGACAGGGCGCAAGCCCTTTCCAGGGGCATCCCAGATCGCCGACAATGGCTGCATGACTTGGCTGGACGACGTAAAGTGGGATGCGCAGGGCCTGGTGCCCGTGATTGCGCAGGAGCAGGGCAGCGGCGATGTGCTGATGTTTGCCTGGATGAACCGCGAGGCGCTGCAAAAGACGGCAGAGCTGCAGCGGGCGGTGTACTTCAGCCGCTCGCGCGGCAAATTGTGGTTCAAGGGCGAGGAGTCGGGCCATGTGCAGCAGGTGCACGAGATCCGCATCGACTGCGACAACGACGTGGTGCTGCTCAGGGTGACCCAGCTCGGCCACGAGCCGGGCATTGCCTGCCACACCGGCCGGCACAGCTGTTTTTACAGTGTTTTGCAAGATGGCCAGTGGCGGCCGGTGGATCCGGTCTTGAAAGACCCGGAATCCATCTACAAATAACACGCAACCCCCGAACCGATAAGCAAGACCGTATGACCTCTACCGCACCCCTGGATTCTGCCGATGCCCTGGCCCGCCTGGCCGAGGTGCTGGAGTCGCGCAAGCCTGTCAACGGCGGCAACCCCGAGGCCAGCTACGTGGCGCGGCTGCTGCACAAGGGGCCGGATGCGTTCCTGAAGAAGATCGGCGAGGAGGCCACCGAAGTCGTCATGGCCGCCAAGGACGTGGACCATGGCGCGCCGGCGTCCAAGCTGGTGTACGAGGTGGCGGACCTGTGGTTCCACTCCATGGTGGCGCTGGCGCACTATGGGCTGACGCCGCAGGATGTGGTGAACGAGCTGGTGCGGCGCGAGGGCCTGAGCGGCCTGGAGGAAAAGGCGCTGCGCAAGGTCAAGAGTCGTGACAGCGAAGAAGGGAGTCCCTCATGAGCGATGTGATCGAAGTGAAGGCCGTGGATCCGCAGGAGATGGAAAGCCTCAAGACCTGGGGCTGGGTCAGCTACCTGCTGCATCTGGTCGTGGCGGTGGCCGCCGTGGTGCCGGGAGCGCAGCCCAGCCTGGTGCTGCTGCTGATTGCGCTGCTGATCGACCTGGTCAAGCGCGACGACGCGCGCGGCACCTGGCAGGCCAGCCATTTCTCGTGGCGCATCCGCTCGGTGATCTGGGCCGGTGTGCTCTATCTGGTGACGCTGCCGCTGTGGCTGTTCTTCCTGGTGCCCGGCATGATCGCCTGGGCGGTGATCTCCATCTGGTTCCTCTACCGCATCGTGCGCGGCATGGTGGCGATGAACAAGGATCGGGCGATCGATGGCTGACGTCGCAGCAGGAATCGGCGGCGTCGCGCCGCTCGTGCCGCCAGGCAAGCGCAAGCAGTCCTTTCCGCCGCTGAGCAAGGGGCCGGATGAGAACACGGCGCCGCTGAGCCTGGCCCTGCAAGGCGGCGGCTCGCACGGCGCCTACACCTGGGGCGTGCTCGATGCGCTGCTCGAGAACCGCTCGCTGTGGGTCGAGGCAATCAGCGGCACCAGTGCCGGCGCGATGAATGCCGTGGTGTTCGCCTACGGCTACGGCAAGGGCGCCAGCGAGCACACCGACCGCGCCAAGGGCCATGAGGCCGGCTGTGCGCTGGCGCGCGAGTTGCTGAAGAAGTTCTGGGAAGGCGTGGGCGCGCTGGGCAGCCTGTTCTTCGGTGCGCCGCTGCAGAACAACCCCATGCTCAGCATGATGGCGCAGTGGCTGTCGCCCTACCAGACCAATCCGCTGGACATCAATCCGCTGCGTGGCCTGCTCGAGAAGGTGGTGGATTTCGAGTTCCTGCAAAAAGAGCAGGGCAAGCACGCGCCCAAGGTGTTCGTCTGCGCGACCAATGTGCGCACCGGCAGTGCTGACGTGTTCAGCGGCGCGCGGCTGACGGCTGACGCGGTGATGGCCTCGGCCTGCCTGCCCATGCTGTTCAAGGCCGTCAACATCGATGGCGAGAACTACTGGGACGGTGGCTATTCCGGCAATCCGTTGATCTACCCATTGATCTACCACACCGGCAACCACGATGTGCTGCTGGTGCAGCTCAATCCGGCCGAATACCACGGCCTGCCCGACAGTGCCCAGGACATCCTGGACCGGATGAGCGAGATCACCTTCAACGCCAGCCTGCTGGCCGAGCTGCGCGCCATCGCCTTCGTGCGGCGCCTGCTGGAGCAGGGGCGGCTCGATCCGGCGCTGTACAAGAACATGCTGATCCACCACATCGACGGCGGCCGCGAGCTGCAGTCCTATGGCGCGTCGAGCAAGTCCAAGGCCAACATGAGCTTTGTGCTGGAGCTGTTCGACAAGGGCCAGTCCAGCGGCCAGCGCTGGCTGGAGCGCCACCGCAAGGACGTGGGCGTGCGCTCGGAACTGCATGACGCCTGACCGCCAGCGCCCCCCGCGCGTCCGCGCTGCGGGTAGTACGTAAGGGTGGGCGACGGCAAATATGTCATCAGGCTGCGTTATGCTGTGGCGCTTTGGTTTTACGCTTTAGGGATTCGGTCATGCATGACCCCAACTGCATTTTCTGCAAGATCATCGCGGGCGATATCCCCTCGCAGAAGGTCTACGAGGACGAGGAGCTGTTCGCGTTCCGCGACATCCGGCCGGCGGCGCCGGTGCATTTCCTGGTGGTGCCCAAGGTGCACGTGCCCTCGATGGCCCAGGTGAGCGCCGAGCATGCGCCGGTGCTGGGGCGGCTGATGACCAAGATTCCCGCTCTGGCCCTGGAGCAGGGCTGCAACCCGTATCCCGATGGCGGCTACCGCGTGGTGGTCAACACGGGCGTCGATGGCGGCCAGGAAGTGCACCACCTCCACGTGCATGTCATGGGCGGGCCACGTCCTTGGCGCGTGGGGTGATTGCTCGGTTTTAAAATGTGTCCTGTTCACTAGGAGATTTCTCATGGGATCGCTTTCTATTTGGCATTGGCTGATCGTTCTGTTGATCGTGGTGATGGTGTTCGGCACCAAGAAACTGAAGAACCTGGGTTCTGATCTGGGCGGCGCGGTCAAGGGTTTCAAGGACGGCATGAAGGAAGGCGGCGAAGCGGCCGGCACCCCCGGCAGCCCGCAGCAGCAGGTCGGCCAGTCCTCCACCACCGACAAGACCACCATCGACGTGGAAGCCAAGAACAAGGGCTGACCCAACGCCGGGCGGCCGTGCCTGCGAGCGCGGCCCTGGCTGACGGACACACCTTGCTGGCGACTATGCACGCATGTTTGATTTAGGCATTTCCAAGATGGCCTTGATCGGCGCTGTCGCGCTGATCGTGATCGGGCCCGAAAAGCTGCCGCGCGTGGCGCGCACCGTAGGGGCCTTGCTGGGCAAGGCGCAGCGCTATGTGGCCGACGTGAAGGCCGAGGTCAACCGCTCGATGGAGCTGGACGAGCTGCGCAAGATGAAGGACTCGGTGGAGACGGCCGCACGCGATGTGGAAAGCTCCGTGCGCACCAACGCCGCCGATTTCGAGAAGGGCTGGAACAACGAGGTCGGCGCGGTGGAGCGCAGCCTCTCCGGCAGCGACAGCACGTCCTCGTCCACCGAATCGTACGCCGAGGACTACGGCAGCTACACGGCATCGGCGGTGACGCCGGCCTACCGCCACCCCGGCAAGAAGTGGCGGCTCAAGCGCGGCGCGACGCCGCAGTGGTACAAGCAGAGCGCGGGGGTGCGCACCCACGTGCAGTCGGGTGCGGCGCGGGTCGCGCGCTTCAGGCCCCGGAAGTCATCGTCGTGACCTGCACTTTTTCTGTGGCCCACGCGGTCGCTGGCTGATCCATGTCTGATAACCGTTCCCAAGAAGATGAGCTGGCTGGCACCGAGCAGCCTTTCGTGCAGCACCTGATGGAGCTGCGCAACCGGCTGCTGTTCTGCGTCTACGGGGTGCTGGCGGCGCTGGCCGTGCTGGCGTTTTTCCCGGGGCCGGACGGCTTGATCGATTTCATCGCCCGTCCCATCAAGATGCACATGCCGCCCGATGCCAAGCTGATCGCGGTGGGCGTGTTCTCGCCGTTCCTGGTGCCGCTCAAGGTGCTGGGCATGGCGGCGGTGCTGGCGGCGCTGCCGTGGATCATGTACCAGCTCTGGGCCTTCGTGGCGCCGGGCCTGTATTCGCACGAGAAGCGCTTCGCGATGCCGCTGATCATCATCGGCAGCCTGCTGGCCTATATCGGCATCGCCTTCGTGCAGCTGTTCGTGCTGGACCGCATGTTCGGCTTCATCCAGCACTTCACGCCGGCGAGCGTGGCGGCCACGCCGGACATCGCCTCGTACGTCGAGGCCATCCTGTCGCTGTATATCGCCTTCGGCCTGGCGTTCCAGGTGCCGATCGTGGTGATCCTGCTGGTGCGCGTGGGCCTGGTGGACATCGCCAAGCTCAAGTCCTTCCGCGGCTACTTCATCGTCGTCGCCTTCGTGATCGCCGCGGTGGTGACGCCGCCCGACGTGTTCTCGCAGCTGGCGCTAGCGATCCCGATGTGCGTGCTCTACGAGATCGGCATCCTCGGCGCCTCGTGGCTGACGCGCAATGCCAAGAAGCCGGACGATGCCGGGGAGGGCGCTTCGGCGGCCGACCAGCAGCAGTCCTGAGCTATCAAAAACAAGAGCGGCTGGCGCTTGCTGTGCAAGCAATCCAGCCGCTTTTCTATTGAAAATTGTTTATTGGTGAGTGCGAGCAGCTATTCTTTTTGATGGCCCCTCGGCTTGGCACCACCTTAGCGCCGCCGCAATTGCCCGCTGGGGCGCCGGGTTTCGGGCCGGGTGCCGGGGGTGACATTGATCTGCAGCGTGGCCTCGCCGCGGCGCACGGTCAGCGGGGCTTCCTTGCCGGGGGTGAGCGTGGCCACGGTGGACAGCAGCTGCGAGACATGGCGCACCGGCTGCTCGGCCACCTGGGTGATCACGTCGCCGGGGCGGATGCCGGCCAGCGCGGCCGGGCCGTTCTGCAGCACGCCGGTGATGATGACGCCTTCGCTGGCCTTCACGCCGAAGGTCTCGGCCAGTTCGGGCGTCAGGTCGTTGGGTTCGACGCCAATCCAGCCGCGCGTGACCTTGCCGTCGCGCACGATGCTGTCGAGCACGTTCTTGGCGATCGAGACGGGAATCGCGAAGCCTATGCCCATGCTGCCACCCGAGCGAGAGTAGATGGCGGTGTTCACACCCACGAGGTTGCCGTTCACGTCCACCAGCGCGCCGCCGGAGTTGCCGGGGTTGATGGCGGCGTCGGTCTGGATGAAGTTCTCGAAGGTGTTGATGCCCAGCTCGCTCCGGCCCAGCGCGCTGATGATGCCGCTGGTCACCGTCTGGCCCACACCGAAGGGGTTGCCGATGGCCAGCACCTGGTCGCCGACCTCGATGCTGTCGGAGTTGCCCAGCACGATGACGGGCAGGCGGTCGAGTTCGATCTTCAGGATGGCGAGGTCGGTTTCCGGGTCGGTGCCGATGACCTTGGCCCTGGCCTGGCGGCCGTCGGTCAGCGTGACCTGGATGTCGTCCGCACCCTCGACCACGTGGTTGTTGGTCAGCACATAGCCGTCGGGGCTGACGATCACGCCGCTGCCCAGGCCCGCCTGCGACTGCGTGCCCTGGTCGCCGAAGAAGAACTGGAACCACGGGTCGTTGGCGCGCGGATGCCGCACCTCGGTGCTGGTGTTGATGCTCACCACCGCCGGCGCCGCCTTCTTGGAGGCCGGGCTGAAGCTGCTGGTGGCCACCGAGGCGCGGCTGCTCGCGTTGTCGGGTGCCTCGATCAGCGCGATGCCGGCGCTGCTGCGGGTGGCGCCGCCACGCTGCAGCCAGCCGGGCTGCAAGGTGGCCACGACGAAATAAATGCCAAGCAGTACGGTGACCACCTGGGCAAACAGAAGCCAGAGGCGTTTCATAGGGCGGATGAGGAGGGGAAGAGGGGCATGGGGTCTGGGCGCGCCGGCGGCGGCCCTGCATGCCGATGATTATGTCATCCGTGCCTGTGCGCGGTGGGTTCACGGTGGCGGCGCAGCACTTCATCGCGCCTGGCGACTGCAGGAATCGCCGATGGCGATGCCCGTATGGGCGAGCAATCCTAGGGTTACTACCTAAAATCGTCGTTTCGACTGCGCCTTTCCTGCACATTGCGGTTCCTCGCGAACTGGCCATCCTCCAGGCTTGCCTGCCCCGATCCCGTACCCCGGCGATCCCCGAACCCGGTGATTGCGCTCAAAACTGCGCCGCATCGCACCGCGCTGTCTTCTGAAAGCTAGAGGACACATGACTTCGCACACCTTCCCCCAAGGCGCCGCAGCGGCGCCTGCCCGCGCGCTGACGCGCGGCGACTACAAGACCCTGGGCCTGTCCGCCCTGGGCGGCACCCTGGAGTTCTACGACTTCGTGGTGTTCGTCTTTTTTGCCAACGTGATCGGTTCGCTGTTCTTTCCGGCCGAGATGCCCGACTGGCTGCGCCAGCTGCAGACCCTGGGCATCTTCGCCGCTGGCTACCTGGCGCGGCCGCTGGGTGGTGTGCTGATCGCGCACTTTGGCGACGTGCTGGGCCGCAAGAAGATGTTCACGCTGTCGATCTTCCTGATGGCCGTGCCCACGCTGGTGATCGGCCTGCTGCCTACGTATGCGTCCATCGGCATCGCGGCGCCGCTGCTGCTGCTCTTGATGCGCGTGCTGCAGGGCGCGGCCATCGGCGGCGAGATGCCGGGCGCCTGGGTGTTCGTGGCCGAGCACGCGCCGGCGCGGCACTATGGCTTTGCCATCGGCGCGCTCACCTCGGGCATCACTGGCGGCATCTTCCTGGGCTCGATCATCGGCGTGTGGCTCAACAGCAGCTACAGCGCCGCCGAGATCCACGACTGGGCCTGGCGCCTGCCCTTCCTGCTGGGCGGGGCGTTCGGCCTGGTGTCGGTGTACCTGCGCCGCTTCCTGCACGAGACGCCGGTGTTCCAAGAGCTGCAGGCGCGCAAGCAGGCAGGGCGCGAGCTGCCGCTTAAGACCATCCTGCGCGACCACCGCGCGGCCTGCGTGCTGGTGGCGTTGATGACCTGGGTGCTGTCCACCGCCATCGTCGTGGTGGTGCTGTTCACGCCCGCCTACCTGCAGAAGGTGTTCCACATCGCCCCGGCCTTGGCCATGCAGGCGAATGCGCTGGCCACCGTCACGCTGACGCTGGGCTGCGTGTTCTGGGGCTGGCTGTCGGACCGCCTGGGCACCCGCACGGCCATGGTGCTGGGCTGGCTGGGCATGAGCGCCACGGCCTACCTGTTCTACCTGGGCCTGCCGGGCACCGAGGCCTCGCTGCTATGGTCGTATGCGCTGGTGGGCTTCTTCGTGGGCAGCATCTCGCTGCTGCCGGTGGTCGGCGTGCGCGCCTTCCCGGCGCCGGTGCGCTTCACCGGCCTGTCCTTCGCCTACAACACGGCCTATGCGGTGTTCGGCGGGCTCACGCCGATGCTGGTCTCGGTCTGGCAGCAGACGGATGTGATGGCCCCGGCCCACTATGTGGCGGCCATGGGCATCCTGGGCGCGGTGCTGGGCTTCTGGCCGCTGGCCTGCAGGGGCTGGCAGCCTACCAGCGGCCGCTGAGCATCAGCAGGCCGGGCACCCAGCAGGTGCCCACGCCGCAGGCGATGGTGTAGTGCGGCAGCAGGCGCAGGCGGCGGCCCAGGCCCATGGACAGAAAGAACAGCAGCCACAGGCTGGACCACAGCAGCCACAGCACGGCCATGCGCCAGTCCGTCTCGGCCGCGGCATAGGCCAGCGCGCTGACGGCCACGAAGCCGCTGTACCAGCCCAGGCCCTCGCCCTTGAGGCCGAACCAGTTTGTCGCGGCCGCATACAGGTAGGTGAAGGCGAACAACAGGCCGCCGGCGCTGGCGAAGTAGTCTGGCGTGCCGCTGCCGCGCACCAGGCCGAGCAGGTTGGTGAACAGCGCCAGCAATCCCACCAGCAGGTTGAGCACCACCGTGTCGCGCGGCTCGACGCGGCCTGCCAGGGACAGGCCGTTGACGATCAGGACCGCGCCGATGAAAAGGAGTGCAACGCCGAGCATGGGGAATCCGCAGAGCTAGAGGGTGGAATGGAAGGCGCGCTAGCTTAGAGGCTTTGCCCACGCCTTTTTCGCACCCTGCGGGCATAAGAGAAATGCCCCATCTGAGACAATTGCGCGATGACGATACAACGGCAGGATGTGCTACGCGCCTTCGACGAGCTGCTGCAGCCCGAGCGCTTCAAGGACTACGGCCCCAACGGCTTGCAGGTGGAGGGCAGGGCGGAGATCCGCAAGATCGTGAGCGGCGTCACCGCGTCGCGCGCGCTGATCGACGCGGCCATCGCCGCCGGCGCGGATGCCATCTTCGTGCACCACGGCCTGTTCTGGCGCGGCTACGACGGCCGCATCACTGGCTGGATGAAGCAGCGCATCGAGCGCCTCATCAAGCACGACATCAACCTCTTCGCCTACCACCTGCCGCTGGATGCGCATCCGGTACTGGGCAACAACGCCCAGCTTGGCCGGCAGCTCGGCTGGGAGGCCGACGCACGCTTCGGCGAGCAGGACCTGGGCTTCATCGGCAGCGTGGCCGAGCAGCCGCCGGCCGCCGTTGCGGCGCATTTGCAACAGGTGCTGGGGCGCTTCGTCACGTCGGCGACAAGCGAGAATGTCCATCCGATCCGCCGCATCGCCTGGTGCACCGGCGGCGCGCAGGGCTTCTTCGAGGCCGCCATCGCGGCGGGGGCCGACGCCTTCGTGACCGGCGAGATCTCCGAGCCGCAGGCTCACCTGGCGCGCGAGACCGGCGTGAGCTTCTTCGCCGCCGGCCACCATGCCACCGAGCGCTACGGCGCGCCGGCCGCGGCCGGGCATGTGGCGGCACAGCTCGGGCTGGCGCATGAGTTCATCGAGATCGACAATCCGGCCTAGATTGCTATTAAATATATAGCTTTTAGCGCTTGATGCATAAGCGCTAGAGCCGATTTTTATTCAAATACCATGTCCCTACCGCTATTGGCCATCACCCAGGGCGACCCCGCCGGCATCGGCCCCGAGATCATCGCCAAGGCCTTCCGCGATGCCGGGCCGGTGATGCAGGGCTGCTTCGTGGTCGGCGAGGTGCAGACCCTGCGCCGCGCTGCGGCCTGCATCGCGCGGCCGGGCGACGTGCTGCTGCCGGTGGCCGAACTGAGCGCTGCCGCCGAGGCCGCGACCGTGCCGCCGCGCTGCATCCCGGTGCTGCCGCTGCCTGGCCTGCCGGGGCCGCTGCCCTGGGGGCAGGTGCAGGCCGAGGCCGGCCGGGCCGCGGCCGAATGCGTGCAGTGGGCCGCGCGCGCCGCGCTGCGCGGCGAGATCGCCGGCCTGGTCACCGCGCCGCTGCACAAGGAGGCGCTGGCACTGGCCGGCGTGCACTACCCCGGCCACACCGAGCTGCTGCAGGCCGAGGCCGCGCAGCACGCCGGCGTGCCGCTGGCGCAGATGCCGGTGCGCATGATGCTGGCCAACGATGCGCTGCGCACCGTGCTGGTCAGCATCCATGTCTCGCTGCGCGACGCCATTGATGCGGTGAGCCAGGACAACGTGCTGCAGACCATCCGCATCACCCACGCCTCGCTGCTGCGCTCGCTGGGCCGTGCGCCGCGCATCGCGGTGGCGGGGCTCAACCCGCATGCGGGCGAGGGCGGGCTGTTCGGGCGCGAGGAGATCGAGCACATCGCGCCCGCCATCGCGGCGGCGCATGCCGAGGGCATCGCCGCCGTCGGCCCCGAGGCGCCGGACACTGTCTTCATGCGCGCGCGCCACGCGGCCGACAAGCCGGCCGAGTTCGACGTGGTGGTGGCGATGTACCACGACCAGGGCCTGATCCCCGTGAAGTACCTGGGCCTGGACCAGGGCGTGAACGTGACGCTGGGCCTGCCGCTCACCCGCACCAGCCCCGACCACGGCACCGCCTTCGACATCGCCGGCCAGGGCGTGGCCGATGCCTCCAGCCTGATCGAGGCCGTGCGCATGGCCAGGGCGCTGGCGGCCTCCTGAGGCATGAAAAAAGCAGCCCGGAGGCTGCTTTCAAGGATTGCAAACAATGGCTGGCAAGCCCGGGGGACGGCCAGTTTGTTGCATTTACTCCACAGTTATTTCTTCAGGCTGTCGCGTATTTCACGCAGCAGCACGATGTCTTCCGGTGTTGCGGGTGCGGCTTCGGGGGCTGCAGGTTCCTCGCGCTTCAGGCGGTTGATCTGCTTGATCATCAGGAAAATGATAAAGGCCAGGATGATGAAGTTCACCGCCACGGTGATGAAGTTGCCGTAGGCCAGCACCGGCACGCCGGCCTTGCGCACGGCTTCCACCGTATGGGCCGTGCCCTCGGGCACCGAGCCCAGCGCCAGGAAGTAGTTGGAAAAATCCAGCTTGCCGAAGATGAGACCGACCAGCGGCATGATCAGGTCGGCCACGACCGAATCCACGATCTTGCCGAACGCACCGCCAATGATCACACCGACCGCGAGGTCGATCACATTGCCCTTGACGGCAAATTCGCGGAACTCTTTCATGAAGCTCATTTTTTGCCACTCCTCTGATGCTGAACAAAGACTGCAGTATCGCAGACGGCCAAGGGTTTGGGCGCATTGAACTCTTGATTTACCCTCCGCTACAATCCGCCCGAAACACGAGCGCATGGTTAAGAACATGCTCTCAAAAGCTAAGCGAAGTACATCGAGGATCCCCCCCATGAGTGACTCTCCCATCGACTCCAGCAAACGGACGTGGCTGATCGCGTCCGGCTGCGCTGGCGCCGTTGGCGGCGTGGCAACCGCCGTCCCTTTCGTGTCATCGTTCCAGCCGTCTGAAAAGGCCAAGGCCGCAGGTGCTGCCGTGGAGGTGGACATCTCCGAACTCAAGCCCGGCGAAAAGATGACCGCGGAGTGGCGCGGCAAGCCGGTGTGGATCCTGCGCCGCACCAAGGAGCAGCTCGATGGCCTGCCCGCCCTGGACAGCCAGATGGCCGATCCCAAGTCGGAGCGCACCTCCTATCCCACGCCCGAGTACGCCAAGAACGAGTGGCGCTCGATCAAGCCCGAGGTGCTGGTGCTCGTCGGCATCTGCACCCACCTGGGCTGCTCGCCCACCGACAAGCTGGTGCCCGGTCCGCAGCCCTCGCTGCCCGACGACTGGAAGGGCGGCTTCCTGTGCCCCTGCCACGGCTCCACGTTCGACATGGCGGGCCGCGTGTTTAAGAACAAGCCCGCACCGGACAACCTCGAGGTGCCGCCCCACATGTACCTGTCGGACACCAAGCTCCTGATCGGTGAAGACAAGAAGGCTTGAGGGATACGACATGGCACACGAATTCAAGGACATCTCGCCCAACGCCCCGGCCAGCGCCAAGCTCGGCAACTGGCTGGAGAACCGCTTCCCGACAGCCTTCGACGCCTACCGCGTCCACATGTCGGAGTACTACGCGCCGAAGAACTTCAACTTCTGGTACATCTTCGGCTCGCTGGCGCTGCTGGTGCTGGTGATCCAGATCGTCACCGGCATCTTCCTCGTGATGCACTACAAGCCCGACGCCGCCAAGGCCTTCGAGTCGGTCGAGTACATCATGCGCGACGTGCCCTGGGGCTGGCTGATCCGCTACATGCACTCCACCGGCGCCTCGGCCTTCTTCGTCGTGGTCTACCTGCACATGTTCCGCGGCCTGCTGTACGGCAGCTACCGCAAGCCGCGCGAGCTGGTCTGGGTCTTCGGCTGCGCGATCTTCCTGTGCCTGATGGCCGAAGCCTTCATGGGCTACCTGCTGCCCTGGGGCCAGATGTCGTACTGGGGCGCCCAGGTGATCGTGAACCTGTTCTCGGCCATCCCCTTCATCGGTCCTGACCTGGCGCTGCTGATCCGCGGCGACTACGTGGTGGGCGACGCCACGCTGAACCGCTTCTTCAGCTTCCACGTGATCGCCGTGCCGCTGGTGCTCCTCGGCCTGGTCGTGGCCCACCTGCTGGCGCTGCACGACGTGGGTTCGAACAACCCCGACGGCATCGAGATCAAGGGCGCGAACGCGCCCAAGGATGCCAACGGCCACCCGCTCGACGGCGTGCCCTTCCATCCCTACTACACGGTGCACGACATCTTCGGCGTGACCGTGTTCCTGATGGTCTTCACCGCGGTGGTGTTCTTCGCCCCTGAGTTCGGCGGCTACTTCCTCGAGTACAACAACTTCATCCCGGCCGATCCGCTGAAGACGCCTTCGCACATCGCCCCGGTCTGGTACTTCACGCCGTTCTACTCGATGCTGCGCGCCATCACCACCGAGATGATGTACGCGATCTCCGCCATCCTCGTGATCGCGGTGGCCTATGTCTGCGTCAAGACCCGCCTTGCTGGCGCCCTCAAGGGCCTGCTGGTGATCGTAGGCCTGGTGGTGCTGGCCCTGTTCGGCGCGTTCGCCTTCACCGGTATCAAGGCGCTGGCCGGCATCGACGCCAAGTTCTGGGGCGTGGTGGTGATGGGCGGCGCGGTCATCATCCTGTTCTTCCTGCCCTGGCTGGACCGCAGCCCGGTCAAGTCCATCCGCTACCGTCCGAGCTGGCACAAGTACGTGTATGCCGTGTTCGTGATCGATTTCGTCATCCTGGCCTACCTGGGCGTGCAGCCGCCGTCGCCCATCGGCGAGAAGGTCTCGCAGGTCGGCACGCTGTTCTATTTCGGATTCTTCCTGCTGATGCCGTGGTGGAGCCGCCTGGGCGAGCCCAAGCCCGTGCCCGAGCGCGTCACTTTCGCAGCGCACTGACCAGGAGGAACCACACCATGATGAAAAAAATCGTTCTCTCCGCGCTGACCGCACTGGGCCTGACCCTGGGGGCCGCGGCGCACGCTTCCGAAGGCGGCATCGCCTGGGACAAGGCACCGGTCAACACCACCGACACTGCCTCGCTGCAGAACGGCGCCCGGCTGTTCGTGAACTACTGCCTGAGCTGCCACTCCGCTGCCTTCATGCGCTACAACCGCCTGAAGGACATCGGCCTGACCGACCAGGACATCAAGGACAACCTGCTGTTCACCACCGACAAGGTCGGCGAGACCATGAAGGCCGCGATCGATCCGCGCCAGGCCAAGGAGTGGTTCGGTGCGAATCCGCCCGACCTGACCCTGGTGGCGCGCTCGCGTGCCGGCCACAATGGCACCGGTGCGGACTACCTGTACACCTTCCTGCGCACCTTCTACAAGGACGAGACCAAGCCGACCGGCTGGAACAACCTGGCCTTCCCGTCGGTGGGCATGCCCCATGTGCTGTGGGAACTGCAGGGCGCGCGCGTTCCGGTCTATGAAGAGAGCGAAAGCCACGGCCACAAGGTCGAGCTTTTCAAGGAGTGGAAGCAAGTGACGCCGGGCAAGATGTCGAGCCAGGAATACGATAAGAATGTGGGTGATTTGGTGAACTATCTACAATGGATGGCTGAGCCGGCGCAAAACACCCGAGTTCGCGTAGGTGTCTGGGTATTGCTCTTCCTGCTGGGCTTCACCGTGATTGCCTGGCGCCTGAACGCTGCGTTCTGGAAGGACGTGAAGTAATTCTGCTGCGATGATCAAGCCCGGCGGACTGCGGGGCTTGAATTCCGGTTGTCGATTTGTGTAGAGTGGGCAGTTTGATGGCTGCCCACTCTTTTGATTTTTAGGAGTCTTACACCATGATGGTGCTTTATTCGGGAACGACCTGCCCTTTTTCCCACCGCTGCCGCTTTGTGCTGTTTGAAAAAGGCATGGATTTCGAGATCCGCGATGTGGACCTCTTCAACAAGCCCGAAGACATCAATGTGATGAACCCCTACGGCCAGGTGCCCATCCTGGTCGAGCGCGATCTGATCCTGTACGAGTCGAACATCATCAACGAGTACATCGACGAGCGCTTCCCGCATCCGCAGCTGATGCCCGGCGACCCGATGGAACGCGCGCGCGTGCGCCTGTTCCTGCTGAACTTCGAGAAGGAACTGTTCACCCACGTGCACACGCTCGAGGAACGCGGCACCAAGGGCAACGAAAAGGCTCTCGAGAAAGCCCGCTCGCAGATCCGTGACCGCCTGACCCAGATGGCCCCGGTGTTCCTGAAGAACAAGTACATCATGGGCGAAGGCTTCTCGATGCTGGACGTGGCGATCGCACCGCTGCTGTGGCGCCTGGACTACTACGGCATCGAGCTGTCGAAGAACGCCGCGCCGCTGCTGAAGTACGCGGAGCGCATCTTCTCGCGCCCCGCCTACATCGAGGCGCTGACGCCGTCCGAAAAGGTGATGCGCAAGTAACCCCGCCGCGGCCCCTGCAAGGGCCGCAGCAAAGAGATGGTGATGAGCGAAATCCAGACCACTTCCACCCAGCCCTATCTGATCCGAGCCTGGTTCGAATGGTGCAACGACAACGGCCTGACGCCGTACCTGAGCGTGCGCGCAGACCGTACCGTGCAGGTGCCGCGCGAGTTCGTCAAGGACGGCGAGATCGTGCTCAACATCAGCTACGACGCGACCAACGCGCTGAAGCTGGGCAATGACTACATCGAGTTCACCGCCCGCTTCGGCGGCGTGCCGCGCGAGATCGTGATCCCGGTGAGCCGGGTGGTGGCTATCTTTGCACGTGAGACGGGACAGGGCATGGGCTTTCCGCCGCCGCCGGAGTTGCTGGAAGGCGACGCTGAGGCCTCCATGCAGGCGCTGCAAGCCGCTGCCGACGCTGCCGAGCCGGACGCGGAGGGCGGCCCAGCCGTGGTGCAACTCGTACCCAGCCAGGGCAGTGTGGTAATCGATGAATCCGACGACCCGCCGGAGGCTCCCAAGCCTCCGCCCACGGGTGGACGTCCATCCCTCAAGCGGGTGAAATAACGGAAATGGCGGCGAAGGCCGCCGCCCGCAATATTCCCGTATAGAATCGAAATCTTCGCCGCTTTAGCTCAGTTGGCAGAGCAACCGCCTTGTAAGCGGTAGGTCGTCAGTTCGATTCCGACAAGCGGCACCATTTGACTGTCTTGGATAGTCTCAAGACCTCTAGAAACCCGCATGCCTCTTGGTATTGCGGGTTTTTCTTCGTCTGGCATAGTCTCAGGTCTTCTCTGGACATACCAGCATCTTGTTGGTATTTTTGTTGGCACGTTGCATGCCAGCAGCACGAGGTACCAACAAATGCCGCTCTCGGACACATTCGTCAAGCAAACCAAGCACTCAGGCAGGCCAACAGGCGACAAGCACAGCGATGGCGGCGGGCTTTACCTGCATGTCATGGCCGCTGGCAAGTACTGGCGCATGGCCTATCGCTTTGGGGGCAGGCAGAAAACTCTGGCGCTGGGTGTTTACCCGGCTGTATCCCTTGCACAGGCCCGCAAGCGCCGTGAAGAAGCGCGAGCATGGCTTGCCGAGGGCGTAGACCCGAGTGAGGCAAAAAAAGCCCGTGAAGCCGAAGTGATGGCCTCGACGGCAAACACTGTGCAGGCTGTGGGTGATGCCTGGTTGAAAACCAAGAAGGGCGGATGGAGCGACTCCCACTATAAGCGCGAGAGCCGCAACCTTTCCAAAGACCTGTACCCCTTTATCGGTAGCAGGCCCATCGGTTCCATCGAGCCGCCCGAATTGTTGAAGGTGATCCGCAAAGTGGAGGAGCGTGGGGCTCTGGATGTGGCGCATCGAGTACTGCTGACGGCTCGTGGTGTTTGGCAATACGCCGTTGCCGAAGGCCACGCTCAGCGGGACATCACCCAGGACATCAAGAAGGCGCTGCAAACCCACACCAAGCAGAATTACCCGGCTATTACCAACCCTGCTAAGTTGGGTGAGTTGCTGCGGGCCTGCGATGGCTACAAAGGCGGCCCGGTGGTGCGTGCCGCACTCGCCATCGTTCCGGTATTGTTCCAACGGCCCGGCAACATCCGAGCGATGCGATGGGCCGACATAGATTTAGAGAACGGCATGTGGGCTATCCCCAGTGCCGATATGAAGCGTACCAAGGCTCAGAAGCTGAATGGGGCTGAGCATCTGGTTCCACTGCCTCGACAGGTGGTGGCGGTGTTGCGAGAACTCCAGCCGCTAACGGGCCATCGTGAATACGTGTTCCCAGGCCTTCGCGATCCCAAAACACCTATGTCAGAGGCGGCGGTAAGCGCTGCGCTTAATGCCATGGGTTACAGAGGTATCCAAACTTGGCATGGGTACCGGGCAACGGGCCGCACCATGATTCGCGAACAGCTGCGCTACCCAAAGGACGTGATCGAGTACCAACTTGCCCATCGGGGACAAATCACCCACGGCGGGGCCTATGACAGGGCCGAATACCTGGAGGAGCGCAGGGCAATGCTGCAAGCATGGGCCGACTACCTGGACAAGCTCAAGGCCGGAGCTGAAGTGGTACGGCTGCAGGCATAAACCCCTTTTCAGATCCTTTAGCCAGATGAACCGCACCTCAACCAGTTCCGCTTCGAAACCGGGCAGAAAAACCCGAGCTTCCCGTCAACCTGAAGAAGCCCCTGATTCGGGAGGCGGTGGCATCCGATCGGATGCTTTGAGCGAGGTGAAAAAGCTACCTATTGCCAAGCTTGACCATTGGGCCGAGCGCTTTGGGGTTCCGCGCCTGAACGTTGTTCAGGCCGCTGCGCAAGGGCGCTTCGGGCTGTATTTCATGTTCGATGGCTTTGTCTCCGACCTGCCCAACCCCAATCCAGGGCACCCCCTGCAATTACGTCCCTATCGCGGTTATCTGCTGGCCGACCAGGCAACACTTGAAGCCGTCCTGAATGGCGAGGCGCGCTACGTGCGGGAAGCATACGAGCCCGGTGGCGGGCGGGTGTATGTAGAGTTGGCTCCAAACGGAACACGCGCAACGCCGCTCCATATCCGCACGGATGAGCTTTTCGCTGCGGGAGATGATGTAGCTGCGCAAGCGCCAAAAAGTGTGGGAGTGGATGGGGCGGCAGGTGATCCCGTGTCGCAACAAATGCCGGCAATCACACCTCAGGAGGTGACTGCCCCTGCAGCGTGGAACGCTGTACCGCGCCAGAATGCAGTTGATACGACCAAGCTGGCAACGCGCCAACGACTGATTGATGTTTTTGGGCCATTCACGGGCATGGACTTGTCTTGGTTCAAGAATCTGAGAGATACACCACGATTGCGGGCCGCGCGAAAGGTCACGGGGTTGGGTGGTCGCGGCCAGATAGCCGAACCACTGTTTTGTCCATTCGAGGTTATGCAATGGCTGATGGATGACAAGCGCCGCAACCGTGGTGGCCGCCGTCCACTAGGTCAAGACAAGGGTTGGGCACTGCTGCAGAGGTACTTTCCGGAGGCGTATGCACCCCGCTCAGTTCTTGACCCCCGTGAGGATGATTGACCGGGGCAAAACGGGCTCTTGACCGGGGTTGATTCTGGCGATTCGACGGGGTTCTCGAATGAACTTCACCGGGGTTGGGCGGGCCAGAAATACCCCGGCATCGGAATTCACCTCAATCGCTGGCATGGTGCCACGCGGGATCGAACGAGGTGACTATGAGTCTCGCCCCCCAAACCGTCCGCCCCAAGGATGCCGCCGAACTGCTGGGCATCGGTATCTCAACCCTCTGGCGCTGGGCCAAAGACCGCCCTGACTTCCCCAAGCCGCGCCACCTGAGCACGCGCTGCACCATTTTCGATGTGGCGGAGCTGCTCAACTGGCGCGATGCGCAGGTAAAGGAGGGCGTGTAATGGCCTTCGATCGCACCCGTCTGCCAGATGCGGTGGCCTACTACGAGGGCCAGGGCGTGCAATTCCGTGAGCGCAAAGGCAAGTGGCGCACTACCGCATGCAACTTCCACGGTGGCAGCGACAGCATGCGCATCAATACCGCCTCTGGCGCCTTCGTCTGCATGGCTGGTTGCGGAGCCCGTGGTGGTGATGTGCTGGCCTACCACATGGCTGCCTACGGCCAGGACTTCGCTGCAGCCGCGAAGGAACTGGGCGCATGGGTCGAGGGCAGCAAGCCCACAACACAGCGCCCGACCCCGATTAGCCCTCGTGCCGCCTTGGAAATCTTGCACGCCGAAGCCATGCTGGCCGCCGTTGCGGCCGGCAACGTCGCGCATGGTGTGGTGTTGACCGACGCAGACCGCGTTCGCCTGATGACGGCAGCAGGCCGCATTGCCCGCATCATGGAGGTGTTCCCTTGATGCCTACAGCATTTGCACATTCGGTGGCGGCCTTGGATGCTGACATTGAGGCACGTCCTATTGCGTTGATGCACGATCAGCCAAAGCAAACCGAGCCGCTGATTCCGGGCGAGAACGAGCGCCCCTGCTTCCGGGTATTTGAGGGTTGGTTCAAGCATGACGGCACCACGCAGCGTCCCGGCGTTTGGTACTTCAGCATCACGCCTTCCAGGAAGAAAGATGAACCCCCGGCGTTGACGCAACAATGGATATGCAGCCCCTTGTACATCGATGCAGTCACTACCGACGAGCACGGCAGCAACTTCGGGCGCCAGTTGCGTTTCAAGACCACGCTGGGCCAGTGGCGTACCTGGGCCATGCCCATGGAACTGCTGCGCGCCGATGGTGCTGACCTGCGCGGCGAACTGCTGTACATGGGTTTGGAAATCGACCCCGGCCAGCATCAAATGCTGGGGCGCTATTTGCAGGCGCGCACCCCTGAAAAGCGCATTCGCTGTGTTACGCAAACCGGCTGGGCGACCGAGCAGGCCTTTGTGTTGCCCGCCGAGGTGATTGGCCCCGATGCTGGCGGCGTGGTCTTCCAGTCCGGCGAGAGGCTCAGCGATGAATACGTGACCAAGGGCTTGCTTGAAGACTGGCAGCAGAACGTGGCCGCACTGGCGATCGGCAATCCCCTGCTGATGCTGGCTATCTGCGCTGCATTCGCTGGCCCGGTGCTGAGCCGCGTCAACGCCGATAGCGGTGGCGTGCATTTGGTGGGCGACTCCTCCACTGGCAAGACTACGGCCATCGATGCCGCCTGCTCGGTGTGGGGCGGCC
The DNA here is from genome assembly GCF_054782535.1 of Comamonas humi. NCBI lineage: Bacteria > Pseudomonadati > Pseudomonadota > Betaproteobacteria > Burkholderiales > Comamonadaceae > Comamonas > Comamonas humi. Next base: position 510,944 of record NZ_BAAGSH010000007.1, on the reverse strand, counting down.
CGGGCTTCCGGCGTTCCTGGAGGGCCACCAGCAACGGCATGGAGGGCGTGGCAGCGCTGTTCAATGATTCGCTGCTGGCCCTGGACGAGATCAGCGAATGCGATGCAAAGGACGTAGGAGCCATTGTCTACAGCCTGGGCAACGGACGGGGCAAGCAACGCGCATCTCGTGCTGGCGCGGCTCGCGCGGTGAGTCGCTGGCGCTGCAGCGTCCTGTCCACCGGTGAGCGCACCATCGGCACCAGCATGGCCGAGGGTGGTTATCGCCAGAAAGCGGGCCAGACGGTGCGCTTGCTGGATGTGCCTGCCCAGCGCACCTATGGAGCCTGGGACAATCTGCACGGCTATTCCTCCGGCGCAGTATTCAGCGATGCACTCAAGAATGCTTGCAAAGCACACCATGGCCACGCCGGGCCGCAGTTTCTGCGTGCGCTGACGGGTGATGCGGACACAGATTTGTCTGAAGCACTGCAAGCCATCAAGGCAGTACCGCAGTTTGTGGCTGCACCCGGCGATGGGCAGGCCGCACGTGCGGCCGAACGCTTTGCCGTGCTGGCGCTGGCTGGAGAACTGGCAACGGGCTACGGTGTGACACCCTGGCAACCCGGCCAGCCCACCCAGGCCGCTGCGGAATGCTTCCATGCCTGGTTGGCCCAGCGCGGCACGACGGACGGCAACCTGGAGCGCACGCAGGTGCTGGAGAAAGTACAGGGCTTCATCGAGCGCCACGGCGACAGCCGTTTTAGCGCGGTTGATGCCGACCCTGAACGTGCCATGCTGATCCGCGATCGCGCGGGCTGGCATGAGCATGCCGGCCCCGATCGCGTCTACCTTTTCACCGCAAGCGGCATGAAGGAGGCATTAACCGGCTTTGACCTGAAACGCGGGCTGGACGTGCTGGAGGAAGTGGGGGCGTTGCCAAAACCTGGGGCGGACGGCAAGCGCTCGGTTTTGCGCCGCATCAGTGGTGACCGTGTGCGCGTATACGCCGTCAATGCGGCCTTGTTGGGCGCATAGCAGTTGCAAGGCATGCAATCAGCTTGGCTTTGAGGTGTTCCATGTGTGCCAGGTGTCCAATCCAACACGCATGCAGCTTTGCGCTGGAACACCTGGCCTGATTGCCGGTGTTCCAGGTGTTCCGGGAGGCGGCGCGCTTGACGTGGAACCTCTGGAACCTATGGGTAATGCCAGGTGTTCCAGCGAATCCTGAGCATTCATGAGCGTTGGACACCTGGAACCCCTGGAGCCCCAAACACACGAATGCCGGTAGCGAAGCGCGCTGGACATGGAGGACGGAAGTTATGGCGCATGGAGTGCTGCGCGGGATGTTTAAGGCGCTGGAAAGGATGAATGGTGTGGACGCTGCGGCTCGCTCTCCATGCCCCTCTGTGGCCAGGGCCCACGGGGTCGAGGTAGCACCCACGGTTCAAGGGTTCACTTGTACGGCAGAAGAGTTGCTTCAGGCTGCCATGTGTGCCTGTGGCTACTGGCGCGATAGTTCCCAAGCTAGAGCGCAGATGAGAGAGGAAATCTTCGAAGCGAAGCCCGAGCACCGCGCGGAGTTGATGCAGATGTTTCGAGAGGACTACCGCTGAGGAATGGCTCGCTTGGTTCCTGTGCTGGTTCCTTTTATGGTTCCACCGCTGGTCGAATATTCCGCCATGAATATGAGCGGTCAACGTTGGTTTGCGTTTGGTACCGCACGCATGCGCGCGTGCGCGGGGAGCGCTCTGCCAATTCAGGCCACCGGGGGCATGATGGTTTCGGAACTGGTTCCAGTGGGGAATATGGCGGCTTGAATAGTGAGTAGACGGTTAGGGCATCGCGGGATTGGCGCAGTGCCACGCGCGCCTATCAGTCGTCGTTGCGGCGCAGCCGCAGCGGAGCTGGGAGCGATGTTGATCCTGCGCGCGCATGCGTCCGCGCTCACGGGGGGCGGTAATTCTTCGCGTGGTCTGCTGTATGTTGACCTTTATCGGCCCTCTAACCGCTCACTGACCTTGCGCCTCATTGTGCAAGGTGTCGAGTCTAGAAGGCGACGGATTTCCGCAGTTTGCGCGTGCAGCAATAGGTGGCGTTTGAGATTGTTCGATTCCCGCAGAGATGCCTCAGCAGAGCATCGTACGCTGATCAACATGCACCTTTTCTGCACGCATGCGCCGGTACTGCGTTGGCGCCAGGCCATACCGTGCACGAAAGGCTCGCGCGAAATGGGCCTGGTCCGCAAACCCCCAGCGGTGCGCTATGTCGCCCACGGACAGTCCGCGCAGGCTGGCAGCAACCAGTTCCTCGTGCGCACGCTCCAGGCGGCACTCCCAGATCAGCTCGCTGACGCTGCGCTCACTGTGCGCGAAAACGCGGTGGAGTTGGCGCGCAGACATGTTCATGGCGCTGGCCACCATCGCAACATCGAGTGCCGGGTCATGCAGATGGGCGGCAATGAAGGTTTCGGCTTGCAGCAGGCGCCAGGCCGCGCTGTCCTGCATTTCCTGGGCCGCGTAGGGATTGACCACTGATTGCAGCAACATGCGGGCCTGCTCGGCCGTGCCAGGAGCCCTGGCAATTTCTGGGCACTCGATGAAGTCCAGCGCCATGCGTCGCAGCGAGGACGCGATCAAGCGGCCCGAGCGCAGGCGTTGATCGACGGGAATCGGTTCTTTCAGGGATGTATCCCCGCGCCCGTATCGCACACGGGAAGCGTCGATCTCCACGATGAGCTGCCGCATGTTGTCCGAAAACCCATACATATACGGCTGCGCGGTGGACAGGACCATGACATCGCCCTGGCGCACCTGGGTGCAGCGTCCGCCCTGGAATACAAAGGCTTCCCCCTGCACCATGATGCAGGCGAACACCGAGTCCTTGGGGTGCGTGCTCAGCAGCGACCGGGTGCGCTCGATCACATGCTGGTTGCCCCGCACATCGGCGATGCCGACGCCGTCCAGGCCAAAGCTCTGCATATCGCACTGCAATCCCTTCGGATCATGCGTAGAGACCGTCATGCCGAGGATTTGCGAGGCGCAGTGAGCCATCCAGAAGTCCAGGCGTTCGTCCGCTGACACCGAGTCAGTGGATGTATGCGAGTGGGGTACCAGCAGGGGGCTCATAGGACCTCGGCTACTTGAGGGCCCGGTGCTCCATGGCCACTGGGCGGTATGGGGCACCTTCGGGCTGCCAACCGGGGTACTCCTTCTGCAAGCTGTCACTTCCAGACAAATCGGATGTCGCTTTCCGGCAAGCGCCACGCAGGGCGTCTCTTTAAACTTGAATCCATTCTATAGCGTTTAAATTTCAAATGAAGCAGAAAATCAAGTTGAAGTTTTGTTAATTCAACTTTGTTTATTGAAGTGTGCTTGATTTATTGGGTTTTTTGATTAAGGGCATTTCGATGATGTTGCACCGCTTTCTCGTGCTTCGCACGTGGATGAAAATCAGGATGTTCATGTTCTTCTATCCACTCCGAAGAAAAATTCTGCTCATGAGCCGGAGGGGCTACTACGATTCCAACGCCGTGGCCTTGGGGCTATTTTTGAATAGAAACACCAGGAATCCGAGGGAGGCGATGCGCTTCGCCAAGGAGCTGCATATCGTCAGGCGCAGACGAGATATTTCTGGCTGCGAAACGTCTGCGGAAGTTTTCAAGCGCGCGGGTTCAGGCCGTAAAGAGTCAGAGTCTGGGGAGGCCAATTCCTGCCCTGAGTCCAGATATGGGGATGCGCCTGGATCTGGTGATTTTTATGACAGGCGAGTCTCATCTTGAGAATTAAAAAATCCATCCGAGATAATGCAATGGGCTACTCTATAAAAAATATGGAAATGGCGGGAGACACCGCAAGCGAGGAAGTGGCCGTCGAACTGACGCAGCGCGATCCCACCTTGAGGCAGCTCACCTGTTTCAAAGAGGTTGCCGAGCACCTGAGCTTCAAGAGTGCGGCGGATGCGCTGTCGATGAGCCAGCCTGCGCTGTCCATAGCGATCCGGGATCTGGAAATCTCCGTGGGCACGGTGCTCTTCCATCGCAGCGCCCACCATGTTCGCCTCAGTGCGGCGGGAGAGGCCATTCGTCCCAAGGTCGAATGGCTGGTGAACAGCCATCGCGTGGGCATGGCGGATTTGCGGCGGTTGCTGAAATACAAGGTCGAGGCATTGCGGGTGGGTTGCATGCCTGCCGTTGCACATCTTGTGGCGCCGTGGGCTGCGCAATGGCACAAGGACCACCCCCTGGTGCTGCTGGAGTGGAGTGATATGCACGCCAATGGCATTGGTGCCGCGCTCGCCTCCGGCGAAATCGATATCGGCATCGGCCTGAATCCTGCGCCAGACGAGTCACTGGAAAGCCATCTGGTGATCGAGGACGACATCGTGGCTGTTTTGCCGGCAGGCCACCGGTTTGCCCCACTGAAGTCTTTGCCCTGGAGCGAGCTGAAGGGTGAATCCCTGGTGATTCTTGCGACCCAGGGTTCGCAGCAGATGGCGACCCATGTGCTGGAGCAGCAAGGGGTGGCGGTTGCCCGCATCCAATTCGTGGAGCACGTCGCATCCCTCGCAGCCATGCTGGACAGCGGGCTGGGGATTGGCCTGATGCCTCGCCTCCATGCGGGTGGCCTGCATCGTGCAGACCTGAGCGTCCATGCCTTGCGGTCGCCCACGCTGTCGCAGCACATCTACCTCATGCGGCGCAGGGCGTCGTCCCAGCACCAGGCGTTGATTCGCAGTTGCTGGGATTTTCTGCGCGAGAAGTCATTGCCCGCCTTCGCCACCGATTTTGCCTCGTCTCGCGCTGGCCTGTAGCGCAAATCAATATGGCTTTGGTTGCGATATTTTGAGTTTCAAAAATAAAAATTTAAATACCTGTTGGATTTGCATTATTTATTTTGAAATTTACCGTTTGCTTTGTTTTATTTAGGATTGTCAAAAATTATTCAATCAGGATTTGAAGTTGATTTTAATTTCTACCGTTGATAGCATTCAATAACGAAATATTATTGGTTTTGATTTTTAAATCTGCATAGCCTTGATTTTAAAAATAAAGAAATATACGGAGACTGTCCTGGATGGTTCTGCTCCATTGGTGGGCCGGACTCGTGTCTGATGGCTTCTCTTATTTTTCATCAATCAATAGCGAATGGCTATTGATTGTGGGGTGCGATTGCGTCATTGGGATGCGTTCGTGCCTGCGCAGATGCTCCAGCTGAATATGCCTTGTGGCGCTGATGCAAGGCCTTGATAACAAGAGGTGAGTAGTGATGATCGAATCAACAAGAAATACCCCAGCTACGATTCCATGGGCTATTGATCCCGGGCTGTGCGACGGCGGTGGCCTGGCAGGCCATGCGCCAGACAAGGCCATGGCTGCGGTTGCCGCGTCCAGCGGATGGCTCAACCGTCTGCAGCCTTGGCATCACTGCTACAGCGTTCGCGAGCCTGCAATGCCTGGCGTAGATGGCAGCGCAGTGCGCTTGCCCGCCATGTTCAACGCGGCCGCGCAGCCCCGGTTACATCAGCACCCTCAAAAGCAAGCCGGGCAGGCGAGCCCGGTCACGTCGGGATTCTCACGGGGCACGAAAGTGCTTGCTTCAAAAAATATAGCTGGTAGCGCAAGCAGCAAGAGAGGATTGGATAGAAATGTATCTAAATCCATTGATGATAAAGCGCTAACAGCTCCTAAAAAAGAAGCAATTCAAGGTCGAGCCAATCGCCGGAGGCGATATGTCTGCAGTCCTCAACGGTTTGCCATGTCGCCGTCATGGGGCGCGCAGGGGAATGTGGCTTCGATGGGTTCCAGAGGAGAGTGCGATGAATAAATTGACAATAAAGACGGATGCTGCCTCTGGGGCGATGCGCCACTCTCTGGTATCGGCGCTTGGTGCGCCTGCAGGCGCGGCCGGTTGCGCTTCTGCGGGGCGGTTGCTCCGATTTTTCATCGGCAGCCTCATCTCTGGCCTGCTGCTGGCCGCCTCGCCTGCCGCCGTGGCGCAGGTGCAGCAGACGAACGAGCTGGTGTACGGCCCCTTTGCGCCGCTCGTCAACGACCGCCAAATCGTGAACGGCAACCCGGTATGGACCTTTAGAACCAATACCAACAACCCCAACGGCAACAACTTCGTTGCGCGTACGCCAGCGCTGACCGTGACGTTCAGTCAATCGAACGTCCAAATCCCCGCATTGGCTTTTGGTTCGGGGCAAAACGGCACCGGTTTCCAGTACAACAGTTCGAATAACATGTTCACCTCTGCCGGTAATTCGGCGCCGGGTACTGGTATTTTCGCCAGTGTTTTCTCGCCCCCCTCTAACGGCGGCATGAACATCAACATAAGCCCGAGCGCAATAGACAGGGCCGGAGTTCCGGCCAATCAGCGCCCAGCCATCACGGACTTGACCCTGACTTTCAGCGAGCCCGTCACCAATCCGATCATTAGTCTCATCGATTTGGGTGGCAACAGCACCAGTTCGGTCTATACCTCGGAATATGAGATGCTCAGCCCGGCCGGGGCGACGCTCACCAAGCTTTCGGGCGTTCCCGCGCTGAATGTCACCAGTACGGCGATCCTCAATGGGGCCAGTAACGCCAACCTGTCGAGTGGGGGGTGCGCCTCCTTCCCAAATGGGACGGGTTGCGGTTCCGTGCGCGTCAACGCCACCAATATCACCAGCGTAACGTTCCGCGTCTTCATGCGGGCTGTGCCCTCCAATCCCAACTTTGCCGTATGGGATGTTGGCGGCAACGCGACTGAGTACGTCGTGCTGGGGGTTTCGCTCAACCCCTCCGCCGACCTTGCGATCACCAAGACCAACACGCCGGCGGCCGGCCCGAACGACCAGCCCAACGACACGCTGACGCCCGGCCAGACAACGACCTACCAGCTCGTCGTCACCAACAACGGCCCTGATCCCGTTACTGGTGCCGTAGTGACCGATACCCCGGGGGCAAACCTGAACTGTCCCGCGAACAATCCAGTCACCATCACCGGCAATGGCGTGCCAACTGCGCCGGCCGGCGGCTTCAGAGTCTCCCACCTCACTGCGGGCATCGCGCTTGGCAACCTGAACAATACCCAGACTACGACACTGTCGTTCTCGTGCACGGTGGCGGCCGCGCCGACGGGGGTCAACGTGGTCAACAACGCCACCGTGACGGCGCCCGCTGGCGTCACCGAGGCCAATCTGACGAACAACACCGCTAACGACACCGATCGGTTGCCATCGGCCACCTTGACGCTGGTCAAGACCGTGGACAACACGGGCGGCGGCACGGCGGCCGCAAACGCCTGGACGCTGGCGGCCGCGGGCCCCACCAGTATCAGCGGCACCACGGGCGCCGCCGCCGTCACCAATGTGGTGGTCCAGCCAGGCAACTACACCTTGTCGGAAACCGGCGGGCCGGCGGACTACCTCGCTCCAGATGGGTGGGACTGCGGTGCCATCCCGGTCACCAATGGCCAGATCACGCTGGCGGCGGGGAATGCAGCGACCTGCACCATCAACAACACCTTTGTGCAGCGAGCTGAGATTAATCTGCGAAAAATCGCCACGCCAGACGTGGTGAATGCGGCGGGTGATGTTGTCACCTACACCTTCCAAGCCATAAACAACGGCAACGTCCCCTTGACCAACCTGACGGTGACCGATCCGTTCCTGCCCAACCTGGGCGCCTGCACGCCGACCACCGTTGCGGCGGGTGCCACCGTCACGCTGACCTGCGCGGGCAACACGCACACCGTCACGCAGGCGGAAATCAATGCACGCGGCAATGCCACGCCGCCGGACGGCTTCCTCCATAACCAGGCCATAGTCGCCGGCACGGCCCCGGATGGCAGCATTCCCACGGATGCCGATAGCGCTACGGTTCAGTTGCCGGTGCTGGACCCCCAATTGTCCATCGCCAAGCAGGCAACGCCAACCGCCTTTGCCGTGGGCAACACCGGTACCTACACCCTGCAGGTGAGCAATGCCGCAGGTGGTGGATCGACCACGGGCGCGATCACGGTGAGCGACCCGCTGCCGGCAGGTATCACCAGCACCGGCACGCCTACGGGCACGGGCTGGAGCTGCTCGGTCGCGGCCAATGTGGTGACCTGTACGACGAACGCGGTACTCACGCCGGGCGCTAGCGCTCCGGTGATCAGCGTGCCGGTGACGGTGGGCGCGGCAGCGGCCAACCCCAGCGTGAACACGGCCACCGTCACGGGTGGCGGTGATCCCGTCTGTACGGCCGGTGCCAACCCGATGCCTGCGCAATGCCAGGGCACGACGACGACCACGGTGAACGCACCGCGGCTGGACCTGGTCAAGACCTCGGCAGGCAACTTCACCGTGGGCAACCCGGCGAGCTACACCATCGTGGTGACGAACAATGGCCAGGCGGCTACCTCGGCGGCCGCTACCGTCGTGGACAACGTCCCGGCCAACCTGACGATCGGCACGCCCTTGCCCAATGGCTGCACGGCCAATGGCCAGGCGGTGAGCTGCAATATTCCGGCGGGTCTTGCCATCGGCGGCCAGGCCAGCTTCACGGTGACCGTCACCCCGACAACTGCTGCCAACGGCCAGCAGGTGACCAACACGGCCAGTGTGACGGGCGGGGGCGACCCCACCTGCACGGTGCCGCCCGCGGCAACGCTGGCCGCGCACTGCCAGGGCACGACCACCAACACGGTGAGCGCGCCTGAGCTGCATTTGGCGAAGACGGCCACGCCCACCTCCTTCACGGTGGGCGAGCAAGGCAGCTACACGCTGACGGTGACCAACCAGGGCACGGCGCCCACGGCGGGCAACACCACCGTGACCGACACAGTTCCCACGGGCCTGACCATTGGCACGCCGCTGCCGGCGAACTGCACGGCCAATGGCCAGCTGCTGAGCTGCACGGTGGGAGCGCTGGGCGCGACCAACGGAACGGCCACGATCACCATTCCAGTGACGGCGCAGCAGGCCGTGGACGGTCAGACGGTGCAGAACGCGGCGCGAGTGACGGGTGGGGGCGACCCTGGCTGTACGGCCACGACCAACCCGCTGCCGGCACGCTGCCAGGCACAGGTGCCGGTGCCGGTGGTATCGCCTGCACTGCATGTGGCCAAGACCGCCAGCACGGCCAGCTTCTCGATCGGCGTAGCGGCGAGCTACACCATCAAGGTGACCAACGTGGGCACGGTGGAGACGCAAGGCGGCTGGACGGTGACGGACGTCGTGCCTGGCGGCCTGACCATTGGTACCTCCTTGCCCAATGGCTGTACCGCCAGTGGCCAACAAGTGACCTGTACCTCCAGCGCCATATTGACGGCGGGCGATACCACGGGCGTGAGCTTTGTGATTCCGGTAACGCCGACGGCGGCCGCAGTGCCGAGCGTGACGAACACGGCGACGGTGCAGGGCGGCGGCGACCCGCACTGCCCGATGCCCAACAACGCCAACTGCACGAGCACCATCACCACGCCGGTGAACTCGCCCAGCCTCGCGGTGACCAAGGCCGCGACCCCCGCGACCTTCGCCGTGGGCCAGCAAGGCTCCTACACGCTGACCGTGCGCAACCAGGGACAGGCGGCGACCGTAGGTGCGGTCACCGTGCTGGACACCCTGCCGGCAGGCATCACGCTGGCGGCCGACCCGACCACCAGCAACGGCTGGAGCTGCACGGCCAATGGCGGCGCGACCGTCACCTGCACGAGCGCGGCGAACCTGAACCTGGCGGTGGATGCCACCAGCACCATCACGCTGAACGTGAACGTGGGAGCTGCAGCGGTGCCCGGCGTGACCAACCGCGCCTCGGTGGGAGGCGGGGGAGATCCCTTCAACGGCGGCACGCCGCCCACTCCGGACACCTGCACCGACACGGCGCCGGCGCCCAACCATTGCGCGCAGCTGGACACGCCCGTCACCCCGGTGGCGGACATGCAGGCCACGTCGCCAGTGACCCTGGCAACCACGGTAGGCGTGCAGGCGACGATCCAGAGCTCTTGCACCAACAACGGCCCCAATGCGGCGGCAGCGCCGACCTGTGAAGTCACGGGCATTCCGCAAGGGGCGAACCCGGTGACGACCTGCACGCCCAACCCGGCGCCGGATCCGCTGGCAGTGGGTGGCACGATCAGTTGCACGACCACGTTCACCCCGGTGGATACGACACCGATCACGGTGACGACCACGGCGGGCAGCAGCACGCAAGACCCGGATCCGAATAACAACGTGGCAACCACGCCGACGACGACGGGTGTGGTCGTGAATCTGGCGATCACCAAGACCGCCACGCCGAACGGCACCTACCAGCCCAACGGTGCGATCAGCTACTCCATCGTGGTGACCAACAACGGCCCGAGCGCGGCGGTGGGAGCCACCGTCAACGACGTGGTGCCCAACGCAGTGGCAGTCACGGGCTGGACCTGCGCGGCATCGGCTGGCGGGGCTTGCACCGCCAGCGGTACCGGCAACACCATCAACGACACCGTCAACATACCTGTTGGCGGCACGGTGACCTACACCATCAACGGCACCGTGGCGAACGCAGCCACCGGCGACATCGTGAACACCGCGACGGCAACGCCGCCAGCGGGCGCGACCTGCACGACGCCGCCTTGCGCCGTGACCAGCACCGCGACCAACACGAATGCGGGCAACCCGCAGCTGGCGATTGCCAAGCAGGCGACGCCTACGGCATTTGCCGTGAATGCAACGGGTACCTACACGCTGCAGGTGACCAATGGCAATGCACAGGGATCAAGCAGCACCAATGGTGCCATCACGGTGAGCGACCCGCTGCCGGCGGGCATCACCACCACTGGCACGCCCACGGGCGCGGGCTGGAACTGCGCGGCCAGCACGGCCACGCAGGTGACGTGCACGACCAACGCGGTGCTCACGCCGGGTGCGAGTGCACCAGTGATCAGCGTGCCTGTTGCGATTGGGCAGAACGCGGCCAACCCCAGCGTGAACACGGCCACCGTCACGGGTGGCGGTGATCCCGTCTGTACGGCCGGTGCCAACCCGATGCCTGCGCAATGCCAGGGCACGACGACGACCACGGTCAATGCACCTCGCCTTGACCTGGTCAAGACCTCGGCAGGTGGCTTCACCGTCGGCAGTCCGGCCAGCTATACCATCGTGGTGACCAACAACGGCCAGGCGGCTACGTCGGCGGCAGCCACTGTCACCGACAACATTCCGGCAGGGCTGACGATCGGCACCCCGCTGCCCAATGGCTGCACGGCCAACGGTCAGGCGGTGAGCTGTGACATCCCGGCAGGGCTGGCGATTGGTGGCCAGGCCAGCTTCACGGTGACCGTCACCCCGACGCAAGCCGTCAACGGCCAGCAAGTGACCAATACCGCCAATGTGACGGGTGGGGGCGATCCCACCTGCACGGTGCCGCCCGCGGCAACGCTGGCCGCGCATTGCCAAAGTACGACCACCAATACGGTGAGCGCACCCGAACTGCACCTGAGCAAGACCTCCACGCCTGCGGCGTTCGTGGTCGGCCAGGCCGGCAGCTACAACCTCAAGGTGGTCAACAGCGGCACTGCGGCCACCAGCGGCAACATCGTGGTGAGCGACACCATCCCGACGGGCCTGACCATTGGCACGCCGCTGCCGGCAGGCTGCACGGCCAACGGCCAACAGATCAGCTGCACCATCACGCAAGTGCTGGGCGCGAGCAACGGCACGACCACGTTCACGATCCCGGTGACGGCCACGGCGGCTGTGGACGGACAGACCGTGCAGAACGCCGCTACCGTCATTGGTGGTGGAGACCCGGTCTGTACGGCCACCACCAACCCGCTGCCGGCACGTTGCCTGGCTCAGGTGCCGGTGCCGGTGCAGTCGCCCGCGTTGCATGTGGAAAAAACCGCCAGCACGGCCAGCTTCTCGATCGGTGTGGCGGCCAGCTACACCATCAAGGTGACCAACGTGGGTACGGTAGAGAGCACGGGTAACTGGACGGTGACCGACGTCATCCCCGGCGGGCTGACCATCGGTACCCCCTTGCCCAGTGGCTGTACCGCAAGTGGCCAGCAAGTGACCTGTACGTCCAATGTCGACCTGCAGCCTGGCGACACGACGGGCGCGAGCTTCGTGATCCCGGTGACGCCGACGGCGGCAGCGGTGCCGAGCGTGACGAACACGGCGACGGTGCAGGGCGGTGGCGATCCGCACTGCCCGATGCCCAACAACGCGAACTGCACCAGCACGATCACCACGCAGGTGAACGCGGAGGCCGACATGCAGGCGACCGCGCCGCAGACCATCGCGACCACGGTGGGTGTGCAAGCGACGATCCAGAGCAGCTGCACCAACAATGGCCCCAATCCGGCGGCTGCCCCGACCTGCGAGGTCACGGGCATTCCGGCTGGAGCCAATCCGGTGACGACCTGCACGCCCAATCCGCTGCCGGCCAACCTGGCAGTGGGCGCCACGATCGACTGCACGACCACGTTCACGCCGGCGGACACGACGCCGATCACGGCGGTGACCACGGCTGGCAGCACCACACAGGATCCGAACCCGAACAACAACGTGGCCAATACGACTACGACGCCGGTGGTGCCGCAAACCGATATGCAGGCCACTGCACCGCTGACCCTGGTGACCACGGTGGGCGTGCAGGCGACGATCCAAAGCAGCTGTACCAACAATGGCCCCAATCCGGCGGCTGCCCCGACCTGCGAGGTCACGGGCATTCCGGCGGGAGCCAATCCGGTGACGACCTGCACACCCAACCCGCTGCCAGCGACCCTCGCGGTAGGTGAGGTGATCGACTGCACGACTACGTTCACGCCGGTGGACACGACGCCGATCACGGCAGTGACCACGGCAGGCAGCACCACGCCAGATTCGAACCCGAACAACAACGTGGCCAATACGATCACGACGCCGGCAGCGGCCCCGCAAACCGACATGCAGGCAACCGCACCGCAGACCATCGCAACCACGGTGGGTGTGCAAGCGACGATCCAAAGCAGCTGCACCAACAATGGCCCCAATCCGGCGGCAGCCCCGACCTGCACGGTCACGGGCATTCCGGCGGGAGCCAACCCGGTGACGACCTGCACGCCCAACCCGCTGCCGGCGACCCTGGCGGTAGGGGATGCGATCGACTGCACGACCACGTTCACGCCGGTGGACACGACGCCGATCACGGCAGTGACGACGGCTGGCAGCACCACGCCTGATTCGAATCCGAACAACAACGTGGCCAACACGACCACGACGGCCGGAGTGGCCAGCCTGTCGATCACCAAGCAGGCCACGCCCACGGCATTTGCGGTAGGCAACCCCGGTACCTACACCCTGCAGGTGAGCAATGCTGCAGGTGGCGGATCGACCACGGGCACGATCACGGTCAGCGACCCGCTGCCGGCAGGCATCACCAGCACTGGCACGCCCACGGGCGCGGGCTGGAACTGCTCGGCCAGCACCGCCACACAGGTGACTTGTACGACCAGTGCAGTGCTCACGCCGGGCGCGAGCGCCCCGGTGATCAGCGTGCCGGTGGCGGTGGGCGCGGCAGCGGCCAACCCCAGCGTGAACACGGCCACGGTGACTGGTGGCGGTGATCCGGTCTGTACGGCTGGTGCCAACCCGATGCCTGCGCAGTGCCAGGGCACGACGACGACCACGGTCAATGCACCTCGCCTTGATCTGGTCAAGACGCTGAACGGCCCGCTCACCGTGGGCAATGCGGCGAGCTACACCATCGTGGTGACGAACAACGGCCAGGCGGCTACCTCGGCGGCAGCCACTGTCACCGACAACATCCCGGCAGGCCTGGCGATCGGCACCCCGCTGCCCAATGGCTGCACGGCCAACGGCCAGGCGGTGAGCTGCACTATCCAGGCGGGCTTGGCCATCGGCGGACAGGCCAGCTTCACGGTGACCGTGACGCCGGACGACACGGTCAATGGCCAGCAAGTGAGCAACACGGCCAGTGTGACGGGCGGGGGCGATCCGACTTGCCCCGCAGCTGCGCATTGCAATGGCACGACCACCGGCACGGTGAGCGCGCCCGAGCTGCACCTGGCGAAGACGGCCAATCCCGTCTCCTTCACGGTGGGCGAGCAGGGCACGTACACGCTGACGGTGGCCAACCAGGGCACGGCAGCGACCACCGGCAACACCACGGTGACCGACACCGTTCCTGCTGGCCTGACCATCGGTACGCTGCCGGCAAACTGCACGGCCAATGGCCAGCAGCTGAGCTGCGCGGTGGGCGTGCTGGGCGCGACCAACGGAACCGCCACCATCACCATCCCGGTGACAGCGCAGCAAGCCGTGGACGGCCAGACCGTGCAGAACGCGGCGCGAGTGACCGGCGGGGGCGACCCTGGCTGTACGGCCACCACCAGCCCGCTGCCGGCACGCTGCCAGGCACAGGTGCCGGTGCCGGTGGTATCGCCAGCACTGCATGTAGTCAAGACCGCCAGCACGGCCAGCTTCTCGATCGGCGTGGCGGCGAGCTACACCATCAAGGTGGCCAACGTGGGCACGGTGGAGACGGACGGCGACTGGACGGTGACCGATGTCATCCCTGGTGGCTTGACCATTGGCACGCCGTTGCCCGATGGCTGCACGGCTTCGGGCCAGCAAGTGACCTGCACCTCGGATCTGGTGCTGGCGGCAGGGGGATCTGGCGTGAGCTTTGTGATCCCGGTGACGCCGACGGCGGCCGCAGTGCCGAGCGTGACGAACACGGCGACGGTGCAGGGCGGTGGCGACCCGCATTGCCCGATGCCCAACAACGCCAACTGCACCAGCACGATCACCACGCCGGTGAATGCGCAGGCAGACATGGCCGCCACCGGCCCCACCACGGTGCCCGCGACGGTGGGCCAGCCGGTGAGCGTGACGACCAGCTGCACCAACAATGGCCCCGACGCGGCTGCCAACGCCACCTGCACGGTGACTGGCGCCCCCGCCGGTGCCACTACGGTGTGCACGCCCACGCCGCCGGTGGGTAGCCTGGCCAACGGCCAAGCCATCAGCTGCGTGACCACGTTCACGCCGGCAGATACCGCATTGGTGACCTTGACGACTACGGCCGGCAGCACCACGACGGACCCGAATCCGGACAACAACGTAGCCAGCACCCCAGTGCAGCCGGCCTTGGCGCCGACGGCCGACATGACTGCCACCGCACCGACTACCGTGCCCGCAACCGTCGGTCAGCCGGTGAGCGTGACGACCAGCTGCACCAACAATGGTCCTAACGCGGCTGCCAATGCCACCTGCGCGGTGACCGGTGCCCCTGCTGGTGCGACCACGGTGTGTACGCCTACCACCCCGGTGGCAGGCCTGGCCAGCGGCCAAGCCATCAGCTGTGTGACCACGTTCACGCCCGCTGACACCACGCCGGTGACGCTGACGACTACCGCTGGCAGCGCGACGACGGACCCGAATCCGGACAACAACGTGGCCAATACCACGGTGCAGCCAGGAGTGACGCCGACGGCCGATATGGCCGCCACCGCACCGACTACCGTGCCTGCCACGGTGGGTCAGCCGGTGAGCGTGACGACCAACTGCACCAACAATGGCCCGGGCGCTGCCGCCAACGCGACCTGCGCGGTGACGGGCGCCCCTGCCGGTGCCACCACGGTGTGTACGCCTACGCCGCCGGTTGCCAGCTTGGCCAATGGCCAGGCCATCAGCTGCGTGACCACCTTCACGCCTGCCGATGCCACGCCGGTGACGCTGACGACTACGGCTGGCAGCACCACGGCGGACCCGAACCCGGGCAACAACGTGGCCAACACCACGGTGCAACCGGTCGCGCCGGGGTCCGTCACTGTCAGAAAGACGCTGAATGCCGGTACGGTGACCCCTGTCATCGGCGGCCAGGCGATCGCCTATGACCTGACGGCCACGAATGCCGGAAGTACGGCGGTGTCGGACCATGCCTTCTTCGAAGTCGTGCCGACCAATACCACCTACTCGGGCGTGATCACTGGTGCCACGACCAACTGCGCAGCCGGTGCGGCGGCAGGCAGCGTGTGCACGGTGACTCTGGCCAACGTGCCGGCCAATGGCACGGCCACTGCGTCGATCACGTTCACGGCGGTCAATCCGATGCCTGAGGGAGTGGTGAGCATCGCCAACATGATCACCGACAACACCAGGACCGCACCGGCAGGCTGCCCGATCCCGATGGACGAGAACGGCATGGCCAAATCCGGGTTGCTTGCCAAGGCCGGTGAGACAACGCCGATGTGCCCGAGGCCGCTGGCTTCGACCTGCGATGCGGCCAGCGCTGCGGCAGGCCATTGCGTGCAGACGCCGGTCAAGTCCCGCAACGGCTCTAGGCCCGTCGAGATACCGGTGGATGGCTGGTGGATGCTGGCCTTGTTGTCCCTGCTGCTGTGCAGGAGCGCTGCAGTCGCCCGGGGTGGCCGGCGCGCTCGATGAAGGAAGCGGTCCCTACTGCCCGATTTGCAGCGGGTCTGCCGATTGGGTGGTAGGGGAATCCGTAAATATTGAGCCAGATCAACCTCTTTACTACCCTAAATAGGCAAGGCCTCGGTGCTGGAACCAAGAAGGCTGGTTCTGATATAGGCTCCCGATCATGAATGCACGGCATTTGAAGCATTTTTTACTGCTGGCGGATCTTCTTCATTTTGGGAAAACTGCCAAGAAGCTGAAAATATCGCAGCCAACACTCACTTTTGTGATAAAGAGCTTGGAGCTGGAATTTGGTGGGCCGCTTTTTATACGTAATACTCGCAAAACTGAACTGACAGAGCGTGGCCGGCTGTTGTTGAGTCCGGTGCGCCGGGTGGTGGAGGCATTGGAGGACGCGTTAGATACCTCTGAAACACTCACTTCTGGTGAGGCTGGTTCTCTAACGATTGGCTTTCCTAGTGGGGCCGCGCACCATTTATTGCCGCGCATACTGCCCCTGTTTGCACAGCGCTATCCGCGTGTGAACCTGCAACTGCAGGAAGCAACATCTTCTGAGGCTGTGGATTTGCTGGATGCCGAAAGCATTGACGTTGGCATCATTCACTACCCCATAGCTTCCAACTGCCCCTATTTCCCTATCCCGGGAGAAGAGGACGAACTGGTGGCGGTTTTTCCCAAGGATTACCCACTGGCCGCCAAAGGGAAGATCAAGCTGGCGGAT
Source organism: Comamonas humi (assembly GCF_054782535.1). Lineage (NCBI taxonomy): Bacteria > Pseudomonadati > Pseudomonadota > Betaproteobacteria > Burkholderiales > Comamonadaceae > Comamonas > Comamonas humi. The sequence continues at coordinate 493,841 of NZ_BAAGSH010000007.1, read as the reverse complement.
CTGGCGGGACATCCATTCATTGCCTTCGAGAAATCCAGGGCGTCCTCGCTGGAGGCGGTGATTTCCATGGCCTGCCAACGTGCCGGGTTTACGCCGTGCGTGGTCCAGCATGCCCGACGGGTCGATACGGTCATCAGCCTGGTGCGCAGCGGAGTGGGGATTGCACTGGTGCCCAAAGTATGTGCTGCGACCTATGAGCACGTGATTGACGTGCGTTCGCTGGCTGAGCAATCGGATGCATTGAAAATTGGGTTGGCAGTTATCTTTGGGAAAAATAATAAAAAACCGTGTGTGGATAATTTTTTGGAAATCATAGGGGTAAAAGAAGCTTGAGTTTTTCTGATTCACTGCAGATCGAAGTGTAGTGTCAGCGGCAAGTCAGCAAAGGAGGTGATATTTATCCTTGCTGCTAAAGAAAGGCATGGTAATTGTGGCTATCGCATGCAGCGCCAAAGACCGGTGCTGGTGAGATATGAGGTGGCATTTGGGCGAATCTCATGCTTCACGTGCAGCGGCAATAAATCCCCAAGGAGACGCAATGCTTTTCAGGCAAAAAACCGTTTTGAGCCGCCGCTCGATTTTCAAAAACTCTGCCGCTCTCTTGCTGGTGGCGGCAATTGCGGGGTGTGGTGGTGGAAGCGAGGATTCAAGTCGGCCGGTTGGAACCTGGGGTGGCGCGCTCAGTGACCTGAAGGAGGACCTCAGCTTTGCTCCTGGCATTCCCGCTGCGACGGAAAGCACGCTCACCAACCAGACCGTCCGCCAGACTGTGCATCTGTCGGTTGGCGGTGATCGTGTTCGCATCAAGTTCGGAAACCTCTACGGCAGGACGCCGGTGTCCTTCGAGCGCGTGCGCATTGCGTTGAGCACTGGTGCCGGCACCATCGACAGGAGCACCGACACCGGGTTGACCTTTGGTGGTGCTGCCTCGGTGATCATTCCGCCTGGCGTGGAGGTCTGGAGCGATGCGGTGCCATTCAAGGCGCCCGACGCTGCAAGCCTGGCTGTCAGCATCTACGTCAAGAACACCTCCGACAACACCACCGCTTACCGGTTTCCGCAGGCCACCCATTACGTCAGCGTTGGCGACACCACCAGCGCTGCTGCCATGCCAACGGCCGTTGAGAACCAGGTCTACTCGTCCTACTGGATGAGTGCCGTCGATGTCTATCGCAGTGAGCCGAGCAACGTGTTGGTGGTCTTTGGCGATTCCATCACTGCGGGGGCGGGAAGTACCTGGGGGGCCGACCGCCGGTATTCCGACCTGCTGTCAGACCGATTTCTGAAGGCGGGCGGCAGCCCGGCCGTGTCTGTCGTCAACAAAGGGCTCAGCGGAAACCGCTGGCTGCATGACCGCTTTGGTCTGCGCGGCGTCGAACGCTTCAAGCGCGATGTCCTTTCCGTGTCCGGGGTGACGCACACCATCATCCTGCTTGGCATCAATGACATCGGCTACCAGGCCTTCTGGCTTCCCACAGAAACGGCAACGGCCGACGAACTGATCGCGGCTGTTTCAGGCGCGGTATCCACGGCAAAAGCTGCGGGCATCAAGGTCTACCTGGGCACGCTGACACCGTTCAGCGGCGCTGCTTACTTCACCACGCAAGGTGAACAGATACGCCAGGCATTGAATGCCTGGATTCGCGCGAACAAAGACGTCGACGGGGTCATCGACTTCGACGCCGCGGTGCGCGATCCCGCGGATGCGACCCGATTCCTCGCTGCTAACCACAGCGGCGATAACCTGCACCCGAGCGATGCGGGGTATCTCCGCATGGCGGACAGCGTGCCCTTGGAAAAATTCCGATAGGAGCGGGGAAGGCTCGCGCTTGCGCTATAGGCATTCTCGCTGCCGGATGCTGCCGTAGAGAGGGATATGATACATACGCCTGAATGCGGCCCCATCGGGCTGCTGGTACTCAGGGTGCAACTAGGCCTTTGTACTTTCAAATTAGATTGGCAACCAATTTCTGCGTCTCTATTGATGGCAGCCCATAGCTCACCAGCCGCACATCCAGGTCGAAGTCCACTGCCTTGTGCAATGCGCGCTTGATAGCCGCATAAATCCACTCTGGCGCATTGCCGAATGCACCGCCTCCAAGAAGGGTAAGTAGCACGATGTTTGATGCGCCACGTCGCGCATTCAGAACGGCTTGCAGGAGAGTAGCTTCGTAGGCTGCATCCAGTATCAACTGAGCGAACGCTTTCCAGTGCTTCTGCGGCACCTGCCCATAGGCCACGGGCAATGCGCTACAGAACGCCTGGCTCACCAATGGTCCTGGCCGCGATGCGGTATCTGTCGCCTCTACGTCGCGATGAATGCCGATGCGCAGTTCCCCGGCCAGAGCATCCCGCTCAGCGGCGCTGATCGCGCGCAGGTGATCCGTGATGCGGTCCAGACCCTGGGGCGTGCATAACACATAGCCATTGCGCCAGCTCCATAGATCGGCAATTGGGCGCTTTAGGGCTGCACTCAGAGTCGCACCCAAATCAGCAATGCCATCGAGCTGGTGCTCCGAGGTCTGGCCGAACTGGTTGCCGACAGGCACGAAGTAGTTACGGAAGATAGTTGCTGCACCAGCAGCCATGGCGCAGGCGGGGCCTTGCGTGTGGTCATCTTGGTACCGCGTCACCCCGTTCTCGGGTGTTACGCCTGGGCCGACCATCTCCAGTGCATTGAACTGGCTCGCCACTTGGAACAGCGCACCCGTGTATTCCGACGCTTGGTGCATCTTACGCACATCACCTTGAACGATGCTGATGCGGGGCTTGCCACCCGCACCAGAGCCTGCAGCAACCCGCTCGCGCAGGTCAGCCAGCGATGCCATCTCGAATGTGCCAATGGCGTAGGCCCTGCCGTTCACCTTGGAGCGGAGCATGCCTGCGCTGACCTCAAGCTGCGCACGTGCCTCGGGGTAGCCCGTTTCCTTGAACCCGGTCAGCCGCTCAAACCAATTCATTCTCTTGCATCGCCATTGTTGATCTAGACCGTGGTGCCGAGGGGGAGGAAGGGGGATCGCGTAGCGGAGACTCCACAGGCTATCGATATCAGGCCCCCCTCCAAAGACCGGCTAGTCACAACCACCGGGAGTGAATCCGATTAAATTCATGGTTCCATTCACGTTGCGCGGATGCATGACGACCGTGGCGCAAATGGCAGTTCCGCGCTTGCCGCGCAGGTCATATAGCTGACTCCGCTGGGCGCTGCTGTCGATGTCGATGTTGAGGTACACGCGCTCAACGCCATCGGCGCAGTAGCCGTCGTATCGTAAACGTTCGCAAAGTCCATCGGTGCCGAGATCCAGTGCATTGATCATCGCTGACACCCGGTATGGCTTGAAGGCCTCTATGCCGATTACTGTCATCTTTTTCAGCTGGGCGATGCTAACGGTTTCCACCCCGGCCGGCTTGGGCTTTGCGCTTGGTTGTGGCTGAGCCAACTGAACTAGGCGCGGGTCCACTGGTTTGTCATCCATACATCGCATCCAATGTTGGTTTGCTGTGGGGAGATAGCTAGGGCCGGCGCACCACCCTCGGTCCAGTAGTTCCTCAACATGAGCTGCCATCTTCACGCAGACAGGGATAGGCTGGCCATTGCCGCGCTTTCCCTCGCTAAGGCATTGCTTTTCTAGCTGATCCAGTTCTTTCATCAAAGCCTCTGTCGAAATAGCTGTCGCAGCCTGTGCGATTGACTTCTCTGGAGGCGATTTTTCGGAGCAGCCTATGACCAAGATGGCAAGAACAGCAAGCGCGTAGCGTTGCGCTATTGGCGTGAGGAGGGGCATGGTAGCTACAGGTTGATACGTGTAGTGCACAAGTATATGTGGAAGATCGTCCGTGGTGTGATTGGCTGCAGAAAAAGACGATGCCGCTATGCCTGCCGCATCTCCTCAGTACGCTGATCACCCTGCATTACGTGCCCTTGGGGCTGCTATCAGGCAGGTGCGCCTAGAGAAAAAAATTTCGCAAGAGGAGCTGGCGCATCGAAGTGAGATTGATCGCTCGTACATGAGCAGCATTGAACGGGGGCAGCAGAATCCGGGGATTGCATCGGTGCTGCGCATTGCCGAGGCGTTAGAGATGTCGGCGGCCGAATTGCTGGGGCGTGCGCAACTGTGATGAGCGAGGGGCCGCAAATATTGGGTCTGGAGGCTTGTGGGGGGACGGGGGCAATGCCCGTCGGGGTATATGCTCGATCAGGTGCAATTCTACGAATGACAGACCGGAGGGGCTGACCCAGGGTATGGCGGCTGCATGAAGGTCACTTTTTGATTTGTTGGTATTTTTGTTGGCATGTCATGAGTTTTTGCTTGATTAAATTCATATAAATCAATTGCTTATGGTGGTGTTTTTGATCCGACAAGCGCACCATTTTTTGATTCAAGGCCGTTCGCGAGACTATCGCGAACGGCCTTTTTCATGCGCGCTGCAGCGCAGAGCCGCGCAGCAGCGGAGGGCGTTGGGCAGCGATGCAGACTCACTGCGCGAGCTGGATGGTCTTTTCCGCCAGGCTGTACTTTTTCTCTTCCTGGGTCAGGAAGTCCCTGAATTCGTCGCAGCCCTTGAAGGCAGTGGTGTAGCCCAGCTCCTGCAGAAATTTGCTGAATTGCGGGTCGCCCAGCACTTCCGATAGCTCCTGGGACAAGGCCGAGACCATTTTTCCGGGCGTGTTCCGGGGCAGGAATATCCCTTGCCAGTATTCCAGATGGAAATCGCCGAGACCGGTTTCCCGCAGTGTCGGTACCTCGGGGATCAGCGGCGATCTTTTTTCAGAGGTGACGGCAATGACGCGTAACCTGTTTCCCTTGAGAAAAGGGGCTATCGGCGAAAGGCCGGCAAAAAGCAGGTCCACCTGATTGCCCAGTAAGCTTGCGGCAGCGCTGGATCCTCCGTTGTAGGGGATATGGGCCATGTCGATACCCATCTGCTTCTTGAATATTTCGCCCACCAGATGCTGCGAGCTGCCGGTGCCGGAGGATGCGAAGTTGAGGCCCAGAGGCCTTTTCTTGACCTCGGTGAAAATATCATCGACCTGTTTGATATTGGATTGGCTGTTGGTCGCTAGGACGATGGGGGTCGTCGATATCTTGGAGACGGGAACCAGGTTTTTCAGCCCATCGACATTCAAATGCTTGTAGAAGATGCGGTTGACGAATATCTCCCCCGGGGATGCCAGCAGGATGGTATTGCCATCAGGGCTGGATTGCGCCACATAGGCGGCCGCGATACTGCCCCCGGCTCCCACCCGATTCTCCACGTAAACTGGTCGCTCCAGTTTGTGGGTCAGCCTGGATGCCAGCGTGCGGGCCAGCGTGTCAATGGCACCGCCGGCAGCAAAACCGACCACCAGTTTTACCGGCTTGGCGCTGGGTGCAGAAGGCAGTGGAAATGAAGCATGGGAGAATATAAAAATTCCGAAGCCAAGGCAGGCTTTAGTTATATTCTTCACGGATCTGGGCTTTTCAGGTGTTGCGGGCACAGGCGTAGAAATGAGGGTTGCTCATATCGCCTTTCCCGTAATGCAGCACTTCGCCTTCCAGCGTGTGGATTTGTCCGCCTGCTGCAACCAGAACGGCATGCCCGGCGGCAATGTCCCACTCCATCGTGCGGCCCAGGCGGGGATATAAATCTGCTTCACCGGCGGCTACCAGGCATATCTTCAGGGAAGAACCTGCGCTTTTCAGCGACCGGACCTGGCGGCCATTGAGAAACTGATCCAGTGCCTGGGCATCGCCGTGCGAGCGGCTGGCCACCACGTCCAGGCCATCCGCCGGAATGGGCCGGCAGCTGATGGTTTGGCGGATACCGCCGTCCTCGACCCAGGCGCCCAGGCCTGCAGCCCCGGCGAACAATCGATCCAGCGCCGGAGCCAGGACCACGCCCAGCACCGGGCAGCCGTGTTCGACCAGGGCAATGTTGACCGTGAATTCGCCATTGCGGTTGATGAATTCCTTGGTGCCGTCCAGGGGGTCCACCAACCAGAAGCGCTGGTCGATGCGGGGTACGAAGCCCGCCGCGGCGGCCTCTTCGGACACTACGGGGATATCGGGCGACAGCGCCAGCAGCCGGTCAAGGATGAGCTTTTCGGCTTTTTCGTCGGCCTCGGTCACCGGGGACGCATCTTCCTTGCCCCGCACCTCGAAGTCGGAGCGATAGATCTCCATGATCAATTCGCCGGCCTCGCGGGCAATGGCAATAACGTTTTCCAGCAGGGCGCTCTGGGTCACAAAAATCTCCTGTAGTTTCTAGGTTGTAGTCCATATGGCCTATCTGTCCATAGTCGATATGGTCTATGCGTTCATTGGGGGACAAACAGACACTAAACGCATTCCAGCATTCTCGAATCAGCGAGTTGATATTTAACAGGAGTGCACGTGTCGGTTGGTAAAAGCCTGGCGGTCCATCAAATCAATGCCCTGCGGGTGCAGGCCGTGCAGCTGCGCCTGGCGGGAAAGACCCTCAAGGAGATCCAGGGGCAGACGGGATTGTCGGCGCCGACCATCATCGCCGCGCACAAGGCCTGGCAAGGGGGCGGCTGGAGCGCGGTGCCCATACGGGAGCGTGGGCGCAAGCCGGGAGAAGGGCGCACCTTGTCGACCCAGCAGGAGCAGGACATCTATGTGCAGCTGGTGAGCACGCTGCCCGAAGAGCATTCCTTGCCCTCCCTGCTCTGGCAACTGGAAGCCATGCAGGCGCTGGTGCAGCAGCGCCACCAGCTCGAACTGCCCGAGCGCACTGCGGCGCACTACCTGCAGCGCTGGAACCTGAACGCCGATCGGCCGGCCAAACGCATGGACCACGCGCCGAGCGCAGCCCAGCGCTGGTATCACCGCACCTACCAGGACATCAGCGAGCAGGCGCGCAAGGAGGACGCCGGCATTGTCTGGGTAGACGATTTCGGCGCGCACCAGAACTGCCCGGGGCGCTTGCGGCACGGCATCCTGCGGGCGGTCAGCAACCGCGGCAAGGTGATGTGGCTGCCCTATGAGGGAAGCCTGCGCGCCCCGCACCTGGAGGGTTTCTTCGACCGGCTGCAGCGTTCCAGCGAACGAAAAATCTTCGCGCTGCTGCCCGGCATGCCCTGGCGCCGCGCTGCCACTTTTTCGTCCTGGGCCAGCGACCGCGCCGAAAGCCTGCGGCTGTTCCATCTGCCGACCGCCAGCGAGATGCTCCGCCATGCCGACGAAATGGCCACCAGCATCCAGAACGCCGTGCAAGGCGATGCCGTATCGAAGGTGCAGACCTCGGGACAAACCCTTAAGCCCGAGGTGCTCAGCCCTATGTCGAGCATGACGCGGGACTTATTAAAACATCAATTCGCGCAAAACAGCGATTCACTTCATCCCTACATTTCGGGGCACCAAAAACGAAAACCCAAGGAGAAATCTGTGGTGCTCACTCATTTGCAACGATTGGAAGCCGAAAGTATTCAGGCAATGCGGGAGGTCGTCGCCGAGGCGGAAAACCCCGTGATGCTGTATTCGATCGGCAAGGACAGTGCAGTCATGCTGCATTTGGCCATGAAGGCCTTTTATCCGGCCAAACCGCCTTTTCCGCTACTGCATGTGGATACGACCTGGAAATTCCAGGATATGTACCGCTTCCGCGACCAGATGGTGGCGAAACTGGGCATGGATCTGCTGGTGCATATCAACCCCGATGGGGTGGAAATGGGCATCAGCCCCTTCAAGCACGGCTCCCAGATTCACACCGACATCATGAAAACCGAGGGTCTGAAACAAGCCCTGGATAAATATGGTTTCGATGCGGCATTTGGCGGTGCCCGTCGCGACGAGGAGAAATCGCGCGCCAAGGAGCGTATTTTCTCGTTCCGCTCCGACCAGCACCGTTGGGACCCCAAGAACCAGCGCCCCGAACTCTGGCACCTGTACAACGCCCGCAAGAACAAGGGCGAGTCGATCCGCGTCTTCCCGCTGTCGAACTGGACCGAACTCGACATCTGGCAGTACATCTACCTCGAGAACATTCCCATCGTTCCGCTGTACTTCTCCGCGCCGCGCCCCGTCGTGGAGCGCGACGGCACGCTGATCATGGTCGACGACGACCGCATGCCGCTGCAAAGCGGCGAAGTGCCCATGCTGCGCAATGTGCGCTTCCGCACCCTGGGCTGCTACCCGCTGACCGGCGCCGTTGAATCCGACGCGAACACCCTGCCCAAGATCATCCAGGAGATGTTGCTGACCCGCACTTCGGAAAGGCAGGGCCGGATGATCGACCACGACTCGGCCGCATCCATGGAAAAGAAGAAGCAAGAGGGGTACTTCTAATGGCACACGTATCTGATCTCATTGCCGAAGATATCGAGCAATACCTCAAGCAGCACGAGCACAAGAGCCTGCTGCGCTTCATCACCTGCGGCAGCGTGGACGACGGCAAGAGCACGCTGATCGGACGCCTGCTCTACGAATCGAAGATGCTGTTCGAGGACCAGATGGAAGCGCTGGTCGTCGACTCCAAGAAAGTCGGCACCCAGGGCGGCGAACTGGACTTCGCGCTGCTGGTCGATGGCCTCGCCGCCGAGCGCGAGCAGGGCATCACCATCGACGTCGCCTACCGCTTCTTCTCCACTGACCGGCGCAAGTTCATCGTCGCAGACACCCCGGGCCACGAGCAGTACACGCGCAACATGGTCACCGGCGCCTCCACGGCCGACGTGGCCGTGGTCATGATCGATGCGCGCCGCGGCGTGCTCACCCAGTCCAAGCGGCACAGCTACCTGGCCTCGCTGATCGGCATCCGCAAGATCGTGCTGGCGGTCAACAAGATGGACCTGATGGACTATTCGGAGAAGGTCTACAACGACATCGTGGCCGACTACCGCGAGTTCGCCAAGAAGATCAACCTCGAAGACATCACGGCCATCCCCATGTCGGCCCTGCGCGGCGACAACATCACCGAGCAGAGCGAGCACATGCCCTGGTACCGCGGCACGACGCTGATGGGTTACCTGGAGACGGTGGAGATCGACGCGGCCCACCAGCAGCGCTTGCCGTTCCGCATGCCGGTGCAATGGGTCAACCGTCCCAACCTCGACTTCCGCGGCTTTGCCGGTTGCATCGCCAGCGGCCAGGTCCGCCCCGGCGACCGCGTGCGCATCCTGCCCAGCGGGCGCGAGACGCAGATCGCCCGCATCGTCACCCAGGACGGCGACCTGCAGCTGGCGGTGGCCGGCCAATCGGTCACGCTCACGCTGACCGAGGAGGTGGACTGCAGCCGCGGCGACGTGATCGCCACGGCCGACGCTCCCGCCGGCGTGGCCGACCAGTTCCAGGCCACGCTGATCTGGATGCACGAGCAGCCCATGCTGGGCGGCCGTCCCTACCTGATGAAGATCGGCGGCAAGACCGTTCCGGTGAGCTTCTCGGCGCCCAAGTACAAGGTCAACGTCAACACGCTGGAGCACCTGGCCGCCAAGGAGCTGGCGCTCAACGAGATCGGCGTCTGCAACCTGTCGTGCAGCCAGCCCATCGCCTTCGATGCGTACAAGGACAACCGCGAGACCGGCAGCTTCATCCTGATCGACCGGCTGAGCAACGCCACGGTCGGCGCCGGCCTGCTCGAGTTCTCGCTGCGCCGTTCGGACAACATCCACATGCAGCATGTGGACGTCGACAAGAAGGCCCGTTCCGAGCGCATGCAGCAAAAGCCAGCCCTGCTGTGGTTCACCGGCCTGTCGGGCGCGGGCAAGTCGACCATCGCCAACCTGCTGGAAACCCGGCTGCACGCCCGCGGTCGCCACACCTACCTGCTCGACGGCGACAACGTGCGCCACGGCCTGAACCGCGACCTGGGCTTCACCGATGCCGACCGCGTGGAGAACATCCGCCGCGTGGCCGAGGTGGGCAAGCTGTTCGTCGATGCGGGCCTGATCACCATCACGGCCTTCATCTCGCCCTTCCGCTCGGAGCGCGAGATGGCCCGCAAGCTGGTGCAGGACAGCGAGTTCCTGGAAGTGTTCATCGACACGCCGCTGGCCGTGGCCGAAGAGCGCGATCCCAAGGGCCTGTACAAGAAGGTGCGCCGCGGCGAGCTGCGCAACTTCACGGGCATCGACTCGCCGTTCGAGACGCCGGAGAGCCCCGACATCCACATCTCCACCACCAAGCTCAGTGCTTCGGAGGCCGTGGACCGGATCATCGACGAGCTGATCGCGCGCGACATCATCGCGCAGGAGGGCTGAGCCAGCCCGACGGCGCCGGGCGCTGCTCCCTGAGCAACGCCCGGCCTCATTTTCTTGACGTCCAGGCCATCGGCCATGACGGCGCCGCAGAAAGCGCCGCGTGCCACCGGCCTTTGAAAGGAGACACCCCATGGACAAGCAATCGACGGATGAAAAGCTGCTGACCGGCGAGGTCTGGGCCGAGTTCTGCGACCACCTCAAGCGCTGCGGCCAGCAGATCCTGCGGCCCGAGACGCCGGCCGATCCGGCCACGCGCGCCGAGGGCTTCCGCTACCTGTCGCGCCTGACGCGCATTGCGCTGGAAATGCATGTGGAGTCGGCCGATGCCGCCTTCCCCAGCTTCATCCGCACCTCGCACGAGACCGCCAAGATCGGCGCCGACAACCCCGACAACATCTACGAATACGCGCGCCTGAACGGGGCGCTGCAGTACCGCATCTTCGGCAACCGCGGCAGCGTCTCGTACCTGAGCATCGCCACGCAGAAAGGCGGCTACGAGACCGACGGCCGCATGGTGGTGACCGGCTTCATCGACGCCACCCAGCTCAAGACCGACGACAAGGGCGACTTCGAGCTCATCGTCAGCACCGAGCGCCCCGCGGACCCGCAGGCCAATTGGCTGCCCATGGAGGACAAGTCGGTCTCGGTGCTGGTGCGCCAGACCTTCATGGACCGCAAGAGCGAGGTGCCGGCCAAGCTGAGCATCGAGCGCGTGGGCACGCAGGAGCGACCCGGCCCGCTGGACCCGGCGGTGTTCGCGCAGTCGCTGCAGCGTGCCTCGGGCTTCGTGGAGAACACGGCCAGGCTGTTTGCCGACTGGGCGCAGAGCTACCTGCCGCACAGCAACGAGCTGCCGCCTGCCAACCAGGCGCTGTGCCAGTCCGTCGGCGGCGATCCGAACATCTTCTACTACCACTCGCATTGGAAGCTGGACGAGGATGAGGCCCTGGTCATCCACGTGGACCAGGTGCCCGATTGCTCGTTCTGGAACCTGCAGATCAACAACTACTGGATGGAGTCGCTGGACTACCGCTACCACCAGATCTGCATCAACAAGCACCAGGCGCACTACGACGACAAGGGTGGCGTGACCCTGGTGCTGAGCGAGCGCGACCCCGGCATGCCCAACTGGCTGCAGACCGCCGGCGTGCGCCAGGGAACCCTGTGCCTGCGCTGGGTGGGCGCGAAGGAGCAATGCCACCCGAGCACCCGCGTGGTGGCCATCGAACAAGTAACGGAGACGGTATGAGCCTGAATGTGGATGAACTGCTGAACGCAGCGCGCGAACGCGCGCCCGGCCTGAGCAACTTCGGCAGCGACAACTACCGCCAGGCGCTGGACGTGCTGGTGCACACGCTGAACACCGAAGCCAAGCTCTCGCCCACCGGCGTGCTGCTGATGCGCGAGCGCATGATCGGCCAGTTGGTCAACCGGCTGGTGATGGAGGACTGTTTCCAGCGCCACCCCGAGATCGCGCAGATAGCGATCGACGACCCGGTGGTGATCCTGGGCCTGCCGCGCACCGGCACCACCATGCTGCAGCGCACGCTGGCGGTGGACCCGCGCTTTTACTCCGCCGCGTGGTGGGAGACGCGCTACCCCGCGCCCCTGCCCGGCGAGCCTGTGACGGCGACTGCCGCGCGCATCGAGCGCGCCCAGGCCGAGGTCGCGCAGACCGTGCAGGCCATTCCGCAGATCCTGTCCATCCACCCGCTGGATGCCATGCTCTGCGACGAGGAGTTCATGCTCATGGAGCACTCCTTCCTCAGCGCCATGGACGCCTTTGCCGACGTGCCCAGCTACACCGCCTGGCTGGACCAGCAGGACCAGCGCCCGGTCTACACCCAGCTCAAGCGCATGCTGCAGTTCCTGCAGTGGCAAAAACAGCAGCGCGGCGAGCCCCGGGCCGAGCGCTGGCTGCTCAAGACGCCACAGCACCTGCACACGCTGGAGATCCTGCTCAGCGTGTTCCCGAAGGCCAAGGTCATCCTCACGCACCGCGAGCCCGCGCAGACCATTCCCTCCATGGCCAGCATGGCGCACACGCTCTGGCAGATCTACAGCGAGTCGGCCGATGCCCGCTCCGCCGGCCAGCAGTGGAGCAGCCGCATGGCGCGCGGCGTGCACCACACCATGGACGTGCGCGACGAGCACGAAGGTGCGCGCTTCCTGGACATCCAGTTCGCCGACACCGTGGCCAAGCCGATGGAAGTGCTGGAGCGCGTCTACGCCTTTGCCGGCATGCCGTTCACCGACGAGGCGCGCGCCGGGGCGCAGCGCTGGATGGACAGCAACGGCCGCGAAAAGCGCGCCAAGCACGACTACAGCCTGGAGCAGTTCGGTTTGACCGATGCCGGCATGCAGGCCGACTTTGCGCGCTACCGTGCGCGCCACATCGCCGCGGTCTGACGGCCATCACACAACAAGCAAGGAGACTGCCATGACCAAGCCCGCCAACCTCGTCACCTCGATCCAGGTCGAGATCAACGCCCCCGCCAGCGTCGTCTGGGAGGTGCTGACCGACTTCGACAAGTACCCCGAGTGGAACAGCTTCTGCTTCAGCATCCGCAGCAGCCGCCAGATCGACACGCTGGTGGAGATGATGGTGCGCAACCCGCACAACGGCGTGGAATTCCCCGTCAACGAGTACCTCGTGGCCTACGAGCCCGAGCGGCTGCTGTCGTGGGAGCAGCGCGCCGTGCCCGAGAACAAGGACGCGGCGCGCCGCGACCAGTACATCGAGGCCATCGATGCGAACCGCTGTACCTACTTCAACACCGACCAGTTCCTGGGCGTGAACGCCGAAACCATCATGCGCGAGCACGGTGCGTGGGTGAAGACCGCCTTCGACAACGTGGCGCGCGACGTCAAGAAGCGCGCCGAGGCACTGCACGCTGCGCGTTGAAGCGGCGCCATCGACAGAACACCAACAGGGAGACAACAAGCACCATGCTTCTGAAAGACAAAGTCATCATCGTCTCGGGCATAGGCCCGGGCCTGGGCGCGCGGCTGGCGCTGCGTGCGGCCGAGTACCAGGCCAAGGCCGTGGTGCTGGCTGCGCGCACCCCCTCCAAGCTGGACGAGACGGAGCAGCTGATCCGCGCCGCCGGCCATGGCTGCGAGATCTTCAAGCTGCCCACCGACATCACCCAGCCGGCACAGTGCCAGCGGCTGGCCGAGCAGACCACCGAGCGCTTCGGCCGCATCGACGCGCTGATCAACTCGGCCTACCTGCATGGCTCGTGGAGCACGTCCGGCAACGCGGCCATGGACGACTGGCGCCAGACCATGGAGGTCAACCTCTTCGGCTCCATGAACATGACGCAGGCCGTCGTGCCGCAGATGAAGCAGCAGAAAAGCGGCAGCATCGTCATGATCAACACCATGGCCACGCGCCGCACCAACCAGTTGGAAGCCGGCTACGCCGTCTCCAAGGGCGCGCTGCAGACGGCGGTGCAGTACCTGGCCGAAGACCTGGGGCCGCACGGCATCCGTGTCAACAGCACCTACATGGGCTGGATGTGGGGCGAGCCGGTCAAGGCCTATCTCCAGGGCGAATCGCAGCGGCAGGGCGTGTCCGTCGAGTCGCTGGCCAAGGAGGTCGGCAAGGACATTCCGCTGCGCAATGAGATTCCCGACGAGGGCGACTGCGCCGCCGCGGCGCTGTACCTGGCCAGCGACTATGCGCGGGTTATCACCGGTGCGCATCTGGACGTCAACGGCGGACACTACCTGCCTCATTGATATTTTCATAGCTGCTTGCGCTTGTTGTACAAGGGTTTCAGATAGTTTTCTATCTAAAACCCTGTAATAGCAAGCGCGAGCAGCTATCTATTTGGAAAGACCATGAACCAGACCTCTCTTTCGCCCGCACTGGGCACCCCGTCCACCGGCGTCATCATCACCGGCGGTGCCTCCGGCATCGGCCTGGCTTCGGCGCGCGCGCTGGCGGCCGTGGGCCGCCCCGTGGCGCTGTGGGACATCAACGCCGCCAAGGCGCAGGAAGGCGCCGCGGCCATCGCCGCCGAATTCGGTGTGAAGGCGGTGGGCATAGGCATCGACCTGACCGACCTCGCCGGCTACCCCGCGGCCATCGAGGCCAGCCGCCAGGCCCTGGGGCCGCTGGGCGGCCTCGTGCATTCGGCCGGCACCGTGGACACGGGCTCGCTCGAAGGCATCACCGAGGCGAGCTGGGCCGCCGGCATCAACATCCACCTGCGGCCGCTGGCCATGCTGGTGCAGCAGCTCTATGCCGACTTCGCGGCCAACCCGGGCTCGGCCGTGGTGGCCATCACCTCGATCAACGCCACGCTGGGCAATGCGGTCAACCCGATCTACAGCGCGGGCAAGGGCGGGCTGCTGTCGCTGGTGCGCTCGCTGGCCGACCGCCTGGCGCGCGACGGTATCCGCATCAACTCGGTCTCGCCCGGCCAGATCCTGACGCCCATGCTCAAGCCCTCGGTGGACCACCTGCCCGAGCGCTTCTTCGAAAAGCGCATCCTGCTCGACCGCATGGGCGCGCCCGAGGAAGTCGGCCGCACCGTGCGCTTCCTGCTGTCGGCCGAGGCCAGCTACATCACGGCCGCCGAGATCGTGGTGGACGGCGGCAACATCTCGTCGCAGCGCGGCTGAGCGCCCTGGTTCGCCTAGTCCTCCCGGACGATGGACGGCGGCGGCAAGCTTCTTACGCTTGCCGCTTCCCACCACTTTCCCCAGGGACGGATCCATGGCGATGCCAGAACCAGGCGACCCCGGCAGCGGGCCCACGACGAACGAGGCCGCGAAGAACCCTTGGCCGCAGACGCTGCCAGAGCGCATCGACCGGCTGGAATCGCTGGACGCCATCCGCCAGCTGGCCGGCAAGTACTCGCTGTCGCTGGACATGCGCGACCTGGATGCGCATGTGAACCTGTTCGCGCCCGACATCCGCGTGGGCAAGGACCGGGTGGGGCGCGCGCACTTCAAGGCCTGGCAGGACAGCACGCTGCGCGACCAGTTCACGGGCACCTCGCACCACCTGGGCCAGCACATCATCGAGTTCGCGGATGCGGATCACGCCACCGGCGTGGTCTATTCCAAGAACGAGCACGAGTGCGGCGCCGAGTGGGTCATCATGCAGATGCTGTACTGGGACGACTACGAGCGCATCGATGGCCGCTGGTACTTTCGCCGGCGCCTGCCCTGCTACTGGTACGCCACCGACCTGAACAAGCCGCCCATCGGCGACATGAAGATGCGCTGGCCGGGCCGCGCGCCCTACCACGGCGCCTTCCACGAGCTGTTCCCGAGCTGGAAGGAGTTCTGGGCCGAGCGCCCGGACAAGGACGAGTTGCCGCAGGTGGCGGCGCCCGCGCCGCTGGAGCAGTTCCTGCAGACCATGCGCCGCAATGCGCCGGCACCGCGCATGCGCGTGCGCTGAAGCGGGAGGCCGGCATGAACGACATGCTTTTCACCCCCACGCGGCTGGGCCGCATCGCGCTGCGCAACCGCGTGGTCATGGCGCCCATGACGCGCAACCGCGCCGCGGCCGACGGCGTGCCTACCGCGATCATGGCCGAGCACTACGGCCAGCGCGCCGACGCGGGCCTCATCGTGGCCGAAGGTGCCTGGCCCGAGGCCGAGGGCCAGGCCTATTGCCGCCAGCCCGGCATCGCCACGGCCGCGCAGGTGCGCGGCTGGCAGCGCGTGACCGATGCCGTGCATGCCAGGGGCGGCTCCATCGTGCTGCAGATCATGCACGCCGGCCGCGCCGGCAGCCGCCACATCAAGCCCGCGGGCGTGCGCACGGTGTCGGCTTCGGCGATCCAGGCACGCGGCCAGATCTGGACCGATGCCGCCGGCATGCAGGATTTCGACGTGCCCGAGGCGCTGAGCACACAGCAGGTGCACGAGGCCGTGGCCGGGCACGCGGCCGCGGCCCGGCGCGCCATCGATGCCGGCTTCGACGGCGTGGAGCTGCACGGCACCAGCGGCTATCTGTGCATGCAG
Source organism: Comamonas humi (assembly GCF_054782535.1). Classification (NCBI taxonomy): domain Bacteria; kingdom Pseudomonadati; phylum Pseudomonadota; class Betaproteobacteria; order Burkholderiales; family Comamonadaceae; genus Comamonas; species Comamonas humi. The sequence continues at coordinate 477,652 of NZ_BAAGSH010000007.1, read as the reverse complement.
TTCATGGGCACCGGCACCAACCGGCGCAGCGACGAATACGGCGGCAGCGCCGCCAACCGCGTGCGCTTTGCCGCCGAATGCCTGGGCGCCATGGGCGAGGCCGTGGGCATCGATCGCGTGGGCCTGCGGCTGAGCCCCGGCAACACCTACAACGACAGCGCCGACGAAGATCCGGCCGCCACGCATGCCGCGCTGATGCGCGAGGCGGCCCGGCTGGGCATTGCCTACCTGCATGTGATGCGCGCCCCCGATCCGGCGCTGGACGCCTTCCAGCTCGCGCGCGATCACTTTGGCGACAGGCTGATCCTCAACGATGGTTTCGATGCGCACAGCGCGCAGGCTGCGCTGCAGCGGGGGCAGGGCATGGCCATCTCGTTCGCGCGCCACTTCATCGCCAACCCCGATCTCGTGCAGCGCCTGCGCCAGGGCCTGCCGCCGGCGCCGTTCGAGCGCCGCACGCTCTATACGGCAGGCCCCGAGGGCTATCTGTATTGATAGCGTTTAGCGCTTGCTGCATGAGGGTCTTCAAGGGTTTTGTATTGGAAGTGCCCATGCAGCAAGCGCGAGCAGCTCCTTTTGTTGATGAAGGCCTGCGCCGGCATGCTGGTTGTCCCCTAGATCGAGCAGCGCGATGAGTCGCCGAAAAGACTGGGGTATACACCAGTAGCGGCCACCCTCAAGGGATGCGTGCTATTGAATTTGAAAAAAACAGCAAATTCGTTAGTCTCAACGGACGATGTTTGAGCCGCACCCCATCCCCAGAATCCAGAGCATCACCACAAAGGATTTGGGCTGGAGGCCCCGACATCATGATGGAAATACGTGGACTGGCCTACGTGGTCGCCGAGAGCTCTGACCTCGATCGCTGGACGGGCTATGCCCGCGACGTGCTGGGCATGATGCCCAGCACCACCGCCGCCGGCGATCTGCTGATCAAGATGGACGAGCGGCAGTTCCGCTTCCAGGTGCAGCCTGGCAGCCAGGACAAGTACGCCGCGTCCGGCTGGGAGGTGGCCAACCAGCAAGCCTTCGAGCAGGCGCTGAAGGTGCTGGATGCGGCCGGCGTGGCCTACGAGCTGGGCAGCGCCGCGCTGTGCGCCCGCCGCCATGTGCAACAGCTGGCGGCCGTGACCGATCCCTCGGGCAACCGCCACGAGATCGTCTGGGGCTTCAAGTCCGACTTCATCCACTTCGCCTCGCCCCAGGGCGTTGCGCGCTTCATCACCGGCGACTACGGCCTGGGCCACACCGTGCTGCCCGCGCCCGACTTCGACAAGACCGAGGCCTTCGTGCGCGACGTGCTGGGCTTCGAACTGTCGGACATCCACCTCTTCAAGCCCGCGGGCGATGCCGGCCCCACCATCCGCATCCACTTCTACCACTGCGCCAATGGCCGCCACCACAGCCTGGCGCTGGCGGAGTTCCCGGTGTCCAGCGGCTGTGTGCACGTGATGGTCGAGGTGGACGACATGCCCGAGGTGGGCCGCGCGCTGGACCGCATGCAAAAGAGTGGCGTGCAGCTCTCGGCCACGCTGGGCCAGCACACCAACGACAAGATGATTTCGTTCTACATGAAAACTCCCGGCGGGTTCGACCTGGAGTTCGGCTACGGCGGCGCCATCGTCGACTGGGAGCACCACATCACGCACGAGTTCACCACGGTCAGCCTCTGGGGGCATGACTTCAGCGTGGGACGTCCCGCGGACAACGGCAAGGAGGGCTGACCCATGGCCAACAAACTGATGACGGCAAAGGACGTCGTTGCATCCATCCAGGATGGAATGACGATTGGCATTGGCGGCTGGGGCCCGCGCCGCAAGCCCATGGCGCTGGTGCGCGAGCTGCTGCGCAGCCCCGTCAAGGACCTGACCGTGGTCGCCTATGGCGGCGCCGACGTGGGCATGCTGTGCGCGGCGGGCAAGGTCAAGAAGCTGGTCTTCGCCTTTGTCTCGCTGGACTTCATTCCGCTCGAACCCTACTTCCGCAAGGCCCGCCAGAGCGGCGCCATCGAGGTCATGGAGATCGACGAAGGCCACATGGTGCTGGGCCTGAAGGCGGCGGGCATGCGCATTCCCTACATCCCCACCCGCGTGGGCCTGGGCACCGACGTGCTCAAGCACAACAACGGCATCCGCCTGATCGAGTCGCCCTACGACGGCAAGGAGTGGCTGGCCATGCCGGCGCTGAACCTCGACGTCTCGCTGCTGCACGTGGACCGCGCCGATGCGCGCGGCGTGTGCCAGATCGCCGGCCCCGACATCTACATGGACGACCTGTTCGCCCGCGCCGCGAAGAACACCTATGTGAGCTGCGACGAGCTGGTCGAGTCGAGCACCTTCGAGTCCGCCGAGGCCGCGCGCCTGGTGTTCTGGGAGCGCTCCGAGACCACCGGCGTGGTGCACCTGCCCGGCGGTGCCCATCCCACCTCGTGCGCGCCGCTGTACGGCTTTGACGTCAAGCACTTCAAGGAGTACGTGGCCAGCAGCAAGGAAGAGGGCGGCTGGAGCGACTACCAGCACAAGTACGTGCAGTGCACGGAGCAGGAATATCTGGAAAAAGTGGGCGGCATGGAGGCGATCAAGCGCCTGCCCCTGCCCGTGTTCTGAGGAGGCAAGGATGAGTGAAATTGCATTGGTGGATCGCGTCATCTGCGCCGCGGCACGCGCCTGGGAAAACGACGGAGAAGTGCTGGCGACCGGCATCGGCCTGGTGCCGCGCCTGGCGGCATCGCTGTGCATGAAGTCCATCAACACGGACTTGATGATGACCGACTCGGAGGCCTGGATCGTCAGCGAGCCCGTGCCCGTGGGCCCGCGCGGCGGCTACCAGATCAAGCGCGAGACCTGGATGGGCTTCTCGCGCATCTTCGACAACGTCTGGGGTGGCAAGCGCCACGCCATGGTGGGCCCCGTGCAGGTGGACCGCTTCGGCCAGGCCAACATCTCCATGGTGGGCAGCGACTACGCGCGGCCCAAGTCCATGATGCTGGGCGTGCGCGGCTTTCCGGGCAACTCCATCAACCACGCCAACTCCTTCTTCGTGCCCAACCACAGCCCCAAGGTCTTCGTGGCGGGCGAGGTCGATGCCGTGGGCTCGGTGGGCTACAACCCGGCGCGCCTGGCCAAGGGCTGGACGCTGGAGGAGACCACCGACATCCGCTTCATCTTCACCAACCTGTGCGTGATGGACTTCGGCGGCCCCGACCACCAGGTGCGCCTGGTGTCGCTGCACCCCGGCGTGACGGTGGAACAGGTGGTCGAGGCCACGGGCTTCCCCATCCATGTGCCCGAGCACGTGGGCGTGACCGCCGATCCCACGCCCGAGCAGCTCGCGCTGCTGGCCGAGATCGATCCCCACAACCTGCGCGCCACGGCGATGGGAGCCTGACATGGACAGCATTGCTGCAAGCGAATTCGTGGCGCGCGAGGACCAGTCCGTCTACGAGACCGACGAGCCCGTGCTCTACCGCGTGGAGGACGGTGTCGCCACCGTCACCATGAACCGGCCCACGTTCAACAACGTGCAGAACTCGCAGATGACCTATGCGCTGGATGCTGCGTTCCGCCAGGCCACGGACGACGATGCCGTCAAGGTCATCGTGCTGTGCGGCAGCGGCAAGCATTTCAGTGCGGGCCACGACATCGGAACTCCGGGCCGCGACATCAACAAGCCCTTCGACCGTGCCCACCTGTGGTGGGACCACACGAACAAGCCCGGCGGCGAGCAGCTGTTCGCCCGCGAGCAGGAGGTGTATCTCGGCATGTGCCGCCGCTGGCGCGACATCCCCAAGCCCATGATCGCCATGGTGCAGGGCGCCTGTGTGGCCGGCGGCCTGATGCTGGCCTGGGTCTGCGACCTGATCGTGGCCAGCGACGACGCCTTCTTCCAGGACCCCGTGGTGCGCATGGGCATCCCCGGCGTGGAGTACTTCGCCCACGCCCACGAGCTGCACCCGCGCATCGCCAAGGAGTTCCTGCTGCTGGGCGACCGCATGGGCGCCGAGCGCGCCTACCAGATGGGCATGGTCAACCGCGTGGTGCCGCGCGCCGAGCTGCAGGAGCAGGTGAGCGCCATCGCCCGCAAGCTGGTGGCCCAGCCGCGCCTGGGTATGGCGCTGACCAAGCTCGTGGTCAACAAGGCCGAGGACCTGCAGGGCCTGCGCTCCACGATGGAGATGGCCTTCGGCTACCACCACTTCGCCCACGCGCACAGCCAGGCCATGGGCATGGGGCAGCTCGGCGGGCAGGACGCCAAGACCATGGTGCAGGCCAACAAGAAGGAAGCCGCGCAATGAGCGACCCCCAAGTGCTGCACACGTCGTTGCGCACGCCGCTGTGCGAGCTGCTCGGCTGCCGCTATCCCATCATCCAGACGGCGATGGGCTGGGTGGCCGGCGCCGACCTGGTGGCGGCCACCACCAATGCGGGCGGCTTCGGCTTCCTGGCCGGCGCCACGATTGCCGCCGACAGGATCGAGGCCGAGATCCTCAAGGTCAAGCGCCTGACGGACGACCAGCCCTTCGGCCTGAACTTCCACATGTTCCAGCCCAATGCCCAGCAGCTGCTGGACCTGGCCGTGAAGCACCGGCTGCGTGCCGTGAGCTACGGCCGCGGGCCCGACAAGAAGGTCATCGGCCGGCTGCGCGACGCGGACATCGTCTGCATGCCCACCGTGGGCGCGCTCAAGCACGCGCAGAAAGCCATCGAGATGGGCGCCAACGCCATCACCGTGCAGGGCGGCGAAGGCGGCGGCCACACGGGCAGCGTGCCGACCACGGTGCTGCTGCCCCAGGTGGTCGATGCGGTGCAGGTGCCCGTGGTGGCGGCCGGCGGCTTCTACGACGGCCGCGGCCTGCTGGCCGCGCTGGCCTACGGCGCCTCGGGCATTGCCATGGGCACGCGCTTTCTGATGACCAGCGACTCCAAGGTGCCGGACTTGACCCTGCAGCGCTACGTGGCCACGCGGGACGCCGAGAAGATCGCCATCTCGCACTTGGTCGATGGCATGCCCCAGCGCATGATCCCCAACGAATACCTGGCCATGCTGGAGAAGGCCAGTCCCTTCAAGCGGCTGCGCATCGCGCTGAACCTGGCACTGCAGTGGAAGGCCGAGACCGGCATGACCACGGGCCAGGCCGCCAGCATCTTCATGAAGGCGCTGCGCGAGGACTCGTCCTCGGTGGCCCAGACCGTGATGGCCGCCAACGCGCCCATGCTGCTGCAGCGCTCCATGGTCGAGGGCAAGCCCGCGGAGGGCGTGATGTCCGCCGGCCAGGTGGCGGCGCTGATCGGCCAGCTCGACAGCTGCGAAACCGTGATCGGCGGCATCGTGCGCCAAGCCCTGGAGCGCCGCAGCGCGCTGAACCAACTGAACCTAGCCTGAAGCCCTATGTCCTCCCAACAATTCCATTCGACGATCCATGACAACGGCGTGGCGGAGCTGGTGCTCGACCGCGCGCCCGTGAACGCGCTGAACGCCGCAGGCTGGAACGGCCTGGCGCGCGAGATCCAGGCCCTGGGCGAGCGCCCCGAAGTGCGCGTGATCGTGATCCGCGCCGAGAACCGCGGTTTCTGCGCCGGCGTGGACATCAAGGAGCTGGCGGCCAACGACCGGCTCATCCTCGACGTGAACGCCGGCAACTACGCCACCTTCAAGGCCGTGCACCTGAACAAGGTGCCGGTGATCACGGCCGTGCACGGCTTCGTGCTGGGCGGCGGCATCGGCATCTGCGGTGCGTCCGACATCGTGATCGCCGCCGAGGACGCGACCTTCGGCCTGCCCGAGGTGGACCGCGGCGCCATGGGGGGCGCGGCCCACCTGCAGCGCATGTTCGGTGTGCAGAAGACGCGCTACCTGTTCTTCACGGGCGAGATGATCGGCGCGCAGGAAGCCCTGCGCCTGGGCGCCGTGGAGCGCGTGGTGCCGCGCGACCAATTGCGCGCCACGGCGCTGGAGATCGCCGGCCGCATCGCCGCCAAGAGCCCGGCCATGATCCGCATCGCCAAGGAGGCGCTGACCGGCGTCGAGGACGGCAACCTCGAGGACAAGTACCGCTGGGAGCAGGGCTTCACCCTGCAGGCCTACATGAGCCCCGATTCGGCCGAGACGCGCAGCGCCTTCGTCGAAAAGCGCGACGCCAAATTCTGATTCCCACGGTGCAAAGAGGAGACAAGCAGATGGACTTGACATACACCCCTGCGCAGAAGGCCTTCCGCGCGCAAGTGCGGGCCTGGCTGCGGGACAACGTGCCCAAGGAGCGGCTCAAGAGCTTCGACACGCGCGAAGGCTTCGAGCAGCACCGCCAGTGGGAGGCCACGCTGGCTTCCGCCGGCTACAGCGCCGTGACCTGGCCCAAGGAGCTGGGCGGCTGCGGCTGCGACCTGACCGAGTGGCTGATCTTCGAGGAGGAGTACTGGGCCGCCGACGCGCCCCAGCGCGTGAACCAGAACGGCATCCTGCTGTTCGGCTCCACGCTGATGGAATTCGGCACGGCCGAGCAGAAGGCGCGCTTTTTGCCGCGCATGGCGCGCTGCGACGACATGTGGGCCCAGGGCTGGTCCGAGCCCAATGCAGGCTCGGACATGGCGGCCATCAGCAGCAAGGCCATCCGCCAGGGCGACAAGTTCATCCTCAACGGCCAGAAGATCTGGTCCACCCGCGCGATCTTCGCCGACTGGCTGTTCGGGCTGTTCCGCAGCGACCCGACTTCGAGCCGCCACCACGGCCTGAGCTACATCCTCGTGCCCTTGAACACGCCGGGCATCACCGTGCGCCCCATCAAGGGCATCAACGGCCAGGAGGTCTTTGCCGAAATCTTCTTCGACGACGTGGAAGTGCCGGCCGAGAACCTGCTGGGCGCCGAAGGCAAGGGCTGGCACGTGGCCATGGCCACGGCGGGCTTCGAGCGCGGCCTGCTGCTGCGCTCGCCCGCACGCTACCAGCGCAGCGCGCAAAAGCTGATCGAGCTGTACCTGCGCAACCAGGCCGATGCCGACCGCGACCACTCCATCCGCGACGCCGTGCTGCGCGCCTGGCAGGGGGCCGAGGCCTATACGCTGGCCTCGTACCACACGGTGGCACGCCTGAACAAGGGCGCGCAGATCGGCGCCGAGGCCAGCACCAACAAGATCGTCTGGTCCGAGCTGGACATCCTGATCCACGAGACCGCCATGCGCATCCTGGGCCCGCGCGCCGAGCTGACCGACGACGCCGAGGCCAACGAATGGCTGGAGGGATTCCTGTTCGCCCAGGCCGGCCCGATCTACGCCGGCAGCAACGAGATCCAGCGCAACATCATTGCCCAGCGCATGCTGGGCCTGCCCAAATCCTGATTGGGAAGGAGACCACCATGGACTTCACATTCTCCGAAGAACAGACCGCGTTCCGCGATTCGATCAGCCGCTTCCTGATGACCGAGGCGGCGCCCGAGATGCTGCGCGACATCTGGGAAACCGAATCGGGCCGCTCGCCCGAGCTGTGGACCAAGATCGCCGAGCAGGGGCTGATGGGCCTGTCCGTGCCCGAGGCCGAGGGCGGCCTGGGCCTGGGCGACATCGACTGGGCCCTGCTGCTGCAGGAAGTGGGCTACTACGCGCTGCCCGACTCGCTGGTGGACACGGCCTATGTGGCCGTGGGCATGCTCTCGGCCCTGCCGGCCGGCCATGCGGCCCGCGCCTGGCTGCCGCAGATCGCCCAGGGCACCTGCCGCGTCGCGGTGGGCCACCCCGTCAATCCGCATGTGGCCGATGCGGCGCTGGCCGAGGTGCTGCTGCTGCCGCACGCCACCAGCGCCGGCACGGAGCTGCATGTGGTGCCGCGCGCGCAGTGCGATATCACCGAGCTCAAGAGCATCGACTCGTCGCGCCGCCTGGCCTCCGTGCAGTGGCAGCCGACGCCGGCCAGCCGCGTCCTCGACGCCGTGCAGGGCCAGAAGGTCTGGGATGCGGCGGGCGAGCGCGGTGCGCTGGCGGCCGCTGCCCAGATGCTGGGCCTGGCCCAGCGCATGCTGGACCTGTCGGTGGACTACGTGGCGCAGCGCAAGCAGTTCGACAAGGTGATCGGGGGCTTCCAGGCCGTGCAGCACCACCTGGCCAACATCGTCACCAAGATCGAGTTCGCCAAGCCGGTGTTCTACCGCGCCTTCTATGCGCTGCAGCACGGCGAGGCCGACCTGGCCGTGCGCACCTCGCACGCCAAGCTGCAGTGCAGCGAGGCGAGCTGGTTCGCGGCCCGCAACAGCCTGCAGGTGCATGGCGCCATGGGCTACACCTGGGAGGTGGACCTGCAGATGTTCATGAAGCGCGCCTGGGTGCTGGACGCGGCCTGGGGCGACAAGGCCTGGCACGAGGCCCGCCTGACCAGCGGCCTGCTGGGCAGCCCCGAGGCCCCCGTGGGGCCGGGCGCCACCTTCGACCGTGAACTCCCCGCCGATCGCTGCGCCACGCGTGCAGCGGCCCAACCGCTTTCCGAGGAGGTGCCAGCATGAGCGTCCAAGCCTATATCGTCGACGCGCTGCGCACGCCCACCGGCAAGCGCAAGGGGTCCCTGGCCGCCATGCACGGCGCGGACCTGGGCGCCCATGTGATCAAGGCGCTGGTCGAGCGCAACGAGATTCCCGCCTCCGAGTACGACGACGTCATCTTCGGCTGCGTGGACACCATCGGTGCGCTGGCCGGCAACATCGCCCGCACCTCGTGGCTGGCCGCGGGCATGCCGCTGAACGTGCCCGGCACCACGGTGGACCGCCAGTGCGGCTCGTCCCAGCAGGCCATCCACTTCGCGGCCCAGGCCGTGATGAGCGGCACGCAGGACGTGGTGCTGGCCGGCGGCGTGCAGACCATGACGGCCATCCCGATCTCGTCGGCCATGCTGGCCGGCCAGCCGCTGGGCTTCACCACGCCGTTCGCCGAGAGCCAGGGCTGGCAAGCGCGATTTGGTGATGCGCCCGTCAACCAGTTCTATGCGGCGCAGCGCATTGCCGACCACTGGGACATCAGCCGCGCGGACATGGAAGTCTTTGCCAAGCAAAGCCACGACCGCGCCCTGCAGGCCATGGCCGAGGGCCGCTTCGACCGCGAGATCGCCCCCGTGGGCGACTTCCGCATGGACGAGACCGCGCGCCCCTCCACGCTGGAGAAGATGGCCACGCTGGAGCCCGTGGACCCGACCTATCCCAAGATCACGGCGGCCGTGTCCAGCTCCACCTGCGACGCGGCGGCGGCGGTGCTCGTGGTGTCGGAGGCGGCACTCAAGCGCTACCAGCTCACGCCGCGTGCGCGCATCCACCACCTGAGCGTGCGCGCTGACGACCCGATCTGGCACCTGACGGCGCCGATCCCGGCCACGGAATACGCGCTCAAGAAGACCGGCATGCGCCTGTCCGACATCGACCTGGTCGAGATCAACGAGGCCTTTGCCTCGGTGGTCATGGCCTGGCTCAAGGAAACCGGCTACGACCCCGCGAAGACCAACGTCAACGGCGGCGGCATCGCGCTGGGCCACCCGCTGGGCGCCTCGGGCGCCAAGCTCATGACCACGCTGCTGCACGAGCTGGAGCGCACGGGCGGGCGCTTCGGCCTGCAGACCATGTGCGAGGGCGGCGGCCAGGCCAACGTGACCATCATCGAGCGCCTCTGATCATTCGGAAGCGCCTTCAGGACAAAGAGGGAATGGAAATGGGTATTTGCAAGAACCGGACCGTGGTCATCACCGGCGCGGGCGGCGGCCTGGGCCGCGCCTATGCGCTGGCCTTTGCGCAGGAAGGCGCGAACGTGGTGGTCAACGACATCCGTGCCGAGGCCGCACAGGCCGTGGCCGACGAGGTGAAGGCCGCGGGCGGCCAGGCGCTGGCCAATGCGGGCGACATCACCACCGTGGCGGGCGCGCAGTCCATCCTGGACGCTGCCGTGGCGGCCTTCGGCGACGTGCAGGTGCTGGTGAACAACGCCGGCGTGCTGCGCGACCGCATGTTCCTGTCGCTGTCCGAAGAGGACTGGGACATGGTGATGCGCGTGCACCTGCGCGGCCACTTCTGCATGGCCAAGGTGTTCGGCGGCTACTGGCGCGACCAGAAGAAGGCCGGCAAGGAAGTCGATGCACGCATCATCAACACCAGCTCCGGCGCGGGTCTGCAGGGCTCGATCGGCCAGAGCAACTACGCGGCCGCCAAGGCCGGCATCGCCGGCCTGACCCTGGTGCAGGCGGCCGAGCTGGCGCGCTACGGCATCACGGCCAACAGCCTGGCGCCGGCCGCGCGCACCTCGATGACCGAGGGCGCCATGCCCGACCTGGTGAAGAAGCCCGATTCCGGCTTCGACGTGTGGGACCCGATGAACGTGGCCTCCATCGTCGTGTGGCTGGGCAGCAGCGAGTCGCGCCATGTGACGGGCCGCTGCTTCGAGGCCAAGGGCGGCGAGCTGTCGGTGGCCGACGGCTGGTTCACCGGCCAGGTCCGCGACAAGCAGGAGCGCTGGCAGCCGGCCGAGCTCACCGGCGTGGTCGACCAGCTCATCGCCGACGGCCGCGTGCCCCAGAAGGTTTACGGCACCTGATTGCGCAAGGACACCCGATCATGGATTTGAGCCTGAACGACGAGCAGAAGATGATCGCCGAGAGCGCGGCCGTCTTCCTGCAGGAAAACAGCAGCACGGCGCAGGTGCGCCGAGTGGCGGAGGGCGGCGGCGGCATGGACCGCGAACTGTGGCAGCAGGCCGTGGACATGGGCTGGTGCGGCGTGGCCCTGCCTGAGGCCGCGGGCGGCATGGGCCTGGGCTGGCGCGAGCTGGTGCTGCTGCAGGAGCAGATGGGCTACCACCTGGCCTGCATGCCTTTCTTCGATGCCGTGGTGGCGGTCACGCCGCTGTGGCGCCACCTGAGCGAGAGCGAGCAGGGCCTGGCCGTGGTCGAGCGTCTGGCCCAGTCGGGCCAGGTCTGTGTGCTGGGCATGACGGTGGGCGGTGAGCTGCCCGCCGCGGCCACGGTGCGCGAGGAGGGCGGCGCCCTGGTGCTGAACGGCCAGTGGCGCCAGGTGGGCTCGGGCGCGCATGCCGATGTGTTCCTGCTGCCGGCCACCTTGCCGGGCGGCGAGCTGGCGCTGCTGGAAGTGCCGGCCACGGCCGGCGGACTGGCGGTAACGCCGCTAGCCACCGTGGACGCCACGCGCAGCAGCGCCGATGTGGCGGCCGTCGAGGTACGGCTGGCCGCCGACGCCATGCTGGTGCGGGGCGAGGCGCTGGCCGCGCTGTGGGCGCAGACGCGCAGCCTGGCCGCCATAGGCCTGGCGGCCGAGCAGGTGGGCGTGGCCGACCGGGCGCTGGCCCTGGCCGTGGACTACACCAAGGAGCGCCAGCAGTTCGGCAAGCCGGTGGGCAGTTTCCAGGGCGTCAAGCACCGCGCGGCGCAGATGCTGGTGGCCGTGGAGACGGCGCGCTCGGCTGTATACGCTGCAGCTTTTGTAGCTGATGGCGCTGATCCAGCAAGCGATCTGATGTATTTTGCAGCGCAATCCCGCACCGAAGCTGCGGAAGCTGCTCTCTTTTGTACGCGCGAAAGCCTGCAGCTGCATGGCGGCGTGGGCTTTACCTGGGAGTTCGATCCGCACCTGTTCTTCCGCCGCGCGCAGGCCGCCAGCCAGCGCCTGGGCACGGTGGAGCAGTGGCGCGAGCAGGTCGCGGCAAGTTTGCTGGACTCGGTGGAGGTGGCATGAAGATGCAGGAATCGGAAATCAACGAAGCCTTCCGCGCCGAGGTGCGCGAGTGGATGGGCCGCCATCTGCAGGGGCGGTTCGCGCCGCTCAAGCACGCGGCCGGCCTGGGCTCCGAGGGCTATGACGCGGCCCTGGCCAAGGAATGGGAGCAGGAGCTGGCGCGCGGCGGCTGGACCGGCCTGGGCTGGGAAGTGCAGTACGGCGGCCGCCATCTGCCGCTGGCTCAGCAGGTGATCTTCCACGAGGAATACGTGCGCTGCGGCGGGCCCGGGCGCATAGGCCACATCGGCGAGACTTTGCTCGCGCCCACGCTGATGGCCTACGGCACGCCCGAGCAGAAGGCGCGCTTTCTGCCCGGCATCCTGGCCGGCACCGACTACTGGGCCCAGGGCTATTCCGAGCCCGGCGCGGGTTCGGACCTCGCGGCCATCCGCACCAAGGCGCACCGCGACGAAGCCACCGGCGAATGGGTGATCCACGGCCAGAAGGTCTGGACCTCGTGGGCGCACGAGTCCGAATGGATCTTCGTGCTGGCGCGCGCCGACGAGGGTGGCGCGCCCGGCGCCTCCAAGCATGCCGGCATGGTGCTGCTCTTGGTGCCGCTGAAGCAGGCGGGCGTGGAGATCCGTCCCATCCGCCAGATCACGGGCACGTCCGAATTCAACGAGGTCTTCTTCGACGGCGCGCGTACCGAGGGCAGCCTGCACCTGGGCCCGGTGGGCGATGGCTGGAAGGTGGCGATGTACCTGCTGGGCTGCGAGCGCGGCGCGTCCACGCTGGGACAGCAGGCGCATTTCCGCCACGAGCTGGACCAGATCATTGCCCTGGCCAGGCGCAACGGCGCGGCCCGCGACCCGCTGATCCGCCAGCGCCTGGCCAAGGCCGACCTGGGCCTGCAGACGCTGCGCAGCCATGCCTTGCGGTCCAGCGCCGACGACACGCCGGCGCGCGTGGCCTCGGTGTCCAAGTACGCCTGGTCCAACTGGCACCGCAGTCTGGGCGAGCTGGCCATGGACGTGCTGGGCGAGCAGGGCGAGCTGGCGCTGAGCGATCCGGACCTGCGCCCGCTGCAGCAGCTGTGGCTGGTCAGCCGTGCCGACACCATCTACGCGGGCACCAACGAGATCCAGATGAACCTCATGGCCGAGCGTGCGCTGGGCATGCCGCGCGGCTAGGGGAGTCTGCAACGGGCCCGCCGGGCGAACCCGCCGGACGGGCCTGCCGATGGAATGAACTGGAGCGAAGCATGATCCGTATCTCCGTGCCCGATGCCGACGCCGCCGATCCGTATGGCTACGCCGCACGCACGCATGCCACTGCCATCATGGCGGCCGCGGCCGCCTTCGCCAGGGCGACCTACGAACACTCGCGCCTGCCCTTGCGCGAATTCGAAGGCGCGCGCATGCGCATCGCGCAGATCAACGGCTGCACGATCTGCCAGCAGTTCCGCGCCGCGCGGGATATCTCGGCCATGTTCGCGGGCACCGGCCAGCGGCCTCAGCGCCTGGTGTCGGACAACGGCCCCGCACCCGACGAGAATTTCTATGCGGATGTCGGCAACTGGCGCCATTCGGCGCAGTTCTCCGCGCGGGAGAGGCGGGCCCTCGAATACGCCGAGCGTTTTGCCGAGGAGCCCAAGGTGCTGGCGCAGGATGAGGCGTTCTGGTCGCGGGCCCGGTTGCTGTACAGCGATGCCGAGCTGGTGGACCTGGCGCATTGCGTGGCCGCCTGGATGGGGCTGGGCCGGGTGGCCCATGTGCTGGGCTTCGACAGCGTCTGCATGCCGGGGCTGCCGGGCGATCGATAACCGGCCAAACGCCGTGCCGCAGGTCGATAGCGGTTGGCAATGGAAATGCCATGCATCCCTGGTTTGGTGCATGAACTAGGGTATGACCTATCGTCCAACTTGACGATGTTGCGGCGCAACGCGGGCGGGATGATGGTGGCAGACCGTTTTTATCATTGCCATGACTTCCATTCCCTCCTACGTTCCCCCCCACGGCCTGCTCCAGGGCAAGACCGTGCTGGTCACCGCCGCCGCCGGCGCCGGCATCGGCTTTGCGGCAGCCAAGCGCGCTGCCGAAGAAGGCTGCAAGGCCTTGTTCATCTCCGACGTCCACGAGCGCCGCCTGGCCGAAGCCGTGGAGCAGATCAAGAAAGATACGGGTTTGTCCCAGGTCTATGGCCGGCTCTGCGACGTAAGCCAGGAAGACCAGGTGCAGGCCCTGGTCGGCGAGGCCGACGCGGCCATGGGCGGCATCGACGTGCTGATCAACAACGCCGGCCTGGGCACCAGCTGCAAGGTGGTGGATATGGCCGACGACGAGTGGAACAAGGTCATCGACATCACGCTGACCGGCACCTTCCGCATGACGCGCGCCGCGCTCAAGGTGATGCAGCCGCGCGGCAAGGGCGTGATCGTGAACAACGCCTCGGTGCTGGGCTGGCGTGCCCAGGTCGAGCAGGCCCACTACGCGGCGGCCAAGGCCGGCGTGATGGCCCTGACCCGCTGCGCGGCGCTGGAAGCGGCCGAGCACGGCATCCGCATCAACGCCGTCGCGCCGTCCATCGCCATCCACGCCTTCCTGAAGAAGTCGGCCTCCGAGGAGCTGCTGGCCAAGCTGTCCGAGAAGGAAGCCTTCGGCCGCGGCGCCGAGCCCTGGGAAGTGGCCAATGTCATGGTCTTCCTGGCCAGCGACTATTCCTCGTACATGACGGGCGAGGTGGTGTCGGTCAGCTCGCAGCGGGCGTGAGCATGAGCGTCGTTGCAGACACCGTGCTGTTCGATTCCGCCGCCTCCGTGCTGGCCAGCGTGGGCCGCCCGCTGGGCGAAACCCCGTGGATGCAGATCACGCAGGAGCGCATCCAGCAGTTCGCCGACGCCACGGGCGACCACCAGTGGATCCATGTGGACCCGCAAAAGGCCGCCACCGGCCCGTTCGGCGCCTGTGTGGCCCACGGCTACCTGACGCTGTCGCTGGCCAACCTGTTCCTGCCCCAGCTGGTCTCGTACGAGCAGCTGAAGATGGGCGTGAACTATGGCTGCGAGAAGGTGCGCTTTCCGGCGCCGGTGCGCGTGGACTCGTGGGTCCGCGGCAGCGGCGAGGTCGTGGCCGCCACGCCCATCGGTGACGACGGCGTGCAGGTCACGGTCCGTATCATGGTGCAGGTGCGGGATCAGGACAAACCCGGCTGTGTGGTGGAAACCATCAGCCGGTTGTTTTTTGCGATGGAAAATTGAATTTCAAAATAAAGAATTCAATTAGGGTTTAAATTTTTTATGTAACAGTGGTTGAACCGCGGATCGCGGCCACCATTTCGGCAAGGAGGCGGCCCGGCTGCCCCTGCCGACAAGCGAAGCAAGCTAGGAGACAGAGATCATGAGAGACGCAGTCATCGTATCGACGGCACGCACCCCCATCGGCAAGGCGTACCGCGGTGCGTTCAATGACACGGAGGCTCCGGTGCTGGGCGGCCATGTGATCCGCGCAGCCCTCGACAAAGTGGGCGTGGCTGGCGGGGACGTGGGCGATGTGATCCTGGGTATTGCCGCGCAGCAGGGCTCGCAGGGCTACAACCTGGGCCGGCTGTGCGCCTACACGGCGGGCCTGCCCGAGTCCGTGGGCGGCATGGTGATCGACCGCATGTGCGCGTCGGGGCTGATGAGCATTGCCACGGCCGCCAAGAGCGTGATGCTGGGCGAGCTGGACATCGCGGTGGCCGGCGGCCTGGAATCCATCTCGCTGGTGCAGAACAAGCACAAGAACGCCTACCGGGCGCAGTCCAAGGCGGTGCTGGCGGCAGAGCCCACGGCCTATATCCAGATGATCGAGACGGCCGAGATCGTGAGCCAGCGCTACGGCGTCAGCCGCGAGGCCCAGGACGAATATGCGCTGCGCAGCCAGCAGCGCGTGGCGGCGGCCCAGGCCAAGGGCCTGTTCGACGACGAGATCGTGCCGCTCACCACCGTCAAGCAGCTCTTCGACAAGGAAGGCAATGCCACCGGCACCGAGGAAGTGACCCTGGCGCGGGACGAGGGCGCGCGCGCCGACACCACGCTGGAGAGCCTGGCCAGGCTCAAGCCCGTGTGGAAGAACGGCCAGTGGGTGCCCGAAGGCCAGTTCATCACGGCCGGCAATGCTTCCCAGTTGTCCGATGGCGCCAGCGCCTGCGTGGTGATGGGCGCCGACGAGGCGCGCGCCCGCGGCCTGGCGCCGCTGGGCACTTACCGCGGCGTGGCCGTGGCCGGCTGCCGCGCTGACGAGATGGGTATCGGCCCTGTTCATGCCATTCCCAAGCTGCTCAAGCAAAATGGCCTGAGCGTGAGCGACATCGGCCTGTGGGAGATCAACGAGGCCTTTGCCTGCCAGGTGATCTACAGCCGCGACCAGCTGGGCATTCCCGACGATCGCCTGAACGTGAACGGCGGCGCCATCGCCGTCGGACACCCGTTCGGCATGTCGGGTTCGCGCCTGGTGGGGCATGCGCTGCTGGAGGGGCGCCGCCGGGGCGTGCGCTACGTGGTGGTGAGCATGTGCATCGGTGGCGGCATGGGCGCCGCCGGCCTGTTCGAGCTCAACTGAAGCATCGGTCCGCGTGCAGCGAGAGGAGGCGAACATGATGGCCAGTGCCTACGCCAGGATGGGGTTTTCCGCATACACGCCGCCATCGATGGCGTGCGTGATCAAGGATGGCGCGATTCTCGATGGGGTGAGCCCGGCCGCTGCGGCGGCCACGGCCGCCGCCGCTCCCGACGAGCTGATCAGCACCGAGCGCTTCAGCGAGTTCATCAACCATCTCTACGACGCCGTTTCCCAGACGGAGGAATGGGCGCCGTGCCTGGAGGTGATCCGCAAGCAGCTGGGCTGCAATTTCGCGTCGCTGATCATCCGCGACACCAAGGGCGAGCATGAAGGCCTGATCGTGACCGCCGCCGGCGGGCGCACCGACCTGCTGACCCACGACAAATACAGCGAGCTCAGCCCCTTCCGCGACATGCCCAAGGAGCGCTTCATGACCATCACGGACATGATGAGCGAGGCCGAATGGCGCGAATGCTTCTACTACACGGACTGGTGCCGGCTGCACGACGTCTACCATGTGATGGCGGCCAAGATCGTGACCGACGACGGCAGCGTCTACGGCCTGCACGTCACCCGGCCCGAGTCGGCGCCGGCCTTCAGCAAGCGCGACATGGCCCTGGGCCAGCTGCTGATGCCGCACATCCGGCGGGCGCTGAACCTGCATCTGGCGTTGCACCGCGACCGCCAGGTGATCTCGCTATACAGCCGCGCCACCGCGCAGCTGATGGTGGGCGTGGTGGTGCTGGACCAGAACGGCAAGGTGCTGGAAAGCAACCCGGCGGCCACCGGCATCCTGAACATGCAGGACGGGCTGAAGGTCTCGGGCAGCACGCTCGAGGCCACCTACGCCAATGACAACCGCAAGCTCCAGCGTCTGATCAAGGACGCGCTGATGCATTCCCAGCTCGCGGGACTGGGTCTGACCGAAGGCATGTCGGTGAGCCGCCCCTCGGGCCAGCTCAACTGGGGTGTGGTGGTGCAGAGCATCTCGTCCGACGAGTGGACCGAGGGCAAGCAGCGACCCAGCGTGGCGGTGTTCATGCGAGACACCGACGGCAAGGCCGACCCCTCCATCCGCCTGGCCCAGCAGCTGTTCCAGCTCACCCCGGCCGAGACCTCGTTGGCCATCCAGCTGGCCAACGGCTTGTCGCTGGAAGAAGCGGCCGAGGCGCTGAATATCCGCCGCAACACGGCGCGGGCGCATCTGCGCTCCATCTTCTCGAAGACCGGCGTGCGCCGCCAGACCGAGTTGGTGCGGATCTTCCTCAACAGCGTGGCCTGGCTGGGCAGCAAGTAACCGCCCCGGGTTTCTGGATCGCTGCCTGATCGGCTGAAAACCAAAAAAGGCCCATGCAATGCATGGGCCTTTTGCTTGGGCGGCTGGCGCGTCAGGCGGTCTCGGCCTGCGGCGCTTCGGGGGCGTAGCCCACCATGCCCTTGGGCACGTATTTCTTGCCTTCGCACTGCTCCAGGTACTCCTCGGCCTTGGCGCGCGGGTTGTAGAACTGCTTGTACCAGACGCGGACCTTGGCGAAGGCTCCGTCGCTGGGGATGAACATCGGGTTCAGGCAGGCGGCCTTGTGGCGCCAGATCTCGAAGTCCTGCGCCAGGGCGTCGCGGCTGATCACGTGGTAGATCTTGGCCGCGGCGGCATCGGCTTCGGTGGGCTTGCCGCCGTGCTGGGTCTGCACCAGCAGGTTGTGCCAGAGCTTGATCTTGCCGTCCTCGATGGGGGTGTGCATGATCATCATGAAGGCGGCGAACATGCCGGTGTTCTTGGACACCAGAATGCCCGGGCCGTGGTACCGGGTGTCGGTGTGCAGGTCGGCGCTGGCGCCACCTTCGCCCACCAGGGTGCGGTGGCCGCCGCGCTGGCGCTGGATGCAGTGGATGCCCGTGAACTCGTTCTCGAAACCCTTCACGGTGGAGCCGTGGATGGGACCAAGGTGGGCATAGTCGCCCATGTTGTCCACCACTTCCATCGGGTGCTGGTCCAACTCGCCCAGGCGGTCCCATTCGCCGTTGACGTAGGACTCGTCGAACCAGTCGGCGAAGCGGGGCAGTTCGTAGTCGGGCGCGCCGCCTTCGGGGTCGTACCAGACCCAGATGGCGCCGTACTGCTCCACCACCGTCCAGCTCTTGACATTGGCCGCCGGCGGGATGGCGCCGTCGTGGTAGGGGATGTGGTTGCACTTGCCGTCGGCACCGAAGCGCCAGCCGTGGTAGGGGCAGCGGATGCCGTCGCCCTCGACGTTGGTGCCGCCGCCGTCGATCACGATGTAGCTGGTGGTGTTGGGGGCCGCCAGGTGGGTGCGCATGTGCGGGCAGTAGGCGTCCAGCAGTACGACCTTGCCGCTCTCGCGGCCGCGGAACAGCGCGAAGTCCTGGCCGAAGAAGCGCAGCGGCAGGGGCTTGTTGTTGTTCTCGTCGAGCGCCTTGGCGTCGGAAATCATGAACCAGCCGCGCGGGTAGGTGAATTCACCGAGGCGATATTCCTTCGTGGTTGCCATTGCAGGTCTCCAGTATCTGGTTGTGGATCATTGATTCTGCTGAGCGTCATGTGGGGCCGCATACCCTGTTTGGACGAGTCGCGCGGTGGCAGGGGCGCGGCATCGTCCGTTTGCATGTGGTGGGCGCGCGGGTATTGGGCTTTGATGTGCGCCATTGCCACCACGGAAAAGAGAGAGACATGTCCACCATCGTGATCAGCGGCAGCGCCAGCGGGATTGGCGCGGCCACCCGGCAGGCCCTGGAGGCGCAGGGCCACCAGGTCATCGGCATCGACCGGCGCGGCGCCGAAGTCGAGGCGGATCTTTCCAACGCCGCCGGCCGCCACCACGCCGTGGCCGCGGTGCTGGAGCACTGCCCCCAGGGCTTCGACGGCCTGGTGCTGTGCGCGGGCCTGGGCGTGGGCGGGCCGGCGTCCGGCGCGGGCAACGTGGTGTCGGTCAACTACTTCGGCGCGGTCGAGCTGCTCGACGGCCTGCTGCCGGCGCTGCGCAAGGGCCAGTCGCCTGCGGCCGTGGTCATCTCGTCCACCGCCTCGGTGCATGTGAGCTGGGACAGCTGCCCGCTGTCCGCGCCGCTCGAGGCCGGCGACGAGGCCACGGCCCGCGCCATCGTGGAGCAGGCGCCGGACGACGGCCTGTACCTCGCCTATGCCGGCAGCAAGAACGCGCTGACCGTGGCCGTGCGCCGGCGCGCCCAGGCCTGGAGCGACGCCGGCGTGCGCCTGAACACCGTGGCGCCCGGCGCCACCGAGACGCCGCTGCTCAAGAGCGGGCTGGAAAGCGAGCGCTACGGCCAGTCCGTGGCCGACTACCTGCCGCCCATGGGCCGGCGCGCGCGGCCCGAGGAGATGGCGTCGGTGGTGCAGTTCCTGCTGAGCCCGGCCGCCAGCTACGTGCATGCCACGCAGATCTACGTGGATGGCGGCAGCGATGCCACCACCCGTCCCACCCAGTTCTGAGAACGTGTTCACGATCTTTTCGGGGTCGCGCCAGCGCCTTTGCGGGATGGGATGCAAGGCGCGACACCGCAGCCATAGCTGTGCTATGGCGAGGATTCGCAACGCCGCAGACCGCCCGCAAAGGCACTGGCCCGAAGGGTTGGGCCGCCATCGGGCGATTGCTTCGCGCTGCGTCTGGCATGCACAGGAGTGCATTGCCAGTCACAGCACTCGCACTCATCCCGATGGCGGCCCAACGCGATCCCCGAAAAGATCGTGAACACGTTCTAAGAACACGTTCTCACCCCACCCAGAAAGGAAACCCATGAACACCCCCGAACACATGACCGCCGTGGTACAGCGCTACGTGGATGCGCTCAATGCCGACGACCTCGACGCCGTGGTGGCGCTGTATGCCGACAACGCCACGCTGGAAGACCCGGTGGGCTCCACGCCGCTGCAGGGCATCGAGGCCATCCGCGCCTTCTATGCCCAGGTGGTGCCGATGAAGATCCGCCTGGCGCTGCAGGGCGAGGTGCGCGCCGTGGCCAACGAGGCGGCCTTCGCCTTCAGCGTGACCTTGAGCCAGCAGGGCCACACCTCGGTGATCTCGCCGATCGACCACTTCCGCTTCGATGCGGCGGGCAAGGTCGTGAGCATGCGCGCCTTCTTCGGCCCGCAGAACGTCAAGGCCGGCTGACGCCGACGCCGGACCGAGCCAGCATGCTGTCGCTGCAAGAAATCTCCGACCGCCTCGAAATCCAGCAGCTGGCGGTGGACTACTCCACTGCCATCGACCGGCGCGACTTCGAGGCGCTGGACCGCGTCTTCAGCCCCGACGCCTACATCGACTACCGCGCCATGGGCGGCATCGATGGGGCGTTTGCCGAGGTCAAGGCCTGGCTGGTGGGGGCGCTGGGGTTCTTTCCCGCCTACCAGCACATGATCGCCAACCACGCCATCACGCTGCAGGGCGACGAGGCCACGGGCAGGATCATCTGCTTCAACCCCATGGTCATGCCGCAGCCGGACGGCACGCAGCAGACCTTTTTCCTGGGCCTGTGGTACCTGGACGAGTACCGCCGCACGCCCGAAGGCTGGCGCATCGCGCGCCGCAGCGAGGAAAAGTCCTGGACCTCCAACGTGCCGGCATCGCTGGCCGTCTGAGTGGTGCGGCCGGCGCCGGCGCGGTGCGAGAATGGCCGCTGCCCATCACCCGCCAGGGAAAGCCGCTTGATCTCCACCCGTCCCATCGCCGCCCACGAATGGCCCGCCTACCGGCAACTGCGCCTGCAGGCGCTGCAGGATTCGCCCCAGGCCTTTTCCAGCACCTGGGAGGATGAGTCGGCCCGGGCCGATGCGCATTGGTCCACGCGCCTGGCCGAGGCTGCTCGCGGCGGCATGGATTTGCCGCTGTTCGCCATCAACAGTGACCAGATTCACGGCGAGCAGCCCTGCGGCCTGCTGTGGTGCAAGCGCTCGGCCACGGAGCCGGGCGTGGCCGATCTCTACCAGATGTGGGTGGCGCCCGCCGCGCGCGGCCTGGGCGCGGGCCATGCCTTGCTCACGCACGCGCTGGACTGGGCCCGGGGCCACGGCGTGCGCCGGGTCCGGCTGGGCGTGACCATCGCCGACTCGCCCGCCATGCGCCTGTACGCCGCGCACGGCTTTCGCGCCAGCGCAGAGCCCGAGCCGCTGCGCCCGGGCTCGGCACTGAAAGTGCAAGCCATGGAGCTGGTCTGGGACTGAGCGCGCGAAAAATATTTTGATAGCTGCTGCCACTTGTCTGTAAATGATTTCAATATGAAAAGCATCTGAAATCATTGCATGACGATCGCTAAAAGCTATCTTATTTGATCCACCGCTGCTCATCCACCACGAACATGCGCGAGGCGCCGCGCTCGAACAGGTGCTCCTCGTCGCGCGCGATCTGCTCGGCGATGGCGGGCTCGGCGGCCGTGGCGACGAAGCGCTCGTAGGCGGCGCGGTCCTCGAACCACATCTCGGTGATGACGTCGAAGTCGATGGGCGCGGCATCGGGAAAGACAAAGGCGCCCGCCAGGTCGAGGAAGTTGCTGCGGTAGTCGACGAGGCCCGGCAGCAGCCGGCGGATCAGCACCGCATGGTGGCGACGGTAGTAGTCCTCGAACTGCTCGCGGCTGATATCGGCACGCTTGCGCAGCAGGGCCATGCATTTGTACATTGCGGTGTCTCCTGGGTAGGGGGCGAGAGGGCTTCAGCGCCCCTCGAAGCGCGGCGTGCGCTTGTCGAGGAAGGCGTTCATGCCCTCCTTCTGGTCCTGCGTGGCGAACAGCAGCTGGTTGGCCTTGCGCTCCAGCATCAGCGCCGTCTCCAGCGGCGCGTCCATGCCGGCGATCACCACCTCCTTGATCTGGGCCACGGCCAGCGGCGGCATGCGGGCGATCAAGGCGGCCATCTGCAGGGCCTCGGCCAGCACCTGGCCGTCGTCGCAGACCAGGCTGACCAGGCCCATGGCGCAGGCTTCGTCGGCCGTCACGGGCTGGCCGGTGAGCAGGATGCGCATGGCCTGGAACTTGCCCACGGCGCGCACCAGGCGCTGCGTGCCGCCTATGCCGGGCATGATGCCGATGCGCACCTCGGGCTGGGCAAAGCGGGCGCCGCGGCCCGCGATGATGATGTCGCAGTGCATGGCCAACTCGGCCCCGCCGCCCAGCGCCAGGCCGCAGACTGCCGCGATCAGCGGCTTGGGGCAGCGCTCGATGGGCGCCCACAGCCGCTCGGTGTGGCGCTGCAGGATCTCTATGGGCCCGCAGGCGTCGAGGCTGCGGATGTCCGCGCCGGCGGCGAACACGGTGTCCCCGCCGGTCAGCACGATGCAGCGCACGTCCGCGTCGTCGGCCAGCTCGCGCAGGGCCTGCGACAGCGCCGTCTGCAGCGACAGGCTGAGCGCGTTGCGCACCTGCGGCCGGTTCATGCGCACCAGGGCCACGCCGTCCGGCCTGCGCTCCACGACCAGCTCGGGCTCGGTGGGTGGCGCATGCTCCGTGGTCTGGCTGCCTGCAGGGCTCATCCGGCTCTCCTTGGGTTGAATGGCCTCCATGCTCGGCCGCGGCCGGGCCGCGGGCATCGTCCCTTTGGACGTATCTGCCGCGCAGGCCCAAACCTAAATTGCCTGCATGAATACGAACCACGAATTTCAGGACCAGGTAGTGCTGGTCACGGGCGGCACCAAGGGTATTGGCAAGGGCATCGCGCAGGCCTTCCTGGCGGCCGGCGCCACGGTGGTGGTCTGCGGCCGCCAGCAGCCCGAGGATATGCCCGCGCACGCCGGGCGCAGCGCCGATTTCATCGCCTGCGATGTGCGCGAGGCCCAGGCCGTGCAGGACCTGGTGAACGAGGTGCGCAGCCGCCATGGCCGGCTCGACGTGCTGGTCAACAACGCTGGCGGCGCGCCTGCCGCGGACGCGGCCACGGTCTCGCCGCGCTTTCACGAAAGCGTGCTGCGGCTGAACCTGTTCTCCACGCTGCACGCCTCGCAGGCGGCCAATGCCGTGATGCAGCAGCAGGCGCAGGGCGGCGTCATCGTCTGCATAGGCAGCATCAGCGCGCTGCGCCCCTCGCCGGGCACGGCCGCCTATGGCGCGGCCAAGGCGGCGGTGCTGAGCCTGGTGGGTTCGCTGGCCGTGGAATGGGCGCCCAAGGTGCGCGTGGTGGCCGTGAGCCCCGGGCCGGTGCGCACCGAGCAATCCCACCTGCACTTCGGCGACGAGGACGGCCTGGCCGCCGTGGCGCAGACCATTCCGGCCGGCCGCCTGGCCGAGCCCGAGGACATTGCCCAGGCCTGTTTGTTCGTGGCCTCGGGCCGCGCCTCGTACATGAGCGGCACCAACCTGCTGCTGCACGGCGGCGGCGAGCGCCCGGCGTTTCTGGGCGCATCCAACGCCGAGCACCGGTAAGAGCAATGGCCGGCTGAAAGGAGACAGTGGCGATGGCACCAGAGGAGCACCGGTCGGCAGACGGGGCCGGAGACCGACAGCAGTTGTTGAACGCGCTCTACGACAGCCTGGCCGAATTGCCGATGTGGGAGGGGTTTCTCCGTGCCGCGTGCGCGTCCTTCGCATGCAGCCACGCGTCATTGAGCTTTGGTTCACGGCCCGGCCAGCAGGACGAGCCCGTGCAGTTCGCAGACCAGGAGGCGGCGCAGGAGGCGGTGGATGCCTGGTACCGCCTGGGCCTGTTCGACGATTTGCCGCTGGAGGTTCCCGCCGAGATCCACGCCCCGGAGATTCCCGCGATGGGCGACGGAATGCACCGCGGCCTGGTGATGCCCGTGGCCATTGAAGGCGGCAGAACCCTGTATTTTGCACTTTGGCAGGGCGCTTCGGGCCATGCATTCGATGAGGCCGCGCACCGGTTGCTGGCAGGGCTGGTCGCACCGCTGAAGCGAGGCGCCCGGCTGTTCTTCCGCATAGCGGACCTGGAGCGTCGGCAAAACGTATTTGACGCTGCGATCGAGACGACCGACACCGGCGTGATCCTTGTCTCCCCCGGTGGAAGTGTTCTGTTCACCAACAAGGTCGCGGATGCGATGCTGCGGGCGGGAGTGGGATTGCTCCTGGTGAATGGCAGGCTGCGTGCGCGGAACGCGGCCGAGACCGCGGTGCTCATGGAGCACATTCGGTACAAGGCCGCCGAGCAGCAGGCCGAGCCGGACTGGCAAGCCTATGCGCCCATTGCGCTGGAGCGGCCCGGCAATCCGCTGCCGCTCACGGTGATCGTGCGGCCCGGGCCGGCGTTCTATCCGCTGCGCAATCCCTTGCAGCGCACGGCCATGCTGGTGCTGCGTGATCCGGGGCGGCGGCTGATCCCGGCGCATACCCTGACCCGCTTGTTCGGGCTGACTCCTGCCGAGTCGCTGCTGGCGAGCGAGCTCGCGCGTGGCGTCAGCCTGGGGGAGGCCGCGATGCATCTGGGCGTGAGCCGCAACACCGTGCGCAGCCAGCTTCAGGCGATCTTCATGAAGACCGGCACGAACCGGCAAGGCGAGCTGGTTCGGATGCTGCTGAGTTCTGCGGCTGCGTTGTCGCGCTGAGCGATCAGGGCTGGCGCGAGCCTCGGACCAGGCGTCCGGGCAGGGCGCCGGTAGCCTCCCCGTGGACATAGACGAGCTGCCCGCTCACGATGGTCGCGGCATAGCCCTCAGAGCGCTGCACCAGCCGCCGGCCGCCGCCCGGCAGGTCGCTGGTGGTTTCGGGGGCATGCAGGTACAGGTTGTCAAGGTCGATCACGTTGATGTCTGCCTTGAGCCCTGGTGCCAGCAGGCCTCGGTCGAGCAGCCCGAGCAACTGCGCGGGGGCGCGGCTGAGGCGATGGACCAGGTCCTGGATGGGCAGCCTGCCTTCGGCCCTGTCGCGCCCCCAGTGCATCAGCATGAACGTCGAATAGCTGGCGTCGCAGATCGTGCCGCAATGCGCCCCGCCGTCGCCCAGGCCCGGAATGATGTCGCGATGCTTCAGCAGCGTGCCAACGGCGTCCAGCGTTCCGTCCGTCAGGTTGCCCAGCGCCATGTAGAGCATGGCGCCTTCCTGGAGCAGCAGGTCATAGGCGAGCGCTTCCGGCGCCACGCCGGCACGCGCCGCGCGGGCCGCGATGCTGCGCTCCGGGGGCTGCTCGTAGTTGGGCGGGTCGCCCAGTTCGAACATGGCGTCGAACTGGCGCACCATGCGGCCCAGCATCGACGGCGCATTCGCGTCCAAGGGCTCCGACAGGATCGCCTGGCGGACCTCGGGCCGGCGCAGGATGTCCAGCCGCTCGGGCCAGGGGGTGGAGGCGATGTCCACATACGATGGCGTCGAGTAGAACGGATTCAGCGTGAGATGGTGGCCGAGCATCATGCCGATCCCGCGGGGCAGTACCTGGCCCTTGATGGTGAGCCCGGCATCGTTCGCGGCCTCCAGCTCGGCCACCAGCCGTGGCCAGGCCTGGGGGCCCTGGTTGGCCGTGCCGATGGTGAAGGTCACCGGCCGATTCGAGCGTTCGGCGAGTCGGGTGACGAGGGCGAGGCTGGCTCCCGGCAGGTGGAGATCCTCGACCATCTGGAATACGCCATGCCCGCGCAGGCGCATCGTTTCGGCCAACCCCAGCAGCTCGGTCTCGGCGGCCTCGAAGGTGGGGATGGGATTGCCGTCGCTGGAGCGATGGAAGAGCGTGCGGGAGGTGCCGATGCCCACCGCGCCGGCATCCAGCGCCTCGCCGAACAAGGCGCACATCCGCTCGATATCGGCGGTGGTCGCTGGCTCGCGGTTCACCGCGCGCTCTCCCATCACATAGACGCGCAGCGCGGCGTGCGGGAGGTAGCACGCAACATCCATGTCATAGGGGCGCGAAGCGAGCAAATCAAGGTAGTCGGGAAAGGATTCCCAGGTCCACGGCAACCCCGTCTTCAGCACCGGGAAGGGGATGTCCTCCACGCCCTCCATCAGATGGATCAAGGCGTCTTGCTGTTCCGCGCGGCAGGGCGCGAACCCAACCCCGCAGTTGCCGACCACTGCCGTCGTGATGCCGTGGAACGACGAGGGGCGGAGCCGGTTTTCCCAGGTCACATGCCCGTCGTAGTGGGTATGCGCATCAATGAATCCCGGCGTGACCAGCATGCCCGTAGCGTCAATCTCCTGTGCGCCCTTGGGCAGGGCCGCGCCCACGGCTGCGATCTTCCCGCCGATGATGCCGATATCGGCGGCGAAAGGCGTCTCTCCCGATCCATCGACGATCAGGCCATTGCGGATCACCAGATCGAAACTGCTCATGCGGCGGCTCCATCGGGGTGGGCGGACAGCAGGCGGCCGACCGTGGTGCTGCCGCGCAAGGTGGCGCGGTGGACCGTGCGGATGACATCGACGGGATGCCCCATGGCGGCGTGCATCATGCGGTAGTTGTCCCAGAGGATGACATCGCCTTCCTGCCAGTCGTGCTCGTACATGAACCGTGGCTGGACCACCGCGCCGATGAGCGTCTGGATCAGCGCATCGCCCTCGGCCTCATCCATGCCGACGATGCTCTGGATATTGAGCGGGCAGAGATTCATGACTGGCGTGCCGGTGGCGGGGTGCCGCCACACGAGCGGGCGGGCGAGCGGCGGGTAGTCGGGAAACTTCGCGCTGGATTCGCCGACGCGTATGCCGCCGGGGTTGCTGAACTTCATCCCGGCGAGATTGGCACAGAAGTCGAACCGCGCTTCGACCCCCTCCAGGCGCAGCTTCAAGGCGTCGTCGAGTGCCTGGTAGGCGAGGGCGGTGTCGAGCCACGCGGTGCTGCCGCCCACCGAGGCCTTGTGCACCATGTTGAGCAGCGCGCCGGCATTCGGCACCTGCTGGAAGGCGAGATCGGTATGCCACGGAATCCGGCCATAGGTCGGGATGCCATCGAAGGCGTAGACCGGGCCGCGCGCGCCCCCCTGGTTGGTGAGCGCGATCAACTCGGGGTGGCCGGGCATGCGGATGCTCTCGATCGGGTGCGGCTCCAGTTCGCCGAAGCAGCGGCTCAGCTCCAGCAAACGTTCAGGCGCCGTGCCCACGCCGCGAAACAGCACCATGCCGGCGTCCCGCCAGATGGCGATGAGCTGGCGGCGCGTCGCTTCGTCGATTCCTCGGTCGAGATCCAATCCAAACACTTCTTGCCCGATTGGGGGCAGTGCTTTGGTGCTGAGCATGTCGTGTCTCCTGAATGGGTTGGGGGCATTGTGATGGGCCCATGCGATGGAGGCGTCATGCAAATGGATGAAGCGGCGCGAGGCAGGCGCGATGCGGCTTTGCGTCATGCATCTGCATGATGCGGTCGCGGCTCTGCGCGCCCATGATGCCAGCCATCGGGAGCCATGCAGGGCGTCGCCATAGATGCTTTCCTGCGTGAATCTCCAAGGCTCGATCCGTCAGGAGGCAACAGGAATGGACAGTTTGATAAGCGGCGCAGAGATGGTGACCCGTGCGCTCGAAACACTGGGAGTGCGCTGCATTTTTGGCGTTCCGAGCCAGCACAATCTGGCGCTCTACGATGCGTTGTCGAGGTCCGGGAAAATCCGCGTCGTCGGTGCGCGCCACGAAGCCGGTGCGGTGCACGCCGCCGACGGCTACGCTCGTGCCACAGGCGAACTCGGTGTCGCTGTGGTTTCCACCGGGCCGGGCACCGCCAATGCGATGAACGGGCTCTATGAAGCGGCGTTCGCCTCTTCGCCGGTGATGCTGATCACGACGCAGATCAATCGTGCGCACCTGGGCAGGAACAAGGCGTTCATCCACGATGCCGGCAACCAGTTCGCCATGCTCCAGTCGGTGACGCGCCGCACGGAGCGCGTGCTGCACGCACAGCAGATATTCGAGGCGGTGCTGGGGCTGGGGCGCGATATCGTGACGGGCCGTGCGCAGCCCGGCGCGATCGAGATTCCGACCGACCTGCTCAATGAGCAAGCGCTGGCAAGCCCCCGGACGGTCCCGGCTGTCCCGCGCATTGCGCCCAGGGCCGACGAGATTGCCGCTGCAGCGGCGCTCATCGCCGGAGCCCGCCGCCCGCTCGTCTGGATGGGAGGAGGCTGCGTGCGCAGCGGGGCGCAGGAGGCCGTCAGGGCCTTTGTCGAACATCTCGGCGCGCCCGTCGCCACCACCCTCAATGGCCGCAGCGCCTTGCCCACCGACCATCCGCTCGCGGTCGGCAGCGCCACCTTCCATCCGCCGTTCCGGCAACTCCTGGAGGAGAGCGATCTGGTGCTGGCGGTGGGGACGCGCTTCCAGGCGGTGGCGACGGCCTTCTGGTCGCTGCCGCTGGGTAAAAGGCTGGTGCAGATCGACGTCGACGCCTCGATGATCGGCTGCAACTACCCGGCCGCCGCCGGGGTTGTCGGCGACGCCGGGTTGGCGCTCGACGCGCTGCGGGCCGCGATCCCGGGCGGCAGCGTCGATCCTTCGTTCGTGGCGCTGGGCGACGCGACGCGCAAAGCCTTGCTCGCTGAATCGACGCGCCGCATCGGGCCGGACCACGCCCGGCTGTGCGAGATTCTGGATGAGCGCCTGCCCAGGGATCGCAACATCGTGTGCGACGCGACGCTGGTCGGCAACAGCTGGGCGGGATTCCGCTTGCCGGTGCGTGATTTTCGCGGTTTCACCTACAGCACGAGCCTGTCGATCGGGGTCGCGCTGCCGCTCGCCATCGGTGCCGCGATCGGCTCGGGGCGGCGCACCGTGGCGATCCATGGCGACGGCGGGGTGATGCTCAATATCGGTGAACTCGCAACAGCGGTGGAGGCGAAGGCCCGGCTGACGCTGATTGTTTTCAACGACAGGGGTTATGGCGTTCTCAAGATGCTCCAGAAGGCGGCAGGCGTGCAGCCGTTTGGCGTAGACCTGCATACCCCGGATTTCGTCGCGCTGGGCCAGGCGATGGGGATGCCCTCCGAGCGCATCGAGAGCCCCGATGGCTTTGCCGCGGCGCTCGATCGCTCCCTCCTGATCGACGGCCCGTCGCTCATCGAAGTCGATCTCACCAAGATGGAGGCACTGGGCTTATGAGCACCCCGATTGTGCAGCGCGATGATCGCTACAAGTGGGTGATTCTGATCGCGGCGTTCATCGCGCAGATGCTCGCGGTCGGCAGCACCAGTTTCGGCTTCGGGCTGTTCGTCAAGCCGCTGGGGCAGGAGTTCGGCTTGTCGCGCGCCGACGTCAACCTGGGCTTGATGCTGCTGATCGTCGGCATGGCCTTGGTTTCGCCGCTGGTGGGGCGCCTGCTCGACCGATTTTCTGCGCGCTGGACCATGCTCGGTGGCGCGCTGCTGTTTGGCGTGGGGGCGGTGCTCGTCGCCGTGGCCCGCGACCTGTGGCTGCTGGCCCTGGCCACTTTTCTGCCGCTGGCGTTCGGGACGGCGGCGCTGGGGCCCATCACCGCCTCGACCCTGATCGCGCGCTGGTTTGACGAGCGCCGGGGGCGGGCGCTCGGCATCGTCGCGATCTCGGCCTCTGCAGGTGGTGCGCTCGTCGTGCCGGTCATGTCGATGCTCATCGAGCGTTGGGGCTGGCGCCATGCGGCCGGCGGCGTGGGCCTGGCGGTGGGTGCGATCTGCACGTTGCTGGCGTTGCTGGTCATCCGGGATCGGGCGCCATCGCCCGGCGCGGGCCGAGCCCATTCGTCGCCGGATCAACGCTGGACTGTTCGGCAACTGCTGGCAACGCGGGACTTCTGGCTGCTGGTCATCTCGGTGGGCCTGATGCTGGCGATGAGCCAGGCGCTGCTGAGTTCGCTGGTCGCGTATGGCACCGACCGGGGATTCTCGCTGGCGCAGGCGACGGCGCTCATTACCGCGGTTTCGGCGTCGTCGATCGCCGGGAAGGTGCTGATCGGGCTGCTCGCGGATGTGGTGGACAAGCGCTTGCTGCTGGTCGGCGTGGTGCTGCTGCTGGAGCTGTTCCTGGTGGCCCTGTTGCAGCATCCCGGCTTCCCGGCGCTCTTCGCCTGCTGCCTGGTCGCCGGCGCGGCGATTGGCGGGGTGTCGCCGATCTGGGCGGCGCTGATTTCGGCGCGCTTTGGCATCGCCTCATTCGGCATGGTGATGGGGCTCACGGTGCAGGCCCAGATGCCGCTGCTGCTCGTTGCGCTGCGTTTCATCGGCCAGAGCCACGACCGCTCGGGCAGCTACGACCAGGCGTTCTTCGTCTTCGCCCTGCTGGCTCCCATCGCGCTGCTCGCCGCGCTGGCGCTGGGGCGGCCCAAATTCCCACAGCTATAGGCGGTGGTGGCGGCCTGCCTGGCGATCGCATTGTTTTCAGTACTACAACTTGATCCTAGGAGATTCCAATGAAGTGTTTGATGACCCTGGCCGCGGCCGCGAGCCTGGTGGCGGCGGTGCCGGCCCATGCCAAGGCCACCGCGAGCGAGGTGGAGCAACTGGGCAAGAGCCTGACCTGTGTGGGCGCCATCAAGGCCGGTAACAAGGAGGGCACGATCCCCGAGTTCACCGGCAAGTGGCTGGGCGCGCCGTCCGGCGTGGCCCACCAGCGTGCCAGCGGTCAGCACCCGGTGGACATCTATGCGGACGAGAAGCCGCTGTTCACCATCACGGCGGCCAACTATGAGCAGTACGCCGACAAGCTCAGCCCGGGCCAGAAGGCTATGTTCCAGCGGTACCCCAAGACCATGCAGATGCCCGTCTACCCGGGGCACCGCGACTTTCGCTATGCCGACGAAGTGTGCGCGATCATCAAGGCCAATGCGCAGGATGCCACGCTGGAGGAGGGCGGCCTGGGCAGCAAGGGGCGCATGGGGGCCATCAATTTCCCGTTTCCCAAGACGGGCCTGGAGGCCTTGTGGAACAGCTTGCTGCCCACCCGCGCCTATACCGAGGAAAGCACGGCCGATGTGATCAATGTGCTGTCCAACGGCAACTTCGTGAATGGGCGCAGGGAGGCGCGCTATCTCTCGCCATTCAATGATCCGGCCAACTACGGCAAGCCCATGGGGGATGTGACGGCCTATGCCTTCACCAAGGTGCAGTTGCCCGAGCGTGAAAAAGGGAACGTGACGGTCATTGTGGAGCCGGCCAACTACGGTGCGAACAAGCGCCTGGCCTGGCAGTATGACCCCGGCACCCGGCGTGTGCGGCAGCTGCCCGAATTCGGCTTCGACATGCCGACACCGGGCACCGGCGGCAAGCTCACCACCGATTCCGATCGGCTGTTCAACGGTTCACCGGATCGCTACGACTGGAAGCTGCAGGGCAAGAAGGAGATGTACATACCGGCGAACGCCTACCGGGTGATGCAGCCGACGATCAAGTACAAGGATCTGCTCACGCCAGGCCATGCCAATCCCGAGTACATGCGCTACGAATTGCGCCGCGTGTGGGTGATCGAGGGGACGCTGAAGCCGAGCTACCGCCACGTCTACGGCAAGCGCGTGCTGTATGCCGATGAAGACACGGGCCAGGCCGTGGTGGCCGACATGTACGACGTTCGCGGCGAGCTGTGGCAGTACGCCTTCATCAACATGTACTACTCGTTCGACCTGAGGGCCTGGCATGCGGGCGCGTCGTTCTACCACGACCTCCAGGCCGGCGTGTACCTGGGTTTCGCCTTGAGCAATGAGCGGCCTCTGGGGCCGATCCTGGATCGCGGTGGCTTGACGCCGGCCATGTACACGCCCGAAGCGGCGCGCAACGCGGGCAACTGACCACCGGCCGCTGCGGCAGCAGGACATCGTCACGCCGGTGGCCGGCCGGCAGCGATGTCCGGCACATCGCCGGGCCGGGCGCGGTAGCGGCTGGGCGCCTGGCCGGTCCAGCTCTGGAAGGCGCGCCGGAAGGCGGCCTCGCTGGCAAAGCCCAGGTGGCTGGCGACGCGGCCTATGCTCCAGTCGGTGCCCAGCAGGCAGTGCTGGGCGGCCTCGCGCAGGCACAGTCTGCGCAGCCCCTGGTAGCTCGCGCCCTCGGCGGCCAGGCGCCGGCGCAGCGTGGGCTCGGTGGTGTGCAGCGAGGCCGCGATGCTGCCCAGCGCGGGCAGCTCCAGCCCATGGCTGAGCGCGGCCTCCAGAAAGCCGCGTACCTGCTGCGCGAGCGTCACCGTGTTCTGCTGCGCACCTATGAGCCGGAACGGGAAATCCATGAGAAAGGCCGCCAGCTCGCCGGGCCTGCGCACCACCTGGCGTTCGAGCAGCGCGGCGTCGAAGCTGAAGCCATAGGTCTTGCGGCCCACGGACACCGGCGCATCGAACAGGCCCAGAAAGGGTGCGGCGTCCTGGCGCTCGGGGTGGGCCAGGAACACCTCATGCGGGCGCAGCGGCTGCCCGATCAGCCAGCCGAACAGCTGCAGGTAGCAGAACACGCCCGTCAGGTCGACCAGGCAGGCGGCCGTGCTGCGCTTGAGGCGCAGCGAATCCATGTGGAAGACGGCGGTGTCGCCGTGCCGCTCCAGGCTCAGCCGGCCCGCGCGCGGATGCAGCATGGCGCAGAACTCGGCCGCGCAGCGCATGGCCTCGCCGAGCTGCGCGCAGCTCAGCAGGCAGCGGCACATCAGGTCCACCTCGCTCTTGCGCATGGGCGCCTGGCCCTGGCCCTGCGCGACCTTGGCCTCCAGTTGCTCGATGGCCTGCCGGTACAGCGCCACGAAGCTGTCCGCCGACAGCGCGGCGCCGGCCCTGTCCTGCCCCGGCACGCGCAGCTGGTGGCGCTGCAGCTCGGCCAGCAGCCGGCTTTCCAGGCCTTGCAGCGAGCGTGCGGGAGTCTTGGTGCGCGAGGCCGTCATCAATGTCGCCCGGTGATCGTTTCGGTAGTGCTGTGTGATTGGAAGGGTGACGGTTGGATCGCCGCCGCCATGGCTCAATCATGGCACGCCGGCACAGCAGTCGCGGCGCAACCAAGAACTTCCCTGAGGAGCACCAACACCATGAGCATCGCTGCCGCTCGCCTGCCGTATCGCGCAGGCCCGCCGCCTGCAGAAAGCGCAGGCCGGCCATGATCCAGATCCTGGACGAAATCCTGATCGCGCCCGCACGCATCCCCGACGTGCTGGCCCTGCTCGACGAGCGCTACCTGCCCAAGGCCGCCGCGCGCGGGCTGACGCTGCAGCAGCGCTGGGTGTCGCCGCCCGTGGCCATAGACGGGCAGCCCAACCGGCTCTGGCTGCTGTGGCAGGTGCCCGATGTCTGGGGCTACTACGGCATGCGCCTGGGCGCGGGCGCCGAGGTGGTGGAGTTCTGGAGCACCGTCGACAGCTGGTGCGAGCGCCGCGCCCGCCATGTGCTGGGCCAGGCCGATCAACCCCTGGCAACACCGGAGGCCGCGCACCATGTGGAATGAAACCGCCCAGCTTTATCTCGAACCCGGCGCCGCGCCGAATGCTGCCGAGGCAGCGCTCAGGCACCGGCTGCAGGACCTGCCCGGCCTCGCATTCTCCAACGTGGGCCGCAATCTGGACGGCGGCTGGGGCTGCGGGAACCTGACCGTGGACCTGTGCTTTGACAGCCCCGATGCCGGGGCCCAGGCCCAGGCCTGCCTGGCGCGGTTGCCCGGCGTGGCCCGCGTGGATCGCGTGGCCTACCGGCGCGTGGGCGGCGGCCAGCGCGCGCCCGGGCTGCAAGGCGGCACCTGGCGCACCCTGATGCTGCGCGTGCGCGAAGGCCGCGAACCGGCCCTGGTGGCCGCGCTGGAGCAGGACCTGCTGCGCATGCCCGCGTATATGCCGGGCATCCGCAACTGGCAGCTGGGCCGGGTCTGCTCGGACAGCACCTGGACGCATGTGTGGCAGCAGGAGTTCGCCCACGTGGGTGACCTGCAGGGCGAGTACCTGGCCCATCCCTTCCACTGGGGCTGGGTGGACCGCTGGTTCGATCCCGAGTTTCCCGAGTGGACGGTGGACGCCATCTCGCACGCCTTCTGCCCGTTCGAGACCAGCCTGCTGACCCATCCGCTGGCTCGCCATGCCGGCGGCAAGGAGCTTGCATGAGCCACGCACCCAAGACCTTGAACGGCAAGATCGCGCTGGTGACCGGTGCCAGCCGCGGCATCGGCCGCGCCATCGCCCAGCGTTTTGCGGCCGAAGGGGCGACCGTGGTGGTCAGCGCCCGCACGCTGCAGCCGGCCACGGGCCTGCAGGGCTCGCTGCAGGAGACGGTGGAGTTGATCACCCAGGCCGGCGGCCGGGCCATCGCGCTGGCCGCCGACCTGGAAGTGCCCGCCGAGCGCGACAGCCTGGTCGCGCGCGCGGCCGCTGCCGCCGGCGGCCTGGACATCCTGGTCAACAACGCCGGCTATGCCGAGTACAGCACCGTCGAGCACATGCCGCTGGCCATGTACGAGCGCACGCTGGAGCACTACCTGCGCGTGCCCTTCGTGCTCAGCCAGGCGGCCATTCCGCTGATGCGCGCGCGCGGCGCGGGCTGGATCCTGAACCTCGGCTCGGTCACGGCGCTGCCGCCGCGCCCGGCCAACGATTTCGACCGCCTGGGCGGCGTCACCGTCTATGCGGCCGCCAAGGCGGCGATCAACCGCTTCACCCAGGGCCTGGCGGCCGAACTGGAGGCGGACAACATCGCCGTCAACTCGGTGGGCCCGAGCACCGCG
The DNA here is from genome assembly GCF_054782535.1 of Comamonas humi. Taxonomy (NCBI): domain Bacteria; kingdom Pseudomonadati; phylum Pseudomonadota; class Betaproteobacteria; order Burkholderiales; family Comamonadaceae; genus Comamonas; species Comamonas humi. The sequence continues at coordinate 442,838 of NZ_BAAGSH010000007.1, read as the reverse complement.
ATCCGAACGCCGGGCGGCGGGCGCTACATCCCCGAGGACTATTCCACCGAGCCCGTGGAGTACCTGGTCGAGACGGCGCTGGCGCTGTGCCGCCTGCCGGCGCGCGAGCGCACCGGGCTGGTCACGCACAGCCTGCACTTTCCGCTGGCGCACCAGCTGCCGGTCTACACGCTGGACGGCCGCGAGCAGTTGCCCGCGCCGCAGATTCCGGCCTGGGCGCATCCCGAGATCGATGCCGAGGGCTGGTGAGCCCTGTTTTTCAACGAAATATTCCAAGGAGATTGCTGATGCGTGCTGTGGTGATAGACCGCGTGGGCGGATCGGAAGTGTTGCAGCTGTCCACGCTCGAGAAACCGCTGCCGGGCCCCGGCGAGGTGTTGGTGAAAGTGCACAGCGCCGGGGTCAACCCGGCGGACTGGAAGTGCCGCCAGGGTAACCTGGCGCAGTTCCTCACCTACCGCTTTCCCTTCGTGCTGGGCTTTGACCTGGCGGGCGTGGTGGAGGCGGTGGGCGAGGGCGTGGAAGGCTTCGAGGCCGGCATGCGGGTGTTTGCGCAAAGCGACGTGGGCGCGGGCAAGTGGGGCAGCTATGCCGAATATGCCTGCGTGCGGCACGACTCGGTGGTGCCCATGCCTGCCGGCCTGGGCTTCACCGAGGCGGCCGCCGTGCCCACGCCGGCGCTGGCCGCCTGGGCCGGCCTGTTCGACGACGGCGGGCTGCGGGCCGGGCAGAAGGTGCTGGTCCACGGCGGGGCCAGCGCCGTGGGCACCTTCGCGATCCAGTTCGCCAAGGTGGCCGGCGCCGAGGTCATCGCCACCTGCGGGGCCGACAACCTCGGCTATGTGCAATCGCTGGGCTGCGCGCAGGCCATCGACTACCGCGCCCAGGACATAGCCCAGGCCGTGCGGGCCTGGTCGCCCGGCGGCGTGGACCTGGTGCTCGACTGCGTGGGCTGCGGCAGCCTGCCCGGCGCGCTGGACCTGCTGAGCCCCGGCGGCATGCTGGTGGCGATCCTGACGTTGGTGGAAGGCGACGCCGGCCCCGACCACGCGGCGGCGGCCAGCCGCGGGCTGCGCACCGCGCTGACCTACAGCAAGATGCCCAGCGGCGGCAACCTCGGCAAGATCGCCGCGCTGCTGGCCGATGGGCGGGTGCGGCCGCCCCGCACCGAGACCCTGCCGCTGGAGCAGGTGGCTGCGGCTCACGATCTGCTGCAAAGCGGCCGCGCGAAGCGGAAGCTGGTGCTGCAGGTGGCCGGGGGCGATTGAGCCGCTCCATCCGCAGCGCCCGGGCCAGGGGCACTGCGGACCAGTGTTGCTATCTTTTTGAAAGCTGCTGGCGCTTGGTACATGGTTAATTCAAATGGAAATGTATTTGAAATTGCCGTGTATCAAGCGCCAGCAGCTATTTTATTTGGAGCAATTTCGTACCTCGCGGCGCACCCTGCACAAGGCACCGCTATCGGCGCGGCGCTTTGTTGCATCGTCCCTTTGGACGTATCTGCTGCGGTGGCTGAAACCTAAATTGGGGTGATGCAGGCACGGCCGGATGGGGCGGCGCGCCGGGCCTGGCTGATCACAAAACATACCCAAGGAGACAACGTGAGCGATCAAGACTGGATGGCGCAGGCCCGCGCCCTGGTGGGCCGGCAATACGGGCGCATCTACGCCTGGGACCCGGTCAACCGGCCGATGATCCGCCATTGGTGCGAGCTGATGGGCGTGGAGATGCGCAGCAACGCCGAGGGCCGGGCCATTGCGCCGGCGGCCATGCTGCAGGTCTGGTGCATGGCCGGCCCCGAGGCCAACCACCACCCCGAGGGGTCCACCACCGACAACCCGTTCGAGGTGCTGGGCTGCCTGGAGGCCCAGGGCTTTGCGGCGGTGGTGGCGGTGAACTCCGAGTTCAGCTTTGCACGCGATGTGCTCGAAGGCGAGCGGCTGTACTGCACCACGCGGCTGGAGAGCCTGAGCGAGCAAAAGACCACGGCCCTGGGTGTGGGCTATTTCGTGACGGCCGTCATGGACTACTACGCCCTGGGCGAAGCGGGTGGCGCGGACGATCCGGTGGGCCAGCAACTGTTCCGCGTCTTCAAGTACCGCCCCGCGCAGCAGGCCAAGCCCGTGGCTGCCAGTGCCGGCGCGCCGTCCTTGCCTGTGAATCCACGTGCCGTGCCGGGCCTGAACGACGACAACCGCTTCTTCTGGGAAGGCGCCCAGCAGGGCCGGCTGCTGATCCAGCGCTGCCAGGGCTGCGGCGACCTGCACCATCCGCCCGGGCCGGTCTGCCCCCAGTGCCAGAGCTTCGAGTGGGACACGGTGCAGGCCAGCGGCCGCGGCACGGTGTACTCCTATGTGGTCATGCACTACCCCGAGGTGCCGCCCTACGAATACCCCAATCCCATCGGCCTGATCGAGCTGGAGGAGGGCGTGCGCGTGGTCGCGCAGCTGGTGGGCGTCAAGCCCGAACAGGTGTGCATAGGCATGCCGGTGCAGGTGGAGTTCAACACCTTCGGCGAGCTGACGCTGCCGCAGTTCCGCCCTGTGGCTTGAGGAGCTTGTCATGGACTTTCAATTCAACGAAGAACAGAGCGCCTTCGCCGATATGGCCCGGGGCCTGTTCGCCGACTACTGCGGCGACGACCAGCTGCGCGAGCACGACCGCTCGGGCCGGCCCTTCATGCAGCCGCTGTGGCGGCAGTGCGTGGCCGCGGGCCTGCACGGCATTGTGGTGCCCGAGGCGGCCGGCGGACTGGGCCTGGGCGCGACCGCGCTGATGGCCGTGCTGGAGCAGCAGGGCCGCGCGCTGGCGCAGGTGCCGCTGTGGCAGCAGCAGGTGGCCGTGGCCGCGCTGGCCCGGTTTGGCGGCAGCGGCCAGGGCATTGGCGTCGTCATCGAGGCGGCCATGCAGGGCGAGCTGCTGGCCTTGTCGCTGCAAGGCCTTACGGCCAGCCGCGGCGCGCCGCTGCGCTTGGCGGACCAGCGCCTGAGCGGGCGCCTGCAGGCCGTGGCGCTGGCCGGCCAGGCGCGCTGGGCCCTGGTGGCGGCCGAGGACCAGCGCGGCGGACATGCGCTGGTGCTGGTCGACCTGCAGGCGGCTGGCGTGCAGCGCGTGCAGGGCATGCGCCAGGACTACTGCGGCGTGGCCGACCTGGGCTTCGAGGGCACGCCCGTGCTGGCCGTTCTGGGCGCGGGCGCCGCTGCCTGGGCGCAGGAACAGGCCGCCGCCTGCCTGGCCGCGCTGCAGCAGGGCCTGACGCAGGAGCAGTTGCGCCGCACCGTGGAATACGTGAGCGAACGCCAGCAGTTCGACCGGCCCATAGGCACGTTCCAGCTCGTGCAGGGGCAGATGGCCGACGGCTACATCCTGCTGCAGGCCCAGCGCAGCGCGCTGTGCCAGCTGGTGTGGCGCCTGGATGCGGGCCTGCCCTGCGCGCCCCAGGCGCATGCGGTGCGCGCCCAGTCCAACGAGCTGGGCCTCAAGGTGGGCCGCATGGCCCAGCACGTGCATGGCGGCATGGGCGTGGATGTGACCTACCCCATGCACCGCTTCATGCTCTGGTGCCGCGCGCTGGCGGCCGAGCTGGGCAGCGCCGAACACCACCTGCAGGCCCTGGGCCAGTGGCTGGCCGACCACGACTGCCTGGGCTGGAAGTACGACCTGCCCGAAGACCGATAAGAAGAGTGTTCCAAGGAGACAACGCGATGAGCAAGCCAAGCCCCCGCTTCGAGACGGTGAACGTCGGCGATGAACTGCAACCCCTGAGCGTGCCCGTCACCGTGCCGCTGATCACCGGCGGCGCCATCGCCACGCGCGACTACCAGAACGTGCACCACGACGCCGATGCCGCGCGCGCCCTGGGCTCGCCCCACATCTTCATGAACATCCTGACCACCAACGGCCTGGTGCAGCGCTTCGTCGAAGGCTGGGCCGGCTCGGGCTCGCGCCTGATGGACCTGAAGATTCGCCTGGGCGCGCCCAACTACCCGGGCGACACCCTGCAGTTCACCGGCGCCATCACCGAGAAGCACGAGGCCACGCGCAGCGTGCAGGTCACGCTCAAGGGCACGAACTCCATGGGCGCGCACGTCAGCGGCACGGCCCAGATCGCATTGCCATAAGACCATAAGAACGATTCGCGGAGACAGATCAGTGAACGACATGCATATTTCTGGGCGTGCGGCCATCGTGGGCCTGGGCACCACCGAGTTTTCCAAGAACTCCGGCCGCAGCGAGCTGCGCCTGGCCATGGAGGCCACGCTGGCCGCGCTGGCCGACGCGGGCATCGATCCGAAGGAGGTGGACGGCTTTTCCTCGTACACCATGGACAAGGTACCCGAGTACGAGATTGCGCGCCTGCTGGGCCTGCCCAACGTGGGCTTTTTCTCGCAAGTGCCGCACGGCGGCGGCGCGGCCTGTGCGCCCGTGCTGCATGCGGCCATGGCCGTGGCCACGGGCGTGGCCAAGACCGTCGTGGTCTACCGGGCCATGAACGAGCGCAGCTGGTACCGCTTCGGCACGGGCGACTACGGCTTTCGCTCGCAGCCGTTCTTCGAGAGCGTGAACTTCGGCTGGTACATGCCGCACGGCTTCCACACGCCCGCGGCCTGGGTGGGCATGTTCGCGCGCCGCTACATGCACACCTATGGCGCGACCAGCGAGGATTTCGGCCGCGTGGCCGTGGCCGTGCGCGACTTCGCGGCCACCAACCCGGCCGCCTTCTTCCATGGCAAGCCCATCACGCTGCAAGACCACCAGCAGAGCAAGTGGATCTGCGACCCGCTGCGCCTGCTGGACTGCTGCCAGGAGTCGGACGGCGCCGTGGCCCTGGTCATCACTTCCAGCGAGCGTGCGCGCGACCTGAGGGCCAGACCGGTCTACATCAAGGGCGCGGCCCAGGGCATCAGCGCGGGCCAGCAGTCCATGACCTCGTTCTACCGCGAGGACATCACCGGCCTGCCCGAGATGGGCCATGTGGGCCGGCAACTGTGGCGGCAAAGCGGCCTGGGGCCGAAAGACATACAGACGGCGGTGCTGTACGACCACTTCACGCCCTTTGTGCTGACCCAGCTCGAGGAGTTCGGCTTCTGCGCGCGCGGCGAGGCCAAGGACTTCGTGCGCGCCGGCCAGCATGCGCGCGGCGGCCTGCTGCCCATCAACCCCCACGGCGGCCAGCTGGGCGAGGCCTATATCCACGGCATGAACGGCATTGCCGAAGGCGTGCGCCAGGTGCGCGGCAGCTCGGTCAACCAGATTGCCGGCGTGCACAACGTGGTGGTCACGGCCGGCACCGGCGTGCCCACCAGCGGCCTGATCCTGGGCGATACGGTTTGAGAAGGGGATTGCACCATGTTCATTGACTTGACCCCCGAGCAGCATGCGCTGCGCCTCCAGTGCCGCGACTACTTCCAGGCGCTGATGACGCCCGAGCTCACGGCCCGCATGCGCGGCGCCGAAGGCGGGGACGAATATCGCGCCCTGGTCCGCAAGATGGGCCGCGACGGCTGGCTGGCCATAGGCTGGCCCCGGGAATACGGCGGCCAGGGCCTGTCGGCCACCGAGCAGCTGATCTTCATGGAGGAAGCCAACATCGCGGGCGCGCCGCTGCCCTTCGTGACCATCAGCACCGTGGGCCCGGCGCTGATGGCGCATGGCTCCGAAGCGCAGAAGCAGGAGTTCCTGCCCGGCATGGCCAGCGGCGACACCATCTTCGCCATCGGCTACTCCGAGTCCGGCGCGGGCTCGGACCTGGCCGTGCTCAAGACCCAGGCCAGCCTGCAGGGCGACCTGCGCAGCGGCCACTTTGTGGTCAACGGGCAAAAGCTCTGGACCTCGGGCGTGGAGGCGGCCGACTACGTCTGGCTGGCCGCGCGCACCAGCCCCGATCTGGCGCGCCACAAGGGCATTTCCATCATGGTGGTGGACACGCGGGCCCCCGGCTTTTCGCACACGCTGATCGAGACCGTGGGCGTGTACACGGCGGCCACCTACTACGACAACGTGCAGGTGCCGGCCAGCCGCCTGGTGGGGCCGCTCCACGGCGGCTGGAAGCTCATCACCGCGCAGCTCAACCACGAGCGCCTGGGCCTGGGCGCCTGGTCCGACAAGGTGTTCGGCCCCTTCACCCGGGTGCTGCAATGGGCCAAGGCCAGGGACGAGGACGGGCGCCGTGCCATGGACCAGGCCTGGGTGCGCCGCAGCTTGGCCGAGTGCTATGCGCGGCTGGAGGCCCAGCGCCTGACCAACCTGCGCATCGCCGCCAGCCTGGAGGCCGGCGCGCTGGACGTGGGCCTGGCCTCGGCCTCCAAGGTCTATGGTTCCGAAGGCGTGGTCGAGGTGCTGCACAGGCTCATGGACATCGTGGGCAGCAGCGCCCTGGTGCGCGGCGGCTCGGCCGCTGCCTACCTGATGGGCGAGCTGGAGTACGAGCTGCGCGTGGCCACCATCAACACCTTTGGCGGCGGCACCAACGAGATCCAGCGTGAGCTGATCGCCCAGTTCGGCCTGGGCCTGCCGCGCCCGCAGCGCTGAGCATGGCGCCTACAAAAGCAAGAGGAGGAGACCCAGGATGAGCGTATCGACCACCGTGCCGCCGCGCGAGCACACCCAGCAGAAGCTGGACCGCCGCTCGGCCATTGCCGCCAGGTACCTGGCATCGCTGTCGTACACCACGGCCGACCGGATTGAAGAAAGTGCCCGCCAGTTCGGCGAACGCAGCCTGGTGCTCGAAGGCTCGCAGCGCTACAGCTACGCCGAAGTCAACCGGCGCGCCAACCAGGTGGCGCGCGCGCTGCGGCAGCAGGGCGTCGGTCAGGGCGATGTGGTGGCGCTGGCCATGGAAAACCGCGCCGCCTTCTTCTTTGCCTGGTTCGGCATCGCCAAGCTGGGCGCCGTGGTGGCCTTCATCAACACCCATGTGTCGGGCCGGCTGCTGCAGCATGCGCTGGAGGTGACCGGGGCCCGCCACGCCATCGTGGGCGGGGAATGCGCGGCGCGCTTTGCGCAGGCCGAGGGGTTGGGCGCCGGCCTGGCGCTCTTGCACTGGCCCGATGCTGGGGTGAATGAGTCTTGCGGCCCGGACCTGCAGGCCCTGGCCCATGCCCAGGACGGCAGCAATGTGCCGCAGCAGTGGCGCGAAGGCCTCAAGGCCGGCGACACGGCCCAGTACATCTTCACCTCGGGCACCACGGGCTTGCCCAAGGCGGCCATCGTCAGCCATGCGCGCTGGCTCATGGCGGGCGACTGCATGCAGGCGCTGTGGGGCATGGGCGCGGAGGATTGCATGTACTGCTTCCTGCCGCTGTACCACGGCGCGGCCTCCATGTCGCTCACGTCGACGGCGTTGGGTGCGGGCGCCAGCATCCTGGTGCGGCGCAAGTTCAGCCGCAGCGAGTTCTGGACCGACGTGCGCCGCCATGGCGTCACGTTCTGCCAATACGTGGGCGAGATCTGCCGCTTTCTGCTGAGCACGCCGCCAGCGCCCGATGACCGCGACCATACGCTGCGCAAGATGGCAGGCACCGGCCTGTCACCCGAGATCTGGCAGCAGTGGACCAGCCGCTTCGGCGAGGATGTCCAGATCTTCGAAGGCTGGGGCAGCACCGAGGCCAACACCAGCAGCATCAACCTGGACAACCGCATAGGCTCCTGCGGGCGCATTCCGTTCTGGGAAAAGACCAATCTGCGCCTGGTGCGCTACGACCAGGAGCAGGGCGACTATGTCCGCGGCGCCGACGGCTTTTTGCAACAGGCCGCCGTGGGCGAGCCCGGCGAGGCCCTGGGCATGCTGATGGCCTACCCCAATGTGATGGCTGGGCGCTTCGAGGGCTATACCAGCGCCGAGGCGTCCGAGAAGAAGATCCTGCGCAACGTGTTTGCCAAGGGCGACGCCTGGTGGTCTTCGGGCGACCTGCTGCGCTGCGACGACGAGGGCTATCTGTGGTTTGTAGACCGCATCGGCGATACCTTCCGCTGGAAAAGCGAGAACGTCTCCACGCTGGAAGTGGCCGATGCGCTGGGCGATTTCGCGGGCCTGGACGCCATCACCGTCTACGGCGTGCAGGTGCCGGGCCACGGCGGGCGCGCGGGCATGGCGGCGCTGGTGATGCGCGAGGGCGCGGGCTTCGACCCGCAGGCCTTCTGGGCGCTGGCCTCCAACCGCCTGCCGCGCTATGCGGCGCCGCTGTTCGTGCGCCTGATGGACACGCCCGACATGACGGGCAACTACAAGCTGCGCAAGGTCGACCTGCAAAGGCAGGGCTATGACCGCGCGCAGACCAGCGATCCGCTCTATGTGCGCGACGACCGGCTGCAGGCCTATGTGCTGCTGACGGAGGCGGCGGTCGAGGAGGCGTTGCGCACCTAGAACCAGCTCTTTGCTTTCTCTTTCCGCGCTTGCAAAAAGCCCGTGGATGCGCCTGCATCCACGGGCTTTTTGCATGGGCCGGGCGCCTGGGTTTGCTTAAAAAATAGGCGCCGTATTCTGGTAAGGGCCGCCATAAGCCAAGTGGGGATAGGCCTTAGTCCTCTCGGACGATGGGTGAAAGAGGGGCTGACACGAGCATCTGTTTTCCCGTGTCCGTGCGTGGCATCGGGGGCTTAGAACCAAGGAGACCGTGAAGATGATTCGTGTGATGACCAAGACATCGCTGGCCCTGGCTGCAAGCCTGGCGCTGTGCGCGCCGGCCCAGGCCAAGGCGACGGCCGGCGAGGTGGAGCAATTGGGCCGGGAGCTGACCTGCGTGGGGGCCATCAAGGCCGGCAACAAGGAGGGCACGATTCCCGAGTTCAGCGGCAAGTGGCTGGGCGCGCCTGCCGGCGTGGCCCATGCGCCGCACAGCGGCAAGCACCCGGCTGACCTCTACGCCGACGAGAAGCCGCTGTTCGTCATCACGGCGGCCAATGTCGAGCAATACGCCGACAGGCTCAGCCCCGGCCAGAAGGCCATGTTCCAGAAATACCCCAAGACCATGCAGATGCCGGTCTACCCGGGACACCGCGACTTCCGCTACAGCGACGAGGTCTGCGCGGTCATCAAGAAGAACGCCGTGGAGTCCGAGCTGGTGGACGACGGCATGGGCATCAAGGGGAATGCCGGGGCCATCAACTTCCCCTTCCCCAAGACCGGTGCCGAGGCTCTGTGGAACAGCCTGCTGCCCACGCGCGCCTATACCGAGGAGAACGTGGCCGATGCGATGCAGGTGCTGTCCAACGGCTCCATCGTCAACGGGCGCAATGAGTCGCGCTACCTCTCGCCCTTCAATGATCCGGCCAAGCTGGGCCAGCCCATCGATTCGGTGACGGCCTATGCCTTCACCAAGGTGGCCATGCCCGAGCGCGAGAAGGGCAGCGTCACGGTGATTGTCGAGCCGGCCAACTACAAGGTGACCAAGCGCCTGGGCTGGCAGTACGACCCCGGCACGCGCCGCGTGCGCCAGCTGCCCGACTTCGGCTACGACCAGCCCACGCCGGGCACCGGCGGCAAGCTCACCACCGACTCGGATCGCCTCTTCAACGGCCCCACCGACCGCTACCACTGGAAGCTGCTGGGCAAGAAGGAGCTGTACATCCCCGCCAACGCCTACCGGGTGATGCAGCCGACCATCACCTATGCCGAGCTGCTCACGCCCGGCCATGCCAACCCCAAGTTCATGCGCTACGAGCTGCGCCGGGTCTGGGTGATCGAGGGCACGCTCAAGGAAGGCTATCGCCACCTGTACGGCAAGCGGGTGATGTATGCCGACGAGGACACGGGCCAGGCCGTGGTGGCCGACATGTACGACGCGCGCGGCCAGCTGTGGCAGTACGCCTTCGTCAACATGTACTACTCGTTCGACATGAACGCCTGGCATGCGGGCGCGTCCTTCTACCATGACCTCAGCTCGGGCTCCTACATGGGCTACGCCCTGGTCAACGAGCGCGCTACGGGGCCGATCCTCGACCGCGGCGGATTGTCGCCGTCCATGTACACGCCCGAAGCCGCGCGCAACGCCGGCAACTGACAAGCAGGAGAACACACATGAACACGATTCTGATCCGGGGCGGCACGGTGGTGGACGGCAGCGGCGCGCCCGCCTTTGCCGCCGATGTGCGGGTGCAGGGCAAGACCATCGTCGAGGTGGCGCCCGGGCTGGCGCCGCGCGAGGACGAGCGCGTGATCGACGCCACGGGCTGCTATGTCACGCCGGGCTTCATCGAGAGCCACACCCATTTCGACGCCACCATGTGGTGGCAGGCCGACCTCGACCCGCTGCCGGGCTACGGCGCGACCACGGTGGTGATGGGCAACTGCGGCTTCTCGGCCGCGCCCATCTCGGACGACCCCGAAGTGGCCCACGAGATGATCAAGATCTTCTCCTTCTTCGAGGACATTCCCGAAGGGCCGTTCCAGAAGAACCTGCCCTGGGACTGGCGCAAGTGGTCCGAGTACCAGCGCTCCATGACCACGCGGCTGAAGATGCCGGCCAACTACGGTTCCTTTGTCGGCCATATCGCCATCCGCCTGGCCGCCATGGGCATGGACGCCTGGAGCCGCGCGGCCACGCCGGCCGAGATAGAGCGCATGGCCGAGCTGCTGGAGGACGCCATGCAGGCGGGCGCGCTGGGCATGTCGTCCAACCTGCTCGACCACGACGGGCAGGACCGGCCGATCCCCACGCTGCTGGCCGACGACGCCGAGTTCGACGCGCTGATGGCCGTGCTGGCGCGCCACCCGGGCTGCACGCTGCAGGTCATCGTCGATACCTTCATGCGCATGTCGGCGCCGGCCAGCGTGGAGCGCATCACGCGCCTGCTGCAAGGCAAAAAGCTGCGCGTGCAGATCGCCGGCGGCATTCCCACGTTGGAGTTCCAGAAGCCGGCGCTGGAGATCCTCAAGCCGCTGATCGAGCGCGCCCAGGCCGACGGCCATGACATCTGGCCGGGCTTTGCCCATGTCTCGCCGACCAATACCCTGTCGCTCACGCGCTCGCTGATCTTCGCCCAGTCCAACGACTACGTCTGGCACGAGGTGGTGCTGGCCGAGACCGAGGAGGCCAAGCTCGCGCTGCTGAACGACCCCGGCTGGCGGGCGCGGGCGCGCGAGAGCTGGGACACCAAGGTCTGGCCGCACGCGCCCATGGCCAACCCGCAGCGCCTGCACCTGCGCAACTCGGACAACGGCATGGGGCCCATCAACCTCACGCTGCAGGACTACGCCGACCGGCGCGGCCTGCACGCCTCGGACGCCATGGCCGAATGGATCGTCGCCAACGGCGTGCGCTCCACCGTGCACATGGCGCCGTTCCCCATGCTGGAGGACCTGACCATCGAGCTGCTCAAGCACCCGCAGACCGTGGGCAACATCTCGGACGCGCCGGCCCACGGCCAGATGTTCTGCGGCGGCGGCGAGAACATCCTGCTGCTGACCCGGTTCTGCCGCGACGAGGGCCGGGTGACGATCGAGGAGGCCATCCACGTGATGACCGGCAAGCTCGCCCGGCACTTCAACCTGAACGACCGCGGTGTGATCCGGCCCGGCCTGCGCGCCGACATCGTGGTGTTCGACCTGGCCGAGATCCAGCGCCGCGAGGAATACAAACGCTTCGACGTGCCCAACGGCGACTTCGGCGTGACCTGGCGCTACACGCGCGATGCCGCGCCCATGCGCCTGACCATGGTCAACGGCATGCCGACCTTCTTCGAGGGGCGCTTCACCGGCGCGATGCCGGGCGAGTTCGTGAGCCCGCGCGCCGCGGCCCCCGCCTGATGGTGCTCCAGTCCCTGCCAATCGCAGGGAGTGGATATCAAAAACCATAGCTGCTTGCGCTTGACGTGCAAGACATTTCAATCGAAATGTATTTGAAATGCATACCGATTGAGCGCAAGCAGCTCCTTTATTTGAAGCAAACCCGAGAGCCGGCCGTGGGCCGGCAGGCGGCGCCGCGCCTTGCGCGCCGGCCATTCTTTCCACCACCGACAAGGAATCCACGCATGACCTACCAGATCGACCCCCGCAAGCAGCTGCGCGCCATCGAGGCCCGCCTGGCCCAGCCCGGCGACGACGCCAAGACCGTGCGCAACCTGCGCAAGATGCTCGAGCACATGCGCGCCGAGGCGCTGGGCGACTTCGAGACGCTGATGGCCACCGTGTCGCCCGATGCGGCCTACATCAACTTCGACTCCGGGCCCGATGCGCCGAACAGCCCGCGCTCCAAGGCGGCCATCGCCCAGTACTACGGCGGCATGGTGGCGGCCAACTGCCACCAGATCGAGCACGAGATTGATCGCCTCGTCGCCGACCGCGACCACGTCACGGCCGAAGGCCCGCTGCGCATCGCCTACCCCACGGCGGTGCTGCGCGCCATGGGCCACGCGGTGAGCGACGACGCCCCGTACTACCGGTTCGAGGCACGTTTGCTGATCGTCTGGGGCTTCGACGCGCAGAGCCTGGTGCGCTGCGAGGACTCCTACATGGCGGGCGACGGCTTCGCCGGCATCGCCGCGCGGCCGCTGCACCAGCAGGACATCTTCACGCCAGTGGCCGGCCAGTGGTAGCTCCAGGCAGGCCCGGGGAGGCCGCTTCCCGCGGGGTTTTGCGGGGGGCGTGCGAGGACTCTGGGCGAGTTTTCAGGGTTTGCCACTAGTCCCATCGGGTGATGGGAAAAAAGCTCAACAGCCCCAGTATCCGCATGCCAGCACATGGCGCAAACAACCGGGCACCGCAAGGCCTGCACCCTGCCGGTGACGCCACCCAGACAGAAGTTGGAAAACCAGGAGATGAAGATGAAGTGTGTGATGACCAAGACTGCGCTTGCCATGGCGGCAAGCCTGATCGTGGCCGTGCCGGTCCATGCCAAGGTGTCCGCGAGCGAGGCAGAGCAGTTGGGCAAGGAACTGACCTGCGTGGGCGCGATCAAGGCCGGCAACAAGGAGGGCACGATCCCCGAGTTCACCGGCAAGTGGCTGGGCGCGCCGCCCGGCGTGCGGCACAACCCCCAGAGCGGCGAGCATCCGGTGGACATCTACGCCGACGAGAAGCCGCTGTTCGTCATCACGGCCGCCAACGTCGACAAGTACGCCGACAAGCTCAGCCCCGGCCAGAAGGCCATGTTCCAGAAGTACCCCAAGACCATGCAGATCCCGGTCTACAAGGGGCACCGCGACTTCCGCTACAGCGACGAGGTGTGCGCGGCGATCAAGAAGAACGCGACGACGGCCGAGACCGTGACCGACGGCCTGGGCATCAAGACCCTGGGCGGCGCCATCAGCTTCCCGTTCCCCAAGAGCGGCATCGAGGCGTACTGGAACGTCATGCTGCCCACGCGCGCCTATACCGAGGAGAACATCGCCGACTCGGCCAACGTGCTGTCCGACGGCTCCGTCACCTTCGGCCGCAACGAAATCCGCTACCTGGCGCCGCCCAACAACCCGGCCGAAGTCGGCAAGCCGGTGGAGGGCGTTTCGGCCTACACCATCACCAAGGTGCAGCTGCCCGAGCGCGAGAAGGGCAGCGTGACGATCTCGTCGGACCCCTTTGACTACGGCAAGTTCAAGCGCCTGGCCTGGCAGTACGACCCCGGCACCCGCCGCGTGCGCCAGCTGCCCGAGTTCGGCTTCGACCAGCCCCTGCCCGGCACCGGCGGCAAGATGACCATCGACTCCGACCGCCTGATCAACGGCTCGGCCGAGCGCTACAACTGGAAGCTGGTGGGCAAGCAGGAGATGTTCATCCCCGCGAACGCCTACCGCCTGCACCAGCCCACCATCAAGTACAAGGACCTGCTCACGCCGGGCCATGCCAACCCCGAGTTCCTGCGCTATGAACTGCGCCGCGTCTGGGTGCTCGAGGGCACGCTCAAGGAGGGCTTCCGCCACATCTACGGCAAGCGCGTGATGTTCGCCGACGAGGACACCGGCCAGGCGGTGGCCGGCGACATGTATGACGCCCGCGGCCAGCTGTGGCAGCACGCCTTCATCAACATGTACTACTCGTACGACATCAACGCCTGGCATGCGGGCACCTCGTTCTACCACGACCTCAATGCGGGCTCGTACCTGGCCTACACCCTGTTCCAGGAGCGCCCGAAGGGCCCGATCCTGAACCGTGGCGGCATGACGCCCTCCATGTTCACGCCCGAAGCGGCCCGCAACGCCGGCAACTAAGTTTTTCCACGAGCAATCCACCATGAAAAAAAGCATGAAAAAACTCCATCCCCTCGCGGTGGCCACGCTGCTGGCCCTGGGCACGGGAGGAGCATTGGCAGGGGAAACCATCGAGCTGGGCGACGGCGTGAAGCTGGACTGGCGCCTGAACCTGAACTACGGCCTGGCCACGCGCCTGAACGATCCGTCGCCGGTGCTGGCCGGCTCGGACGGCAACAACAACTTCAAGAAGGGCTCGCTCACCACCAACCGCCTGGGCGCGCTGCTGGAGAGCCGGCTCTCGAAGGGCGACAGCGGCCTGGTGATGACCGCCAGCACCTTCTATGACGATGTCTACCACCACCGCAACGACAACCAGGGCCCCATCAGCACGCCCGGGCCGGTCGACCAGTTCTCGCCGGACGCCCGGCGCTACGGCGGCGGCTACACCCGCCTGCTGGACACCTATGCCTACACCAGCTTCAACCTGGGCGATACCAGCCGCGCCACCGTGCGCCTGGGCAAGCAGGTGGTGAACTGGGGCGAATCCATGTACTTCGCCAACATCGCCGGCGCGCAAGGCCCGGTCGATGCGGCCAAGGCGGCATCGCCTGGCGCGGAAATCAAGGAAATCCTGCTGCCCGAGGACCAGATCGCCGCGTCCATCGAGATCAATCCGAACTGGTCGCTGCTGGCGCACTACCAGTTCGGCTTCCACGAGACCCTGCTGCCGGCGGTGGGCATGTACACCAGCACCACCAACCTGCTGGGCCCCGGCGCGGTCTGCGGCTACAACGTGGGCCCGGCCTGCTACCTGCCGCGCGGCAACGACATCCGGCCCAGCAAGTCTGGCCAATGGGGCCTGGGCACGCGCTACCGCGTGACCAGCGAGACCGAGCTGGGCCTGTACTACCTCGACTACAAGGACCGCTCGCCGAGCATCGTGATGTCCCAGCTCGGCGGCTACAACGTCAAGTACTTCGACGGCATCAAGATGCTGGGCACCACGGTGAGCACCACCTTCGGCATGTTCTCGGCCTTCGGCGAGGCCAGCCTGCGCAAGGGCACGCCGGTGCTGATGGGCGAGATGTCCACGCCGGTGCGCGGCAAGGTGGCGCAGGGCAACGTGGGCGGCATCTTCAACTTCGGCCGCAACGCACTGTCCGACGAGCTGACCATGGCCGCGGAAATCTCGGGCTCGCGCGTGCTGAGCGTGGAAGAGGGCAGCATCGACAACCTCGCGTTCAAGACCCGCAACTCGCTGGTGGCCGCGGCCACGCTGACGCTGGGCTACCCCGGCATCTTCGAAGGCTGGGACCTGAGCATCCCGATCAGCTACCAGTCGCAGCTGCGCGGCCGCTCGCTGGTGGGTACCTTCGGCGGTGGCCAGGGTGACAGCCGCCTGAGCATTGGTGCGACCTTTGTCCGCAAGAGCAATCTTTCGGTCAACGTCACCTACACCAACTACATGGGCAGTCCGTCCACGGACCCGCTGCGCAACCGCATGCTGGCCGACCGCGACCAGCTGTCTATGACCATGAAGTACTCGTTCTGACCGCTGCAGACGAGCTGAACCGCCAAGGCCCGATGACGTCGGGCCTTGGCTGGGAGACAAGGAAATGAAAGCCCTGACGGAGAAAACCTGGTGGCGAGCCTGCGTGGCGGTGCTGTGCCTGTGGGGCACGGCGGCGGCCGCGCAGTCCCTGCTCGATGCACTGCCGCCCTTGCCCAAGGCCGTGCCGATGATGCCGTCCACCGTGCTGCACGGCGATACGCAGGGCGATATCCGCTTCAAGTCCAGCAGCCCGTATGACCTCGACGTGCTGCTGGCCGAACCCTCGAAGGCCGAGGCCACGATGGGCATGGGCAAGCTGTTCCTGCCCGACGCCGCCAGCGAAAGGCGGCCGGTGCCCGCGATGGTGATCCTGCCCGGCGCCGCCGGTGTGATCCCGGGGCGGGAGTATGAGACCGCCAAGACGTTGGCGGACAACGGCATCGCGGCCTTCGTGGTGGACTATTTCAAGCCGCGCGGCATCAGCGAGGAGACGCCTTACCTGGCCAAGGTCATGGGCACCTCGGAGGTCGATGCGGTGGCCGACGCCTATGCGGCGCTCAAGGCGCTGAACCGGCATCCCGCCATCGACGGCAAGCGCATCGGCGTCATGGGCTTTTCCAAGGGCGGGGTGGCCGTGCGCATGAGCATGGACGAGCGCATCTACAGACAACTGGCGGCCCATGTCTATCCCTTTGCCCTGCATGTGGACTTCTATGGCCCCTGCTATGCCAAGCTGCAGACCCGCAAGACCACGGGCGCGCCGCTGATGAGCTTTCGGGCCGGCAAGGATGCGTCCAACGACCTGGTGGCCTGCGCCCAGCAGGAGGCCGCGCTGCGCCACGCCGGCTCGGACGTCAGCACCGTGGTCTATGCCCGGGCCGGGCACGACTGGGAAAGCAGCGGCGTGCGCGAGGTCACCGACAAGCCCTACCTGGCCGGCTGCACCATCGAATTCAACGACAAAGACCTGCCCATGTTCAACGGGCAGGTGCTGATCCCCGAGGGCACCAAGCCTGACCGCCAGACCCGCTACCGGATCCGCGTGGAAAGCGGCAAGGCGCTGGGCGACTGCGTGAAGGTCGGCTACGTCAGCGGCCGCGACGAAAACGCACGCAGCCTGGCGAGCCGGCAGCTGCTGCAGTTCCTGAAGGCGCGCTTCGAGATGTAGCGGGATGCAGAGCCCGGCAAAAAGGCCAGCTGGCATGCTGGCCTTTTTTGCGTCAGGAGACTCTCGTGAGGCTTTCTCCACAATAAAGTAGCCTCGCACGCTATTGCGTATTCCGGCTGGACAGACTGAGTTCGGCCAGAAGCGGACCTACGGCCTGACCGTGGCGGTTGCGAACCCCCGTAACGGAAAGGGCCCTTCACGCCTCGTCGCCATAAACGAAGCAGAGCGCCGCGCGCTGGCCACCGTTATGGAAAGGTGCACAGCAGAGCATCGGGCACGGCATCGAGACGGCACTGGTCACGCTGTGCTGATCAAGCGGCCGAGGGCTTCTTCTCGATGGGGTTGGCGGTGAGCCCCTTGGCCGGATATGCCCGCATGAATTCGCGCGCTTTCTCCGGCTGGGCCGCGTTTAGCCAGGCGCCATAGGCACCTTCGTTCAAAATCGCCAACATGCGCTTTTCGCTGCCCGGTTGCCCGTAACGGTGCATCAGCGCGTGGCTGTTGGCGTTCACCGTGAGTAGGCAGAAACTTACGATCACCTCACCCTCCGCACCGGTCCAGCACTCCCACAGACCGGCTACGCCCATGGGTTTGCCGTCCACTCGTGCGACCCGCGTGGACACGGCTTTGCCGCTGCGCAAGTCGTCTTGCTGAAACGCCATCATGGGCACGATGCAACGCTGCGCACCCAGCCAGGCGCCGCGATAGTTGTTGGACGTGCTCGCGGTCTCAGCGCGCGCGTTGACCAGCTTGGACGAACGCAGTTTTGCGTCCGAAGCGGATTTCACCCAGGGCGGGACCAAGCCGAACTGCCCTACGACGAGTTCGCGCCCGATCGCGCCTGGGTACGGGTGTTCGGCGCCTTCGACCGAAGGCGGTGCCGATTTGTTGCGGATGAAAACACCTGGGCGGCGGGGCCAAACCTGGAGACTCACCGCGGCGCCGCTGGGCGCGTTGACGTCAAAAATATCCCGGTACAGGTGGTCGGGACGCAGGGATTCGTATTGGGAGCTCATGGCGAGGATGGTAAGCCGAGCGCTTCAGCGGTTTTGTCAGTGTATGCGGTTGATGAGGCCCCGCTGCCGACCCAAGACCCACAACCCGAAAAAGCGGCTGACAGCCGCCACATCCCGGAAGAGAAACCTAAGCACTGGCTCCAGCGGACGGTTTTGCCGCCCACTGAGATTCAACGTTGAGTGACCGCTTCGGGTCGATCGCTGGCAGTGGACAGATCAAGAATCTTGCTCTTTCTGCTCGAGCCCATGGCGATCCCATCGTTACCCATATACCTGTCAATGCGAAATGAAAAAGCCACACGGCGCAGACCGTGTGGCTTCGAGTCAGAGCGCGGCAGCGCTTACATGACCACGGTGCCGGCGGTCAGGCCGCCGTCGACCACGAACGAGGCGCCGGTGGAGAACGAGGAGTCGTCGCTGGCCAGGTAGATGACCATGTTGGAGATCTCCTGGGGGCGGGCGAAGCGCGTCAGGTTCGAGCCTTCGAAGTCCTTGTCCTCGATCGGGCGCAGCGCCTGGGTCAGCGGCGTGGCCACGGCGCCCGGGTGCACCGAGTTGACGCGGATGTTGCGGTCGGCCAGCTCCAGCGCCACCGATTTGGTCATGCCGGTCGAGCCCCACTTCGAGGCGCAGTAGCCGAGCATGCCGGGGTGGGCGATCAGTCCGGCCGTGGACGAGATGTTGATGATCGAGGCCGGCGCGCTCTTGGTCAGGGCTTCGAGCGCGGCCTTCATGCCGAAGAACTGGCTGCTGAGGTTGATCGCCAGCGTCCGGTTCCACTGCTCGATGCTGTAGTCCTTCAGCGGGCCGAGGGTCAGGATGCCGGCGTTGTTGACCAGCGTGGTGAGCTTGCCGAAGCGCTGCACCGTGGTGGCCACGGCCTTTTCCCACTGGTCGAACTGGGTCACGTCGAGGTGCACGTAGTGCGCGGCCTCGCCCAGTTCCTTGGCCAGGGCCTGGCCCTGCTCGTCGGCGATGTCGGCGATCACGACCTGGCCGCCTTCGGCCACGAAGGCCCGGGCGTGCGACGCCCCCATGCCCATCGATCCGCCCGAGATGAGGGCGACCTTGCCTTGCAGACGTGCGCTCATGCCTGGCCTCCGGTGCGCAGCGAGGCGCTGGTTTGCTGTTGTCCCATGTTTGTCTTCCTTTTTTAAAAAAGCGCCTGCAGGCAGGCGCGGGGTCAAAAATCAGGCGGCGGCGGGCTGCATCACGCTGCGGTCGCCGATCTCCAGCAGCAAGGTCATGCTGCGGCGGTCGATGCGCCAGCCCTGCGGCAGCTGCACCCATTCGTCCTCGTAGTAGCCCACGGCGTCGTAGCGCAGCGGCGCGCGCTCGTTCAGGCCGGCATGCACGGCCCGCACGTGGATCTTGCTGCGCACCCGGGCGGGGTCGCTGGCGTCCACCTCCAGGTTGCCCAGCAGGTGCTGGGTGGGGCCGCAGCCGCCCATGTGCACATCGATCATCCGGGTGATCTCGGCGGCGCCCCGGCAGACGTAGTCGCCGCCGTAGGTGGCGGTGCAGTCCGGGGTGAAGACGTGCTTGAGCAGCTCCAGGTTGCGCGTATCGACGGCCGTGGCATAGCGGTTCAAGACCTGGAACAGCGCGTGTTCGAGCGCCAGCTGCTCCACGGTGCTGGGGGCGGTCTTCATTGCGGCTTTCCTTTCACCGGGGACTGGGGCTCGGGCTGCAGGCCGCCCCGCACCGGGGCAACCGCGGCACCCGCTGCCGGGGCCGGCCGGGCGCGCCGGGCGGCGGCGCGGGCCTTGGCCTCGGCGGTTTCCACGTTGAGCCAGCAGGCCATGGCGGGCAGCAGGAAGACGGCGCCCAGCATGTTCACCAGGAACATGAAGGCCAGCAGGATGCCCATGTCGGCCTGGAACTTGAGCGCCGAGAAGGCCCAGGTGCCCACGCCGATGGACATGGTGACGGCCGTGAAGATCGCGGCGTTGCCGCGCTGGCGCATGGCTTCGTAGAAGGCCTCGCGCAGCGTGATGTCGCGTTCGCGCAGCGCGTGCTGCATGCTCTCGAACAGGTAGATGCCGTAGTCCACGCCCACGCCCACGCCCAGCGCCACCACCGGCAGCGTGGGCACCTTCAGGCCAATGCCCAGCAGCGACATCAGCGCGTTGCAGAGGATGGAGACGATGGCCAGCGGCACCACGATGCACAGGACGGCGCGCCAGCTGCGGAAGGTGAGCCAGCACAGCAGCGTGATGGCGCCGAAGATCGAGCCCAGCATCTGCACCTCGGCGTGCTCCACCGCCTCGTTGGTGGCGAAGGCCACGCCCGCGTTGCCGCCGGCGAGCAGGAACTTGACGTTCGGGGTCTGGTCGGCCTCGATGAACTCGCGCGCCTCGCGGACCACGTGGGTCAGCGTCGAGCCTTCGTGGTCCTTGAGGAAGACCTGCAGGTTGATGACCTTGCAGCCCTCGGTGTTCAGGCCCAGGTCGGGCGACAGCGCCTTGGAGCCAGAGCGCAGCGCGGCCTCGGTGCGCTGCAGCGCCGCCCAGCGGGGATTGCCCTCGTTGCTGCTGGAGGCGGCGATCTTGGCCAGGCCCGCGACGGTGGCCACCGACTGCACGCCGTCCACGCGGCGCATGCGCTCCTCGAAGCGTTCCACCGCGTTCATCACCGGCCAGTTCAGGCAGCCTTCGTCGAGGTTGCTGGTCTCCACGAAGACCGACAGCACGTCCATGCCGATGGAGTAGTGGCTGATGATGTTGTCGTTGTCCCGGTTGTAGCGCGAGTCGGCGCGCAGCTCGGGGGCGCCGGTGCCGATGTCGCCGGTGCGCAGGCCGCGCGACTCGTAGGTGCCCACCGCCAGCAGCAGCAGCGCCACCGCCAGCGTGAGCAGCGCGGCGCGGGGCTCGGCCAGCGCCGAGAGCTTCCACCAGCGGGTGTTGCGGCCGTTGGCGCCGACGGAGGGCGCCTGCATCGCGGAGGGCTCCAGGCGCAGCTGGGCCAGCACGGCGGGCAGGAAGACCTTGTTGGTGATGATCATCAGCAGCACGCCCAGGCAGGCCGTCACGCCCAGCTCGTGCACGATGGGGATGTCGATCAGCATGATGACCATGAAGCCCAGCGCGTTGGTCAGCAGCGCCAGCGTGCCGGGGATGGCCAGCTTGCGGATGGCGTGCTCGGCCGCGACGCTGGCCGTCATGCCGTGGCGCACGTCGTGCTTCCAGGCACCCGTCATCTGCACCGCGTGCGACACGCCGATCGAGAAGATCAGGAAGGGCACGAGCACCGACATCGGGTCGATGCCGTAGCCCATCAGCGGCAGCAGGCCCAGCAGCCAGACCACCGGCAGCAGGGCCACCAGCAGGCCGACCACGGTGAGGTTGGTGGAGCGCGTGTACAGGCGCAGCAGCACGGCGGTGACCACGAAGGCGATGGCGAAGAAGGTCATCACCGTGAACAGGCCGTCCATCACGTCGCCCAGCACCTTCGAGAAGCCGATGATGTGGATGGAGATGTCCTTGCCCTCGAACTTGCTGCGGATCTCTTCCAGCCGCTGGGCCACCTGGTGGTAGTTGAGCTTTTCGCCGGTCTTGGCGTCCACCTCCAGCAGGTCGGCACGCACCATGGCCGACTTGAGGTCGTTGCTCACCAGGGAGCCGATCTGCCCGGACTTGGCCACGTTGGAGCGCACCTGGGCCAGGCTCTGCTCGTCGGCTTCGAAGCGCGACGGAATCAGCACTTCGCCCACGTAGCCGTCCTCGGTGATCTCGATGTACTTCACGTTCGGGGTGTACAGCGAGTACACCTGGCCCCGGTTGACGCCGGGCGTGAAGAACACCTCGTCGGTCACGCCGCGCAGGGCCTCAAGGAACTGGGCGTTGTAGATGTCGCCCTGGCCCTTCCACTCCACGCTCACCAGGATGCGGTTGGCGCCCGAGAAGGTGCCCGAGTGCTTGAGGAAGGCGCCCATGTAGGCATGGCGCTGCGGGATCAGCTTGTTGAAGCCCGGGTCCAGGTGCGTGCGCAGCGCCGACACGGCCAGCAGGGCCGTGGCGATGAGCGTGAGCACGATGATGGACTTGCTGTGGGAGATCAGCCAGCGCGCGGCGCGCGCAATGCACCGGTCCAGCCGGCTTGCGGGTTCGGGGAGGGTCATGGCTTCGCTCCTGGGCCGGAGCTCGGTGTGGGGGTGGTGGAGTAGGGCTGCAGGCCGGAGTCGCTGGAGATCCAGCCGCCGTTCGGCCCGGTGAGCGCGATGTCGGTCAGCGTGGCCCGGCCCTGGGCGCGCTGCAGCGTGAAGCTCTTGCCGCCGTCCTTGCTCAGGCCCAGCATGCTGCCCTGGCCGACGAGCACCAGGGAGCCGTCGGGCTGCCGCGCATGGCCGAAGAAGGACACCGGTGCGGGCACTTCGGACTTGGTCCAGCGCGCGCCGGGCGCGGCCTGCAGGAAGACGTTGCCGCGCATGCCGTAGACCAGCCAGCCGCCGCCTTCCAGCGCCATGGCGTTGTAGAAGGAGCCGTTGTAGAAGGGCGGCTCGTTGTGCCAGGTGGCGCCGCCGTCGTCGGACGCGAGCACCAGGCCGCGCTCGCCCACGATGAGCCAGCGCTTGCCGTCCTCCGACGAGGCGATGCGGTTCAGGTGCTTGTCCTCGACTTCGGCGGGCAGCGCCAGGGGCTGCCAGGTCGTGCCGTCGTCGGCGGACTGCAGCGCGCGGCCGAAGGCGCCCACGGCCAGCCAGATGCCCGAGGGCAGGCGGGCCACCGACATCAGCGGATCGCCGTTCTTGTCGGAGAAGGCCACTTCCTCCCAGGTTCTGCCGCCGTCGCGGGTGCGCAGGACCCAGCCTTCGTGGCCCACGGCCAGGCCGGTCTTGTGGTCGGGCGCGAAGGCCAGGCTCACCAGCAGCGCCTGGCGGTCCTGGTTGCGCCGGGCCGGCGCCCAGTGGGCGCCCTGGTCGTCGGAATAGAGGATTTCGCCCATCGCGCCGACGGTCAGCAGGCGCTTGCCGGCCTGGGCGAGGGCGTTGAAATGCGTTTGCTCCACGCCCATGGACGTGGGGGCCAGCGGGGGCGGGGTACGGGGGGCAAAGGCAAGCGCGGAGGCAAAGGCCACCAATGCCGCTGCGCCAATACCGATGGCTGTTTTCACGTTGTCTCCTTCAGGGATCGATGCACGCTTGCGCGAGCCTTGAACACAGATGAGAGATTCGTGATTTGGGGCTTTTGCGGCATCGTCTGAATGGACGTCTGCCAGCAAAGCAAGGGTATATCCCGAGGGGATGGCAGCGCAGGCATCAGTCGATGCTGTGCTATTGAAAATAGAGCTTTCAGCGCTTTATGTGCCTTGATTTCGGATATGAAAATATCCAGAACCAAGGAACCATGAGCGCTGAAAGCTCTTGTTTTTGAAGTGATGCGGGCTCAGCCGCCGAGCGAGCCGGCGGTGATCCCGCCATCTGCCACGAACTCCGCGCCGGTGGAAAAGCGCGACTCGTCGCTGGCCAGGTAGACGATGAGGGGCGAGATCTCCTCGGGCTCGGCAAAGCGCTTGAGGCTGGAGGCATCGGGATCGCTGGGCTGGCCCTGGCGCAGGGCCGCGCTCTGGGCCGTGGCCACGGCGCCGGGGTGGACCGAGTTGACGCGGATGCGGCGCTCGGCCAGCTCCAGCGCCACCGACTTGGTCAGGCCGCGCACGCCCCATTTCGATGCGCCGTAGCCCGCCATGAAGGGGTAGGCGCTCAAGCCCGCCGTGGACGACACGTTGATGATGGACGCCGGCGCCGCCTCGGCCAGCGCGGGCACGCAGGCCTGGATGCCCAGGAACTGGCCGGTCAGGTTCACGGCCAGCGTGCGGTTCCACTGCTCCAGCGTGTAGTCCAGCACCGGTCCATAGGTCAGGATGCCCGCGTTGTTGACCAGCACGTTCAGCTTGCCAAAGCGCCCGAGGGTGGCGGCCACGGCCTGCTGCCACTGCGCGGGCTGGGTGATGTCCAGGTGCACATAGTGGGCGGCATCGCCCAGCTCCCGGGCCAGGGCCTGGCCGGGTTCGTCGGCGATGTCGGCGATCACCACCTGCGCGCCTTCGGCCACGCAGGCGCGGGCGTGCGAGGCGCCCATGCCCATGGAGCCGCCGGTGATGAGGGCAACCTTGCCGTGCAGGCGGCGGCTCATGCGGGAACTCCGGGAGTCGTTACTCCGGGAGTCGCCACTCCGGGAGCCGCTGCTCCGAGAGTCGTTACCGCAGCCTTCAGCTGTTCGCAGGCCTCGGCCAGCATGCCGGCGATGGCGGGCGAGGCGAGGCTGAAGCTGGCGAAGCCATGCGCCATGCCGGCGGCGCGGGTGAGCTGGGTGGGCACGCCCGCGTCGGCGAGGCGCCGGGCGAGCTGCTCGGCCTCGTCGCGCAGGATGTCCAGCTCGGCCGAGACGATGACGGCGGCGGGCAGGCCGCGCAGGTCTTCGGCCTGCAGCACCGAGGCCAGCGGTGATGCCGGCGTGGCCGGGTGGTAGTGGCGCCACATGGCGGCCATGCCGGCGCTGCTGAGCAGCGGCATGTCGCCGAACAAGCGGTAGGACTCGGTGTCGCCGCGCACGTCGCACACCGGGTACAGCAGCAGCTGGGCGCGGATGCCGTTCCAGCCGTCGGCGCGGGCGCGCAGGCTGGTGGCAACGGCCAGGTTGCCGCCCGCACTGTCGCCCGCCAGGCAGAGCTGGCTGGCGTCGGACTGCAGCTCGGCGGCATGGGCGGCCAGCCAGCGCGTGGCGGCGTAGCAGTCGTCCAGCGGCGCGGGAAACGGATGCTCCGGCGCGAGCCGGTAGGCCACCGAGCACACGTTGTAGCCGGTGAGCTGGGCGAGGTGGCGGCACAGGCCGTCGTGGGTGTCCAGCGTGCCGAAGCACCAGCCGCCGCCGTGGAAGAACACCAGCAGCGGCGCGGCCGGGTTGTCGGTGGGGCGGTACAGGCGGGCGGGAATGTCCGTGCTGCTGCCTGGCGCCGCCGGGATGGCGAGCGCGCGCACCTCGTGCATGGGCACGTCGGCCGGCAGGCCGGCCTGGTCCATCAGCGGTCGGATCTGGGCCATGGGCTGGCTCCAGTCCACGGGGGGCATGTCCTTGAAGAAGGCCAGCACGGCGGCGAGTTCGGGATGGATTTGCATGGTGGGAACTCCGAATCCGGCTCAGGCCGTGGCGTGGGCCGGGGCATGGGCCACGTAGTCTTCCCAGACCGGGGCGCGCATGGTTTCGCGGAAGTGCGACTGCGACCAGGGCCAGGTGGCGGGGATGCCGTTTTTGTCCAGGTACCAGCTGTTGCAGCCCGAGCCGAAGACCGAGCCCTGGGCCGCCTGGCGGCGGGCCTCGTCGTAGGCCGTCAGGGCCTCGGGGCGGGCGCTCAGGCCGGCGAGTTCCTGCTCGTCGATGCGCTGCAGCAGCTGGACGATGTAGCCCCACTGCATCTCGGCCGTGTCGATCAGCGAGAAGTTGCCCACCGGCGAGGTCGGGCCGTTGAGGAAGAACAGGTTGGGGAAGTTCGGCACCGAGATCGACTTGTAGGCCGTGGGCGCATTGGCCCAGGCCTGCTCCAGCGTGGTGCCATGCAGGCCGGTGACCTGCATGGGGCGCACGAAGCGGTCGGCCTTGAAGCCCGTGGCCAGCACGATGATGTCCAGCTCGTGCAGCTGGCCGTCGGCCGTGCGGATGCCGCCGGCCTCGACCTGGTCAATGCCTTCGGTGACGAGCTGGGCGTTGGGGTGCTGGATGGCGCGGTAGTAGTCGGGCGAGTAGATCAGGCGCTTGCAGCCGGCGCGGTAGTTGGGCGTGAGCTTGCGGCGCAGCTCGGGGTCGCTCACCGACTGGTCGAGGTTGTCCTGGCACAGCTTCTGGATCTCCAGGATCTCGGGCGAGTCCGGATCGAGCACGGCATTGGTGAAGCGCTCCACATTGGCCATGTAGGTCGGCTCGGTGTGCAGGTAGTGCAGCAGGTCGGGGTTGCTGCGGAACTCGGCGCGCTGCTCTTCGGTGAACAAGGGGTTCTCGATCGGGAAGATCCACTGCGCGGTGCGCTGGAAATGCCGCACCTGCGCACGGCTCGACAACGCCGAGACGAGCTGCACGCCGGTGGAGCCGTTGCCGACGATGGCGATGCGCTTGCCATCCAGCGGCACGCTGTGGTCCCAGCGCGCGCTGTGGATCACCTGGCCGCCGAACTGCTCCAGCCCGGGGATCGCGGCGTAGTGCGGGTGGTGCAGCACGCCGGTGGCGGCGATCACGGCGCGGGCCTGCAGGCGCTGGCCGTGCTGGTCCTTCAGCTCCCAATGGTCGCCGTGCCACTGGGCCTCGGTGATTTCGGTGTTGAAGCGAGTGTACGGTGCCAGGTCGTAGTCGCTGAAGACCTTGGTGAAATACGCCTGCACCTCGTTGCCGGGCGGCAGCACCCGCGACCATTCCGGGTTGTGCTCGAAGGAATAGGTGTAGGCGTGCGAGGGCACGTCGCAGGTCAGGCCCGGGTAGGTATTGTCCCGCCAGGTGCCGCCCTGGGTATGGGATTTCTCCAGGATCTGGAATGATTTTCCGAGTTTCTTCAGTTGAATGCCGGCCAGAATGCCGGACATGCCTGCGCCAATCACAATAACGTCGTACACCATCGCTTGCCTCCAATTGTTTGGGCTGGGAAATTTATAAACATCACGCAGGCCTATTTTCCCCGGAGGTGGCAAGTTATTGCAAAACTGTGTCCATGGCCAAAATATGTCAACCCATGGTTTTCATTTAGTCTCAACGGACTAGGCTCTATGGAGGTTGATGGATTATCTGTAATCTGTTTGGGTGTGCCGAGGCTGGACGATTATTTTGCCGATATGGATTATTGGCGGTGGATGGGATATTATTTTCTGCGGTTAAGGATAATGTGTCCATATTTTCATGAAAGGCAAAAATGCAGGTAGCAGTGATTACAGGTGCCGCGAGCGGCATTGGTGCAGGACTGGCCCGGGTGGCGGCGCAGCGCGGCTTCCAGGTGGTGCTGGCCGACCGTGACGAGGCCGGGCTGGCCCAGGTCGCCCGCGATATCGGCGAACAGGCGCTGGCCGTGGTGGTCGACGTCACCAGCGAGGACTCCATGAACGCGCTGGCCGAAAAGGCCTATGCGCGCTTCGGCCAGGTCGATCTGCTGTTCAACAACGCCGGCGTGCTGACCACGGGCCGCAGCTGGGAGATCAGCGCCGCGCAGTGGGAGCGTGCCTGGGGCGTGAACGTGAACGGCGTGCTCAACGGCCTGCGCGCCTTCGTGCCGCGCCTGCTGGCGGCCGGGCGCCCGGCGCGCATCGTCAACACCGCTTCGGTCGGCGGCTTTCTGCCCAGCCCGCTGATGGCGCCCTACAGCGCGACCAAGTTCGCCGTGGTGGCGCTGACCGAGTCGCTGGCCGGCGAACTGGCCGCGATGGAGCCGAGGATCGCGGTGTCGCTGCTGGCCCCCGGCCCGGTCAAGTCGCGCATCTTCCGCGAGGCGCCGCCGGATGCGGCCAGCGGCTTCCACGGGCAGATGACCGACCTGTTGGCCCAGCATGGCATGGACGGCGAGACCTTTGCGCGCCACGTGTTCGAGGCCATCGACCGCGGCGAGTACTGGATCGTGCCGCAGCCCGAGGCGCTGTATCCGCTGCTGGAGCGGCGCCAGGCCATGATTGCGGCCCGGGAGATGCCTACGGCGGTGTGGTGAGGCGGCTGCAGGCGATCTCTTTTGAGTCCTTTAGTGAGGTTGCTTGCAGGGGCCGGGATTTCGCCCCGGCGGGCGACCTACTTTTCTTGGTCGCCCAAGAAAAGTAGGCAAAAGAAGCGCGCCCTGCTGTCCGTGACCCCAGCGCCGCAGGCGCTGGGGCAACCTGTGATGCTCGGGCGCGGGGCCTGCTGCGGAACTCGACTGCGCGCGCCAGGGCGCGCTCCGCTCGGACAACCGCAGCAAGTCAGACCACGAAGCATGCGCGCTCCGACGCGCATGCGGCCCCGCGCCCTGTGCTTCTCGGCACGGCCAGAAGGGAACCCCAACAGCCACTCGGGCCATCGCTGCGCTCGGCCCCCAAGTGCAAGGCCGAGCGCAGCGACGGCCCGAATAACCCCCTTCTGTATGCGCCTGTGGCGGGGCGTTTGCGGGGTGGGCATGCGCGTCGGAGCGCGCATGCTTCGTCATCTGACTCGCCGGGGATGTTCGAACGGAGCGCCTTGGCGCGCAGTGAGTTCCACGGCGCACCCCGCAAACGTCACGCCACAGGTTGCCCCAACGCCCTGGCGTTGGGGTCGCAGACAGTCGGGGCGTGTTCTTTGCCTACTTTCTTGTACGCACAAGAAAGTAGGTCGCCCGCCGGGGCGAGTCCCGGCCTCAGAAATCAAAAAAGATAGCTACTAGCGCTCGATACAAAAGCGATTTAGAGAGAAAACACCCGAAATCATTGAACAGCAAGCGCCACCAGCTATCTTTTTGATAACAACAAAAAAGCCTGCCAGCACGCATGCCGGCAGGCCCAAGCCTTGGAACCAACTTTCAGGATCAGGCGGCGATCTTCTGCTTCTGCCGCTCGCGCACCATGGTCAGCGCCGTGTCCTCGATCATGTCCTCCTGGCCGCCGACCATGCCTCGGCGGCCCAGCTCCAGCAGCAGCTCGCGCGCGGGGATGCCGTACTTGGCCTCGGCGCGCTTGGCAAACAGCAGGAAGCTGCCGTACACGCCGGCGTAGCCCAGCGTGAGCGCGTCGCGGTCGATGCGGATCGGGAAGTCCATCAGCGGCACGACCAGGTCCTCGGCCACG
Source organism: Comamonas humi (assembly GCF_054782535.1). Taxonomy (NCBI): domain Bacteria; kingdom Pseudomonadati; phylum Pseudomonadota; class Betaproteobacteria; order Burkholderiales; family Comamonadaceae; genus Comamonas; species Comamonas humi. The sequence continues at coordinate 414,219 of NZ_BAAGSH010000007.1, read as the reverse complement.
TCCTGGATCTTGAACACATCCACGCCGGTCTCGATGCCCATGCGCGCGCACACGGCGATGAAGACTTCCATCGGCGTGTTGCCCGCGCCCGCGCCCAGGCCGGCGGCGGCGGCGTCGATGCGGTTGGCGCCCACCTCGATGGCGGCCAGCGAATTGGCGATGCCCATGGCCAGGTTGTGGTGGCCGTGGAAGCCCAGCTCGGTCTCGGGCTTGAGGGCCTGGCGCACGGCGGACAGGCGCTCCTTCACGCTGTCGGGCAGCAGGTAGCCGGCCGAGTCGGTGATGTAGATGCAGTTGGCGCCGTAGCTTTCCATCAGCTTGGCCTGCTTGACCAGGCCTTCGGCGCTGTTCATGTGGGCCATCATCAGAAAGCCCACGGTGTCCATGCCCATCTGGCGTGCCATGGAGATGTGCTGCTCGCTCACGTCGGCCTCGGTGCAGTGCGTGGCCACGCGGATGGTGGACACGCCCAGGCCGTGGGCCATCTTCAGGTGGTCCACGGTGCCGATGCCGGGCAGCAGCAGCGCCGAGACCTTGGCCTGCTTCATCAGCGGGATCACGGTGCCCAGGTACTCCTCGTCGCTGTGCGCGGGAAAGCCGTAGTTGACCGAGCTGCCGCCCAGGCCGTCGCCGTGGGTGACCTCGATCAGCGGGATGCCGGCGGCGTCGAGGCCGCAGGCCACGGACTTCATCTGCTCCAGCGTCATCAGGTGGCGCTTGGGGTGCATGCCGTCACGCAGCGTCATGTCGTGGACGGTGATCTTCTTGCCCTGGAGGGTCATGGTGGGCTCCTTGTGCTCAGGCGGTTTCTGCAACGGCGGGCTCGAAGCGGCCGGCCAGGATTTCTTCGGCGAACATCTCGGCCGTGCGCGCGGCGGCGGCGGTCATGATGTCCAGGTTGCCGGCGTACTTGGGCAGGTAGTCGCCCAGGCCCTCGACCTCCATGAAGATGGAGACGCGGTTGCCGTCGATCACCGGGCCGTTGACCAGCTTGTAGCCGGGCACGTACTTCTGCACTTCGCGGATCATGGCGTGCACCGAGGCCTCGATCTCGGCGGCCTTGGGAGGCTCCACCGTCAGGCAGTGGATGGTGTCGCGCATGATCAGCGGCGGCTCGGCCGGGTTGATGACGATGATGGCCTTGCCCTTTTGCGCGCCGCCGATCTTCTCGACCGCGCCCGAGGTGGTGCGGGTGAACTCGTCGATGTTCTTGCGCGTGCCCGGGCCGACCGAGCGGCTGGAGACCGTGGCCACGATCTCGCCGTAGCTCACGGCCTGCACGCGCGAGACGGCCGCCACCATGGGGATGGTGGCCTGGCCGCCGCAGGTGACCATGTTCACGTTCATGGCCTTCTCGGCCACTTTCTCGGCCAGGTTCACGCAGGGCACGCAGTAGGGGCCGATGGCCGCGGGCGTGAGGTCGATCATCAGCACGCCCAATTCATTGAGCTTGCGGCTGTTCTCGGCATGCACATAGGCGCTGGTGGCATCGAAGGCGATCTGGATGCCGTCTTCCTTGACGAAGGGCAGCAGGCCGTCCACGCCGTCGGCCGTGGTCTTGATGCCCATCTCGCGGGCGCGCTTCAAGCCATCGGATTCGGGGTCGATGCCCACCATCCATACGGGTTCGAGCAGCGGCGAGCGCTGCAGCTTCATCAGCAGGTCGGTGCCGATGTTGCCCGGCCCGATCAGTGCGCACTTGATCTTTTTTTGCGTCATGGTGTCTTACTCGGTGAATTGAATGGAACAGCTGCCCAGGCCGGTGATGGCCATCTCGAAACGGTCGCCGGCGGCTGCTGGCACCAGCGGGGCGAGGGAGCCGGACAGGATCACCTCGCCGGCCTTGAAGGGAATGCCGAAGGCGCCCAGGGTGTTGGCCAGCCAGGCCACGGCCTCGGCCGGGTGGCCCTGCACGGCGCTGCCCAGGCCCGAGCCGGCAGGCTCGCCGTTCTTGCTCATCTGCATGGCGGCGGCGGCCAGGTCCAGGCTGCGCGGATCGGTGTGCTGCTGGCCGATGACGAAGACGCCGCAGGAGGCGTTGTCGGCCACCGTGTCCTGGATGCGGATCTTCCAGTCGTTGATGCGCGAATCCACGATCTCGAAGCAGGGCGCGACCCAGGCGGTGGCTTCCAGCACGTCCTCGCGGGTCACGCCTGGGCCCTGCAGGTCCTTTCGGAGCATGAAGGCGATCTCGCCCTCGGCGCGCGGCTGGATCAGGCCGGCTTTTTTCAGCGATACCGTGGCGCCGTCCTCGAACTGCATGCTGTCGGTCAGGAAGCCGAAGTCCGGCTGGTGCACGTTCAGCATGTCCTGCACGGGCTTGGAGGTCACGCCGATCTTCTTGCCGATCACGCGCTCGCCCGCGGCTTCGCGCAGGCGCAGCATGTGCAGCGAGATGTGGTAGGCCTGCTCCACCGTCATCTCGGGGTGGTCGTCGGTCAGCGGCGCCAGGGTGCTGGCGCTGCGCAGCGCGTCGTACAGGCGCTGGCCCTGGGTCTGGATGAAACTTGCGTCGTTCATGGGTCAGCCGTTCTGGAGGAAGTCGATGCAGGTGCGGTTGAACATGCCGCGGTGCTCGACCTGCACCCAGTGGCCGCACTGGTTGACCAGCACCACGCGGCAGTTCTGGATGCCGCGCGCCAGCTTGTCGGCGCCGCCCACGGGGTTGAAGGCGTCCTGCATGCCCCAGAAGGCCAGCACCTTGCACTGCAGCTGCGGCAACTGCTCGGTGAGGTTGGGGATGTTCATGGGCGAGCGCGCGGCCTGGGTCTGCGTCTTGGCGATGGGCTCGCGCTCGTCGATGATCGCTTCGGTCAGCAGCGACTGGTCCACCACCTGCATGGACATCACGGCACGCATGGCCTCGCGGCCGGTCTTGCCTTCCTGGTAGATCTTGAACATGTTGGCGATGCCGGGCATGGCGAAGTAGACCGGCAGGTCCTCGACGCCGCCGGGCGCCATCAGGATCAGGTTCTTCACGTCGCCGGGGTGCTTGAGCGCATAGCCCAGCGCCACCGCGCCGCCCAGCGAGTTGCCCAGCAGCGTGATGTTCTTCAGGCCCAGCGCGTCCACCAGGCCCTTGACGCCGGCGATGAAGAAGTCCAGGTCGTACTGCTTGGGTTCCTCGGTCTTGGACGACAGGCCGAAGCCCAGCAGGTCGGGCACCAGGGTGCGGAAGCCCGCCTGCGCGAACTCGGGGTAGTTGCCCTTGAAGTTGCTGTAGCCGCTGGCGCCCGTGCCCGCGCCGTGCAGGAAGATCACCGCGTCGCCGCTGCCCTGCTCGTGGTAGTGCACGCGCTGGGGCTGGCCGGCCACGGGGGCGATGTCCACATATTTGCCTTCGGGGATGGAGGTGGTGCTCATCTGGTTTTTAAGTGGTTGGAGTGGATGGGTGGGTGGGGCGGCCTGCTTCAGGCCTTGGCCTGCCAGAGCTTGGGCAGGCCGGGGTCGGTGGCGGCGATGCTCTTCTTGAGCAGGTTGCGCAGCGTGGCGGCTTCCATCTCGCCAAGGCTGCCGATCAGGTCGCTCTCCACGGCCTTGGCCGCGGCCAGCACGTGCAGGATGGCCTCGTTGCCCTGGGGCGTGAGCTGCAGCGACTCGGGCTGCTGCGGGCATTCCTGCACCCAGCCTTTGCGGATCAGCGACTGCAGCGCCACGGTGCCGATGTCCGTGCCGGTGTAGGCCATGTGCGCGGCGATCTCGGTGGGCGACTGCGGCTGGCGGATGCTCAGCAGCGACAGCACGTAGAAGTCGGCGTCCGTCATGCCGAAGCGCGCCATGGGTTGGCGCAGCCCGTGCAGGAACTGGAAGTGCGCGCGGCCCATCAGGTAGCCGACCAGGTTCTCGGAGTAGGCGGTGTCGGTGTCGGCGGCCGGCTCGGTGGCGATGGCGGCCGACTTGCGCGAGGCCAGCGCGTAGCCGCCGGTCACATACAGCAGCGGCGGGTGCGGGTTGGTGTCGTAGCCGGTGACTTCGCCGACGAAGATGATGTGGTCGCCGCCGTCGTACTGGAAGGCGGTCTTGCACTGGAAGCGCGCCGTGCAGTCGGGCAGCAGCGGCGCGTGCTGCTCGTGCGAGTCCAGCGCCAGGCCGGCGAACTTGTCCTCGCCGGCGCGGGCGAAGCGGTTGGACAGGGCTTCCTGCTCGTTCGAGAGGATGTGCACGTTCCAGGTCTGGGCGGCCTGGAACACGGGCAGGCTGCGAGCGTTCTTGGCCAGGCTCCACAGCACCATCGGCGGCTCCAGCGACACCGAGTTGAAGCTGTTGGCCGTGATGCCCACGGGCTCGCCATCGGCGGCGCGCGTGGTGACGATGGTGACCCCGGTGCCGAACATGCCGAGCGCGCGGCGGAAGTCCTTGGGGTCGTAGGTGGCGGCGGTACTTTGCATGGGTGCTTGTCTCCTGGGTGGCAAGAGTGCTTGCAGCCGCGCTTTGCGGAATCCTTCACATGGACTATCCGGGGCGAAAAAGATCTTCGGGGTTGGCATGGTTATGAAAATTGATAGCTGGTTGCGCTGGATGTGTATTGGTTTTTGGTTGATTTTTATTTGTAATGCTTATGTGGAGAGCGCTGGCAGCTATCAGTTTTGATGTTGGTGGTTTGTTTATTTACAGAGGCCGGGATTTCGCCCCGGCGGGCGACCTACTTTTCTTGGTCGCCCAAGAAAAGTAGGCAAAAGAAGGGCGCCCTGCTGTCCGTGACCCCAGCGCCGCAGGCGCTGGGGCAACCTGCGATGCTCGGGCGCGGGGCCTGCTGCGGAACTCGACTCCGCGCGCCGGGGCGCGCTCCGCTCGGACAACCGCAGCAAGTCAGTCCACGAAGCATGCGCGCTCCGACGCGCATGCGGCCCCGCGCCCTGTGCTTCTCGGCACGGACAGAAGGGAACCCAAGAACAGCCACACGGGCCATCGCGTTGCTCGGCCCCAAAGTGCAAGGCCTAGCGCAGCGACGGCCCGAATAACCCCCTTCTGTATGCGCCTGTGGCGTGGCGTTTGCGGGGTGGGCATGCGCGTCGGAGCGCGCATGCTTCGTGGACTGACTCGCCGCGGTTGTCCGAACGGAGCGCCTTCGGCGCGAAGAGAGTTCTGCGGCGCACCCCGCAAACGTCACGCCACAGGTTGCCCCAACGCAAGGCGTTGGGGTCGCAGACAGTCGGGGCGTTTTCTTTGCCTACTTTCTTGTACGCACAAGAAAGTAGGTCGCCCGCCGGGGCGAGTCCCGGCCTCTGTCAATAAAAAGAACCCCTTCCCAAATCTCCCGCCGCGCCAGCAGATGCGGAAAAACTGGTTAGTCCCATCGGACGATGAATGCGTTTTTGCATGGTGAGAGCATCCGGTTCCACAGGCACGAGGCCTTGCCCACCCCACACAAGCCGCCCGGTGGAGCGGCATCCGGAGACTTGCATGAAAGCCATGACCGACAACTACCTCACCCCCGATGCCCTGGACGTGATCGAGCGTGCCAAGGCCCTGGCTCCACGCCTGGCCGAGCGCGCCCAGCAGGCCGACCGCGATGGCCGCATCAGCGACGAGACCATTGCCGAGATGGCCGAGGCCGGCCTGTTCCGCGTGCTCCAGCCCAAGCGCTGGGGCGGCTACGAGATGGACCCGCGCGTGTTCTACACCGTGCAGATGGAGCTGGCCAAGGGCTGCATGTCCACCGCCTGGGTCTACGGCGTGGTCGGCGTGCACCCCTGGCAGCTGGGGCTGTTCCCGGCGCAGGCGCAGCAGGACGTCTGGGGCCAGGACTCGGGCGTGCGCATCGCCTCGACCTACATGCCCACGGGCAAGGCCGAGCCGGTGGAAGGCGGCTTCAAGTTCAGCGGCCGCTGGGGCTTCTCGAGCGGCTCCAAGCACTGCGACTGGCTGTTCCTGGGCGGCCTGCTGCCCATGCGCGGCGGCAAGCCCGGCTTCGAGCATGTGACCTTCCTGGTGCCCAAGTCCGACTACCGCATCGAGGACAACTGGGACGTGCTGGGCCTGCGCGCCACCGGCAGCCATGACATCGTGGTGGAGAACGCCTTCATCCCCGCCCACCGCATCCAGTACACCAACGACCACAGCGACGAAGGCTGCCCCGGCCGCGCCGAGAACACCAGCTGGCTGTACCGCATTCCCTTCACCCATGTGTTCCAGCGCGCGGTGTCCACCGCCGCGCTGGGCGCGCTCGAAGGCGCGATCGAGGCCTTCACCAAGCGCGCCACGGCCCACGTGGGCAAGCACGGCAACAAGACGGCCGAGGACGTGAACGCCCAGACCGCGGTGACCGAGGCGACCATCGCCGTGGACCAGCTCAAGCTGGTGCTGTTCCGCAACTACGCGCGCATCGTCGACGCCGCCAAGACCGGCGTGCAGCTGTCGCTGGAAGAGCGCCTGCTGCAGCGCGCCCAGGCATCCTACGTGCCCAAGCTCGCGGGCCAGCACGCCAACGAGCTGCTGCGCGCCTGCGCCGGCAGTGGCCTGTACCGCAACAACCCGATCGAGCGCGCGTTCCGCGACATCCACCAGTCGCGCGGCCACATCGCCAACAACACCGACGCCTATGTGCGCGCCTACGGCTCGCACGTGCTGGGCCTGCCCAACCAGGAACCCTTCGTCTGATCGCGCCGGCAGGCGTTGTCCATTCATCCACATAACGAAGATCTCGGGAGACAAGGCATGGCAGAACAGGGATACGACCTGATCGTCGTGGGCTCGGGCGCGGGCGCCCTGCTCGGCGCCATCCGCGCGCAGGAGCAGGGCCTCAGGACCCTGCTGGTGGAAAAGGCCGGGCTGTTCGGCGGCACCTCGGCGATATCGGGCGGCGGCATCTGGATTCCGCTCAACTACGACCAGCAGCGCGTGGGCGTCGCGGACGACCTGGAGGCCGCGTTCTGCTACATGCGCCGCTGCGTGCGCGGCATGGCCAGCGACGACCGCGTGCTGGCCTATGTGGAAACCGCCAGCAAGATGGCGGAGTACCTGCACCGCATCGGTATCCCGTACCGGGCGATGGCCAAGTATGCGGACTACTACCCGCACATCCAGGGCGCGCTGCCCGGCGGCCGCACCATGGACCCGGTGGACTACAACGCCGCCCAGCTTGGACTGGAGGCGCTGGAGACCATGCGGCCGAGCCTGCCGAGCACCCTGATCTTCGGCCGCATGAGCATGAACGCCTTCGAGGCGCACTCCATGCTGTCGCGCGAGCTGAAGTCCCGCTTCTCGCTGGTGGGCACCATGCTCAAGTACTTCCTCGACTACCCCTGGCGCGGCAAGACCCGGCGCGACCGGCGCCTGACCGGCGGCCAGGCCCTGGTGGCCGGCCTGCTGGCGGCGGCGCACAAGGCCGGTGTCGAGATGTGGCGCAACGCGCCGCTGAAGGAACTGGTGCAGGACGCCTCGGGCCGCGTGACGGGCGCCGTCATCGAGAAGGACGGCGTGTGCGTGCCGGTGCTGGCGCGCTGCGGCGTGCTGCTGGGCGCGGGCGGCTTCGAGCGCAACCAGGCCATGCGCGAGCAGTACCTGAACCAGCCCAGCCGCGCCGAATGGACGGCGACGCCCGCCGGCTGCAACACCGGCGACGCGCACCGCGCCGGCCAGGCTGTGGGGGCGCAACTGCACCTGATGGACTGGTCCTGGGGCGTGCCCACCATGGACGTGCCGGGCGAGCCGTCGTTCCGCGGCGTGTTCGTCGAGCGCTCGCTGCCGGGTTGCATGGTGGTCAATGCGCGCGGCCAGCGCTTTCTCAACGAGTCCGGGCCGTACCCCGAGTTCCAGCAGGCCATGCTGGCCGAGGAGGCCAAGGGCAACGGCGGCGTGCCGGCCTGGATCGTGTTCGACGCCGATTTCCGCGCCAAGAACCCCATGGGCCCGCTGATGCCGTCCTCGGCCGTGCCCGACGGCAAGCTGCCCCCGGACTGGCTCGGCAAGGTCTACTGGAAGGCCGACACGCTGGAAGCGCTCGCCGCCCAGATCGGCGTGGATGCCGCGGGCCTGGCGGACAGCGCCCGCCGCATGACCGACTACGCCGCGACCGGCAAGGATCTGGACTTCGACCGCGGCGGCAATGTGTTCGACTGCTACTACGGCGACCCGCGCCTGAAGAACCCCAACCTCGGCGCCATCGCCAAGGGCCCGTTCTACGCCATGCGCCTGTGGCCCGGCGAGATCGGCACCAAGGGTGGCCTGCTGACCGACCGCGAGGCGCGCGTGCTGGGCGAGCAGGGCCAGGTCATCGAGGGCCTGTACTGTGTGGGCAACAACTCGGCCTCGGTCATGGGGCCGGCCTATGCGGGCGCCGGCTCCACGCTGGGGCCGGCGATGACCTTCGCCTTCCGCGCCGTGGCCCATATGCTGGGCCGGCCGCTGGCGCTGGAAAATCCGCAACTGCTGAACCAGCCTGCTTGAACGTGGAGCAAGCCATGGCAGCTCCATCCAGGCAGCAGACCAGCACCGTCAACCCCGTGGGCGCGGCGCTGCAGGTGCGTTCCGCCGATGAGATCCGCTGGTCGGACTCGGCCGACGTGGTCGTGGTCGGCTGGGGCGCGGCCGGCGCCTGCGCCGCCATCGAGGCCCGCGCCCAGGGCGCCGAGGTGCTGGTGATCGACCGCTTCGGCGGCGGCGGCGCCAGCGCGCTCTCGGGCGGCGTGGTCTATGCCGGCGGCGGCACCCGCTACCAGCGGCAGGCCGGCTACGAAGACACGCCCGGCGCCATGGCCGACTACCTGCGCCACGAGGTCAACGGCGTGGTCAGCGATGCCACGCTGGCGCGCTTTTGCGACGACAGCATCGCCAATCTGCAGTGGCTGGAGCAGCAGGGCGCGGGCTTTGGCGCCACCATGCCCGACCACAAGACCTCGTACCCGCCCGACGGTGTGTACCTGTACTACTCGGGCAACGAGGCCGTGCCCGCCTACGGCAACCCCGGTGCCAAGCCCGCGCCGCGCGGCCACCGCGTGGTGGCCAAGGGGCAGTCGGGCGCCGCGCTGTTCGCGGCGCTGCGCCAGTCCACGCTGGCCCACGGCGCGCGCACGCTGACGCAGGCGCGCGTGCAGGGCCTGGTGTGCGAACAGGCCACGGGCCGCGTGCTGGGCGTGGAGGTGGTGGTGCTGCCCGCGGGCGACGCGCGCACCGCGCGCCACAAGAAACTGGATGAATTGGTCGCCAAGTGGCGGCTGTACCAGCCGGTGCGCGCCCAGGCGGCGCGCGAGGAGGCCGCGCGCATCGAGGGCGAGATCGGCGAGCGGCGCTTCATCCGCGCCACCCGCGCCGTGGTGCTCTCCACGGGCGGCCATGTCTTCAACCCCGAGCTGGTCGCGCAGCATGCGCCGGCCTATCAACAGGGCTGGCCCCTGGGCGCCGCGGGCTGCGACGGCTCGGGCCTGCGCCTGGGCCAGTCCGTGGGTGGCGTGGGGCAGGACCTGGGCAATATCTCGGCCTGGCGCTTCATCACGCCGCCAGCGGCCTGGCCGCGCGGGCTGGTGGTGAATACGCGCGGCGAGCGCTTCTGCAACGAACAGGTCTACGGCGCCACCTTGGGCTACGAGATGGTGGAAAAGCAGGGCGGCAAGGCCTGGCTGGTCATCGACAAGCGCCTGCGCTGGCAGGCCACGCGGCAATGCCTGTTCGGCGGGCTGTGGGCCTTCCAGTCGCTGCCCGCGCTGATGCTGATGTACCAGTCCGCGGTCAAGGGCCGCACGGCGACCGAGCTGGCCGAAAAGATCGGCGCCGACGCGGCCACGCTGCAGCGCCAGATCGACGAGGCCAATGCCGCCGCGCGCGGCGAGCGCGAGGACGCCCTGGGCAAATCCACCGACCTGCGCCACGAATTTTCGAGCGGCCCGCTGTGGGCCATGGACATCTCCATCGGCCAGAAGCTCTTCCCGCTGCCCGTGCTCAGCCTGGGCGGCCTGCAGGTCAACGAGGACAGCGGCGCCGTCACCGACGCGGCCGGGCGCGACATCCCCGGCCTGTACGCGGCCGGCCGCACGGCCATAGGCGTGGCCTCGTCGCGCTACATCAGCGGCCTGTCGCTGGCCGACTGCGTTTTCTCGGGCCGCCGGGCCGGCCGGGCTGCGGCCGCCGGCCAGCCGGCCTGAACCAAAGGTATGACCATGAGCAGTGAAGCAAACACCGCCTCGCGCTACCACCCGCTGCGGGTGCGCGCGGTGATCGACGAAACCCACGACGCCAAGTCCATCGTCTTCGAGGTGCCCGATACGCTGGCCGAGCAGTTCCGCTACCGGCCGGGCCAGTTCCTCACGCTGCGCCTGCCCATCGACGGGCGCCATGTGCCGCGCTGCTATTCCATGTCCAGCGCACCGGCGCTGGACGATGCGCTGCGCGTGACCGTCAAGCGCGTGCCCCAGGGGCGCGGCTCCAACTGGGTCTGCGACCAGGTGCGCGTGGGCGACGCCATCGAGCTGATGCCGCCCTCGGGCCTGTTCACGCCGCGCGACCTGGCGCAGGACTTCGTGCTCATGGCCGGCGGCAGCGGCATCACGCCGGTGTTCTCCATCCTGCGCACGGTGCTCAAGCGCCACCAGGGCAAGGTGGCGCTGTTCTACGCCAACCGCGACGAGCAATCGGTCATCTTCAAGCAGGACCTGCAGTACCTGGCGGCCGAGTTTCCCGAGCGCCTGCAGGTCGTGCACTGGCTCGACTCGGTGCAGGGCACGCCTTCGCAGAAGCAGCTCTCGGCCTGGGCCAGGCCCTGGCTGGCCCAGGCGGGCCAGGCCTTCATCTGCGGCCCCGGCCCCTTCATGGATGCCGCCCAGGCGGCGTTGATCGCCGCCGGCATGCCCGACGAGCAGGTGCATGTGGAGCGCTTTGTCTCGCTGCCCGACGAGGAAACCCTGGAGCAGATCAACCAGAATGCCGCGCGGCCGGTGGCCGACGCCGTCGACGAGGCCGTGGTGCAGCTGCGCCTGGATGGCGAGGAGTACGAGTTCCGCTGCGGCGGCAACGAAACCATTCTCGAAGCCGGCCTGCGCGCCGGCATCAACGTGCCGTTTTCCTGCCAGGCGGGCATGTGCGCCACCTGCATGTGCAAGCTGGAAGACGGCAGCGTGCACATGCGCCACAACGAGGTGCTCGATGAAAAAGACCTGTCCAAGCATTGGGTGCTGTCCTGCCAGTCGGTTCCCACCAGCGAGAAGCTGCGCGTCAAATTCCCGGAGTGAGCACCATGACTGACAACAACCCCCATCCCACGGCCCAGACCCTACCCGGCGTGCTGGCCGCCGCCGCGCTGCGCTTTGCCGACCGCGCGGCCGTGGTGGAAAACGGCCAGGTCATCAGCTACCGGCAGCTGCAGCAGCTCAGCCGCCTGGCCGCCCGCGCACTGATGGCACTGGGCGTGCAGGCCGGCGATCGCGTGGCCGTGTGGGCGCCCAACCAGAGCGAATGGATCATCGCCGCCTGTGGCGTGCATGCGGCCGGCGCCGTGCTGGTGCCGCTCAACACCCGCATGAAGGGCGCCGAGGTGGCCGACATCCTGGAACGCAGCCGCACCCGGGTGCTGGTGAGCGTGGGCAGTTTCCTCAACCTCTACTACCCCGACCTGCTTGAAGGCCAGCGGCCCGCGACGCTGGAGCACCTGGTGGTGCTGGGCGATGAGGTGAAGCCCAGCGCCGACCTGGGCTGGGTGCAGTTCCTGGAGCGGGCTGGGCAGACGCCGGCCGAAGACCAGCTGCAGCGCGAGGCCCAGGTCCGGCCGGATGATACGGCCGACCTGATGTTCACCTCGGGCACCACCGGCCGGCCCAAGGGCGTGATGTGCGCGCACCGCCCCACCATCGAGGCGTTCACCGCCTGGGCCGAGGTGGTGGGCCTGCAGGAGAACCACCGCTACCTGATCGTCAACCCCTTCTTCCACACCTTCGGCTACAAGGCCGGCTGGGTGGCGGCGCTGCTGCGCGGCGCCACCGTCTACCCCGAGCAGGTGTTCGAGGCCGAGGCCATCCTGCGGCGCATCGCGGCCGACCGCATCAACTTCCTGCCCGGCCCGCCCACGTTGTTCCTGACCATGCTGGAGCACCCCAAGCTCGGCGCATTCGACCTGGGTTCGCTGCAGGCCACGGTCACCGGCGCGGCCAGCGTGCCGCCCATCCTGATCCGCCGCATGCGTGAGGAGCTGGGCTTCGGCAAGGTGACCACGGCCTACGGCCTGACCGAGTGCGGCGGCGTGGCCACGCTGTGCGACCCGGCCGACGACGTGGAGACCGTGGCCCAGACCTGCGGCAAGGCCCTGCCGGGCACCGAGCTGCGCTGCGTCGATGCGCAGGGCCGGCCGGTGGCCACCGGCGAGGCCGGCGAGGTGCTGCTGCGCGGCTACCACATCATGCAGGGCTACTTCGAGGACGAGCAGGCCACGCGCGAGGCCATAGACGCCGACGGCTGGCTGCACACCGGCGACGTGGGCGTGCTCGACGGGCGCGGCTACCTGCGCATCACCGACCGCCTCAAGGACATGTTCATCATGGGCGGCTTCAACTGCTACCCGGCCGAGATCGAGCGCATGCTGGCCAACCACCCCGACGTGGCCCAGGTCGCCGTGCTGGGCGTGCCCGACGAGCGCATGGGCGAGGTGGGCTGCGCCTGCGTGGTGGCGCGCGGCGGCGTGACGCTGGACAAGCCGGCCTTCATCGCCTGGTGCCGGGCCAACATGGCCAACTACAAGGTGCCGCGCCATGTGCTGCAGCTGGACGGCCTGCCGGTGAACGCCTCCAACAAGGTGCAGAAGCGCGACCTGCAGCAGACGGTGCGGCAACTGTTGGGCGCAGCCGACGCGGGAGCCCGGCTTCCCGCCTGAGGCGGCGCTGCAACAGTCGTTTTTTTATAGCTATTGGCGTAGTCCCCATGCCATCTGCGTGGGGGAACGTGGATAATCCGGCGCTATCGCGGCCGTTGTCGCCAGGGGGTGGCAATGGGCTCGCAGGAGATTGCCGTCCATGCTTGCGTTCATTCTGCGCCGACTGATACAGGCCGTCATCGTGATGGTGGCGGTCGCGTTCATCTCGTTCCTGCTGTTCCAGTACGTGGGCGATCCGGTGGCCATCATCCTGGGCCAGGACGCCACGCCGCAGCAGATCCAGCAACTGCGCCAGGCGCTGGGACTGGACCAGCCCTTCTTCGTGCAGTTCTGGCATTTCCTGCTGAATGCCGCGCACGGCGAGTTCGGCATCAGCCTGCGCCAGGGCGCCAAGGTGTCGTCGCTGATCGCCGACCGCTTCCCGGCCACGCTGGAACTGGCCCTGGTGGCCGCCGTGCTGGCGCTGGCCGTGGGCGTGCCCATGGGCGTGTACGCGGCGCTCAAGCGCGGCACGGTGCTGAGCCAGGTGTTCATGACGGTGTCGCTGCTCGGCGTGTCGCTGCCCACCTTCCTGATCGGCATCCTGCTGATCCTGGTGTTCTCGGTGCACCTGGGGTGGTTCCCGAGCTTCGGGCGCGGCACGGTCACGCAGCTGGGCTGGTGGAGCACCGGGCTGCTGTCGGCCAAGGGCTGGCACCACATCGTGCTGCCGGCCGTCACGCTGGCCATCTTCCAGCTCACGCTCATCATGCGCCTGGTGCGCGCCGAGATGCTCGAGGTGCTGCGCACCGACTACATCAAGTTCGCCAAGGCCCGCGGCCTGCGCGACCGCAGCATCTACTTCGGCCATGCGCTGAAGAACACCCTGGTGCCGGTGATGACCATCACCGGCCTGCAGCTGGGTGGGCTGATCGCCTTCGCCATCATCACCGAGACGGTGTTCCAGTGGCCCGGCATGGGGCTGCTGTTCATCCAGGCGGTGACCTTCGCCGACATCCCGGTGATGGCCGCCTACCTGTGCCTGATCGCGCTGATCTTCGTCGTCATCAACCTGGTGGTGGACCTGCTGTACTTCGCGGTCGATCCGCGCCTGCGCGCGGAGCGGGGAGGGCATTGACATGCTGGCTCCGCGCTACTCTGCGGCCGGGCGCGTGTTCGGCCACATCGTGCAGTACCACCCCGAGCTGACCGCGTTCCGCCGCGACCTGCACGCCCACCCCGAGCTGGGCTTCGAGGAGGTCTACACCGCCTCGCGCGTGGCCAAGGCGCTCGAACTCTGCGGCGTGGACGAGGTCCACACCGGCATCGGCAAGACCGGCGTGGTCGGCGTCATCCGCGGGCGCCAGGACAGCGCCGGCCGCATGATGGGCCTGCGCGCCGACATGGATGCGCTGCCCATCAAGGAGGGCAGCGACTGCAACTGGAAGTCCGTGCGCCCCGGGCTGATGCACGCCTGCGGGCACGACGGCCATGTCTCGATGCTGGTGGGCGCGGCGCGCTACCTGGCCGCCACGCGCCAGTTCGACGGCACGGCGGTGCTGGTCTTCCAGCCCGGCGAGGAGGGCTTCGCCGGCGCGCGCGCGATGATCGAGGACGGATTGTTCGAGCGCTTCCCGGTGCAGTCGATCTACGCCATGCACACCTGGCCGGCGATGCCCGAGGGCACGATCGGCCTGAACTCCGGGCCGATGATGGCGGCGTCCGACCGCATCCGCATCGAGCTGACCGGCAAGGGCGGGCATGGCGCCCATCCGTACCAGACCAACGACGTGCTGCTGGCCTCGGCGCACCTCATCACCGCGATCCAGACCATCGTCTCGCGCAACGTGCGGGCGCTGGACAGCGCCGTCATCAGCCTGTGCGCGATGGAGGCGGGCGACATGGGCGCCTTCAGCGTCACCCCGGGCTCGGCCGCGATGGTGGGCACGGTGCGCACCTTCAGCACTGAGGTGCAGAGCCTGGTCGAGCGCCGCCTGCACGAGCTGAGCCAGTCCATCGGCCAGGCCTTTGGCGTGACGGTGCAGCTGCACTACGAGCGCATGTACCCCGCGACCATCAACACCGCGCGCGAGGCGCAGTTCGCCGGCGACGTGGCCCAGCTGCTGGTGGGCGCCGAGCACGTGGTGCGCGACCTGGTGCCGAGCATGGGCGCGGAGGACTTTTCCTTCATGCTGCAGCAGCGGCCGGGCGCCTACCTGCGCCTGGGGCAGGCGGGGGGCGAGGGCTTCCACCCGCTGCACAGCAACCAGTTCGACTTCAACGACGACGTGCTGCCGCTGGGCGCGGCGCTGCACGCCAGCCTGGTGGAGCGCGGCATGCCGCTGAACCAGCCCCAGGCCTCATAAGACAACAGGAGAGAGTGGATGAAAACCTTGGTGACGCGCTGGCTCGACAGCGATGTGGGCTACAGCTTCCGCCGCTCGCCCACGGCCATCATCGCGGCCGCTATCGCGGCGGTGTGCGTGGTCTGCGCGGTGTTCGCGAACTGGATCGCGCCGCACAACCCGTTCGACCTGACCACGCTGGAGCTGAGCGACGCGCGCCTGCCGCCGGTGTGGATGGAGGAGGGCAGCTGGAAGTACATCCTCGGCACCGACGACCAGGGCCGCGACATCCTGTCGGCGCTGATGTTCGGCGCGCGCATCTCGCTGATCGTCGGGCTGGCGTCGGTGGCGCTGTCGGTGGTGGTGGGTGTGGCGCTGGGGCTGCTGGCGGGCTTCAAGGGCGGCTGGATCGACAGCGTGCTGATGCGGCTGTGCGACGTGATGCTGTCCTTCCCCGCCATCCTGATCGCGCTGCTGATCGCCGGCATCGGCCGCGCGGTCTTCCCCAACGCCGACGAATCCATGGCCTTCGGCGTGCTCATTGTCTCGATAGCGCTCACCGGCTGGGTGCAGTATGCGCGCACGGTGCGCGGCTCCACCATGGTCGAGCGCAACAAGGAATACGTGCAGGCCGCGCGCGTGACCGGCGTGCCGCCCATGCGCATCATGACGCGCCACGTGCTGCCCAACGTGCTCGGGCCGGTGATGGTGCTGGCCACCATCCAGGTGGCCACGGCCATCATCACCGAGGCCACGCTGTCCTTCCTGGGCGTGGGCGCGCCGCCGACCTCGCCGTCGCTGGGCACGCTGATCCGCGTGGGCAACGACTACCTGTTCTCGGGCGAATGGTGGATCGCCATCTTCCCCGGCATCATGCTGGTGCTGATCGCGCTGTCGGTCAACCTGCTCGGCGACTGGCTGCGCGACGCGCTGAACCCGCGCCTGCGCTAGTACAGCTATTCAAAAAAGTGAGCTGCTGGCGCTCATCCATAAAAGGATTCAGGTTAATTTCTATCTGAATGCCGCATACAACAATCGCAAGCAGCTATGGTTTTCACACTATTGCACAGACGGTGACCCACGATGGCATTGCTGGAAGTCAAGAATCTGGTGGTGGAGTTTCCCACCCGTCGCGGCGTGCTGCGCGCGCTGGACGACATCTCGTTCTCGATCGCGCCCGGCGAGATCCTGGGCGTGGTCGGTGAATCGGGCGCGGGCAAGTCGCTCACCGGCGCATCCATCATCGGCCTGCTGGAGCCGCCGGGGCGCGTGGCCTCGGGGCAGATCCTGCTCGAAGGCCGGCGCATCGACAACCTGCCGCACGAGCAGATGCGCGAGGTGCGCGGCCGCCGCATCGGCGCCATCTTCCAGGACCCGCTGACCTCGCTGAACCCGCTGTACACCGTGGGCCGCCAGCTGATGGAGACCATCCAGACCCACCTGGGCCTCTCGAAGGCCGAGGCGCGCGAGCGCGCCATCCAGCTGCTCAAGGACACCGGCATCCCCGCGGCCGAGCAGCGCATCGACCACTACCCACACCAGTTTTCGGGCGGCATGCGCCAGCGCGTGGTGATCGCGCTGGCCCTGGCGGCCGAGCCGCAGCTCATCGTGGCCGACGAGCCGACCACGGCCTTGGACGTGTCCATCCAGGCGCAGATCATCACGCTGCTCAAGAACATCTGCCGCACGCGCGGCGCGGCGGTGATGCTCATCACCCACGACATGGGCGTGATCGCCGAGACCTGCGATCGCGTCGCCGTGATGTACGCCGGCCGCGTGGCCGAGATCGGCCCGGTGCACGAGGTCATCAACCACCCCTCGCACCCCTACACGCGCGGCCTGATGGCGGCCATCCCCGACATGGAGGGCGAGCGCGAGCGCCTGTTCCAGATCGACGGCGCCATGCCGCGGCTCAACGCCATCCCCACCGGCTGCGCCTTCAACCCGCGCTGCGGCCAGGTCTTCGACCGCTGCCACGAGCAGCGCCCCGACCTGATGCCCGCCGGCGCCACCCAGGCCGCCTGCTGGCTGCATGCGCCCGATTCCGTGGCGCCCGGCGCCAACGCCGC
This sequence comes from Comamonas humi, assembly GCF_054782535.1. Classification (NCBI taxonomy): domain Bacteria; kingdom Pseudomonadati; phylum Pseudomonadota; class Betaproteobacteria; order Burkholderiales; family Comamonadaceae; genus Comamonas; species Comamonas humi. The sequence continues at coordinate 397,033 of NZ_BAAGSH010000007.1, read as the reverse complement.
CACCAGCGAGGAGCCCGCATGAAACCCACGACCCCCGCCGCGCCGCTGGTGCAGGCCCGCGACCTGGCCAAGACCTTCGACGTCTCCGCCCCCTGGCTCAACCGCGTGCTCGAACGCAAGCCGCGCAGCCTGCTGCACGCCGTCGACGGCGTGAGCTTCGACATCGAGAAGGGCAAGACGCTGGCCCTGGTCGGCGAGTCCGGCTGCGGCAAGAGCACCGTCGCGCGCCTGCTGGTGGGGCTGTACGCGCCCACGCGCGGCAGCTTCGCCTTCGACGGGCAGGACGCGCACGCCGCCTTCCGCGACCCCAAGGCCAGCGCCATGCGCCGGCGCGTGCAGATGATCTTCCAGGACCCATACGCCAGCCTCAACCCGCGCTGGACGGTCGAGGACATCATCGGCGAGCCGCTGCGCGAGCACGGCCTGGCCACCAATGTCGAGCAGCTCAAGGCCCGCGTGGCCGAGCTGCTGGTGCAGGTGGGCCTGGCGCCGCTGGACATGGCCAAGTACCCGCACCAGTTCTCGGGCGGCCAGCGCCAGCGCATTTCGATTGCGCGCGCCCTGGCCACCGAGCCCGAGTTCCTGGTCTGCGACGAGCCCACCTCGGCGCTCGACGTCTCGGTGCAGGCCCAGGTGCTCAACATCATGAAGGACCTGCAGCGCCAGCGCGGGCTCACCTATCTGTTCATCTCGCACAACCTCGCCGTGGTGCGCCATGTGAGCGACCAGGTCGGCGTGATGTACCTGGGCCGCCTGGTGGAGCTGGCCGACAAGGCCGTGCTGTTCTCGGCGCCGCGCCACCCCTACACGCGCATGCTGCTCGACGCCATCCCCAAGATGCACGACACCGGCAAGGCGCGCACGCCGGTGCAGGGCGAGGTGCCCAACCCGCTGAACCCGCCCAGCGGCTGCGCCTTCAACCCGCGCTGCCCCCACGCCAACGACCGCTGCCGCAGCGAGCGCCCGCAGCTCCTCGACGACGGCGGCGTCAAGGTCGCCTGCCACGCGGTGGAGGAAGGGCGCATCGCGCTGCAGCCGGTGGCGGCATAGCGGCTGGCGGCTTCCGGCCGGGCTCCATCACCGAAGGAGGAAGGAATGAAGCTGAGAAGACGCGAAACCCTGGCCGTGGTGTCGGGCCTGGCCGCCTGGCTGCCGCCGGCCGCGCCGGCCTGGGCGCAGACGCGGACCCCGGCCCAGACCGAAGGCCCGTACTACCCCAGCCGCTCCATGCGCGGCAGCGACCAGAACCAGGACCTGGTGAAGATCGACGGCGCGGTGCGCGAGGCCGGCGGCGAGATCATCCAGCTGAAGGGCCGCGTGTTCGCCGCCGACCGCTCGCCCGCCGCCGGCGCCCGCGTCGAGATCTGGCAGGTCGACACCCACGGCCGCTACCTGCACACCGGCGACTCCAACCCTGCCGCGCGCGACGCCTACTTCCAGGGCTTCGGCCAGGCCGTCGCGGACGCCCGGGGCGCCTTTCGCTTCCGCACCATCAAGCCGGTGCCGTATCCCGGGCGCACGCCCCACATCCACGCCAAGGTCTTCCACCAGGGCCGCGAGCTGACCACGCAGTTCTACATCGCAGGCCATCCGCTGAACGCGCAGGACTCGATCTGGCGCCGTCTCGGCCCCGTCGGGCAGGAGGCCGTGGCCATGCGCTTTCGCCCCGGTGCGGACGGCGAGAAAACCACGGTGGATATCTACCTGTAGGTGGGGGAGGGCCGACCGGGCCGGCGCCTAGTGCCTGGCTTGCGAGCCCGGAACGTACCGGCGCCAGTCCCGCGGCACGGCGATGGCTCGGCCCACGAAGGGCCCGAGCACGACCAGGGCGAAGCAGGCGGTGGCCACCGGCAGCGAGGCCTTCCATCCGAAGCAATAGGTCAGGAAGTTCAGCAGGCCAACCCCCAGCAGCAGCACGGGAAGCACGGCCTTTTCGAAGGGATGCGGATTTTCCTGGAGCGCGCCGCCGCAGGACGGGCACTCCAGATGCCAGCGCAAGGCCAGCCAGCGCGACTCGCCGCGCAGCGGGATTTTCCGGGGCCTTTGCCGCGACAGGTCGGCGCTGCAGAGGGGGCAGGCGTGGTTCATGGATGCTCGTGGACTCGTGTGGGGGCGCTGCCTCTGGAGGGTTCTTCAAAAATTCATTGAAAAACAAACATGAGATGCTATGTTTTTTGATGGTTTCATCCGGGTAAGGTGTGCGTATCATTTCCAGCGTCAAGCTGGAGGTGAAGATACAGAACGGAGTGGCCATGTCCAAGTTTGAAGCCAATCGCCATTGATTTCCAGGAGGGAGCTTGCAATGGGGAAGACAGTCACGAACGTGTTGGTGTCGGCGAGCCTGTCGCTGTCGGCTGCGGCCTGGGCGGCGCGCGATTTCACGCCCCAGGCAGGGACCTGGGTGGTGGATGCCGAGCTCAATGGCCAGCCGGGCCGCGGGCTGGGCATCGAGGTGCGCGGCAATGCCCTGTACCTGCAGGTGTTCAACTACCGTGCCGATGGTTCGGCGGCCTTCCACGCCGCCGCCGGCGAACTGGCGGGCCATGCCGTCACCACCACGCTGCAGCAGTACCGCGATGGCCGCTGGCTGGGTGGACCGGCGCAAAGCGGGCGGGCCGATGGAACGGCGGGCGAGGTGACGCTGCGGTTCACCGATGGCGTCACGGGCAGCATCCAGTTTCCGGGCGAGCCCGAGGTGGCGATCCGGCGCTTCGCCGTGGGCGCGGCCGCGGAGGATCCCGCCAATCCGGATCGCATTGGCCGACAGATGTCGTTGTACGCGGTGGACGAGCACCGAACCCCCGTATATGGCTGGAATGCTCACTTGCAGAGAGATGACGGGGGTGCGTACCGGCTGTCGCTTCGCGGAAAGGACAAGAGCACGCCCAACGCATGGCTGCGCTGTGTGAAGGCGCCAGCGTCGGAGCAGTGGGACTGCGAGGCCGAGGAGGGCACGGAGCCGCCCATCAGGCGCGTGCAGATTCAGCGCTTTGCCGCCGATGTCAGGGGGCAGGTGGAATGGCGCAACGGCACCCTCCAGCCCCTGTTTGGCCACCAGACCATGGTGGCTGGTGGCCTGGTCATCACGGGCTGCATGTTCATTGCGCAGATCGATGTGGCCGATGGCTATGCCTGCTTGAACGGCCGGCGCATGCCGGCGAACGGCGTGTGGATGGTGGCCGACGAGATCGATGGCGCTCCCGGCCGGGGCCTGAATGTCGATGTGCAGGATGGCATTGCGATGCTGCAGATGTTCGACTATGGCCGCGATGGCCGCTCCAGCTTCCATGCCATGGCGGCTCCGTATGAGGCGGGCTCGGTGGCCCGGGGCCCGCTGCTGCGCTACCAGCAGGGGCGCTACTTTGGCTCGGGCCCGCTGGTGGCAAGCCTGGCGGAGGATGCCGGCGAGCTGCGCCTGGCCATGGAGCACGAAAGCACGCCCGGCAGCCGTAGGCCGGGCCGGGCCACCGAGGGCACGATCACGCTGCCGGGTGAGCCCGCCAAGCGCATCACCAAGCTGACGCTGGGCATTGAGGCCAGCCTGCCCGAGCAGTTGCTGGGCTCGTGGCATATGCTCTTCCGCAGCAGCGATCCGGCGGCGAGCCGGGAGCGGGATTTCTCACGGGTGTTCAGCCTGCAGACCATTGACCATGATGGCGTGGTGTACAGCGCCGGCCGCGACGTGGCCTGCCGTGCCGATGGGCAGAACGGGCTCAATGTGCGCTGCGATGCCCTGGACGCCGCGGGGCAGGTGATCGGCCACAGCAGCTTTTTCTACGATGGCGTTTCCAGAAACGTGAACCAGGTCAAGTACAAGGACCGGTTTGGCAACTGGATGGGGATTTGATGCTATCAAAATGAAAGCTGTTTGCGCTTTCTGTTCTTGATATTCAGTGCAGTATGACGTTGATGATTAGGCGTATCAAGCGCCAAAAGCTATTTTATTCATAGCAAAAATCTTCGGCCTTGAAGGCAGCGCGGTCCCTCGCGGTGCCTACCGATGCGCAGCACCATAGCGCCCTCCGAGCAGTGCGGCATGCCCGCTCACCCCTGATTCCCGCCATACCTGCATGCGCTGGATAGTCTGCGCGCGGCGTGGATACCTGCCGGTCGCTACTTCGTTCCACCATTCGTTCCACGCAGCAACGAGCTGCGCAAGAACGACAGCGAACGGAGACAGGCATGAAGGATTTGCAAGGGAAGTGCGTCATCGTCACGGGTGGCGCGACATTGATCGGCGCGGGTGTCGTGCGGGCCCTGCGCGGCTACGGGGCGCGGGTGGCGCTGTTCGATATCGATGCCGCCAACGGCGCCCGGGTCGCCGCCGAGGACGCCGCGGCCTCGCGGTTCTGGCCGGTGGATATCACGCAGGACGAGCAGCTCGATGCGGCCGTGGCCGGCGTGGCCAGCCATTTCGGGCGCATCGACGGGCTGGTGAACCTGGCCGCTACCTATCTCGATGACGGCGCGGCCTCCGCGCGCGCCGACTGGCTCCAGGCGCTGGACGTGAACCTGGTGAGCGCGGTGATGGCCGCCCGCGCCGTGCGGCCGCACCTGAAGGCCGCGGGTGGCGGCGCCATCGTCAACCTCACCAGCATTTCCTCGAAGGTGGCGCAGACGGGGCGCTGGCTGTACCCGGTCTCCAAGGCCGCGCTGGTGCAGCTCACGCGCAGCATGGCCATGGACTTCGCCGAGGACGGCATCCGGGTGAACTCCGTGTCGCCGGGCTGGACCTGGTCGCGCGTGATGGACGAGCTCACCCACGGCGACCGCGCCAAGACCGACCGCGTGGCGGCGGACTTCCATCTGCTGCGCCGCGTGGGCGATCCGCACGAGGTCGCCGACGTCGTGGCCTTCCTGCTCTCGGGCCATGCCTCGTTCGTGACCGGCGCCGACTACGCCGTGGACGGCGGCTACTCGGCCATGGGGCCGGAGCAGGCGCAGCCGGCCATCCCGAGGCTGGCGCAGTAAAGGCCGCTTCACCGACATCCATACCAATCACTCAGGAGACATCTATGCGCAGCGTTGCAATCGTGGGGGGCGGCCAGGCGGGCCTGCCCGTGGCCTTCGGGCTGCTGGACCAGGGCTACCAGGTGACGGTGGTGACCAACCGCACGCCGGACGAGATCCGCGCGGGCAAGGTCACGTCCAGCCAGTGCATGTTCGCGCCATCGCTCGACGTGGAGCGCGGGCTGGGCATCAACGACTGGGAGGACACCTGCCCGCCCGTGGAAGGCATTGGCTTTGCCGTGCCGCACCCGGAGCAGGCAGGCGCCAAGGTCATCGACTGGAGCGCGCGGCTCGACCGGCCCGCGCAGTCGGTGGACCAGCGGCTGAAGATGCCCGTCTGGCTGGAGCAGATCGAGGCGCGTGGCGGCCGCGTGCAGATCATGGATGCCGGCATTGCCGAGCTGGAGTCGCTGGCGGACACGCACGACCTGGTGATCCTCGCGGCCGGCAAGGGCGAGGTCGTGCGGCTGTTCGAGCGCGATGCCGCGCGTTCGCCGTTCGACAGGCCGCAGCGGGCGCTGGCGCTGACCTACGTGCACGGCCTCCGGCCGACGCCGGAATACTCGCGCGTGTCGTTCAACCTGGTGCCGGGTGTGGGCGAGTATTTCGTGTTCCCGGCGCTCACCTTCTCCGGCCCCTGCGACATCATGGTGTTCGAGGGCGTGCCGGGCGGCCCGCTGGACTGCTGGAAGGACGTGAAGACGCCGGCCGAGCACCTGGCAACGAGCAAGCGCTTTCTCGACACCTTCCTGCCCTGGGAGGCCGAGCGCGCGCGCCATGTGGAGCTGACGGACGAGCGCGGCGTGCTGGCCGGCGCGTTTGCGCCCACGGTGCGCAAGCCCGTGCTGACGCTGCCGTCCGGGCGCCTGGTGTTCGGCCTGGGCGATGCGGTGGTCACCAACGACCCGATCACCGGCCAGGGCTCCAACAACGCGGCCAAGGCCGCCCAGGTCTACCTGGATGCGATCCTCTCCCGCGGCGAGCAGGCCTACACGTGCGAGTGGATGGAGCAGACCTTCGAGCGCTATTGGGACTATGCCCAGTGGGTGGTGCGCTGGACCAATTCGCTGCTCACGCCGCCGCCGCCGCATGTGCTGCAGCTGCTGGGCGCGGCGAGCCAACTGCCGACGCTGGCCTCGGCCCTGGCCAACGGCTTCAACCATCCGCCCAGCTACTTCCCGGCCTGGGACGATGCCGCCGCCGCCGGGCAGCTGATTGCCGGGCACCAGCAAGCGGTGCCGGCCGCGGCCTGAGGAGGTGCCCATGTCCGCCTGTCTTGCCATCGAAGAAAGCCGCCGGGGCGATGCCGACCCGCATCCCGACTGGGGCAGCGCCGACCTCGAGCCCCGCGCGCTGCGCACGCTGCTGGGCAGCTACCCGACCGGTGTTGCCATCGTCACCACGCGCGCGGCCGACGGCCGGCCCGTGGGGCTGACGATCAACTCGTTCGCCTCGCTGTCGCTGGAGCCGCCGCTGGTGCTCTGGAGCCTGGTGAACCATTCGCCCAGCCTGGCCGTGTTCCGCGACTGCGTGCACTTCGCCATCCACGTGCTGCCGCGCGAGCACGAGGCGCTGGCGCGGCGCTTCGCCAATCCCGCGGTCGCTGACAAGTTCGCGGAGCTGGACCTGCTGGTCTCGCCCGAGGGCGTGCCCGTGCTGCGCGGCGCGGTCACCACGCTGGTGTGCGCCAACGACCACAGCCGCCACACCGGCGACCACCTGCTGGTGGTGGGGCGCGTGGTGCGCGCCCGCAGCGCGCCGGGCACGCCGCTGGTATTCCATGCCGGGCGCTTCACCAGCCTGCATCCCATCGAGCCGGGCCCCGGCCAGCCATCCTGAGAAAGACCACGATATGAGCCAAGACAACGCCCCCGCATCCGTGCTGTCCGCGCTGGCCGCCCGGCTGGCCAGCGGCCGCATCCGGGTGGTCGACCTGACGCAGACCCTCTCGCCCTCGTTTCCGGCGCTGCAATTGCCGCCCCAGTTCGGCCAGGTGCAGGGCTTCCGCATCGAGCGCATCTCGCACTACGACGAGGCCGGGCCGGGCTGGTACTGGAACAACTTCAGCTGCGGCGAGCACACCGGCACGCACTTCGACGCGCCGGTGCACTGGATCAGCGGCCGCGACCATCCGCACAACAGCGTGGACACCATCGCGCCGGGCAACTTCATCGCGCCGGCGGTGGTGGTGGATGCCTGCGCCGAGGTGGCCGAGGACCCGGACTGGCTGCTCACCGTCGCCCACCTGCAGGCGTGGGAAGAGCGCCACGGCCGCATCCCCGCGGGCGCCTGGGTGCTGCTGCGCACCGACTGGTCGCTGAAGGCGCACGACGCCGCGGCCTTCCTCAACCTGCGCGAGGACGGCGCGCACACGCCCGGCCCCACGCAAGAGGCGGTGGAATGGCTGATCCACCAGCGCCAGGTGCATGGCTTTGGCGTGGAGACCATCAATACCGATGCCGGGCAGTCCTACGCCTGGCCCGTGGCCTATCCCTGCCATACGCTGATGCACGGCGCCAACCGCTACGGCCTGCAGTGCCTGAAGAACCTCGACCAGCTGCCGCCGCAGGGCGCGTTGATCGTGGCTGCGCCGCTCAAGATCGAAGGCGGCTCGGGCAGCCCGCTGCGCGTGCTGGCGCTGGTGGAGTGAGCCCATGGCAGGCGATACGCAGATCATCTTCGTCGGCAGCGGCATCAATTCGCTGGTGGGCGCCGCCCTGCTGGCCCTGCGCGGCAAGCGGGTGCTGGTGCTGGAGCGCAACGATCGCCCGGGCGGCTGCATCCGCACGGAGGAGCTGTTCCCGGGCTACCACCACGAGGTGATGTCGTCGTGGTACCCGCTGTTCACCGGCAGCCCCGGCTACGCGGCGCTGAAGCCGGCGCTCGCGCAGGCCGGGCTCGAGTTCCTGGTCCCCGAATACACCACGGGACTGGTCTGGCCCGATGGCCGCGGGCTCGCGCTCCGGCAAGACCTGGACGACGCCGCGCGCCGGCTCGACGCCATCGCGCCCGGCGACGGCGCGGCGCTGCAGGCCATGGCCGCCGAGCTGTTCGGGCGCGATGCGGCCCTGACCTTCGGCTTGCTGGGCGGCGATCCCTACGGCTGGCCCATGCTCAAGCTGCTGTGGTCCGAATGGCGCAGGCGCGGCACCGACGGCCTGCTGGCCTATGCGGGCAGCGCGCTGGAGAACTTCCGGCGCTGGTCGCAGCGCAATCTGCAATCGGACACCGCGCGCGCCCTCATGGCGCCGTGGACCCTGCATTCCGGCCTGGGGCCGGACGATGCCACGTCGGCCCTCATCGGCAAGCTCACCTTTGCCGCCGTCGTGAGCGGCGGCATGCCGGTGGTGAAGGGCGGCGGCAGCCAGCTGGTGCAGGCGCTGGTGCGCACCATCGAGGGGCACGGCGGCGCGCTCGTCTGCAATGCGCAGGTCGAGCGCATCGACACCGAAGGCCGGGGCAGGCGCCAACGGGCGACGGGCGTGCGCACCGCCGACGGCAGGCGCTTTACCGCCAGCGAGTCGGTGGTCTGCAGCGTGGCACCGAAACAGCTCTACGCGCAGCTGCTCGGCGACACGCCGCCCGAGCTGCGCTCGCGCGCCGAAGGCTATGCCTACGGGCGCGGTGGCATGCAGATCCATTTCGCGCTCAGCGCCCCGCCGGCCTGGAAGGAGCCCGAGCTGCTGCGCGTGCCGCTGGTGCACCTCACCGAAGGGCTGGAGCAGGTCTGCGCTTCCGTCACCGAGGCCAACAACGGCCTGCTGCCGGCGCGGCCGACGCTGGGCATCGGCCAGCCTACGGTGGCCGACCCCTCGCGCGCGCCGCATGGCGGATGGATCCTGTGGATCCAGATGCAGGAGCTGCCCGTGCGGCTGCGCGGCGATGCCGCCGGCGAGATCGCCGTGCCGGCGGACGGCCGCTGGACCGATGAGGTGCGCGAGGCCTTTGCCGACCGCGTGCAGGCGCGGCTCGAACGGGTGATGCCGGGGCTGGGCGAACGCATCGTCGGCCGCAAGGCGTATTCGCCGGCGGACCTGGAGGCCCTCAACTGCAACCTGGTGGGCGGCGACCCCTATGCCGGCGTCTGCTCGCCCGACCAGTTCTTCTGGCTCCGGCCCTTTGCCGGCAGCCGGGGGGCGCGCGGCCACCGCACGCCGGTGGCGAACGTGTTCCACATCGGTGCCAGCACGCACCCGGGGCCGGGGCTGGGCGCCGGCTCGGGCTACCGCGTGGCGCAGATGCTCGCGTAGTCCGGCCTATCCATCAACGACAAGCAAACAGGAGACAAGACCGTGAACAGCAACACCCGATTCAAACGCGCCCTGGCCGGCGCGATAGGCCTTGCCGCCGCCATCGGCGCGGCCACCAGCGCCCAGGCGACCGAAGGCGGTGGCCTCGGCGTCTACCCCGACGGGCTGGAGAACTACCTGGCGGGGGCGCTGCCGCCGCCCGGCGTGCATGTCCTGCTCTATGGCGGCGCGCTGCGCTACGACAAGCTGCGCGGCAACAGCGGCCAGTCGCTGCTGCAGGACTTCAAGGTCGATGTGAACGTGCTCGCGCCGCGCCTGGTCTGGGTGACCGACCAGACGGTGGCCGGCGGGCAGCTGGCGTTCCATGCGATTGCGCCGCTGCTGGACGTGAAGTTCCGCGCCAACGGGGCAACGTTCAAAAGCTCGGGCCTGGGCGACCTCACGCTGGGGGCGGCGCTGGGCTACCACCATTCGCCGGCGCTGCACCAGGTGGTGGGCCTGGACGTCTATGCGCCCACGGGCAGCTATCGCGCCAGCGACCCGTCCAGCCTCGGCAAGAACTACTGGACCTTCCAGCCGGTCTGGGCCCTCACCTACATGCAGCCCCAGGGCTTCAATGCCGACCTGAAGCTCATGTACGACATCAACCGCCGCAACGGCGACACGCAGACGCGCTCGGGCCAGGCGATCCATGCCGACTACGCCGCGGGCTGGGGCTTTGGCAATGGCTGGGTGGCCGGCATCGGCGGGCATGTGTTCCAGCAGGTCAGCGACGACAGCGGCCCCAACGGCGCCATGGGCAAGGCGCGGGCGGTGGGCATCGGGCCGTCGATCCGCTATGCCAACGAGAAGGGCGTGCTCTTCACCCTGAAATGGCAAAAGGAGTTCAGCGTGCGCAACCGGCCCGAGGGCCAGCAGCTGTTCGTGAAGGCCAGCATTCCCTTCTGAGCGAGTTGACTGGAGGTTTCCGCCCTGGGCCGAATAGTCCGGGGCGGATTTTTTCGAACCCCCGCCTCAGCGCCGGCGCAGGGTCTGGCTGGGCGATTCGCCGTAGCGCTGCCGGTATTCGCTGCTGAAGCGCCCGAGGTGCGCAAAGCCCCAGCGCAGCGCCACGGCGGCCACATTGCTGGCCTCGCCGGCGAGCAGCTCGCTGCGCGCGCGCTCCATGCGCAGGTCGCGCAGGTACTGCATCGGGCTCACGCCCAGGAAATCCTTGAAGCCGGCATAGAGGCTGCGCAGGCTCACGCCGGCCACGTCGGCCAGCTGCTCCACGCCCAGCGGCTCGTGCGCGTGGGCCTGCATGAAGTCCTGCGCGCGCCGCACGTGGCGCGGCAGCACGGTGCCGCAGCGCGCCGGTGCCGCTTCGCTGTGGTTGTGCCGGTGCGAGCTGAGCAGCACCAGCGTGGCGAGCTGCTCGATCTGGGCGACCAGCAGCTTGTTCTGCGCGAGGTCGGCATGCTGTGTCGTGCAGTCGAGCAGGTAGGACAGCAGGCAGCGCCAGGGCGCGCTGGCCTGCCACTGGAAGCCCAGCTCGAAGCGCAGCGGCTGCCTGAGCGGATGGCCCAGCTGGCTGGCGAGCGCGCGCTCGACCTGCGGGCGGGCGATGCGGATCATCAGCTGGTCGGCGTTGGCGCTCCAGTGCATGCGGGTTTCGTCGTCCGGGCTCAGCACCGAGGCCATCTGCTGGTTCGACTCCAGGCGCTGGCCGCCGGAGTCGATCCGCGCCTGGCCGGCCAGCGGCATCTGCACGAGGAAGAAGCTCTCGAGCGGCCCCGGCGCGATGTCCACGGAGGCGCCATAGCGCAGGCGGCTCAGGCACACGTCGCCCAGGCTGGCGTGGTACATGCGCGCATCGAGGCGTTCGCTGCCGCCGGTGGTGCGGTGCAACTGGTGGGGTTTCATGACACGGCCCACCATGGAGCGGACCTCATCCACGTCCGCCGACGCGAACAGCAGCCGGTCGGGCACGCTGGAAAAGCGCTCCACGGCCAGCGGCGCGAACGGCAAGGGCGCGGCGGAAGCAATCGGTGGCATCGGGGTTCCTTTCCAGGCAATCTGCGGCTGCGGTTGCTAGCCTGCGCGTGCATGATTTGTCATGCACTGGAGCGCTTTTTCACACCGGATCGGGCAGCTCCTCAGAGGGATTCGCGGAATCGTAAGTCGATGAGCATCAAGGGAAATCGAGGAAAACCCGCGCTTTGGCCATCCGGCAGAAAATATATGAATATTCATGCAAATACTCTCCATGATTCGGGTGGAGAGCGCAGGCGGGGAAGGTGGCCGCAACGCTAGAATTCCCGCAGGATCGGGAAATGGAAAAGGCTGCGCGCGGCATGGCAAAAAACCAGGCGTTTGTTGACAACTACCTGCCCGCGCTGCTGGGGCAGGCCTGGCACCTGGTGTCCACCGAGTTCCACGAGGTCGTGGAGCAGCAGGGGTTGTCGGTACTCGAATGGCGCGTGCTGTCCACGCTGGCCAGCCATGGCGGGATGGCGATCTCGGAGCTGGCGCAGACCACCGTGAGCAAGCAGCCCACGGTCACGCGCCTGGTTTCGCGGCTCGAGGCGCAGGGCCATGTCGAGCGCAGCACCAGCCTCGACGACCGCCGCTACACCTTGGTGCGTGTCACGCGCAGCGGCCGCCGCCTCGTCGCCGGCCTGATGGAAAAGGCCGCAGCCCACGAGCGCGAAGTGCTGCGGCCGCTCGATCCCGGGAAGGTGGCTGTGCTCAAGGAGCTGCTGCACGAGCTGATCGACCGGCATAGCCGCACCGGAGCGCGGCCCGCGGCGCCTCAGGTGTAGCGCTTGGCGCGCAGGTTGTCCTTCATCTGCTGCAGCACCGGCTGCAGCGGCTCGCCGATGCGCAGCGCCACGGCCGTGGCCAGCACGTCGATGATCAGCAGGTGCAGCAGGCGCGAGACCATGGGGCTGTAGCGGTCGTAGCCCTCGGGGTGGTCGGCGGCCAGGTGGATGTGGCAGGCCTTGGCCAGCGGCGAGCCGCTGGCGGTGATGGCGATGGTGGTGGCGCCGTTGCGCCGCGCGATCTCGGCTGCGTCCATCAGGTCGCGCGTATGGCCCGAGTTCGAGATGATGATGGCGCAGTCGCCCGGGCCGAGCAGCGTGGCGCTCATCACCTGCATGTGGCCGTCGCTGGTGGACAGCGTGATCACCCCCAGGCGGAAGAACTTGTGCTGCGCATCCTGCGCGACGATGCCGGAGTTGCCCGCGCCGTAGAACTCGATGCGCTTGCCGGTGCGCCAGGTGGCGGCGATCGAGCTGGCGGCCGCATCCAGCGCCAGCGTGCTGGCGGCGTTGCGGTACTGCAGGAAGGCGGCGACCGAGTTGTCCACCACCTTCACCAGCACGTCGCCGGTCTTGTCGTCGGCGTCCACGCTGCGGTGGATGAAGGGCACGCCCTCGCTCACGCTGCCGGCGAGCTTGAGCTTGAAGTCGGCCAGGCCGTCGTACCCCATGCTGCGGCAAAAGCGCACCACGGTGGGCTTGCTCACATGCGAGCGCGCGGCCAGCTCGCGCACCGGCAGCGTGGCGAAGGCGCGCGGGTCGGCCAGCACCAGGCGCGCCACGCGCTGCTCGGCCGGCGCCAGCGAGGGCAGGGAGGCGGTGATGCGGTCCAGCATCAGAACTCTTCCATCCAGCTGTGCCCATCGCGCGCCACCAGGGCGCTGGCGGCGCTGGGGCCCCAGCTGCCGGCGGCGTAGGGGCGGGGCATTTCGCCGCGCGTGTTGGCCTCGGCCCAGTCGTGCAGGATGGGCTCTACCCATTGCCAGGCGGCTTCCTGCTCGTCGGCGCGCACGAAGAGGTTCAGCCGGCCGCCGATCACGTCGAGCAGCAAGCGCTCGTAGGCGCCCACGCGGTGGCTGCCGAAGCGCTGGTCGAAGTCCAGGTCCAGCTCCACCGGCGACAGGATCTGTATGCCGTCCGCGCCGGGCTGGCCCTGCCCGGCGGCCATCAGGTGGAGGCTCAGGCCGTCGCGCGGCTGCAGGTGGATGACGAGGCGGTTCGCCGCGCCCAGCGGCGTGCGGTAGATGGCGTGCGGCACCTGGCGGAAGTGCACGACGATCGAGGCCTCGCGCCCCGCCAGCCGCTTGCCGGTGCGCACGAAGAAGGGCACGCCGGCCCAGCGCCAGTTGTTGATCTCGGTGCGCAGCGCGACGAAGGTTTCGGTCTGGCTGCTGGCGGGCACGCCTTCTTCCTGGCGGTAGCCGGGCACGTCGCTGCCGCCGAGCTGGCCGGCGCTGTACTGGCCGCGCACCACGTCGCGGTGGATGCTCTCGGGCGTCCAGCGCTTGAGCGAGCGCAGCACCTTGAGCTTCTCGTCGCGGATCGCGTCGGCGTGGGCGCTGACCGGCGGCTCCATGCCGATGGCGCACAGCAGCTGCAGCGCATGGTTCTGCACCATGTCGCGCAGCGCGCCGGTCTTGTCGTAGAAGGCGCCGCGCTGCTCCACGCCCAGGCGCTCGGCCATGGTGATCTCGATGCTGGCCACGTTCTCGCGCCGCCACAGTGGCTCGAAGAAGGCATTGCCGAAGCGCAGCGCCAGCAGGTTCTGCACCGAGGGCTTGCCCAGGTAGTGGTCGATGCGGAAGATCTGCCGCTCGCTGAACACCTTGCGCACGGCGGCGTTGATGCTGCGGTTCGAGGCCAGGTCGTGGCCCAGGGGCTTTTCGAGCACCACGCGGGTGTTGGCCGTGGCCAGGCCCGCGGCGCCGAGCTCTTCGCAGGCCCGGGTGAACAGCGAGGGCGCGGTGGCCAGGTACATCACCACGGTGTCGGCGTTGCGCGCGCGCAGCAGCTCGCCCAGCGCGGCGTAGTCGGCGCTGCTCGACAGGTCCATGCGCTGGTAGTGCAGCAGCTGGGCGAAGGCGGCGAACTCCTCGTCGCTCGGGCGCTTGTCGCCCTCGACCGAGGCCAGGCGCGAGCCGATCAGCGCGCGGTACTCGTCGTCGCTCATCGCGTCGCGCGCCACGCCGATGATGCGCCCGCCCGCCGGCAGGCTGCCGTGCCGGAACGACTGGAACAGCGCCGGCAGCAGCTTGCGCCAGGCCAGATCGCCGGTTCCCCCAAACAACACCAGGTCAAAGCTCATGAAACTTCCTGAAAAATTTCGTTGTTATCAATGTAACTCAGTTTCATGTTCACAGGGAAGTCTCTACAATCCCTGCCGAAACTGCGCTACGCTAGCGTGAAGCCTTTTCAGCCTATTTGCGAGACAAGACCATGACCCAACTCGATGCGCTCAAAGCCCTGACCACCGTGGTGGCAGATACCGGAGACTTCAACCAGCTGGCGCAGTACCAGCCGCAGGACGCGACCACCAACCCGTCGCTGATCCTCAAGGCCGTGCAGAAGCCCGAATACGCGCCGCTGCTGGCGCAGACGGTGCAGCAGCACCGCGGCAAGCCGCTGGACGAGATCATCGACCGGCTGCTGGTGCGCTTCGGCAGCGAGATCCTGTCCATCATCCCCGGCCGCGTCTCCACCGAGGTGGACGCGCGCCTGTCGTTCGACACCGCCGCCAGCGTGGCGCGCGCCGAGCGCATCGTGGCGCTGTACCGGGCCGAGGGCGTGTCCACCGACCGCGTGCTGATCAAGGTGGCCTCGACCTGGGAAGGTATCGAGGCCGCGCGCCAACTTGAAGGCAAGGGCATTCGCACCAATCTCACGCTGCTGTTCTCCTTCGCCCAGGCCGTGGCCTGCGGCCAGGCCAAGGTGCAGCTGATCTCGCCCTTCGTCGGCCGCATCTACGACTGGTACAAGAAGCAGGCCGGCAGCAGCTGGGACGAGGCCGCCATGGCCGGGGCCAACGACCCGGGCGTGAAGTCGGTGGCCGCCATCTACCAGTACTACAAGCATTTCGGCATCGCCACCGAGGTGATGGGCGCGAGCTTCCGCAACGTGGGCCAGATCCTGGCGCTGGCCGGCTGCGACCTGCTCACCATCTCGCCCGAGCTGCTGGCGCAGCTGGCGGCGTCCGAGCAGCCGGTGCCGCAGGCCCTGTCGGAGAGTGCCGCCAAGCAGCTGAAACTCGACCGCGTGCAGTACGACGAAGCCAGCTTCCGCTACGCGCTGAACGAAGACGCCATGGCCACCGAGAAGCTGGCCGAAGGCATCCGCGCCTTTGCGGCCGATGCCGTCAAGCTCGACAAACTGCTGCAAGCCGCATGAACCGCCCGTTGAACGAAGACCGGCTGCGCTGCGACCGCGCGCCGGCCTGGCAGCAGCTGCGCCAGCACTACGACGACCAGGGCCGCGCCTTCGACCTGCGCGATGCCTTCGCCACCGACGCCACGCGCCTGGCGCGCTGGAGCCAGCAGGCACCGCATTTGTTCGCCGACCTGTCCAAGAACCTCATCGACGACCAGGCCCAGCAGCTGCTGCTGCAGCTGGCGCGCGAATGCGGGCTGGAGCGCTACCGCGACGCCATGTTCGCCGGCGAGCCCATCAACAACTCCGAGGGCCGCGCCGTCATGCACTGGCTGCTGCGCCAGCCTGCGCAGGGCCTTCAGGACTGGCTGCCCGCCAGCCCGCAGCCCGTGCGCGACGCGCTGGCGGATGTGCACCAGAGCCTGGGCCGCATGCTGGCGCTGGCCGAGCAGGTGCGCGCCAACCCCCACATCACCGACATCGTCAACATCGGCATCGGCGGCTCCGACCTGGGGCCGGCCATGGTGGTGAACGCGCTGGCCGACTGGCACATGCCCGGCAAGCGACTGCACTTCGTCTCGAACGTCGACGGCCACGAGCTGGGCCATGTGCTGCACCAGGTGCGGCCCGAGAGCACGCTGTTCCTGATCGCCTCCAAGTCCTTCACCACGCTGGAGACCATGGTCAACGCGCACTCGGCGCGCGACTGGTTTTTGCAGCAGGGCGGCTCGGTCGACCGCGCGGCGGCGCTGTCGGTCTCGCAGCACTTCTGGGCGCTGACCACCAACGAGACGGCCGCGGCCGAGTTCGGCATCGACACCACGCTGGGCTTCTGGGACTGGGTGGGCGGGCGCTATTCGCTGTGGTCGGTGATCGGACTGCCGATCGCCATCGCCGTGGGCAGCGAGCACTTCCGCGCGCTGCTGCAGGGCGCGCACGACATGGACGTGCACTTCAAGACCGCGCCGCTCGAGGCCAACCTGCCGGTGCGCCTGGGCCTGCTCGACCTCTGGTACCGCAACTTCCACGGCTTTGCCACGCGCTGCGTCGCGCCCTACAGCCATGGCCTGCGCCGGCTGTCGGCCTACCTGCAGCAGCTCGAGATGGAGAGCAACGGCAAGGGCATGGACGCGGCCGATGAGCGCCTGGCCTACGCGACCTCGCCGGTGGTCTGGGGCGAGCCCGGCACCAATGGCCAGCACGCCTTCTTCCAGATGATCCACCAGGGCCGCGACGTGGTGCCGGTGGAGTTCATCGCCGCGCGCGTGGGCGGCGAGTTCTTCGAGAGCCACCAGAACAACCTCGTCATCAACGCCATCGCCCAGGCCCAGGCCCTGCTGGTGGGGCGCCCCGACGAGACCGGCCCCAAGTACTGCCCCGGCAACCGGCCCAGCACCTTTTTGCTGATGGAGCGGCTCAGCCCCATGTCGCTGGGCGCGCTGATCGCGCTATACGAGCACCGCGTCTTCGTCAGCGGCGCGCTGTGGGGCATCAACAGCTTCGACCAGTGGGGCGTGGAGTTGGGCAAGCAGCTCGCCAAGGACCTGTTCCAGCGCCGCGAGCAGCGCGACTGGGCGGGCGTGGATGCCTCCACCGCCGCGCTGGTGGCCAAGCTGGCGCCTTAAAAAACAGTAGCTGCTCGCGCTCACCAGATAAGGGTTTCAGGTGGATTTCCATCTGGAACCCTTTTTTATCGAGCGCAAGCAGCTATCAAAATAAAGTGGCGGCGCAGCGCACGGCACGCCGCAGTTGTTGCCTTTTGCTCATCAACTGCTTCCAATCCGGCGCTTGGGCGGCGGCGGTGCGTCTGGAATACTCAGGGGCTTTGCAGAACCAGACAAGGAGACGACATGCCCCGTTCATTCAAGATGCTGGCGCTGGCCGCCATGGTGGCCGCCAGCGGCGCCGCGCTCGCCCAGGGCAGCGGCACGCTGGACAAGATCGCCAGCAGCGGCAAGGTGGTGGTGGGCGTGCGCGAAAGCTCGGCGCCCATGGCCTTTGCGATCGGCGCCAACAACCAGTTCGGCGGCTACCACGTGGAGCTGTGCGAGCGCGTGCTCAAGGCCATCGTGCCGCAGGCCAAGCTCGAATACATGACGCTCACCGCGCAGAACACCATGCCGCTGGTGCAGAACGGCACCGTGGACATCGGCTGCGGCCCGACCACCAATAACCTCACGCGCCAGAAGCAGGTGGCCTTCGCCGTCACCACCTACGTGAGCCAGGTGCGCATGGCGGTGCGGGCCGATTCGGGCATCACCAGCTTCAAGCAGCTCGACGGCCGCACCGTGGCCGCCTCGGCCGGCACCACGGCCGTGCAGCTGCTGCGCAAGTACGGCAAGGACAACAACGTGAACCTGCCGACCACGCTGGGCAAGGACCACTTCGAGAGCTTCATGCTGCTGGAGTCGGGCCGCGCCGACGCCTTCGTGCTCGACGACAACCTGCTGGCCGGCGTGGTCGCCAACTCGGCCAACCCCAAGGGCTACAGGATCGTTGGCGAGGTGCTGGGCTCGGAGCCCATCGCGCTGCTGTTCCGCCGCGATGACCCGGCCTTCAAGAAGGCCGTGGACGACCAGCTCGTCAAGCTGATGCAGACCGGCGAGCTGGCCAAGGTCTACGACAAGTGGTTCATGCAGCCGATCCCGCCCAAGAACATGGCGCTGAACCTGCCGATGAGCGACACGCTCAAGCAGCTGATCGCCGCGCCCAACGACAAGCCCCTGGAAGCCTACGCCCAGCAGTGAGCTGGCGCGGGCCCTTGAATTTCCCTCTGCCTTTGCTGATTTGACGATGACTGCCTTTGTCGCCCCCGACGAGATCCGCGGCCGCTTCGCGCGCGCCATGTCCGAGATGTACCGCCAGGAGGTGCCGCAGTACGGCAGCCTGATCGCGCTGGTGGCCCAGGTCAACGGCGAGGTGCTGGCGCGGCAGCCGCAGCTGGAGCAGGCCATGGCCCGGGCCGGCGAGCTGGACCGGCTGGACGTGGAGCGCCACGGCGCGATCCGCGTCGGCACGGCCGAGGAACTGGCCACGCTGCGGCGGCTGTTCGCCGTCATGGGCATGGAGGCGGTGGGCTACTACGACCTGTCGGTGGCGGGCGTGCCGGTGCATTCCACGGCCTTCCGCCCGGTGGCGCAGGCGGCGCTGAACCGCAACCCGTTCCGCGTCTTCACCTCGCTGCTGCGGCTGGAGCTGATCGAGGACGCGGCCCTGCGCGCGCAGGCCGCGGCCATCCTGGCCCAGCGCCGCATCTTCAGCGATGGCGCGCTGGCGCTGATCGCGCGCTGCGAGCAGGCCGGCGGGCTGAGCGATGCCGAGGCCGACGCCTTCGTCGCCGAGGCGCTGGAGACCTTCCGCTGGCACAGCGAGGCCACGGTCGATGCCGAGACCTACGAGCGCCTGCACCGCGCGCACCGCTTGGTCGCCGACGTGGTCTGCTTCAAGGGCCCGCACATCAACCACCTGACGCCGCGCACGCTGGACATCGACGCCGCCCAGGCCGGCATGCCGGCGCGCGGCATGGACGCCAAGGACGTGGTCGAAGGCCCGCCGCGCCGCGCCTGCCCCATCCTGCTGCGCCAGACCAGCTTCAAGGCGCTGGAGGAAACGGTGCGCTTTCCCGGCGACGGCGGCGTGGACCACGGCACGCACACGGCGCGCTTCGGCGAGATCGAGCAGCGCGGCGTGGCATTGACCCGCAAGGGCCGGGCGCTGTACGACCAACTGCTGGCCCAGGTGCGCGACATGGCCGGCGCCGGCAGCGCGGGCGCGGGCTATGCCGAGCGGCTGGCGACGGCCTTCGAGGCCTTTCCCGATTCGCACGACGCCCTGCGCCAGCAGGGGCTGGCCTTCTACCGCTACGTGGCCACCGGCGTGGCGGCGGATGCCGATACAGCGGTCGAAGACCTGCTGGCCGCCGGCGCGCTGCGCGCCGAGCCCATTGTCTACGAGGACTTTTTGCCGGTGAGCGCGGCGGGCATCTTCCAGTCCAACCTGGGCGGCGAGGAGCAGAAGCGCTACCAGGCCAACCAGGCGCAGCAAGCCTTCGAGGCCGACCTGGGCGCCAGCGTGCACGACGAGATCGCGCTGTACCAGACGCTGCAGGATGAGTCGCTGGCGGCGGCGCGCGCCGCGCTGCGCCAGGCCGCGGCTGCATAGCCATGGCTTCGTTCTTTGCCTTCACCCCCGCGTTCGCCGAGCCGCAGGGCTCGCCGATCCGCGAGCTGTTTCCCTACCTGGGCCGGCCCGGCATGGTGTCGCTGGCCGGCGGCTACCCGTCGCCCAGCCTGTTCGACCAGGATGGATTGGCCGAGGCCGCCGCACAGGCGCTGGCCACCGGCGCCGGCGCGCTGCAGTACGGTGCGACCGAGGGCTCGCCCGCGCTGCGCGAGCAGCTGGCGGCCCAGTGCCGGGCGCGCGGCATCGCTTGCGAGCCGGGCGAGGTGCTGGTCACCACCGGTTCGCAGCAGGGCTTCGACCTGCTGCTGCGCGTGCTGGTACAGCCGGGCGACGCGGTCTGCGTCGAGACCCCGGCCTACCCGGCCACGCTGGCCGCGCTGCGGCAGGCGGGGGCGCGCGTGCTGAGCGTGCCGGTCGATGCACACGGCCTCGATGTGGACGCGCTGGCCGAGCTGCTGGCGCGCACGCCGGCGGCCGAGCGCCCGCGCCTGCTCTACACCGTGCCCAGTTTCTCCAACCCCTGCGGCACGCTGCTGACGCAGGCGCGGCGCGAGCGGCTGGTGCAGCTGGCGCTGCAGTACCGCATGGCGGTGGTGGAGGACGATCCCTACGGCGAGCTGGCCTTCACCAGCGAGCGGCCCGCACCGCTGTACGCCTGCGCCCAGCGGCTGGCGCCCGAGGCCAATCCGGTGATCTACTTGGCTAGCCTGTCCAAGACCGTCGCGCCCGGCCTGCGCGTGGGCTGGATGGTGGCCGACGCCGCCGTGCTGCGCCGCTGCACCGTGGCCAAGCAGACGGTGGACCTGTGCACCTCGCCGCTGGCGCAGAGCGTGGCCGTGCACTACCTGCGGTCGGGCCGCTACCCGCAGGCGGTGGCGCGGGCCTGCGCCGAATACCGGCGCCGCATGTTGGCGCTGACGGACGGCCTGGCGCGCGAGCTGCCGGGGCGCATGTCCTTCGTCACGCCGGCCGGCGGCATGTTCGTCTGGGCCTCGTTCGCGCGCGACATCGATCCGCAGGCGCTGTTCGAGGCCGCCGTGGCGCGGCTGGTGCTGTACGTGCCCGGCAAGGCCTTCTACGCGGACGCGCCCGACCTGCACACCATGCGCCTGTCGTTCGCCGCACCCGAGGTGCCGCAGATCGCCGAGGCGGTGCAGCGCCTGGCGGCGGCGGTGCAGGCTGTAGGTTGAATTAAGCGCTCTCTATTTGAGAGCTGCTTGCGCTCGTCGTGCAATGGATTTGGATTCAAATGTATTTGAATCCATGGATTGGCAAGCACCAGCAGCTATGATTTTTGAAATCGCTGCCAGCGCCTAGAGCGGCAGGCAGCGCACCGTCGTGCCCGGCAGCACGATCTTTTCCGCGTACAGGCCCTTGCGCTCGGGCGAGAGCAGGGCGCCCAGGGTCTGCAGCACGGGGATCTCCTCGCCCGGCTTGACCCGCCGGTAGCACTGGTCGAGCAGCGCCACCGTGTTGGCGAGCACCTGGCCTTCGCCGCGGTGGGCGGCGTCCTTCTGCAGCGTCTCGGCGTGCTGCTTCAGCCAGCCTTCGTAGGTTTCCAGCGCGTCCGGCGACAGCTTGCCGCGCTCGGCCTCGGGAATCATGCTGGCATACAGAGCCTTGAGGCTGTCCGTGCCGGCCTGGCCCATGTGCAGCGCCGCGTCGTAGTGCACTTCATAGGCGCCCTGGCGGTAGACCACGCGCTTGATCTGGTAGCGCAGCTTGCCCTGCTCGCCGCCCAGCGTGCGGATCAGCGCCAGCGCCGCCGCGCTGTTCGGATCGGTGGCCAGCTGTTGGTCCAGCGCCGCGGCGATCTGCGCGTCGTCCGGGTAGGAGATGCCCGGCGAGGGAGAGCAGGCCGCCAGCGCAAGGGCCGCCGTGAGGCAAAACGTGACTTTGGGTAAATGAATTTTCATTGTGTTGGATTTTCCAATGATTATGAAGATCTGCCTGGAATATTCAAATTTCTGTCATATTAAAGTCATGGGGAAATGATTATTCCCGGCGAGTGCAGCGTATTTTCATATGGTTTTTCCGGCAGTGTGGAATATCCGGTATGTGAAAAATTCGCATTACCTGTGGAAATCCCGAGGTATATGCGATATTTTGTGATGAAGTGTTTTTGTTGGGATTTGTATCCTGAATGGGGAAATTCCTGAGCGAATCCCCGGATGCAGACGGACGGGGCGTGGAATCCATGCAGGACGGGGCATGGCGGGGCGCCAGCCCGGAGGCGCACGCGTGTACTTTTATTTACTTGCGGGCGCAAGCACGTAAATAACAATCCCCGGGCAAGCCGCGATAGGCTGCGTTTCGATTCCATCCAACTTCCTGAAGGATCATAACTATGCGAAAGATCGCCACTACTGCCCTTGCTTTGCTGGCACTGTCTTGCGGGGCTGCATTTGCCCAGAGCGGAAGCATCACGATTCCCGGCCTGGCCTCGGGCAAAGGGTCCGCCGGCTCCGAGATTTCCAACAGCAAGATTACGGTGATGAACAACAAGGCCAGCGATATCACCGCCGGCGGCGGCAAGGCCTCGATCAAGGTTGCCGACATCACCCTGGACGGCACGGCCAACGTGAACAGCGTGAACATCTCGGGCTCGAAGATCCGCGACTCCGAAATCACCGTCAGCGGCAACGAAGCCAGCCAGGTCCGGGCGATTGGCGGCACGGCCAACGTCAACAGCGTCAACATCAACTGACGCGCTGGCGCCATAGCCAGAGAGAAACAGGCGGGCAGGAGAGGCCATGAGGCATGGCCTCGCCCGCGCCGTTCCAGCTGCCCGCATGGCGGGCAGTGATTGCCATGGATTTCACCGGAGGGCTTCGCTTGCACAAGAAGCAAAAGACGCAACCACACTGGATCGCCCTGGGACTGCTGGGGGTTTCGGTGGCGGCCACGCCGCAACTGGCGGCGGCGCAGGAGTCCATGCTGACTGGCCTGGGCTGGCACAAGAACAGCGCCGGCACCGAGATGGACTCCAGCAGCCAGGCCCAGGTGGTGGGCAACCAGACGACTGCCACGGTGACGAGCTCGGGCGGCAAGGTGTCGGCACTGGCCAATGCGGGCATGATGATCGACCTCGTCAGCACGGCCCAGGCCAACGGCGTGGGCATCGCGGCCATGCAGGTGCAGGGCACGCAGCTGCAGGTGCTGGGCAACCAGGCCAGCGGCTTCGTGAACGCGCTGGGCGGCGCGGCCACGGCCAACATGGCGCTGATCGCGAGCGGCGAGGGCCGCAAGCCGCTGAACGCCACGCGGGTCCTGATCCAGGGCAACCGGGCTTCCAATGTCGAGGCTTTCGGCGCCAAGGCGAACGTGCTGCTGGGCATGGGCTCGCTGCAGCTGCCGGGCCGGTCCTCGGCCAACAGCGTCCTCGCGGACGCGACCGAACTGCGCAACACGCAGACGGTCACCACGAACAACCAGGCGAGCGACGTGATCTCCATCGGCGGATCGGCGCTCGCCAATGCGCTGACCACGGCGCGCAGCAAGCTCCAGGACAGCCGGGTGCTGGCCACGGGCAACCAGGCCAGCAACATCAGCGCCGGCGGCGGCTCCGCAGGCGTGGGCCGCGGCACGATTGCCGAGGTCAACCTCACCGGCGTGGCCGGGGCCAACACCGTGGCCATCGCGTCGAGCGGGCTGCAGAACGCCCAGCTGTCGCTGGCGAACAACCGCGCCTCGCAGATGAACACCACCGGCGGCAGCGCGCTGGCCAACAGCATCAGCTTCACCGAGCACCAGCTCTCCGGCGGCGCCGGCTACCAGGCCGATGTGACCGGCAACGAGGCCGGTAACGTGCAGGCCTGGGGCGGCGAGGGCTCGATCCTGGGCGGCGCGCTGGCGGAGGTGCGCATGTCCGCGGCGGCGCTGGCCAACACCATCTCGGTGCAGCGCGGGATGCTGGGCGACCGGCCGCTGCATTCGGTCACCGGCAACCAGGCGAGCGGCGTGGTTGCCACGGGCGGCGGCGCGGCGGCGAACAGCCTGTGGCTCGACAACGCCACGCTCAATGGCGGGCTGGTGCAGATCGCGGGCAACCGCGCCACCCAGGTGCAGACCTCGGGGGCTTCGGGCTCGATAGGCGGGGGCGTGATCGCCTCGGTCGACCGCAATGGCCGGGCGCTGGGCAATACGGTGGCGGTGGACCGCCAGGCGACGCTGGAGCGCGCGAATGTGCTGCTGTCCGGCAACGCCAGCCACGGGGTGACCGGCAACGGCGGCTTCGCCGCGGCGAACTCGCTCGCGGTGACCGAAGGGCGGGTGTTGCAGTCGGTGGTCACGCTGTCGGGCAACCGGGCGGACCAGGTGCAATCCACCGGCGGCTCGGCCGGCGTGGGCGGCGGCGTGCTGTACTCGACCAGCCAGGACTCGGTGGCGCTGGCCAACGCGGTCTCGGTCGGCGGCTCGCAGCTGGATGCGAAGAGCCTGTCCGTGCTCGGCAATACCGCGTCGGGGCTCAACGCCCGTGGCGGCACCCTGATGGCTAACAGCGTGGCGCTGGAGAGCGGCAGCGGCAAGGCGGCGCAGCTGTCGGCCGATGGCGTGGTCCTGGGCAACCGCGCCAGCAACATGAGCACCACGGCCCAGAGCACCTCGGGCGCCGGCGGGCTGATGAGCAGCTCCAGCAACGCGCGCGCGGCGGCCAACTCGCTGGTGCTGCACGAGGACGTGCTGGTGGACCGCTCCTCGCCCTGGACGATCGCCCTGAACCAGGCGAGCGGCGTGCATGCCGGCGGCGGCACGGCGCTGGTCAACAGCTTCGCGGCCTACCGCGGCGCGCGGGTGCAGTCCAGTCCGGTGACCATCCTCGGCAACACCGGCCAGGACATCAGCACCGGCGGCGGCGCCAGCCAGGCGCTGGGCGTGGGCTCCAAGACCAACGGGATCCTGGTGGCCAACGGCCTGTACCTGGAGGGGCCGGAGGCCACGCGCCTGTCGAACACGCCGGTGCTGATCTCGGCGAACCAGGCGCGCCAGTTGAGCGCGCCGGGCGGCCGCATCAACGCGAACGCGGTGGCCGTGAACGGCCGCGGCAGCGTCGATACGAGCACGCTGAGCATCCTGGGCAACACGGCTTCCAACCTGCACAGCGAAGGCAATGAAAGCACGCTGGCGGGGCATGCGATCAACAAGGGCGTGGGGCAGGTCAATGCCAACGCGATCCAGGTGCTGGCCGGCCTGCGCAACGCCAGCCTGCTGCTGGTGGGCAACAGCGCGGGCAACGTGAGCGCCAGCAAGGGGCTGGCCGCAGCCAACAGCATCTTGCAGGACGACGGCGCCGGCATGGGCCAGCTGAGCGCCACCCTGGTGGGCAACAGCGCCGGCGAAACCCGGGCCGACGGCGGCCATACGGCCCTCAGCAATAGCATCGTGGCGGACAGCGGGGCCACCCTGCGCAACAGCAGCGTGCAGGTGCTTGCCAACCGCGGCGATGCCCAGGCCTCGGGCGGCGATGCGATGGCCAACAGCGTGCGCAGCAAGAGGGGCGGGCGGATTTCCGAGTCTTCGGTGACCGTGGCGGCCAACAAGGGCTCGGCCCGCAAGGGCACCGCCAGCAGCGTCGATGCCGATGGCGGATCGGTGCAGGCCAGCAGCATCACCATCCTGGGCAACCAGGGCTCGGCCAGCGGCGGCGGCACGATCAACAGCGTGGCGGGCTCGGGCTCGCTGCGCGGCAGCCAGATCGCCATCCTCGGCAACAGCGGCTCGGCCCAGGGCGGCACGGCCAACAGCGTGGCCCTGAACGGCAGCGTGGCCGCGTCGAGCATCACCATCCTCGGCAACCAGGGCAGCGTGCAGTCCGGCGGCACCGTGAACAGCGTCACCGGCAAGGGCTCGATCAAGGGCAGCCAGATCACCATCGCGGCCAACAGCGGCTCGGCCAAGGGCGGCGGCACGGTCAACAGCGTGAAGAACAGCGGCAGCATCACGGCCGCCAGCGTCACGCTGATCGGCAACCGGGGCAGCACGACGGGCGGCGGCACGGTCAACAGCGTGGACAACAAGGGGCAGCTCTCCGGCCACGTGCTGATTGCCGGCAACCGCGGCAGCGCGACCATGGGCGGCACGGTGAACTCGCTGGTCAACCACGGCCTGATGGCCGGCAGCGTGGTGATCGCCGGCAACAACGGGCGCGCGATGGCGGGCGGGGTCTCGAACTCGGTGGTCAACCAGGGGGTGATCACCGGCACGGTCAACATCGTGGGCAGCAACTCGGTGGCCGTCGCGGGCATGACCTCCAGCAGCGTGCGCAACGTGGGCGGCGCCATCGTCGGCGCCGCCGGGGTCGCGGGCAACGCGGCGTTCGCGGCGAACCCCGGCTACACCTACGCGACGCCCTCCACGGGCGTGGTGAACAACTCGGTGACGGTGGTGCCCGCCTTCAACGTCATCAGCAACTGAAGTATGAAAACCAAGAAAGGACTGGCAATGAGAACGCAGACAGGAAATTCCAAGCGCCTGCCGCTCGCAGCCGCCAGGCTGGTCGGCGCGGCCGGCGTGCTGGCGCTGGCCGCCCTGGGCGCGCAGGCCCAGATGGTCAACTACAACGAGCAGCTCGGCAACTACAAGGACATGGCCCAGAACGGCGTGAAGCTCAACGACGGCGTGTTCCCCGCCGTGAGCGCCCGGGCGCGCGTGAACCGGGCGATCGCGCAGAACGCGCTGGTCGACCAGAGCGCGCTGGTGCAGCCCGACGGCTCGCTCAAGCTGCCCGACCGCCAGCAGAACATCGTGATCCGCACGAACTACAACAACGTGCAGCAGGGCGCCGACGGCGCCGTGCGTATCGCGAGCCCGGTCATCCAGGGCAACGTGAACGGCACGGTCACGCTGTACGTGGAAGGCGGCGGCGTCGAGAACATCACGGTGCTCAACTCCCGCAAGTGATGCGGGTCGGCAGTCCGTCGCAGGGCGCCAGGCCTGGCGCCGCGCCGGCCTGCTTCCGATTCCAACCAGTTCGACAAAACATGAAGAAAATTTTCCTCAAGAGGGCGGCATTGGCGCTGGCAGTGGCTTCGCTGGCCGGCTGTGCGACCACGCAGAACGCGATCCAGGACGCCCAGACGCTGATGCAGGAGAGGGACTCCGACAAGCTCCAGCCGGTGACCAACCTGAGTCCCTATGCGGGCTCGCTCGCCCGCCTGGGCGACATGCTCGACATCTACAAGGATGGCGATCCGATCATCTACATGCAGACCCGCAACATCTCGGATGCGACCAACCTCTCCAACCCGCTGGTGGGCGCGGAGATCCCGGGCGACATCACCGAGATGGTGCGCACGGCGCTGAACCGCATCGGCGCGCACGTGGTCTACGTGCCCTACCACCCGGACTACCTGGTGTCGCAGGCCCAGCTCGGCGCGAGGTTTGGCGTGACCATGCCCGACTTCCTGATCACCGGCGCGCTCACCGAGTTCGACCGGGCGATTGCCGGCGCCGGCCGGGCCAACTCCGCGAGCATCGAGTTCGGCGGCGGCAAGGGCAAGACCGACCTCGGCGCGGACGTCAAGCGCACGGCGATCTATTCGGCGCTGGCGCTGGACCTGAACCTGGTGAGCTTCAGCACGCAGCAGATGGTGCCGCGCATCCAGGCCTCGAACGTGGTGAAGGTGCTGAACCTGAGCACCGAGGACAACGCCAGCATCGGCTTCTACGGCAATTCCTTCGGCTTCAAGCTGGAGGGCAAGTACCTGCAGGGGCGCCATTCCGCGATCCGCACGCTGGTCGACCTGAGCGTGCTGGAGATCGTGGGCAAGGCCACCAACACGCCGTACTGGCGCTGCATTCCCGGCGGCAAGCCCGACCCGGTGGTGGTCGAGAACATGCGCAAGGCCTACGACGCGCTGGCGCCGGAACTCAAGCTCGGCCTGATCCAGGTGACGCTGCGCAAGTACGGCGAGCCGGTGCAGGTCACGCAGAAGCTCGACGACGCGACGCAGCAGGCGCTGCGCAAGGTGTATTCCGAGCGCTACTCGGCGCTCGGCCCGCTGGACGTGATGACCTGGAAGGGCTTCGAGCCGCTGTTCTTCGGCGTGCCCATGAGCTGGGATGGCATGCTGGAGGCGCAGGCCGCCCAGGACCAGGCCCCTGCCGCACCCGCACCCCAGCCCCGCGCACCGGAGGTGGGCGCATGACGACACGCACGGGCGCGCTGAAGGCGGGGGCTATTCCCGCCATCCTCGGGGCTGTGCTGCTGGGCCTGCCACTGGCGGCCCTGGCGCAGCAGGTTTCGCCGCCCCCGGCGCAGGCGGCCCAGGCGCCGTCGGCCTCGACGGCGGCGCGCTTCGTGGCCTCGTGCAACGACTCGCTGGAGCGCGGCGTGACGGAGCTGGGCTGCCAGGCGCCGCTGTACCGCAACGAGCTCGAACGCCTCAAGCGCGAAGCGCTGAACACGCAGAACCCGCAACTGCTGTCGTTCGTGGGCGATGCCTACCGCAACCCGCGCAGCGGTATGGGCGACATGGGCCAGGCCTACCGCTGGTACCTGCTGGCGGCGGTGCGCGGCGATCCGCTGGCCATGCAGCGCCTGGCCGAGATGAACCAGAAGGGGCAGGGCGTGCCCAAGGACAACGTGAAGGCGCTGGGCTATGCGCGCCTGGCCGAGCGCCTGGCCCTGCCCGGCAGCGGCGCCAAGCGCAACGAAGTCCAGATGATCAACGAGCTGGGCAACGAGATGGCGGCCGAGGAGGTGGCGCTGGCGGAGAGCTTCGCCGACCAGCTGCAGGCGCGCATCCGCCGCGAGTCCGCCGGCGAAACGGGTGGCGCCGCGGCTGCGGCCGGCACGGCGGCTTCGCCGGCGCCCAGAACGGTGCCGGTGCCCGCGCCGCGGCAGGTGCCCGGATCGGGCGCGGCCACGCCGGGCACGGTGCTGCCGGGTGTTCCCGCGCCCTTGCCCCATGAGTGAGTACCCAGGAGGAGTGCGAATGGAACCATGCAACGGCTTCAGGAATGGCGGCATTGCGGTCGGCCTCCACGGGCTTCGGCGCTGGGGCCGGCTGCTGTCGGGCCTGGGCTGCCTGGCGCTGGCGCAGGCCGCGTCGGCGGCCGGCCCGCAGGCACCCGGTGGCGCCGACGGCGGCAGCGGGCCGGGCATTGCCAGGCCGGCACGGCCGGATCTGCCGCAACGGCCCGCACGGCCGGCGCCCGGCGGCGAAGGATCGGGCAACCGGATCGAGGTCAGTGGCAACACCGCCAGCGGCGTGCGCTGTTCGCAGGACGGTTCGGTCTCGGTCAACAGCGTCGACGTGAACGGTGCCAGCCTGCAGGGCCGCACCGTGATCGTGCAGGGGCGCAATGTGAACAACGTGAGCACGGCCGACTGCGCCACGCAGCCGGCACCCGGGGCGGCGCCGTCCGGCCAGGTCAATGGCGTGCGCATCCGCTGACCGGGTGCCGGGAAGCCTCCAGTCAACCATGAAGAACCAAGAGGGAAAAGAATGAATCCAGTGATGTCTGCGCGCCTCAAGCAACGCGGTGCGGCGGTGGGGCTGCTGGCCGCGGCGGTGCTGCTGTCCGCCTGCCAGGACAAAGCCTCCGAAGCGCCGCCGGCCACGGCTGCGCCCGTGCCCCAGACGGCACCGTCCGCACCGGCCCCTGCGCCCGCGCCCGCACCGGTGGCTGCCGCGCCTGCGGCTCCCGTGGCTGCCCCGGCGGTCGCGGCGGCGCCCCGCAAGGTGCCGCTGTCCGTGCAGGGCGTGGCCTCGGCCGGCCTGACGGTGCGGGTGAAGAGCGTGGACATCGGCGCCGACGCGACGGTGCTGGACGTGAGCATCTCGTTCGCCAACCGCATCACCGGCTCCACGATGCTGGCGCTGGCGGACACCTACCTCGAGGACGAGGGCCAGGGGCGATTGCAGATCAAGCGGCCCGACAACAACCGCGACCTGACCATCCGCGAGGGCCAGACGCTCAACGGCCAGCTGGTCTTCATGGGCGCGGTCGCGCCTTCCTCGCGCACGCTGCGGCTGGTGTTCAACGACGGCAACCAGGGCGACAACATCGTCGCGCCGGGCCTGACGATGGAACTGCCGCTGCAGGGGCATTGATGCGCGCGGCTCTCCTGGCGCTGGCTGCCGCTGCGGTACTGGCCGCCGCGCAGGCCTCGGCCTACGAGGTGGTCCGCAGCAACCGGCCGCTGGCGCAGACGACTACGCATCTGGCGCCCAGCGCTGGCGCGCCGCAGACGGTGCTCACGCCCCAGGCGCAGCCGGGCGGCTTGAGCGCCTCGGAGCCTGCCACCGCGCTGCAGCCTGCGCGCAGCCCGAGCACCATCCTGCGCGAGGCCGAGGTGCCGCCCGAGCGGCTGGAGAAAACGCGCGAGCTGCTCCAGGAGCTCAAGGCCGAGCCCACGCCGCAGCAGGCGATCTCCATAGCCCTGCCGGCCGATGTGTTGTTCGATTTCGACAAGGCCGAGCTGCGCCCCGACGCCAGCGATTCGCTGCAGAAGGCGGCGGAACTGGTGCAGGGCTATCCCAAGGCGCCGCTGACCGTGCGCGGCCACACCGATGGCAAGGGCAGCGATGCCTACAACGACGAGCTGTCGATGCGCCGCGCCCGCGCCGTGGCCTCGGGGCTGGAGAGCCGCAGCGGGCGCCAGGCGTCCGTCGAGGGCCTGGGCAAGCGCGAGCCGGTCGCGCCCAACACCACGCCGGACGGCCAGGACAACCCCCAGGGGCGCCAGCTGAACCGGCGCGTGCAGATCCTCATCGGGGTTCCCACCTCCTGAAAGCAGAGCACCCATGGCCCTTATCCCCTGCCCCGAATGCGGCCGCCAGGTTTCGACCCAGGCCGGCTCCTGCCCGCACTGCGGCTATCCGCTCCAGCCGCAGCAGCGCCATGCGCCCGAGCAGGGGGCGCTGCAGTCGCCGCACGTCTGGAGCCGCGCCATCGTGGCGCTGGGCGCCTGGCTGGTCACGCCTTGGATCGCACGGCTGCTCTTCGGGCTGGCGGCGCTGGTGGTCGCCTACTTCCTGTTCCGCGGCCCCTGATTTGCTCTTGATTTGAGAGCTGCTGGCGCTTGTCAATCCATGGATTCAAATATAAATATATTTGAATATGGCTGATGGCAAGCGCTGCCAGCTATGGTTTTTGATGAATCGATTCAGACCTGCCCGCTGAGCGCCCGCGCCGCCGCGAGCACATGGCGCGTGTGCTTCTCGTCGTAGCGGTGCGACGGCATGGTCAGCGTGACGGCGGCGGCCAGGCTGCCGTCGGCATGGAACACCGGGGCCGAGATGCCGGCCACCTCCTGCAGCCGGTCGCCCACCAGCGTGCAGTAGCCCTGGGCGCGGATCTGCGCATACAACTGCCGGTCCGGGGTGGACGCGGCGCGCAGCCCGGGATCGAAGGCCGACAGCACGCGGCCGCCGCTGCCGCGGTCCAGCGGCAGCAGGTCGCCGGCCTGGATGTGGTCACGCACCGGGTGCGGCGAATCCACGCGGTAGCGGCACAGCCGCACGGCCTGTGCGCCCTGGCCCTGGCGCACGTGGTAGGCCGCGCTCTCGCCGGTGGCGGCCACCAGCTCGCGCAGCACCGGCATCACCACACGATCCAGCGAGAACGCCGCCGCATACAGCGCATGCAGCCGCGCGATCTCGCCGCCCAGCGCCCAGCGCCCGTCATCGAGCCGCTGCAGCAGCCGCGCATGCTCCAGCGACGCCAGCAGCCGCAGCGCGGTGCTCTTGTACAGCCGCGTGCGCTCGGCCAGTTCGGCCAGGCCCAGGGCCGTATCGCCTTCGCGGAAGGCCGCCAGCAGCGACAGCGCGCGGTCCACCGCCGCGGCGCCGCCGGGCGCGGCCTGGTCATCGGCCACCGAGGCGGTCTGGGCTTTGCGGGGCATGGGCGGTCTCCTTGGCAAAAAGGGGCAGGCACGGGCTTGACAGCGCGTGCCGAAGTGGATGATTATTTCATTAGAAAGAATTTCATTCTATCTTACAGAACTACCCATGACCCTGCAAGACCCTGACGTGCTCATCAGCGAAGTCGGCCCGCGCGACGGACTGCAATCGGTGAAGGCCACCATGCCCACGCCCGCCAAGCTGCGCTGGATCGATGCGCTGTATGCCAGCGGCATCCGCGAGATCGAGGTGGCCTCGTTCGTGCCGGCGAAGCTGCTGCCCCAGATGGCCGACGCGGCCGAGGTGGTGCGCCATGCGCGCACGCTGCCGGGCCTGACCGTGATGGCCCTGGTGCCCAATGTGCGCGGCGCCGAGGCGGCGCTGGCCGCGGGCGTGCACAAGCTCACGCTGCCGGTATCGGCCAGCGAGGCGCATTCGCAGGCCAATGTGCGCAGGACGCGGGTCGAGATGGTCGAGGAGCTGCGCCGCATCGTGCAACTGCGCGACGAGCGCGCGCCGGGCGTGAAGGTCGAGGCCGGCATCTCCACCGCCTTCGGCTGCACACTGCAGGGCGCGGTCGCCGAGGACGACGTGGTCTGGCTGGCCGCGGCCGTCATCGAGGCGGGCGCCGACGAGTCGGGCCTGTCGGACACCACCGGCATGGCCAACCCGGCCCAGGTGCGGCGCCTGTTCCAGAGGGTGCGCGCTGAGATCGGCGAACGCACGGGCGCGGCCCACATGCACAACACGCGCGGCCTGGGCCTGGCCAACTGCCTGGCCGCCTGGGACGTGGGCGTGCGCACCTTCGACAGCTCGCTCGGCGGCCTGGGCGGCTGCCCGTATGCGCCGGGCGCCTCGGGCAACGTGGTCACCGAAGACCTGGTGTTCATGTTCGAGGCCATGGGCGTGCGCACCGGCATCAATCTCCCTCAACTCATGGCCGCGCGCGCGCCGCTGCAGGCTGGCCTGCCCGGCGAACCCCTCTACGGCATGACGCCCGAGGCAGGCCTTCCAAAAGGATTTCCCCATGTCTGACCAGCTTCCTCCGCAACTTCCCTACGCGGGCATCCGCGTCATCGAATTCACCCACATGGTCATGGGCCCGACCTGCGGCATGGTGCTGGCCGACCTGGGCGCCGAGGTCATCAAGATCGAGCCGTTGGCCGGCGACAACACGCGCCGCCTGCTGGGTTCGGGCGCGGGCTTCTTCCCGATGTTCAACCGCAACAAGAAGAGCATCGCGCTCGATCTGCAGACGCCCGAGGGCAAGGAGGCCGCGCTGCGCCTGATCGCCACGGCCGACGTGGTGAGCGAGAACTTCAAGCCCGGCACCATGAAGAAGCTGGGGCTGGACTACGCCAGCCTGTCGGCGCTGAACCCGCGCCTGGTCTACGTGAGCCACAAGGGCTTCCTGCCCGGGCCGTATGACCACCGCACGGCGCTGGACGAGGTGGTGCAGATGATGGGCGGTCTGGCCTACATGACCGGTCGGCCGGGCGACCCGCTGCGCGCGGGCACCAGCGTCAACGACATCATGGGCGGCATGTTCGGTGCCATCGGTGCGATGGCCGCGCTGCGCGCCCGCGAGCAGACCGGGCGCGGCCAGGAGGTGCAGAGCGCGCTGTTCGAGAACAACGTCTTCCTGGTGGCGCAGCACATGATGCAGTTCGCCGCCACCGGCCAGCCGGCCGCGCCCATGCCCAGCCGCATCTCGGCCTGGGCGGTGTACGACGTGTTCACGGTCAAGGATGGCGAGCAGATCTTCCTCGCCGTGGTCAGCGACACGCAGTGGGCGCTGTTCTGCGAGGCCTTCGGCCTGGCCGAGCTGCGCGCCGATCCGCGCCTGACCAGCAACAACGACCGCGTGCGCGCCCGCGAATGGCTGATGCCGCAGCTGCGCTCGCAGCTCGCGCAGTTCAGCGCGGCCGAGCTGGCGGCGGTGTTCGAGCGGCACGGCCTGCCGTTCGCGCCGATCACGCGGCCGCAGGACCTGTTCGACGACCCGCACCTCAACGCCACCGGGGGCCTGGCGCCGCTCACGCTGCCCGACGGCCGCGAGGCGCGCGTGCCGCTGCTGCCCTTCACGCTGGGCGGCGAGCGCCCCGGCCTGCGCCACAACCCGCCGCGCCTGGGCGAGCACACCCACGCGCTGCTGCGCGAGGCCGGCTACAGCGACGCCGAGCTGCAAGCGCTGCAGGCGCGCCACATCATCCAAGGAGACCTATAGCCATGACCGCTGCTGCATTCCCACGCCGCCATTTCGTGCTGGCCACGCTGGCAGGCCTGTCGGCCGGCCCGGCGCTCGCCCAGGGCGCCTGGCCCGACAAGCCCATCCGCATGGTGGTGCCCTACACGCCGGGCGGCGGCACCGACAGCGTCACGCGCCACATCACCGAGAAGGTGGGGGCGGCGATGCGCTGGACCTTCCTGGTGGACAACCGCCCCGGCGCCGGCGGCAACATCGGCCTGGACCTCGTGGCCAAGGCCAGGCCCGACGGCTACACGCTGGGCATGGGCCAGACGGCGAACCTGGCCATCAACCCGGCGCTGCTGCCGAAGATGCCCTTCGACCCCGCCAGGGACCTGGTGCCCGTGGCCCTGGTCGCCGAGCAGCCGACGGTGATGGTGGTGCGCGCCGATGCGCCGTGGAAGACCCTGGCCGATGCGGTGGTCGCCGCCAAGGCCGCGCGCGGCGGCACCAAGCAGGCGCTGGCGGGCACCGGCACCGTGGGCCATCTCGCGGGCGAGATGCTGGCCATCCAGGCCGGCTTCCAGGCCATCAGCGTGCCCTACAAGGGCGCGGCGCCCGCGGTGACCGACCTGCTGGGTGGCCAGACCGACTACATGTTCGCCACGCCGCAGTCGGTGCTGGGCATGCTGCGAGGCGGCAAGCTGCGCGCGCTGGCCGTCACCTCGGCCAAGCGCATGGCGGTGCTGCCCGAGGTGCCCACGGTGGCCGAGTCGGGCTACCCCGGATTCGCGGCGGTGGACTGGAAGCTCATCGTCGCGCCGGCCGGCACGCCGGCCGATGTCGTCCAGCGCGTCAACGCCGCGGTCGAGCAGGCGCTGGCCCAGCCTGCGCTGGCGGCCCTGCTGCACGCGGAAGGCAGCGCGCCCATGGGCGGCAGCCCGGCGCAGGCGGCGCAGTACCTGAAGGCCGAGCAGGGCAAATGGGCGGCGCTGGTCAGGCAGGCGAACATCAAGCTCGATTGATGGCCCTCTGTGCTTCCAATCGTGACGGCGCTGGCGCCGGCACCGGATTCCGGGATACGCTTGCCGCCATGTCTGAGACCCACGCAATGCCTTCGGGCACCCCTCTCACTTCCCGCCGCAGCCGGCGCCCCTGGC
The DNA here is from genome assembly GCF_054782535.1 of Comamonas humi. Classification (NCBI taxonomy): domain Bacteria; kingdom Pseudomonadati; phylum Pseudomonadota; class Betaproteobacteria; order Burkholderiales; family Comamonadaceae; genus Comamonas; species Comamonas humi. The sequence continues at coordinate 362,230 of NZ_BAAGSH010000007.1, read as the reverse complement.
TGTGGGCCGGCATGGCGGTGGCCATCGCCACGCTGGTCACGGCCTGCGGCACCGCGCCCGACGCCGTTGGCACGGGTGCAGGCCCGGGCCCGGCGCCCGGCACCTCCAGCGCCTCGACGGCCCTGGCCTACCGCCAGGATGCCGCGCGCCGCATCTACGACCTCAACGGCCACCGCATCTACAAAGGTACGCTGCCGCCCATGCTGTACGCCGTGGGCGTGCTGCAGGTGCAGCTCGATGCGCAGGGGCGCGTGCTGCGCCTGCAGTGGATGCGCGCGCCCCGCCATGCGCCCGAGGTGGTGGCCGAGATCGAGCGCACGGTGCGCGCCGCGGCGCCTTTCCCGGTGCCGGCGCGCCTGGGCAAGGTGACCTATACCGACACCTGGCTGTGGGACAAGTCGGGGCGCTTCCAGCTCGACACGCTGACCGAGGGTCAGCGCGGGCTGTAGCCAGGCTTGGTCCTAGCGGGCGGCCATCTTGCACTCGCCCGCGAAGGCGTCGGCGTGGTTGCTCAGCACCTTGCCGACGGTGCGGTTGGTGATGCGGCCCGCGCTGTCGGTGTAGACCTCGCGCATATAGATGTCCTGGATCGGGTACTGGTTGGTGTTGAAGCGGAACGCGCCGCGCAGCGAACCGAACTGGGCCGTGCGCAGCGCCGCGCGCAAGGCGGCGCGGTCCTCGATCTTGCCACCGGCCTTGCGCACGGCGGCATCGAGCAGCAGCGCGGCATCGTAGGACTGGGCGGCATACATTGTCGGCGCGCGCCCGTAGCGCTTGGCGAAGTCGGCGACGAAGCGCTTGTTGGCCGGGTTGTCCATGTCGGCGGCCCACTGCGAGGCGTTGAACGTCCCCACCAGGGCGTTGCCCACGGCCTTGATGGTGTCTTCGTCGGCCGAGAAGCCCGGCGTCAGCAGCGCGGCGTCCTTGCCCAGGCCGCTGGCGCCAAACTGCTTGATGAAGTTGATGCCCATGCCGCCGGGCAGGAAGAAGAACACGGCATCGGGCCTGGCGCTGCGGATGGCGGCCAGCTCGGGCGCGAAGTCCAGCTGGCCCAGCTTGGCATAGCTTTCCTGCACGATCTCGCCCTTGTACAGGCGCTTGAAGCCGTCCAGCGATTCGCGGCCGCCGGGGTAGTTGGGGGCGATCAGCGCAATCCGCTTGTAGCCCTTGTCGGTGGCGAAGCGGCCCATCGCGGCGGGGATGTCCTCGTTCTGCCAGGCCACGGCGAAGAAGTTGGGATCGCACTTGGCGCCGGCATAGTCGCGCGGGCCAGTATTGGCCGACAGGTAGACGGTGTCGCTGCGCAGGATCTCGGGCAGGACGGGCAGCAGCACGTTGGAGAAGACGATGCCGGTCATCACGTCGACCTTGTCGCGCTTGAGCAGGCGGTCCACGCCCTGGCGGCCGGCCTGCGGGTCCTGCTGGTCGTCGGCGACCGAGAGCTTCACCGGCAGCCCGCCGAGCTTGTCGCCCAGGTGCTCGAGCGCGAGCTTGAAGCCATCGCGGGCGTCGAGGCCCAGCGCGCTGCCGGGGCCGGACAGCGTGGTCAGGAAACCAATCCTGGCGCTATCGGCGGCCTGGGCCGGAAGCACCGAGGCGCCGAGGCACAGTGACAGCGCCAGTGCGGCTATGCGGGTGATGCGTGGGGTCATGGCTATCGCGGTCCTTCGTGGTGAGTGGCCAGTACGTGACTGGATGGCGTGATTCTGCAAAGCCGGCGCCGGCCGGTATATCCGGAACTGGCAGCGCGCCGCGCGCTTGTCCGAATTGCGCGCAAAACCAGGGGAAACCCGGGATTCGCCAATGCTGGACAAGGCTTGCAAGCACTGGATAGCCACGGCCGGGCGATCTCCGTAAATTGCCTGGCAGGCCGCGCCATTGCGTGGCCCCATACCCACCAGCGACCAGAGAGCCCCGATGTCCGCCTTGACCCTGCGCCTCACGCGCATCCGTTCCATCACGCCGCGCACCAGGCAGTTCACGCTCGCGTCCTGTGATGGCACGGCGCTGCCGGCCTATACCCCCGGCGCGCACGTCGAGATCGAGGTCCGGCCGCAGGCGGGCGGGCGTGCCATGCACCGCGCCTACTCGCTGCTGGCGCCGCATGCAGCGGCGGCCGGCTGCTACGAGATCGCGGTGCAGCACGAGCCCGAGGGCTCGGGCGGATCGCGCTGGATGCATGGGCTGCAGGAAGGCGCGCTGCTGCAGGCCAGGCTGCCCGCCAACCAGTTCGAGCTGGGCGCGCATGCAGCGCCGCCGCTGCTGCTGGCCGCGGGCATAGGGATCACGCCCATCCTCTGCATGGCGCGCGCGCTGGCCGCCCGCGGGCAGGCCTTCGAGCTGCACTACCTGGCGCGGCAGCGCGACCAGGCCGCCTATGGCGACGAGGTCGCGGCCCTGCCCGGCGCGCGCTGCTGGTTCGACGAGGGCGACCCCGCGCGCGGGCCCGACCTGGCCGCGCTCATCGGCCCGGCATCGGGCGACCGGCATCTGTATGTCTGCGGCCCCCAGGGGCTGATCGCCGCGGTCCGGGATACGGCGGCGGCGCTCGGCTGGCCCGAGGGCCAGGTGCACTACGAACTCTTCACCGGCAGCCTGCAGGGCGCGGGCGACGGGGCCTTCACCGTCGCCTTTGCCGGCGGCGGGGCGGAGCTGCTGGTGCAGCCTGGCCAGTCGGTCATGGAAGCGATGGAGGCGGCCGGCATGGAGCCGCTCTTCGACTGCCGCCGCGGGGAGTGCGGCATCTGCGCGGTGCGCGTCACCAGCGGCGACGCCGAGCACCGCGACAGCTGCCTGTCGGACGGCGAGCATGCGGCGGGGCAGTTCTGCACCTGCGTGTCCCGCGCGCGCTCAGACCGGCTGGTGCTGGAAATTTGACCAAGGAGATGGAAATGGAACTGTCCACCGAGACACTGGCAGGCATGGTGCGCGCCGACAGCGTGCACCGCAGCGTGTACACCGATCCCCGGATCTTCGATTTGGAGATGGAACGGATCTACGGCAAGGCCTGGATCTACGTGGGGCACGAGAGCCAGGTGCCCGGCACCGGCGACTACCACACCACGCGCCTTGGCGACCAGGACGTCGTCATGGTGCGCGCGGCGGACAAACAGGTGCATGTGCTGTACAACCGCTGCCCGCACAAGGGCGCCAAGCTGGTGGCCGAGGGCGAGGGCTGCGCCGGGCGGTTCTTCCGTTGCCCCTACCATGCCTGGACCTTCAAGCTCGACGGCACGCACCTGTCGGCGCCGCTGCGCAAGGGCCTGGAGAATACCTGCTACGACCCGGCCCACCCCGATTTCTCGATGCGGCGCCTGGCGCGGGTCGAGAGCTACCGCGGCTTCGTCTTTGCCAGCCAGAGTGCCGACGGCCCGGACCTGAAGGCCTTCCTCGGCGGCGTCATCTCGTCGATCGACAACCTCTGCGACCGCTCGCCCGAGGGCGAGGTCGAGGTGGCCGCGGGGAGCTTCCGCGTCATGCAGCATTCGAACTGGAAGGTGTTCTACGAGAACCTGCACGACTCCATGCATGCACGCATCACGCATGAGTCGTCCTTCGTCGCCGCGCGCGAGGAGGCGGCCGCCATCGGCGAGATGCCCTTCGAGCTGCTCATCATGGACGGCAACGGCGAGCCCTACGAGTTCTGGGAAAAGCTGGAGCTGCGGGCCTACCACAACGGCCACGGCTACATGGAGGGGATCTTCGACCCCGCCGCCGCAACCCGCGATCCGGTGTCGCGCGCCCACGTCGAGGCGCTGGCGCAGGTGCACGGCGAGGCGCGCGCGCAGGAGATCCTGGGCATGAACCGCCACAACACGGTGATCTACGGCAGCGGCTCGCCGCATACCGTGTTCCAGCAGTTCCGCGTGATACGACCCATCAGCGTGGACCGCACGATGATCGAGATCCAGGTGTTCCGCTTGAAGGGCGCGCCGCCCGAGGTCTTCGACCGGGCGCTGACCTACGCCAACCTCATCAACTCGCCCTCGTCCAACGTGATGCCCGACGACGTCGAGGTCTACCGCCGCTGCCAGGAGGGCAACCGGACCCGCGGCGGCGACTGGGTCAGCCTGCACCGCTACCTGGGCACGGATCAGGTGCTGGACGACGGCATGGTCTCGACCAACGGCACCAGCGAGCTGCCCATGCGCAACCAGTTCGCTGCCTGGCGCGCCTACATGGCCCCTGCAGCCGCGGCCGCATCCGCACACACCGCCGGCAAGGAGGCTCACCATGCAACTGCTTGACCGCAGCTTTGACCACTCCACCGCCGCCACGGCCGCCGCGCCGGCCGGCGAGGAACTGCGCCGCAGCGTCGAGCGCTTCCTGCAGCACGAGGCGCGCCTGCTGGACGAGCGGCGCTTTTCCGACTGGCTGGGCCTGTGGACGGAGCAGGGGCGCTACTGGGTGCCGCGCTTCCACGGCCAGGCCAATCCCTTCGAGCAGATCTCGCTGTTCTGGGAAGACCGCATGCTGCGCGAGGTGCGGGTGCGGCGCCTGGAGAACGAACGCAACTGGTCGCAGCAGCCGCCGACGCGCAGCACGCGCCTGCTCGGCAGCATCGCCATCGAGGGCGTGGATGCCGCGGGCCTGCTGATCGTGCGCTCGTCGCTGCACATGACCGAGTGGCGCCGCGAGCTGCGGCACCTGTGCGGCACCGTCTTCCACAAGCTGGAGGCCACGCCCGACGGCGGCTGGCAGATCCAGCTCAAGCGGGTCGACCTGGTGAACTGCGACGACACCTTCGCCAACCTCGAGGTGTTCATCTGATGCCGGGCGGCACCGCAGTCGTCGCGCTGCACTACCAGAACGATGTCCTGCACCCGGACGGGCGCATCCGCGTGGGCCTGGGCGCCGACGACCCGGGCCGGCAGGACGTGATCGAGGCGGCCGGCCGGCTGCTGGACGGCGCGCGCCGCCAGGGCTGGCCCATCCTGCACGGGCGCATCGCCTTCCGCCCCGACTATGCCGACCTGGCGCGGAACATGCCGATCATGCGGCGCACCGCGGAGATAGCTGCTGTGCAGGAGGGCGGCTGGGGCGCCGAGTTCTTCGACGCGCTCGCGCCGCGGGCGGCCGCGAGCGAGTTCGTCGTGACGCACAAGCGGATCAGCGCCTTCTACGGCACCGAGCTGGAATACCTGCTGCACCTGCTGGGCGCGCGCAGGGTCATCGTTGCCGGCGTGGCCACCCATTCCACCGTGGAAAGCACGGTGCGCGATGCGGCGGACCGGGGCTTCGAGGTGGCGGTGGCGCAGGACGCCTGCGCGGCGGCGGACCGCGCGGTCCACGCCGCATCGCTGGAGAGCATGCGGCTGATCGCCGAGATAGGCACGGTTGCGGCCTTGCTGCAAGGGAGGGAGTAGACATGGCTATATCGACAACGGCAGGGCGGCTTGAAGGGCGGCTTGCGGGCCGCGTGGCCATCGTCAGCGGGGCGACCCAGGGGCTGGGCGCGGACATCGCGAAGGTCCTCGCGTTGGAGGGCGCTCGGGTGTTCCTGCTGGGCCGCAGCCGCGCCGCGGGCGAGGTGGTGGCTGCGGAGATCGGCGCGTCGGCCAGCTACCTCGAGGTGGACATCACCGACGATGCGGAGCTGGACCGCTGCGTCGCCGCCGTGGCGGCGCAGTGCGGCGCGGTGCATCTCCTGGTGAACAACGCCTGCAGCTACGACGACAGCGGCCTGGCCTCGACGCGGGCGCAGTGGATGGCGACGCTGAACGTCAACCTGGTATCGGCCGCGATGCTGACGCAGAAGGCCGTGGCCCACATGCCCGCGGGCGGCACCGTCATCAACGTGGGCAGCACGGGCGGCAAGTTCGGCGCGTCGGGGCGGGCGATCTACCCGGCGTCGAAGGCGGCGCTGATCCAGATCACGCGCAACTTCGCGGTCGACCTCGCGCCGCGCGGCATCCGGGTGCTGTCGGTGTCGCCGGCCTGGACCTGGTCGCCGTCGGTGGAGCGCATGAGCGGCGGCGACCTGGCCGCCGCCGATGCCGTCGGTGCGCGCTTCCATCCACTGGGCCGCGTGGGCCGGGGCGAAGAGGTCGGCCAGGCCATCGCCTTTGCCGCGAGTGCCGATGCCTCGTGGATGACCGGCACCGACCTGGCCGTCGATGGCGGCTTTGCCTGCCTGGGGCCCGACCAGGGCATTTCGCCATCGACCTGGTTTGCCCGCCTGGCGGGCCAGCGCTGACCCTCGCATCCATCTTCTTGCAGCATCCACACCATGCCCAACACCCAGCAACCCACCGACGACGCCCTGATCGTCGGCAGCGGCATCAATTCACTCGTGTGCGCGGCCCTGCTGGCGCGCAAGGGGCTCAAGGTCCGCGTGCTCGAACGCGAGGCCGTGCTCGGCGGCTGCATCCGCACCGACCAGCTCACGCTGCCGGGCCTGCTGCACGACACGCTGTCCACGGCGCATCCACTGTTCCTCGTCGGCCCCGCCTATGCGGCGCTGGGCAAGGCCTTGCACGAGGCTGGGCTGCAGTACTGCAACACGGAACTGCCCACCGGCGTGCTGCTGCCCGACGGCCGGCATGCGGTGCTGTCGACCTCGCGCGAGCGCAACGTGCGCAGCTTCGATGCGCTGCACCCCGGCGACGGCGCGGCCTACGAGGCCGCACTGGCTGAGGTGGCAACCCAGGCGCCGCTGCTGTTTTCGCTGCTGGGCAACCAGCTCTGGGGGATGGGCACGGCGAAGACGATTGCCGGCGCGGCCTGGCGCCAGGGGCCGCGCGCGCTGTCGGCCTTCTTCGGCCAGGCGCTGGTGCCGGCGCGGCCCTGGCTGGCGCAGGCCTTCGGCTCCGAGCTGCCCGCGGCGCTGCTGGCGCCCTGGGTGTTGCACTGCGGGCTGGGGCCGGATGCGCCGCTGTCCGCGCTGATGGCGCGTGTCGTCGCGTTCTCGCTGGAGGCGGTGGGCATGCCCATCGTGCAGGGCGGCAACTATAACATCGTGCGGGCCTTCGAGCGGCTGATCCGCGAGGCGGGCGGCACGCTGGAGGTAGGTGCCGACGTCGAGCGGGTGCTCGTCGAGCGCGGGCGGGCCGTGGGCGTGCGGCTCGGCGACGGGCGCGAGTTGCGTGCCCGCGAGGTGGTCTGCAACGTCACCCCGTCGCAGCTGTACCAGCGCCTGCTGCCGCCCGAGGCCGTGCCGCCGGAAGTCGCGCTGCAGGCGCGGCAGTGGCGCCACGGCAAGGGCAATATGCAGATCCATCTCGCGCTGTCGGAGCCGCCCGCGTGGCCCGATGCCGAACTGGCCCGGGTCGGCTACCTGCACCTGACGGCGGGCGCGGATGCCGTCTCGCGCGCGGTGAACGAGGCCGAGCGCGGCCTGCTGCCGGTCGAGCCCACGGTCTGCGTCGCGCAGCCGACGGCGCTGGACCCGAGCCGCGCCCCCGAGGGCCGGCACATCCTCTGGATCCAGGTGCCCGAGTGCCCGCGCGAGCCGGTCGGCGATGCGGCCGGCCGCATCGAGGTGCCGGCGGGCGGGCGCTGGACGACCGCGCTGCGCGAGGCCTTTGCCGACCGCATCGTCGACCGGCTCGCGGCCCAGGTGCCCAACCTGCGCAGCAGCCTGCTGGCGCGGGCGGTGCTGTCGCCGGCCGACCTCGAGGCGCTGAACATCAACCTGGTGGGCGGCGATCCCTACGGCGGTGACTGCAGCCTGGACCAGTCCTTCCTGTGGCGGCCGCTGCGCGCCACCCGCAACCACGAGACGCCGGTGGCACACCTGTGGCACATCGGCGCCTCCACGCATCCCGGCCCGGGCCTGGGCGGCGGCTCGGGCTTCCATGTGGCGCAGGCCCTGGGCGCGGCCTGAGCCGCACGACCGCATTGTTTTTTCAGGAGACCTCTATGACTTCATCGCTTGCCCAATTCGCCCAGGACATCGCCAGCGGATCCGTCCGGGTCATCGACCTGACGCACACGCTCAACGAGTCCTTTCCGGCGCTGCAACTGCCGCCGCAGTTCGGCCAGGTCGCACCCTTCAGGATGGAGCGCATCTCGCGCTACGACGACGCGGGGCCGGGCTGGTACTGGAACAACTTCAGCTGCGGCGAGCACACCGGCACGCATTTCGACGCCCCGGCGCACTGGGTGACGGGCAAGGACCAGCCCCTGAACAGCGTGGACACCATCGCGCCGCAGCGCTTCATCGCACCGGCCGTGGTGGTGGACGCGAGCGCGCAGGTCGCGGAGAACGATGACTGGCTGCTGACGGTGGAATTCCTCGAAGCCTGGGAGGCCCGGCACGGGCGCATCCCCGAAGGCGCCTGGCTGCTGCTGCGCACCGACTGGTCGCGGCGGCTCGCCGATCCCGCATCCTTCGTCAACATGCGCGAGGACGGCGCCCACACGCCCGGCCCGACGCAGCAGGCGGTGGAGTGGCTGATCCGCGAGCGCAACGTGGCCGGCTTCGGGGTCGAGACGATCAACACGGATGCCGGCCAGTCCTACCAGTGGCCGGTGGCCTATCCCTGCCACACGCTGATGCACGGGGCCAACAAATTCGGCCTGCAGTGCCTGCGCAACCTCGACCAGCTGCCCGCCACCGGCGTGCTCATCGTGGCGGCGCCGCTGAAGATCGAAGGCGGTTCGGGCAGCCCGCTGCGCGTGCTCGCGCTGGTCTCCTAGCCGCGCAAGGTCTGGCGCTACTGGTGCAGCCGCGTGGTCTGGCGCGGCAGCTCGCCGAAGCGCTCCTTGTAGTAGGCGGAGAAGCGCCCGAGGTGGCCGAAGCCGCATTCGATGGCGATCTCGGTCACGTTCCGCGACTGGGATGACAGCAGCTCGCGGCGTGCCTCGTCCAGCCGCAGGTTGCGCACCAGGTGCATGGGCGAGACGCCGCGGTACTTCTGGCACAGCGCGTTGAGCGTGCGGTTCGTCACGCCCAGGGCGTCCGCGAGGTCGTCCAGCGACAGCGGCTCGAACAGGTTGCTGCCGATATAGGCTTCGAGCTGGTCGATGCGGTGGCGGCCGGCCATCGCGGATTCGAGCGCCATGCCCGCGGGGCTGGCGCCTGCGCTCTGGGGCGATGGCTGGTGCGCCCCGAGGTACAGGGCCAGCGCATGCTCGAAATGCGCCAGCCAGGCCTGCGACGGCGCGGCGCCGTTCGCGGGCGGCAGCAGCACCAGCATCTGCTGCAGCAGGCTGAGCCACTGGCTCGCGGTCTCGGGGGCCAGCTTGAAGACCGAGCTGTGCCAGATAGCGCGCGAAGAAGCGGCCGGGCCCTGCATCATCGCGTCCGGCACCTTGACGATCAATTGCTGGCAGCCGGCCTGCCAGTGGATGCGGGCGCCATGCCGCGCCGACAGCACGGCGATCTCGCCGTTGCCGATGCGGGTCGAGTGGCCGCCGGCCTCGATGTCCGCGGTGCCCTGCAGCGGCACCTGGACCAGCGCGAAATCGTCGAAGGCCTCGGGGCTGACCTCGACCTCGGCCCCGTACTTCAGCACGAGCAGCTCGATATGGCCGAGCTTGCGCCGGTACAGCGCCGTGTCCACGTTGCCGTCGCCCCAGCGCAGGCGGTGCTCGGCAATGGCCTGGCACATCAGCCGCTGCGACTCGGTGCTGGAGCGCGAGCGCAGCACGGGGTGGCTGTAGATCTTCGAGAGATCCAGCGAGGTGGCGTACATGTCGTGTGGTCTCCGAGGCGTTCGTGGGGCCGCCGTTTCCCCTCTTGCCGCGGGAGGCCGAGGGAGCCGTTCAGTCTGCGCTATCGGAGCCGACTTGCCCATCGGTGAATCCACCCGGGCCGGAGACATGAAAAAAGCCCCGCAGGCGCAAACCTGCGGGGCTGTGCTGTGAGCCAGGCTCAGAGCAGCGGGGCGATTACATGCCCATGCCGCCCATGCCGCCCATGTCGGGCATGGCCGGAGCCGCTGCCTCGGCCTTGGGGGCTTCGGCGATCATGGCTTCGGTCGTCAGCAGCAGCGAGGCCACGGAAGCGGCGTTCTGCAGCGCGGTGCGGGTCACCTTGGTCGGGTCCAGGATACCCATTTCCAGCATGTCGCCGTAGGTGTCGTTGGCGGCGTTGAAGCCGTAGTTGCCCGAACCGTTCAGCACGGCGTTGACCACCACCGAGGGCTCGCCACCGGCGTTGGCCACGATCTCGCGCAGCGGGGCTTCGATGGCCTTCAGCACCAGCTTGATGCCGGCGTCCTGCTCGGCATTGCCCGTCTTCAGCTCGCCCACGGCTTGCTTGGCGCGCAGCAGGGCCACGCCGCCGCCGGCCACGATGCCTTCTTCCACGGCAGCGCGGGTGGCGTGCAGCGCGTCTTCCACGCGGGCCTTCTTTTCCTTCATCTCGACTTCGGTGGCAGCGCCGACCTTGATCACGGCCACGCCGCCGGCCAGCTTGGCCACGCGCTCTTGCAGCTTCTCGCGGTCGTAGTCGCTGGTGGCTTCTTCGATCTGGATGCGGATCTGCTTGACGCGGGCTTCGATTTCAGCAGCCTGGCCAGCGCCGTCGATGATGGTGGTGTTTTCCTTGCCGATCTCGACGCGGGCAGCCTGGCCCAGGTCTTCCAGCGTCACCTTCTCGAGCGTCAGGCCCACTTCTTCAGCGATCACCTTGCCGCCGGTCAGGATGGCGATGTCTTCCAGCATGGCCTTGCGGCGGTCGCCGAAGCCAGGAGCCTTCACGGCCACGACCTTCAGGATGCCGCGGATGGTGTTGACCACCAGGGTCGCCAGCGCTTCGCCTTCGACGTCTTCAGCCACGATCAGCAGCGGACGGCCGGCCTTGGCCACGGCTTCCAGCGTGGGCAGCAGGTCACGGATGTTGCTGACCTTCTTGTCGTACAGCAGCACGAAGGGGTTGTCCAGGATGGCGGCCTGCTTCTCGGGGTTGTTGATGAAGTAGGGCGACAGGTAGCCACGGTCGAACTGCATGCCTTCCACGACATCCAGCTCGTTGTCCAGGCTCTTGCCTTCTTCCACGGTGATCACGCCTTCCTTGCCGACCTTGTCCATGGCTTCGGCAATGATGTTGCCCACGGATTCGTCGGAGTTGGCGGAGATCGAGCCGACCTGGGCGATTTCCTTGGAGGTGGTGGTGGCCTTGGATTGCTTCTTCAGCTCTTCCACCAGGGCGGCGACAGCCTTGTCGATGCCGCGCTTGAGGTCCATCGGGTTCAGGCCGGCGGCCACGTACTTGGAGCCTTCGCGCACGATGGCCTGGGCCAGCACGGTGGCGGTGGTGGTGCCGTCACCGGCGATGTCGTTGGTCTTGGAGGCCACTTCCTTCACGAGCTGAGCGCCCATGTTCTGCAGCTTGTCCTTCAGTTCGACTTCCTTGGCCACGGACACGCCGTCCTTGGTCACGGTGGGGGCGCCGAACGAGCGCTCCAGCACCACGTTGCGGCCCTTGGGGCCCAGGGTGACCTTGACCGCGTTGGCCAGGATGTTCACGCCTTCAACCATGCGGGCGCGGGCTTCGCCGCCGAAAACTACGTCTTTTGCTGCCATTTGTGGCTCCTACAAAAAATTTGGGTCAAATTGGCTGCCAGCCCTTGTCTATCAAGCGCAAGCAGCTATGAAAATTGAATGAGCGAAAGAGAATTACTTCTCAACGACCGCGAACAGGTCTTCTTCCTTCATCACCAGCAGTTCGTTGCCGTCGACCTTCACGGTCTGGCCCGAGTACTTGCCGAACAGCACGCGGTCGCCGACCTTCACGCCCAGGGCGATGGATTCACCCTTGTCGTTCTTCTTGCCGGGGCCCACGGCCAGCACTTCGCCCTGGTCGGGCTTCTCGGCGGCGTTGTCGGGGATCACGATGCCCGAAGCGGTCTTGGTTTCGTTTTCCAGGCGCTTAACGATCACGCGATCGTGCAGGGGACGCAGGTTCATCACAACTCCTTCAATGGTGTCAATACCAGGTTTCGATGTCGGCGCCGCGCTGGCGCAGGCCGGCGCGGCGGGTAAACAAGCAAGAAGCCAAGGCGGTCAGCGATGCTGTTAGCACTCGGCTTCTATGAGTGCTAATAATACGGTCTGCCGGCGACGATTCAAGAGACAGGGGTAAAAATTTTGCGCGAAGGCAGCCATCGTTTTGATGAAACTGCCGTGAAACCAAGATGCAGAGAGCGCAGGCTGCTATCTTTTCAGGATTTTTCGGGGTTTACCCTGCGAGGGCCTTCAGCGCATCGCCGGTGAGCCGGTAGCGGATCCACTCGCTCTGCGGCTTGGCATCGAGGCTGTCATAGAAGCGGATCGCCGGGGTGTTCCAGTCGAGCACGCTCCACTCGAAGCGGCCGCAATCCTGCTCGACCGCGATGCGCGCCAGGTGGCGGAACATGGCCTTGCCGGCGCCGTTGCCGCGGCAGGCCGGGTCGATGTACAGGTCTTCGAGGTACAGGCCGTTGCGGCCCTGCCAGGTGGAGTAGTTGAAGAAGTACACCGCGAAGCCGATGGCCACGCCGTCCTGCTCGCAGATCAGGCCATGGGCCGTGGCGCCTTCGCTGAACATGGTCTGGTGCACATGCGCCGGCGTGGAGAGCACCTCGTGCTCGGCCTTTTCATAGATCGCCAGGTCGCGCACAAAGCGCAGGATGGTGTCGGTGTCTTCGAGGGTGGCGGGGCGGATGGTGAGGGCCATGGCGGGAGCTGCGCAAAAAAGCGTGCATCCTAGCAGGCGCGATCCTTACAGCCGCGGAAGCCAGGTGGCGACCAGCCAGGCCACCAGCGCCCCGGTGGCGATGCCGCCGAGGATTTCCCAGCGCGTATGCCCCATGCGCTCGCGCAGCGGCAGGGCATCGCCGTGGCCGCGGTTCAGCCGGTTGATGGCGGCCGCATGCCGGCCCACCTGCCGGCGCAGGCTGGCGGCATCGAGGATCACGACGAAGGCCAGCGCCAGCGCCACGCCGAAGGCCGGGTGCGAGATGCCGTGCTTCAAGCCGATCAGCACCGCCATGCTGCTGACGATCGCGCTGTGGTTGCTGGGCATGCCGCCGTAGCCGATCAGCCCGAAGGCCGGCTGGCCGGCGCGCAGGCTGTTGATGGCGAACTTGAGCGAGCCGGCCGCCAGCCAGGCGAGAAACGGGGTCAACAGGTAGGACAGGTCCATGCTCATCCCTTCACCCCGGTCATGGCCCACACGCACACGGCCACCCAGGCCAGCACGGTGGCGAGCAACGGCCAGTCGGCCAGCAGGGCGTCGGTGGGCGATTCGCCGCCATCCAGCACATCCACCACGTACCAGTAGCGGAACAGGCCGAACAGCACCAGCGGGATCGACACCACCAGCTGCGGCCGCACCGACATGACGAACATGCTGTAGAACAGCAGCGCGCCGGTGGCGGCGATCTCGGCGTAGCGGTCGACCAGCGGCACCGAGTATTTCTCCAGCACCGCGCGCGATTCGGTGCCGCTTTGCTGCAGCTCCTGGCGGCGCTTGAGGGCGGCGAGGTACAGCGCCAGGCACAGCGTGGTGACGAACATCCACGAGCTGACGGGAACGTGCAGCGCCTGGGCTCCGCCCCACACGCGCAGCACGAAGCCGATGGCGATCGTGAAGATGTCCAGCACCGGCTGGTGCTTCAGGTAGTAGGTGTAGGCCAGGTTCAGCAGCAGGTAGACCGCGATCACCTGCACCACCTCGGGCGCCAGCCACCAGCCGGCGACCAGCAGTACGTAGAGCAGGCCGAGCAGGGCCAGCGCCTGCGGCACCGTCACCACGCCGGCGGCCAGGGGCCGGGTGCGGGATTTGCGCGGATGCTTGCGGTCGTGCTCGATGTCGCGCAGGTCGTTCACGATATACGTGGCCGACGAGGCCAGGCAGAACAGCAGCATGGCCATCAGCGCATGCGCCACTGCATCGCGGTTCAGAAACGAGCCGGTGAAGACCAGCGGCGCCAGCACGAAGCCGTTCTTGACCCACTGCCGGGGCCGCATCAACCGGACCAGTCCGCGCAGGCGCTCGGCGGTGGACGGGGCGGGGGCCGCATCAGTCCGCATGCCGGCTCCAGCGCTGTGCCACCTGGAAGAAAACACCGGTCCACAGCATGATGAAGCCGGTCAGGAATACCGCCATGTGGCGCTCCACCTCGACCATGCCGTCGCCGAACACCGAGCTGAACAGGGTGTAGAAGCACACCAGGCCACCGATCCAGATGGTGCAGGCCCAGAGCGAGTCTTTCCCGCGCGAGACGAGCGAGAGCACGAAGGCCGCTGCCGCGATGAGCGCCATCACGGCGAGGCCGGCGTAGTACACCGGCCGGGGCGAGGCCACGATGAGCGATGACGGCGAGGTGGCGAACAGCCCCGGCGCCAGTTCGCTGGCATGGCGGGGAAAGTAGTGCTTGATGAAGCCGTAGACGAACTGGTATTCGTTGATGCCGTTCAGCAGGGTCTTGGCGATGGTTCCGGGTTGATGCAACGCCAGGTTCAGCAGCTTGAGCCGGCTCACCTTGCTCACTTCGGGGCAGGTGTTGATCTTTTGCTCGTTGAACATATGGGCGCTGACGCCGGCAAACTGCGCGCATTCGGGCCGCAAGCCCACGAGGGTGGCGGCCTCCTGCGGGTTGCTGGAGTTCATCAGCACGCCATAGAAAATGGTGTCGGTGCGGTTGACGCGGTCGATGCCCGCATAGAAGTCCTTGCTCTCCGCGGGCCGCAGGTAGAGCTGGCACAGCCCCGCCACCACGATGCCGCACAGCACGGCCGCGGCCTGGGCCGGATAGCGCCTGCCGTTCATCAGCACGAACAGCGCCGCCAGCACGACGCCCAGGAACAGGTACTGCTGGTTCGAGAAGCCCAGCATGAAGGCCAGGCCGGCCACCAGCAGCCAGCCGGAGCGGCTGCGCGTGAAGGCGTCGAAACGGCAGGCCACCAGGGTCACGGCGAGGAACAGCGAGAAGAACACGCTGGTGAACACGGGGTACAGCGCGTGGAAGTACATCAGGCTGCTCAGGTCCCACAGCAGCAGCACGAAGCCGACGGTCAGGAACAGGCGCAGCCGCATACTGGTGATGGCGCAAAGCAGCCACGAGAACACCGCCAGCAGCACCGCCAGCTTGGCATAGCCGAGCTGCTGGATGGCAAAGCGGTCGCCCAGCTGGTGCCACAGCTTCAGGCTGCTGAGGTACAGCGACTCGGCGGTGGGATTGCAGTATTGCCAGAGCCTTTCGCCGCCATAGGCCAGCGTGGCGACGACCCGGTCCGGCGCCGGGCTGTGGAAGGCCTCGGAGCGCTCGTCGAAGTTCCAGATACCCACGCAGCCCGAGGTGCGCAGGAAATCGAAGTTGTTCGGATAGCCCAGCAGCGGCGTGTGCGTGGAAAAAACAAAGAACCGGGCGAGACCCAGCGCCACCAGGGCGGCGATGAGCAGCCAGGGCCAACGGGAGCCGGCGCGGGCCGGGAGAGAAGCTTGCATGGGGCGCTATTGTCCCTTGCCCGACAGCAGATTCTGCAAGATGCGGAAATGGTCCTCGAAGAACTCCGATTCGCGCGCGGCGATGTCGGCGATGGGCAGCCAGAAGGCCTCGGCCGCGTCGTCGTCGGCGCGCACGCCGGGCTTGGGGGCGTGCTTCAGGTCGAAGTAGTGCACATGGGTGATGGTGCGGCCGCGCTGGCTGCGGTCGGGGTGGTCGAAGACGTTGACGGAGACCAGGGCGCTTTTCAGCGCGGGCTCATCGAGCGTGCAGTGGGTCTCTTCGGCCAGCTCGCGCAGGCAGGACTGCCACAGCGTGTCGCGCGGCTCCAGGAAGCCGCCGGGCAGCGCCAGCAGACCGCGGCCGGGCGCGTGGCCGCGGCGGATCACCAGCACCTCGTCGGCGCAGCGCAGCAGCGCGTCCACGGTGACGAACACCGGCGGGTAGGGCGCCGTGGCCCACGAGGCCTTGTAGCGCTGCAGCATCTGCCATTCGGCCTGCAGCTCGGCATAGTCGGGGCGCCGGCTCCATTGCTGGAGGAAGTGCAGCGACGACAGCGGCAGCGCGGGCGCCAGCGCCGGAAAGCCCTGCGCGATGGCGGCAGGCTCGGCGCCGAACCACGCGTCGCGCACCGGCGTGGCGTCGAACTCGTTTTGCCGCGGCAGGCTCACCAGCTTCCAGCCAGGGAATTGCGCCAGGTAGCCGCTGCTGCTGTCCTTGAAATGGCCCACCAGGCCGATGCGTTCGCCCGGCGCGGTGTGCTGCTGCACGGCCTCGCGCACGGCGGCCACCCAGCGCGGCTCGTCGTAGTAGTCGCGCACCGGGGCAAAGCGCACGCGGGCAGCCTGCTCGGGCGGCAGCGCGCCGGCCAGCATCTCGGCGCGCTCCTGCCAGGTGAAGGGGTTCTTGGGGCTGCGCGCCTGGAAGGCGGAGCCGAGGATGACCACCACCTGGCGGGCGCGCGCCAGCGCCTGCTGCAGCAGCGCCAGGTGGCCGAGGTGCGGCGGCTGGAAGCGGCCGATCAGTACGGCGCTGTCATAGGTTTCGTAGGTGTCGGATGCGTTGCTCATGTCTCAGGGGTAAAAGGCGGCGATGGGCATCTGCCGGCCGGTGCCGAAGGCGCGCGGGCGCAGCCGCAGGATGGGCGGGGCCTGGCGGCGCTTGTACTCGCTGCGCACGATCAGGCGGCGCACCTTGTCGATGGTGGCGCGGCCCTCGGCCGTGGTGGCGAGCTGGTCGACGAAGCGGCGGGCGGTCTCGTATTCGCGGCCGGGCAGGCGCTGGCCCTCGATCAGGATGCGCAGGATCTCGTCGAGCACCGGGTAGGGCGGCAGGCTGTCCTCGTCCTTCTGGCCCGGCGCCAGCTCGGCCGACGGCGGCTTGTCGATCACGGCCTGCGGGATCAGCTCGCGGCCGGCGCGCTCGTTGACGTGGCGCGCCAGCGCGAACACCTCGGTCTTGTACAGGTCGCCGATCAGGCCCAGGCCGCCGTTGGTGTCGCCATACAGCGTGCAGTAGCCCACCGAGATCTCGGACTTGTTGCCAGTGGTGAGCAGCAGATGGCCGAAGGCGTTGCTGAACTCCATCAGGGTGGTGCCGCGGATGCGCGCCTGCAGGTTCTCCAGCGGCAGGCCTTGTAGCGGCTGGCCGAAGCTGCTCTCGTATTGAGAGCTGTAGGCGCTTACCAGGTCTGCGATGGGATGGGTTTTGAGTGCTATCCCGAGGTTGCGGCACAGCGCCACCGAGTCGTCGACCGAGCCGCTCGACGAAAAGCGCGACGGCATGGTGATACCGACCACGTTGGCTGGCCCCAGCGCCTCGGCGGCCAGCGCCAGCGTGAGGGCCGAGTCGATGCCGCCCGAGCTGCCGACCACCACCTGTTTGAAGCCGCAGCGGCGCGCGTAGTCACGCAGGCCCAGCACGATCTGCTCGCGGTAGAACTCCATGGTGGGCAGGCCCTGTGCGGGCGGGCGCGGCGGCTGGCTGCCGTCGGCGGCGAGAAAACGGCCCTGCTCGACCTGCAGCGTGCATACCGCCTCGGCAAAGCGCGGGGCCTCCCACACCACGCCGGCGTCGGGCTGCACGGCGAACGAGGCGCCGTCGTAGACGATCTGGTCGTGCCCGCCGATCTGGTTTACGTACAGGATGGGCAGCTGGTGGCGCTGCGCGGCCTGGCCGAAGATCTGGTGGCGCTGCTCGCGCTTGCCCAGCTGGCTGGGGCTGGCGTTGATGCTGACGACCACGTCGGGCGCGGCGTCGGCCATGCGCTCGAAGGGGTTGGTGGCGTAGTCGGCGCCCTCGTCGTTCCAGCCGTCCTCGCAGATCAGGAAGCCGACCTGGGCGCTGCCTATGCGCAGCACCTTGGCCGCGTCGCGCCCGGGCTCGAAGTGGCGGCGCTCGTCGAAGATGTTGTAGGTGGGCAGCAGCTGCTTGTCGTACTGCAGGCGGATCGCGCCGTCCTGCAGCACCAGCAGGCTGTTGTGCAGCGGCTTGCCGGGGCCGCTGCGCCGCGTGGGCGCGCCCACCACCCAGTACAGGCCGGGCCACCGGCGCGTGGCCTGCAGCAGCCGGGCCAGGCCGGCGTCGACGCGGGCGAGGAACTCGGGTTCGTCCAGCAGGTCGCCGGGGTAGTAGGCGGTGAGCGACAGCTCCGAAAAGACCACCAGCGCCGCGCCCTCGGCCTGGGCGCGTTCGGCGGCGGCGGCCATGCGGTCTATGTTGCCGTCGATGTCGCCCACGGTGACGTTGAGCTGGGCCAGGGTGATGCGCAGCATGGTCGGCTCCTCAGTTCTTGACGCCGAAGACCTGCTTGAGATACGCCAGGTAGGTCTCGTCGTCGCACAGCGTCTTGCCCGGGCTGTCCGAGAGCTTGGCCACCGGCTGGCCGTTGGCGTGGGTGAGCTTCATCACGATGTTGATGTGCTCCAGCCCCATGTCGTTGGCCAGCTGGGTACCGATGCCGAAGCCGCACTGGATGCGGTCGGCGAAGTGCTGGTACAGCGCCAGCGCCGAGTCCAGCGTCAGCCCGTCCGAGAACACCAGGCGCTTGGTGTGGGCGTTGATGCGCAGATGGTCGTAGTGGGCCAGGGCCTTCTCGCCCCACTGGTACGGGTCGCCCGAGTCGTGGCGCAGGCCGTCGAAGAGCTTGGCGAAGTACAGGTCGAAGTCGGCCAGGAAGGCGTCCATGCCCACGGTATCGGTCAGCGCGACGCCCAGGTCGCCGCGGTATTCCTGCACCCAGTCCTCGAGCGCGGCGCTCTGGAAGTCGCGCAGCCGCACGCCGTGCGCCTGGTAGCTCTGCAGGTACTCGTGCGCCATGGTGCCGATGGGCACCAGGTCCAGGTCGCGCGCCAGCAGCACGTTGGACGTGCCCTTGAACCACTGCGCCGTCTGCGTGGCGAAGGTCTGCACCACCTCGCGCTGCCACGCGCCCGAGAAGCGCCGGCGCACGCCGAAGTCGAACAGCTCGAACGGGTGGCGGTGCTTGGCCTCCTGAGCCAGCTCCTGCAGCCGCACCACCTTGGCGGCCAGGCGCCGGCGGCCCTCGGTGAGCGCGGCCTGCTGGTCGAAGCGGCGGAAGTACAGCTCGTTGACGATGGACAGCACGAAGATCTCGAAGCCCATCACATGCACCTGCGGGCCGCTGGCCACGATGTGCAGGTGCTCGCCGTCGGCCCGGACCTCGATGAAGTCGCGCTGGAACTGGAAGATGCGCAGGAAGTCGATGAAGTCCGACTTCATGAAGCGCCAGCTCGCCAGGTAGTCCAGCTCGTCCTTGCGGAACTTGAGCTGGCACAGGTGGTCGATCTCGGCGCGCACCTCGTCGACCAGCTCGGCCATCGGGAAGGCGGTCTTGGTGCGGCAGACGAAGCGGTACAGCGACTGCGTCTGCGGGTGGCGGTGCAGCATGGCCTGCCACATGGTGAACTTGTACAGGTCGGTGTCGAGCAGGCTGGTGATGATGGGCGTCATGCCGTTGTCTCTGTGCTTCATCTATGAAATTGATAGCTGCTGGCGCTTGCTACATGAGCGCTACAGGCCAAAAAGACTATAAATCGAAGGCCGCGCTGTTTTCGCAGCGTACACCGAGTTCGCGCATGCGCGAGAAAAACGCGTCCTGCGCCGCCTCGAAGCCGGCCACCGGGCTCATGCAGTCGGTGAGCAGCACGATGCGCGACAGGTCGGGCGCGCCCCAGTGCTGCACGATGTGCTCGGTGGTGGCCCGCACGCAGTGGCTGCCGGCCTCGCCGGCGATCACCAGCAGCGAGCTTTCGCGCAGCCCGGCCAGCAGGGCCTCGTTGACGCCGGTGTCCGCGTCCTGCGGGTCGGGCACCTCGGCGCGGATGGCGCTGTAGTGCTCGGTCCAGGGGTTCATGCCCTTGAAGACATGGCGCACCGCGCGCTGGCGCCGCTCTTGCCAGCGGCGGCAGGCGGCGAGCACGTCGGCATGCACGCCATGGCCCCAGCTGCCGATCTCGCAGTGCAGCGGCCAGACCATCAGCTGGTAGCGGCTCTGGGCCTCCAGCGCATCCAGGTAGGCCAGCGTGCGCGGCAGCGCCGTGGCGTCGCGCGGTGCGTAGCCGCCGGCGCGCACCTGGGCGGCGCTGATGGTGGTGAAGGGCGCTACGGCCGCGCCACCCGGCTGCAGCCAGAAGGCAGGGTGGGCGATGTCATAGGCCTGGTGCGAGTCCAGCGTGACGGTGATGCGGTCGAGCCGCGCGGCCTGGCGCTCGATCCAGCGGGCCAGGCGCTGCAGGTCGGCATGCGCGCCGGCCACCGGCAGCGCGGGCGTCTGCCCCTCGCGGGCGGGCAGGTCGCAGAAATCGTTCTGCGGGTCGATGACGAGCAACTGGATGGTGGACTGCATGCTGACTCCTTCGATGCACGCAGTCTACGCCTGTTAATTTAGTTTTGCAACTAAGTGGCGGTGGCATACTTGTCCGCATGCCTGGAGACTTGGTAACAAAATGAAGAAAACCACGGACATGGAGACCGGGGTGCTGGTCAGCGTCGACGTGGTGCTGCTGACCCTGGTCGACAGCGAGCTGCATGCGGTGCTGGTGCGGCGCGCGCATGCGCCGTTCGCCGGTGTGTGGGCGCTGCCCGGCGGCTACGTCCATGCGCAGGAGGATGCCGACGCCCAGGCCAGTGCGGCGCGGGTGCTGCGCGACAAGGCCGGCATCGACGGGGTGTACCTGGAGCAGCTGGCCACCTTCAGCGGCCCGGCGCGAGACCCGCGCGGCTGGTCGGTGGCGATCGCCTACTGTGCGCTGGTGCCGCAGCCGCAGCTACCTGCAGACCGGGCTGACGTGGCCGTGGTGCCGGTGGCAGCGCTGCCGCAGCTGCCGTTCGACCACCGCGCCATCATCGAGGCCGCGCTGGCGCGCGTGCGCAGCAAGAGCCAGTATTCGTCGCTGCCGGTGCACCTGTGCGGCGACACCTTCACGCTGCCGTACCTGCAGTCGGTCTACGAGGCCGTGCTGGGCGAGCCGCTGAACAAGGTGAGCTTTCGCCGCAAGATGGACGAGATGGGCCTGCTCGAGGCCGTGCCGGGCGCGATGCAGGGCGGCGCCCACCGACCAGCCCAGCTGTACCGCGTGCGGCCGGCCTTCCGCCAGGCGCTGGCCTTGAGCGCGCGGGGGCTGTAGCGAGCTTCGTCAACTGAACAGGCTGATGCCCAGCATTGCCAGCACGACGAAGAGGATGGCGATGGCCACGAAGATGAAGAACAGGATCTTGGCAATGCCGGCCGCGCCCGCCGCAATGCCGGTGAACCCCAGCACACCGGCAACCAGCGAGATGATGGCGAAGATGATGGCCCACTTCAGCATGGAGGACTCCTTGTCGTTGTCGAAGGCCCCAGCGTAGTGCCGCCACCCCTGCCGCGGCCGTAGGTGCTTGCGGGAAACCCTGCGTAGGAGGCCGCCGCGCCGCCATGAAAAAAGCATGCCCCGGGGGGCATGCTTTTTAGAGGCGCAGGGCAGGCGTCAGCAGCAGCGCATGGGCCGTCCCGCACCGCTGGCGCCGTAGCGCGCATCCAGGCGGTTCTTGAAGAACTCCTCGTAGCTCATGCAGGGCTGGCCCGGGTGGGTCTGCTCCATGTGGCGCACGTAGGTGCCATAGTCGGGCATGCCGACCATCAGGCGGGCGGCCTGCCCGAGATAGCTGCCGGCCTGCTTCAGTTGCTGCAGATTGAGCATCGCGGTCTCCTCAGCGACCGCCGGCGGCGGCCGGCATGGGCTCGAAGGGGGTTTCGCGGTCGGTGCGGCCCGATTCGCGCCGGGCCTGCAGCGACACCTTGAACGCATAGACCAGCACGCTGAAGACCACCAGCAGGAAGATCGCTGTCAGCGTGGCATTGGTGTAGGCGTTGAAGGCGATGGCCTTCATTTGCTCCATGCTCTTGGCCGGCGCGATCAGCTGGCCCGCGGCCACGGCGTCGCTGTACTTTTTGCCCAGGCTCACGAAGCCGACGGCCGGGTTGGGGTCGAGCAGCTTGATCAGGCCGGCCGCCGAGGTGCACAGCACCAGCCAGGCCGCAGGCACGGCCGTGACCCAGGCGTACTGGCCGCGCTTCATCTTGATCAGCACCACCGTGCCCAGCATCAGCGCAATGGCCGCCAGCATCTGGTTGGAGATGCCGAACAGCGGCCACAGCGTGTTCACGCCGCCCAGCGGATCGACCACGCCCTGGTACAGCAGCCAGCCCCACATGGCCACGCAGCCGGCGGTGCCTATGAGGTTGGCCAGCAGCGAATCGGTCTTCTTCAGCACGGGCACGAAGTTGCCCAGCAGGTCCTGCAGCATGAAGCGCCCGGCGCGCGTGCCGGCGTCCACGGCCGTCAGGATGAACAGCGCCTCGAACAGGATGGCGAAGTGGTACCAGAAGGCCATCATGTTCTCGCCCGGCAGCGCCTGGTGCAGGATGAAGGCAATGCCCACGGCCAGCGTGGGCGCGCCGCCGGCGCGCGCGAGGATGGTGTGCTCGCCCACGTCCTTGGCGACCTGGTCCAGCTGCTCGGGCGTGATGTGGAAGCCCCACTGGCTCACCGCGGCCGCCACGCTCTGCACGTCGCCGCCCACCAGGGCCGGCGGGCTGTTCATCGCGAAGTACACGCCGGGCTCGATCACGCAGGCACCCACCATGGCCATGATGGCCACGAAGGACTCCATGAGCATGCCGCCGTAGCCGATGTAGCGGGCGTTGACCTCGTTGTCGAGCAGCTTGGGCGTGGTGCCCGAGGAGATCAGCGCATGGAAGCCCGACACCGCGCCGCAGGCGATGGTGATGAACAGGAAGGGGAACATGCTGCCCTTCCAGACCGGGCCGGTGCCGTCGGTGAACTGGGTCAGCGCCGGCATCTTGAACTGCGGCGCCACGATCAGAATACCCAGCGCCAGCGCGATGATGGTGCCGATCTTGAGGAAGGTGGAGAGGTAGTCGCGCGGCGCCAGCAGCAGCCACACCGGCAGCAGCGAGGCGATGGCGCCGTAGGCGATCAGCATCCAGGTGATCTGGATGCCGGTGAAGGTGAAGGCCGGGCCCCATTCCGGGCTGGCTGCCACCCGGCCGCCGGCCCAGATGGAGCCCAGCAGCAGGATCAGGCCGACGACGGAGATCTCGCCGATGCGCCCCGGGCGTATGTAGCGCATGTACACGCCCATGAACAGCGCGATGGGCATGGTCGCCATCACGGTGAACATGCCCCAGGGGCTCTCGGCCAGCGCCTTGACCACGATCAGCGCCAGCACGGCGAGGATGATGATCATGATCAGGTAGGCGCCGAACAGGGCGATGGTGCCGGGCACCTGGCCCATTTCCTCGCGCACCAGTTCACCCAGCGAGCGGCCGTTGCGCCGCGTGGAGATGAACAGCACCATGAAGTCCTGCACCGCGCCGGCCAGCACCACGCCGGCGATCAGCCACAGCGTGCCGGGCAGGTAACCCATCTGCGCGGCCAGCACCGGGCCCACCAGCGGGCCGGCGCCGGCGATGGCGGCGAAGTGGTGGCCGAACAGCACGTGCTTGTTGGTGGGCACGTAGTCCAGGCCGTCGTTGTTGAGCACGGCCGGCGTGGCGCGCCTGGCATCGAGCCCCATCACCTTGGTGGCGATGAACAGGCTGTAGTAGCGGTAAGCCACCAGGTAGATGCTGACGGCGGCGGCCACCAGCCAGATGGCATTGACGGGCTCTCCGCGCCGCAGGGCGACGACGCCCAGACAGGCCGCCCCTATGGCGGCGAGCAGGACCCAGCCGACGTGGCTGACCCCGCTTTTCGATGGTTGCTGCTGCATGCCGAAAATCCTCCCTAGAGTTCTCCGCAGCACAGGCCGGACGCCCGTGCGTGACGGCATCGACCGGGCCATTTTGGTGGCAATCGGCAAAAAAAAACCACCGGGCGTGTACCCAGTGGTTGTTACGTAGGGGGTGTTCTCGGGCGGGAGTTTTACAGGCCGGCAGCAGCGCGCAGCACTGCCGCCTTGTCGGTTTTTGGTCTGCGTTCACATCGCAAGCGATATGAACTCCGCCCGCGCACGGAAACTGCGCTTTCGCGCAGCACTGCCGCTTTGTCCGTCTTTTGGCTTCGGCCGGGCCAGAGGCCCTTCACATCGCAAGCGATGTGAGCCTGCGCCGAAGAACCGGCAAGCTCGCTGCGCTCGGGGCCTTACAGGCCCGCAGCAGCGCGCAGCACTGCTGCCTTGTCGGTTCTTTCCCAGGTGAACTCGGGCTCTTCGCGGCCGAAGTGGCCGTAGGCGGCGGTCTTGCTGTAGATCGGGCGCAGCAGGTCCAGCATCTGGATGATGCCCTTGGGGCGCAGATCGAAGTGCGCCGCCACCAGCTTGGCGATTTCGGCGTCGGGGATCACGCCCGTGCCTTCGGTGTAGACCGTGATGTTCATCGGGCGGGCCACGCCGATGGCGTAGGCCACCTGCACCTGGCACTGGCGCGCCAGGCCGGCGGCCACCACGTTCTTGGCCACGTAGCGCGCGGCGTAGGCGGCCGAGCGGTCCACCTTCGTCGGGTCTTTGCCCGAGAAGGCGCCGCCGCCGTGGGGGCAGGCGCCGCCGTAGGTGTCGACGATGATCTTGCGGCCGGTCAGGCCGCAGTCGCCCTGGGGACCGCCGACCACGAAGCGGCCGGTGGGGTTGATCAGGTACTTGGTGTCCTGCAGCCATTCCTTGGGCAGCACGGGCTTGATGATCTCCTCGATGATCGCCTCGGTGAACGAGGCCTTCATCTTCGAGGCCGACTCGGACTGGTCGGGACTGTGCTGGGTGGACAGCACCACGGTGTCGATGCTGTGGGGCTTGCCGTCCACATAGCGCATGGTCACCTGGCTCTTGGCGTCGGGGCGCAGGAAGGGCAGGCGGCCGTCCTTGCGCAACTGCGCCTGGCGCTCGACCAGGCGGTGCGCATAGTAGATCGGCGCGGGCATCAGCTCGGGCGTCTCGTCGCAGGCGTAGCCGAACATCAGGCCCTGGTCGCCGGCGCCGGTGTTCAGGTGGTCGTCCGAGGCATGGTCCACGCCCTGGGCGATGTCCTGGCTCTGCTTGTCGTAGGCCACGAGCACGGCGCAGCCCTTGTAGTCGATGCCGTATTCGGTGTTGTCGTAGCCGATGCGCTTGATGGTGTCGCGCGCGACCTGGATGTAGTCGACGTTGGCGCCGGTGGTGATTTCGCCGGCCAGCACCACCAGACCGGTGTTCGTCAAGGTCTCGGCAGCCACGCGGCTGTGGGGGTCTTGGGTGAAAATAGCGTCCAGAATCGCATCCGAGATCTGGTCAGCCACCTTGTCGGGATGGCCTTCGGAAACCGATTCGGACGTGAACAGAAAATCGCTCGCCATTGAATAAACTCCTGGGGTAGATGGGGCACATTGCGCTGCCCGGGCCTGGAGCCTGGCGAACGCTTTAGCAGTGGGGTTTAACGTCGCCCTGCAAGTTGCTCTTTAACTCAGCGACCCGCGTATTCTAATGCCTGTTGTATTTCGTCTCTTTTCCGCGGCGCCCTTGTGGTTGTTGCATGCGCTGGGCGCGGCCATGGGATGGCTGGTGTTCGTGCTCTCGCCCACCTACCGGCGCCGCTTCGGCGCCAATGCGCGGCAGGCGGGCTATGGGTTTGCCCAGGTGCGCGCCGCCGTGGGCCATGCCGGGCGCATGGTGTTCGAGATGCCGCGCATCTGGCTGGGCCGGTTGCCGGACTGCTCCATCGTCAACCCGGAATGCGCCGAGCAGGCCTATGCCGCGGGCAAGGGCATCGTGTTCCTCACGCCGCACCTGGGCTGCTTCGAGATGTCGGTGCAGGCTGCGGCGCAGCGCTGGGCCGCCGCGCATGGCGACATCACGGTGCTGTACCGCCCGGCCCGCCAGGGCTGGCTGGCCGAGATTCTCGAGACCGCGCGCAACCGCCCCGGCGTGCAGGCGGTGCCGACCACGCTGTCGGGCGTGCGCCAGATGATCAAGGCGCTGCGCCAGGGCGCGGCCGTGGGCCTGCTGCCCGACCAGGTGCCGCCCAACGGCCTGGGCGTGTGGTCGCCTTTTTTCGGCCGCGATGCCTATACGATGACGCTGGCGGCACGCCTGGTGCTGCAAACCGGCGCGGCGGTCATCGTGGCCCGCTGCGAACGTCTGCCCTGGGGGCGAGGCTATACGCTGTATCTGGAGGAGCTGTCTGTGCCCACATCGCAATCGCTGGAGTCTGCCGTGCAGCAGATCAACGCGGCCATGGAGAACACCATCCGCCAATGCCCGCAGCAGTACCTGTGGGGCTATGGGCGCTACAAGCAACCGCGTGTGGAAAGCGAGCAGCAGGCATGAGCGGCAGCCGGATCGGGATAGGCTGCATGCATGTGCTGGCCAGGCTGCCGCTGCCCGTGCTGCGCGGGCTGGGCAAGTTCATCGGCCGTGCGCTGTTCGTGCTGGCGCGCCAGCGCCGGCGGATCGCCTTGCGCAATATGGAACTGAGCTTTCCCGAGTTGCCCGAGGCCCAGCGCAAGGCCTGGGCGCGCGAAAGCTTCGAGGTCTTCTGCCAGACCTTTCTCGACCGCAGCTGGCTGTGGTTCGGCTCCGAGGAGCTGGTGCGCAGCCGGGTGAAGCTGGTGGGTGCCACGCACGAACTGGAGGGCGGCGAGGCCACCATCGTGTTCGCGCCGCACTTCTACAGCATGGATGCCGGCGGGCTGGCGCTGCCGCTCAACACCAGCCGCGAGTTCACGTCCATCTACGCGACCAACCCCGATCCGGTGCTCGACGCCTGGTTCATGGCCGGGCGCCAGCGCTTCGGCAACGTGCGCATGCTCAACCGGGCGGATGGCGTCAAGCCCATCATCTCGTGCCTGCGCAAGGGCGGCCTGCTGTACCTGCTGCCCGACATGGACTACGGCCCGAACGATTCGGTGTTCGTGCCCTTCTTCGCAGTGCCCGAGACGGCGACCATCCCGTCGCTGTCGCGCTTTGCGCGCCTGGGCAAGGCCAAGGTGGTGGCGCTGTACAACCGCATGACGCCCGAGGGCTATGTGGCCGAGCTGACGCCCGCGTGGCAGGACTTTCCCACCGACGACCACGTGGCCGACACGGCCCGCATGAACCGCGAGCTGCAGGCCGCCATCATGACCATGCCGGCCCAGTACTACTGGGTGCACAAGCGCTTCAAGACGCGGCCCGAGGGGCAGCCGTCGCTTTATTGAAGAAAATGGCCTCTAGCGCTTTCTAGGTAAGCGCTGAATGCTATTTAAATAATAGTCAATCACCCTCAGCCTGCGCGGCTGCCACGGCATCCAGGAAGGCCTGCGCCGCAGGCGCCAGCGGCCGGCCGCGCCGGTGCACCACCCCCACGCTGCGTGCGATACGCGGCGCCACCAGGGGCACGCCCACCAGCGCGCCGGCCGTGCCGGGCAGCGCCAGCTGCGGCACCGCGCCCACGCCCACCCCTGCCTCGGCCAGGCTCAGCACGGCCGGAACATGCTGCGCCTCGCAGCGCCAGCGCGGGCGGGCGCCGCTGCCCGCCAGTCCTTGCTCGATCAGCAGGCGGTTGCCGCTGCCCGGCGCCAGCGCGATGCAGTCGTGGTCGGCCAGCTCGCGCCATTCGATGGCCGGGCGCCGTGCCAGCGGATGGTCGCGGCGGCAGGCCAGCACAAAGGGCTCGTCGACCAGCGGATCGAATTCCAGGTCGGGCTCCTGGGTGCCCAGGTAGCTGATGCCGAAATCGGCCTCGCCCCTCGAAACCGACATCAGGATGTCCGGTGCAGGTTGGTCCAGCACGCGCAGGCGGATGCGCGGAAAGCGCTGCTGAAAGCCGCGTGCGGCGTGCGCCACGAATTTGTCCACCGCCGAAGGGATGCAGGCGACGGTGACCAGGCCGTGGATGCGCTCGGTCAGCTCGGCCATGCCTAGCAGCGCGATGTCCAGCTCGGCCAGCACATGCCGGGCCCGCGGCAGGAAAGCCCGGCCCATGGCGTTCAGCTCCACCTTGCGGGTGCTGCGCTCCAGCAGGCGGAAGCCCAGCGCCTGCTCCAGCTTGTCCACCCGGCGCGACAGCGCAGGCTGGGACAGGTGCAGGGCCTCGGCGGCGGCGCGAAAACTGGCGAGGTCGGCCACGGCCACGAAGGCGCGCAGGTCGGAGAGGTCGAAATTCATGCGTAAATCAAATCAATCAAGCAGATATTTGCAATTTACAGCGAAATGCGCTGCCGCGAAGATGCACGCCATGGATTGCAAGGTTCTCAAGGAGGCTCCCATGTCCTTTTCCCGCTGGAAGACCGCCCTGGGCTGGCTGGCCGCCATGCCGCTCGTAGCCCTGGCCCAGGCCCCGTGGCCTGCACGGCCCATCACCCTGGTCGTGCCCTTCGCCGCAGGCGGCGGCACCGACAGCATCGCGCGTGACATCGCCAAGACCCTGGCCGAGCGCCTGGGCCAGCCGGTGGTGGTGGACAACCGCGGCGGCGCCGGCGGCTCGATAGGCGCCCAGGCCGTGGCCAAGGCGGCGCCCGACGGCTACACGCTATTGTTCGCCACCTCCACCTTCGCCACCAATGCGGCCGTCGAGCCCCGGCTGCCCTACGATCCGGTCAAGGACTTCGCGCCCGTGGCCATGATCGGCCGCGGCCCGCTGCTGGTCGTCGCGAGCAAGCAGCTCGGCGTGGGCAGCGTGGCCCAGCTCATGGCGGCGGCCAAGGCCCGGCCCGAGGGGCTGAACTTCTGCTCCGCCGGCAATGGCAGCATCAACCACCTGGCGGGCGAGATGTTCCGCCAGAAAACCGGGCTGGCCATGACGCACGTGCCCTTCAAGGGCAGCGCCCCGGCCACGGTGGAGCTGCTTTCCGGGCGCGTGGACCTGTTCTTCGCCACCGTACCCACGATCCAGAGCCACCTGAAGGACGGCAAGCTCGGCCTGCTGGCCGTGACCAGCGCCAGGCGCTCGCGCCTGTTCCCCGATCTGCCGACGCTGGCCGAGGCAGGTGTGCCAGGCTACGACGTGACCACCTGGTGGGGTGTGCTGGCGCCGGCCCGCACGCCGGCACCGATCGTCGAGGCGCTGAACCGCGCGGTGAATGACGCCGCGGCCGCGGAGCCGGTCAAGGGCCGGCTGCAGCACGAGGGCGCCGATCCGGCGCGCCTCGCACCCGCCGCGTTCGGCGAAACGCTGCAGCAGGAGCTGGCGCTGTGGCGCAAGGTGGCCGCCGCGCCTGGCATGCAGTTGCGCTAGGCGCCGAATCCGGCCAGGCCCGCAAGCGCGTTCTTCAACCTGTCAACGAATGGAAACCCTTCATGAAAATCG
This sequence comes from Comamonas humi, assembly GCF_054782535.1. Lineage (NCBI taxonomy): Bacteria > Pseudomonadati > Pseudomonadota > Betaproteobacteria > Burkholderiales > Comamonadaceae > Comamonas > Comamonas humi. The sequence continues at coordinate 333,076 of NZ_BAAGSH010000007.1, read as the reverse complement.
TCGTACTTCCCGGGGACGGCATCGGCCCGGAAACCATGGCCGCCACGGTCGAGGCGCTGCAGGCCGCCTCGCAGCGCTTCGACCTGAACCTGGCGCTCGACCACGACCTGGCCGGGCATGAGAGCCTGCGCCGCCACGGCGCCACGGTGACGCCGGCGCTGCTGGCCAAGGTCAAGGCCGCCGACGGGCTGATGCTCGGCCCCATGTCCACCTACGACTTCAAGGATGAAAGCAAGGGCGAGATCAACCCATCCAAGTTCTTCCGCAAGGAACTCGACCTGTACGCCAACATCCGGCCGGCGCGCACCTGGCCCGGCGTGCCCAACAAGGTCGGCGCGTTCGACCTGGTGGTGGTGCGCGAGAACACCGAGGGCTTCTATGCAGACCGCAATATCGCCTCGGGCGGCAGCGAAATGCTGATCACGCCGGATGTCGCGGTCTCGCTGCGCCGCATCACGCGCGAATGCTGCGCGCGCATCGCGCGCTCGGCGTTCGAGCTGGCGATGACCAGGCGGCGGCACGTGAGCATCGTGCACAAGGCCAATGTGCTGCGCATCGGCGACGGCATGTTCATCGAGGAATGCCAGCGCATGGCGCGCGATTTTCCCGAGGTGCTGGTGGACGAATTCATCGTCGACGCCATGATGGCCCACGTGGTGCGCGCACCGCAGCGCTTCGACGTGATCGTGACCACCAATATGTTCGGCGACATCCTGTCGGACCTGACCGCGGAGCTGTCCGGCAGCCTGGGCCTGGGCGGCTCGGTAAATGCCGGCCGCGACCACGCCATGGGGCAGGCCGCGCACGGCTCGGCGCCCGATATTGCCGGGCAGGACATCGCCAACCCGTTCTCGCTGATCCTTTCGGCGGGGCAACTGCTGGGCTGGCACGGGCAGCGCCACGGCCTGCAGGCTTTCCTGGCCGCGGCCGAGGCCATCGAGCGTGCCGCCGGCGCGGCCGTGCAGGCGGGTGAGGTCACGCGGGATGCGGGCGGCCGCCTGGGCACGGCCGCCACCGGCCAGGCCTTCGCGCGGCGCCTGCTGGCGGCCTGAACGTGAACGGAGCCTAGACGGGCGCCGGGACGGGCTGGGCCGGGTGCGACCACTGCCACAGCAGTTGCGCCACCTGTTCCACGCCCTGCTTCTTGAGGGCCGAGAACAGCATCACCTCGCCGCCGCCGGCATTGAGTCGCGTAATGGACAGCACCTTGGCCTGCTCGGCGCGGGTCAGCTTGTCGGCCTTGGTCAGCAGCACCAGGAACTTCAGGCCCTGCTCGACGCGCGGGCGGATGATCTCCAGCAGCGCCTCGTCCAGCTCGGTCAGGCCCAGGCGCGGATCGCACAGCAGCACAATGCCGGTCAGGCCCGGCCGGCTGACGAGGTAGTTCACCATCACCTGCTGCCAGCGCAGCTTGTCGTCGCGCGACACGGCGGCGTAGCCATAGCCCGGCAGGTCGGCCAGCACGGCATCCGTCACGCCCTGCTTGCCCAGCGCGAACAGGTTGATGTGCTGGGTGCGGCCGGGCTTCTTCGAGGCGAAGGCCAGCTGCTTTTGCTGCGTGAGCGTGTTGATGCAGGTGGATTTGCCTGCGTTCGAGCGGCCCACGAAGGCGAACTCCGGCACCTGCGCCTCGGGCAGGTGGTGCAGCTGGGCAGCCGTGGTCAGGAAGCGGGCGGTGTGCATCCAGCCCATCGCGGCCTTGCCGTCGATGGTTTGTGCTGCGTCAAGCGCGGGCGCGCTACTAGGTGTTGTCGTCATGTGCAGTTGAGCTCTAATGAGGCATCATTGTAGAATCGCGCCGATTTGGCCTCATAACCATAAACATTAGACAAAGACCCCCGATATGAAGTTGCTAGCCTCCCTGCTGACTGCTGCTGCTCTGGCTGTCCCTGCTTTTTCTGCATTTTCCGCATCGGAGGCGCCTGCCGCGGCAGCCAAGCCGGACCTGGCCAAGGGAGAAGCCAGCTACACGGCGGTGTGCGCCGCCTGCCACAACGCCGACGGCAACGCATCGATCGCCATCAACCCCAAGCTGGCGCAGCAACACCCCGAATACCTGATCAAGCAGCTGCAGGAATTCAAGTCCGGCAAGCGCAACGACCCGGTCATGAAGGGCATGGCGGCCGCGCTGTCCGATGCTGACATGCGCAACGTCTCGTACTGGCTGGCCACCAAGCCCGCCAAGGCCGGCTTCGCCAAGGACAAGGACACGGTCGCCATGGGCGAGCGCATCTTCCGCGGCGGCATCCCCGACCGCCAGATCGCCGCCTGCGCCGGCTGCCACAGCCCCAACGGCGCTGGCGTGCCGGCCCAGTACCCGCGCCTGTCGGGCCAGAATGCGGACTACACCGTCAAGCAGCTGCACGACTTCCGCGACGGCAAGCGTGCCAACAGCACGCCGATGGTGCAGGTCGCCGCGAAGATGAACGACAAGGAAATCAAGGCAGTTTCCGACTACATCGCCGGCCTGCGTTGATCGGCGCGATCCGGCAGGCTTGCCGGGCATGTGTGATATTCAATCGGGGCGAATCCATCTTCTGAGATGATTCGCCCTTTGTCTTTGTTGTGAGATAGGTCGTCTATGTCGGAAATGTCCGGCAGCCCGCCAAGGGGCGCCGCCGTGTCGCGGCGCTCGCTGCTGGAGCTGCTGTCCTCGATGCGCTTCGCCATCGCCTTGCTGACGGTGATCTGCATCGCCTCGGTGATCGGTACCGTGCTCAAGCAGGGCGAGCCCGCCGTCAACTACGTGAACCAGTTCGGGCCGTTCTGGGCGCAGCTGTTCCTGGCGCTCAAGCTCAACACGGTATACAGCGCCTGGTGGTTCCTGCTGATCCTGGCCTTCCTGGTCACCAGCACCTCGCTGTGCATCTCCAAGCACGCGCCCAAGTATTTGGCTGACCTGCGCAGCTACAAGGAGAACATCCGCGCGCAGAGCCTGCAGGCCTTCCACCACAAGGCCGAGGCCACGCTGGCCGAGGCTCCCGGCGAGGCCGCGCAGCGCATCGGCCAGGCCATGGCCGGCGGCGGCTGGAAGGTGCGGCTGCAGCAGCGCGAGACCCCCGCCGGCGCGGGTTGGATGGTGGCCGCCAAGGCCGGCGCGGCCAACAAGATCGGCTACCTCGCCGCGCACAGCGCCATCGTGCTGATCTGCCTGGGCGGCCTGCTCGACGGCGACCTGATCGTGCGCGCGCAGATGCTGCTGGGCGGCAAGAGCACCTACAGCGGCGGCGGGCTGATCTCCGAGGTCGCGCCCGAGCACCGGCTGTCGGCACGCAACCCCACCTTCCGCGGCAACCTGCTGGTGGCCGAGGGCACGCAGTCCGGCTCGGCCATCCTCACGCAGTCCGACGGCATCCTGGTGCAGGAGCTGCCCTTCGCGATCGAGCTGAAGAAGTTCATCGTCGAGTACTACTCCACCGGCATGCCCAAGCTGTTCGCCAGCGAGGTCGTGATCCACGACAAGGAAACCGGCGCGCAGCTCGAAAAGCGCATCGAGGTCAACCACCCGGCGAGCTACAAGGGCGTGGAGATCTACCAGTCGAGCTTCGATGACGGCGGCTCCAAGATCAAGCTGCAGGCCGTGCCGCTGGCCACCGGCTTCAAGCCCTTCGACGTGAGCGGCGTGGTGGGCGGCTCCACGCGCATCTCCACCGGCGAGGGCAAGCCCCCGCTGACGCTGGAGTTCACCGGCCTGCGCACCATCAACGTCGAGAACCTCACGGGCGCCAGCGGCAGCAGCGGCGCCGACGTGCGCAAGGTCGACATCAAGACCACCATCGAATCGCACCTGGGTGCGGGCAACAAGACCACGACCAGCAAGGAGCTGCGCAACGTGGGCCCGAGCGTGAGCTACAAGCTGCGCGACGCCGCGGGCCAGGCGCGCGAGTTCAACAACTACATGCTGCCGGTGGACACCGGCGACGGCCAGCCGGTGTTCCTGTGGGGCGTGCGCGAGGCCGTGGCCGCGGAGTTCCGCTACCTGCGCATTCCGGCGGATGGCGACCGCAGCTGGCGCGGCTTCTTCGCGCTCAAGGCCGCGCTCGACGACCCGCGCCAGCGCGAGGAGGCTGTGCGGCGCTACGCCGAGATGTCGGTGGCGGGCGACCGCGCCGATCTGCGCGCGCAGCTGAGCCAATCGGCGCTGAAGGCCGTGACCATGTTCGCCGGCCAGGCGGGCGACAAGGGCGAGCGCGTGGGCGGGCTGCAGGCGGTGTCCGACTTCATGGAGGCCAACGTGCCCGAGGCCGAGCGCTCCAAGGCCGGCGAGGTGCTGGTACGCATCCTGAACGGCGTGCTGTTCGAGCTGGCGCAGATGAGCCGCGAGCAGGCCGGCAAGCCGCCGCTGCCGCAGGACGACGCGACCCAGCGCTTCATGACCCAGGCCGTGCTCTCGCTCAGCGACATCCAGCTCTACCCCGAGCCCATGGTGTTCGAGCTGGCCGACTTCCAGCAGGTGCAGGCCAGCGTGTTCCAGGTGGCGCGCGCGCCGGGCAAGAACGTGGTCTACCTGGGCTGCCTGCTGCTGATCCTGGGCGTGTTCGGCATGCTCTACGTGCGCGAAAGGCGCGTGTGGGTGTGGATATCGCCCGGGGCCTCGGGCGGCGCTGTCGCTAAGATGGCGCTGTCGTCGAACCGCAAGCTGCTGGACACCGACCGCGAATTTGAACAGCTGGCGCAGCAACTGATCGGCGCCACCCCATACCATTCTCCGGGCACCAGGCCCGCGCAAGGATCGTGATGAATACCATCGCTACCCCGTCGCCGCAGCAGCCGCGCGGCCAGACGGTGACGTTGAACCAAGGCTATTTCGCGCGGCGCAATGTGCTCGACTGGGTGTTCGCGCTCGCTGTCGTCCTGGGCGGCGCGTTCGCCTTCCAGCGCTACGGCCACGCCATGGACGTGTACGAGAAGGGCATCCTGATCGGCACCGTGCCCAGCGCGATCGCGCTGGGCTGGTTCTGGCGCCCGCTGCAGGTGCTGATGGCGGTGGTGGCGGCGCTGTCGCTGCTGGCGCTGTCGCTGTACCAGGCCGACGGCGCCGGCGCACTGGCGCGCTCGGAGACGGTGTTCGGGCTCAAGTACTTCCTGTCCAGCCAGTCGGCCATCCTGTGGATGAGCGTGCTGTTCTTCATGAGCACCATCTTCTACTGGGTGGGCATGTTCTCGCGCGGCGAGGGCGTGGCCATGTCGGCCATGGGCACGCGCATCGCCTGGGTGGCCATCACCATGGCGCTGGTGGGCACCATGGTGCGCTGGTACGAGAGCTACCTGATCGGGCCGGACATCGGCCACATCCCCGTCAGCAACCTGTACGAGGTGTTCGTGCTGTTCAGCTGGATGACGGCGCTGTTCTACCTGTACTACGAGCAGCACTACGGTACGCGCGCGCTGGGCGGCTTCGTGATGCTGGTGGTGAGCGCGGCCGTGGGCTTTCTGCTGTGGTACACGCTGGTGCGCCAGGCGCACGAGATCCAGCCGCTGGTGCCGGCCCTCAAGAGCTGGTGGATGAAGCTGCACGTGCCCGCCAACTTCGTGGGCTACGGCACCTTCGCGCTGTCGGCCATGGTGGCCTTTGCCTACCTGATCAAGCAGCAGGCCGGCGAGACGCGCTGGTACAAGCTCGCGCCGCTGTGGCTGCTGGGCGTGGTGCTGTGCTTCGAGCCCATCGTGTTCCGCCAGACGGCGACCGATGGCAAGGGCAGCAGCTACTGGATCGTGTACTTCGGCATCTCGGCGCTGATCGTGGCCGGCATCCTGCTGGGCCGCAAGCGCATCGCCGAGCGCCTGCCGGCGCCCGAGGTGCTGGACGACCTGATGTACAAGGCCATCGCCGTGGGCTTTGCCTTCTTCACCATCGCCACCGTGCTGGGCGCGCTGTGGGCCGCCGAGGCCTGGGGCGGCTACTGGAGCTGGGACCCGAAGGAGACCTGGGCGCTGATCGTCTGGCTGAACTACGCGGCCTGGCTGCACATGCGGCTCATCAAGGGCCTGCGCGGCACGGTGTCGGCCTGGTGGGCCTTGGTGGGGCTGGCGGTGACGACCTTCGCCTTCCTGGGTGTGAACATGTTCCTGTCGGGCCTGCACAGCTACGGGGCGCTGTAAGCCTTTCCATAAAAATAGCCTCCAGCGCTTATGTAATAAGCGCTGGAGGCTATTGTTTTTATAGCGTCAGCCTTGCTTGGCCAGCGCGGCGCCCTGGGCCTGGCCGGGCAGCGCGTCGATGGCGTTGGCGCGCAGCGCCGCGGGGCGGGCGCACAGCGGCTCGGCATAGGCCTGGAACACCTCCTTCTGCGGCAGCTGGCCCGTCATCATGGACCAGCGCAGGTAGCTCGCCATGTACAGGTCGGCGGCGGTGAAGTGGTCGCCGCAGAGGTAGCGCTTGCCGGCCACGGCCTGCTCCAGCGTGCGCACCAGGTCGTCGAAGCGGCCGTAACTGGCGGAGACGGCCTGCCGCGCGGTCTGGTCCTGCAGCCAGCCTTCGGACTTGGCCGTAGTGGCCGCCTCGACCGGGCCGCCGACGAAGAACAGCCAGCGGTAGTACTCGCCCCGCGCCGCGCTGCCCACGGCGGGCGCCAGCTGCTTGTGCGGGTACTTGTCGGCTAGGTAGGCGAGGATGGCGCCGGTCTCGGTGATGACCGTGCCGCCGTCGGTGATGGCCGGCACCTTGCCCATGGGGTTGATCGCCAGGTAGTCGGGCGACTTCATCGTGGTGCCGAACTCGAGCTGCACGCCCTCGTACTCGGCACCGCATTCCTCCAGCATCCAGCGCACCATGCGGGCGCGGGACATGGGGTTGAAGAAAAAGCGCAGCGTGGAAGATGTCATGGAAGCTCTCCTGAAGGTACCCAGCATGCGGGGTCTCCGTATCGCATGGCGACGGTGCCATGGCGCTACTCTAGGCAGGTATGCTGACAGTTTTTGTCAGCATGCGGCCCGACTTTCAGTCCATGCGGTAGCCCGTCTGCCGCGACCAGCGCTCGATCAGGCTCTGGCGGTGGTCGGGGTAGCGCTGCTGCCGGTCGACCACGCCGCGCACCCGGTCGGCGCGGAAGTGACGGAAGTCCTGGCGCAGCTCGCACCAGGCCGCGACGATGCGGCTGTGGTCGAAGAAGGCCATGGCAAACGGCCACACCAGCCGCTCGGTGGCCTGGCCCTGCTGGTCGGTGTACTGCAGCAGCACCTTGTGCTGCCGCCGGATGGCGATGCGCAGCGCGGCCTGCCAGGGCTCGGGCGCCGGCTCGCCATGCAGGGCCGGCACCAGCAGGCCACTGGTGTCCACGGCGATGCGCAGGTCCAGCGGCAGCGCGCTGCGGATGCGGTCCATGGCCGTGGCGGCCGCGCCGGCCAGCTGCGGGTCGGCCTGGCGGCTGGCCCAGCGCGCACCCAGCAGCAGGGCCTCCAGCTCGTCGGGCGTGAACATCAGCGGCGGCAGCACGAAGCCGGGCCGCATCTCGTAGCCCACGCCCGGGTCGCCCTCGATCACCGCGCCCTGCGTGCGCAGCGTGGCGATGTCGCGGTAGATGGTGCGCAGGCTCACGCCCAGCGCCTGGGCCAGCGCCGGGCCGCTGGTGGCCTGGCGCGCGCGCCGCAGCTGGTCGAGCAGTTGCAGCAGCCGGGCGGAGCGGCTCATGGCGTCAGTGGGCCATCACTTGGGCGGTGATCTCCAGCGAGCGCAGGCGCAGGTCGCCGTCGTAGACGTCGCTCACCAGGATCAGCTCATCGGCGCCGGTGTCGGCCTGCAGCTGCAGCAGGCGCTCGCGCACGCGGTCCGGCCCGCCGATGGAGGCCACGGCCAGGAAGTCGCCGATGGCATGGCGCTCCTGCTCGCTGAGCTGGGCGGTGTAGTTCTCGACCGGGCGCGGCAGCAGGCCGCGCCGGCCGGTGAGTATGCCCAGCACCCGCTGGTAGGTGCTGCTGGCCAGGTACTCGGCCTCGGTGTCGGTGGGGGCGGCGATCACCGGCGCACCCACGGCCACATAGGGCTTGGCCAGCTGGGCCGAGGGCTTGAACAGGTGGCGGTACAGCTGCACGGCCTGGTGCAGCATGCGCGGCGCGAAGTGCGAGGCGAAGGCATACGGCAGACCCAGGTGCGCGGCCAGCTGCGCCGAGAACAGGCTCGACCCCAGCAGCCAGATCGGCACATTGGTGCCGGCGCCCGGAGTGGCCACCAACTTCTGGCCCGGCTGGGCGGGGGCCAGCAGGCGCTGCAGCTCGGCCACGTCGCGCGGGAAATCGTCCTCGGTCTCCACGCGGTCGCGGCGCAGCGCGCGCATGGTCATGCCGTCGGTGCCGGGCGCGCGGCCCAGGCCCAGGTCGATGCGGCCCGGGTACAGCTCGGCCAGCGTGCCGAAGGCCTCGGCCACCACCAGCGGCGCGTGGTTGGGCAGCATGATGCCGCCCGAGCCGACGCGGATGTGCTGCGTAGCCTGGGCGATGTGGCCGATCAGCACGGCGGTGGACGAACTGGCGATGCCCGGCATGTTGTGGTGCTCGGCCAGCCAGTAGCGCGAAAAGCCCAGCGACTCGACATGCTGCGCGGTGCGCACCGCCAGCTGCAGCGCCTGGGCCACCGTGCCGCCCTCGCGCACGGCTACCAGATCGAGCATGGAAAGGCGGACGTCGGTAGCGGATGTCATGCTTGCTCCTCGTTGCGGCGCGCGATCTCGCGGGCGCAGGTGATGCCCAGCACCACGCACCAGACCAGGGGCGTGATGGCGGCGGTGAGATGGTTTTCGCCCTGCTGGATGGCCAGCCAGGACAGCGGCAGCGCCACCAGTGCCGCCAGGCGGATGATGCGGCGCAGCTGGGCCGCGGAGAGGCGGGACTTGAACCGCCACAGGACGAGGTAGCTGACGAGACTCAGCAGGGCAACCCACAGGAACAGGTCGCCGCCATAGGGAGCGCTCCAGGCGCGAAGGGATTCCAACATGCCGGCCATTGTGGCAAAGAGGGATGCCCCTTGCCAGGCAGGGTTGGGGCCGGGGCTACCGGCCGCCGAAGCGGGGCTGGCGCTTGCCGAAGAACGCGGCAATGCCCTCGGGCAGGTCGGCGGTGTGGGCACAGGCATTGAAGGCCGACGCCTCGGCCGCTAACTGCGAGGCCAGGTCGCGGTCGAAGCTGGCGCGCATCAGGCGCCGCATGTGGCCGAGCGCGGTGGTGGGGCCGCTGGCCAGGCGCTCGGCCAGCTGCCGTACGGCGACCTCCAGCTCCGCGGCGGGCACGGCCCGGTTGATGAGGCCCAGGCGCTGCGCCTCGTCGGCTTCCAGGGTGTTGCCCAGCATGGCTATCTCAAGGGCATGGCGCAGGCCGACCAGGCGCGGCAGCGACCATGAGGCGCCTACGTCGCAACTGGTGCCGATGTTGATGTAGGCCAGGTTGAAGCGCGTGCCTTCGGCGGCGAGCACGAAATCGGCCAGCAGCATCAGCGACATGCCCCCGCCGGCGGCCACGCCATGGACCTGTGCGATGACCGGGGCATCGAGCTGCGCCAGCAGCGCGGCCACCTCGTTCAAGGCGCACAGCAGATCGGCCGCGCCCTGCACCGGGTTGGCCTGCAGGGTGGCCAGGTCGCCACCGGCCATGAAGGCCTTGCCCGCGCCCTTCATGACGACGGCGCGCACGCCGCGATCGGCTGCCGCCTCGCGGGCGGCGGCCAGCAGGGCCTGGGCCAAGGGCACGTCCAGCGCATTCAGTGCATCGGGGCGGTTGAATTGCCAGGTGACGATGCCGCCCTGGCGGCTGGTGAGCAGTGGGGATGTGGTCATGGGCGTCGGGTTGGGGCTTGTGCAGGCACGGGCTGGCGCCCGGCGCTACTGGTACATGGCTTCGATGGCTGCGGCATGGGCTTGGTAGATGCTGCTGCGCCGTACCTTCATGGTGGCGGTGACTTCGCCGTCATCGTGGTCCAGCTCCTTGGTGAGCAGATGGAACCGGCGGATGTGCGAGACCGGGGCCAGGCGGGCATTGCCGCGCTGGATCTCGCCGTCGATCAGCTCGCGCACCTGCGGGGCCTCGGCCAGCGAGCGGAAATGCGTGAACGGAATGCGCTGCGCCTCGGCCCACTTGCCGACGGTGTCCAGATCGATCATCACCAGCGCGGCCACGAAGCGGCGGCCCTCGGCCACGATGATGCATTCCTTGATGTAGGGGCTGCCCTTCATCGTGTTCTCGATCTCGGACGGGGTCAGGTTCTTGCCGCCGGCGGTGATCATGATGTCCTTCAGGCGATCGACGATCCTGATCTGGCCATCGGTTTCGCGCACCACGTCGCCCGTGTGCAGCCAGCCGTCGCGGATGGTCTGCGCCGTGGCCTCGGGGTTCTTGTAGTAGCCGGCGAACACCATGTCGCCCCGGATCTGGAGTTCGCCGTTGCCGGCCTCGTCCGTCGGGCCGAGGCGGTATTCCACGCCTTGCGTGACCGGGCCGACGGTGCCGACGGCCACGCGGTCACGCACGTGGCCGGTGACCATCCCGGTGGACTCGGTCAGGCCATAGACCTCCACCAGCGGCACGCCCAGCACGCGGAAGTAGCGCACCACGTCGGGCGGGATGGGCGCTGCGCCGGTCAGGGCCACCTTGGCCTCGCGCAGGCCGATGAAGTTCTGCAGCGCGCGGAACACCAGCCAGTAGCTGGCCGCGAAGCGCAGCCTGTCGCCCAGCGTCCAATCCTGGCGCGGCTTCTCGGCCAGCGGCGTGCAGGCGGCATGGGCCTTGGCGTACAGCGCGCGGCGCAGGCGCCCGGTTTCCAGCATCTTGATGGTGATCGCCGCGTGTAGCTTCTCCCAGATGCGCGGCACGCCGAGGAACATGGTCGGCGCGACCTCGCGCAGGTCCTCCTGCACGGTGCGTATCGATTCGCCGAAGTTCACCTGCGAGCCCAGGTAGATGGGGCAGAAGGTGGTGAGCATCTGCTCGGCCACATGGCACAGCGGCAGGTACGACAGGTGGGTGGTGGCGGCGTCGAGCCGCAGCCGGTCGATGATGCCTGGCGCCACGCCGCGCATGTTGCGCCACGAAATCATCGCGCCCTTGGGCTTGCCGGTGGAGCCGGAGGTGTAGATCATCAACCCGATGTCGTCCAGCGCCTGGCGCGCCAGCGCGGTGTCGATGGCGGCGCGGTCGCGGCTGGCCGCGCCCAGCTGCTCGACCTCCGCGAACGTGCTGATCAGCGCCCGCACCTCGGGCGCGAAGCTGCGCAGGCCCTTGGTCTCCATGACGATGATCCTGCGTAGGCGCGGCAGCTGGCTGCGCGCCTCGAGCACCTTGTCGGTCTGCTCCTGGTCCTCGCAGACCATGATCTCGATGTCGGCATGGCCGACCACGTAGGCGACCTCGGCGGCCGGGCTGGTGGGGTAGACGCCGACGGTGATCGCGCCGATCAGGCCCGCCCCCATCTGCGCCAGCACCCATTCGACGCGGTTCTCCGCGATCACCCCGACATGGCCGCCGGCGCCCAGGCCCAGTGCCGACAGGCCCAGGCCGACATCGCAGGCGCGTTGGTGGTACTGCGCCCAGCTGATGGGTTTCCAGATGCCGAAGTCCTTTTGCCGTATCGCCACGCGCGCGGCGTCGCTCGCGGCCCGCTGGCGCAGCATCTGCGGCAGGGTGAGTTCGGGGAGGTTCATGAGAGCCACCTTTTGCGGCGCTTGTAGTGCTTGAGGTCCTTGAAGCTCCTGGCCTCGCCGCTGCCGCCCATGCCCAGATAGAACTCGCGTACATCCGGGTCGCTCGCCAGGCGGGCCGCGGAGCCGTCGATGACGATCTTCCCGTTCTCCATGATGTAGCCGCTGTGTGCCACGGCCAGCGCGACGGTGGCGTTCTGCTCCACCAGCAGCATGGAGGTGGAGCGCTCGGCGTTGATGCGGGCGATGATGCCGAAGATGTCTTCGGTCAGCTTGGGCGACAGGCCCAGGGACGGCTCGTCGAGCAGGATCAGCTCGGGCTGCGCGATCAGTGCGCGGCCGATGGCCAGCATCTGCTGCTCGCCGCCCGACAGGTAGCCGGCCAGGCCCTTGCGCCGCTCGTGCAGGCGCGGGAAGTAGCTGTAGACCAGGTCGAAATCGGGCCTGGCGGCCTGGCCGCGGCCGGTGAGCGCGTAGGTGGAGGCGACCAGGTTCTCCTCGACCGTGAGGTCTTCGAACACGCGGCGCCCCTCCATCACGTGCGACAGCCCCTGGCGCACCAGCTGCTGCGGTGCGGCGCCAGCGGTGTCCCGGCCCTTGAAGCGCACGGTGCCGGACTCGAGTTCGCCATTCTCCAGCGCGAGCAGGCCCGAGATGGCCTTGAGCGTGGTGCTCTTGCCGGCGCCGTTGCTGCCCAGCAGCGCCACGATCTCGCCGCGCGGCACGGCCAGCGACAGGCCCCGCAGGGCCTGGACGGCCTTGTTGTAGATGACCTCGATGTTGTTCACCTCGAGGACATGGTCGGCATGCGCAGTGGTCATGGCGGGGTTCTGCTTAAATTTTGATAGCTTGCAGCGCTTACTGTTCGGTGGTTTCAATGCATTTCTATTTTGAAAATGCCATGTATCAAGCGCAGGAAGCTATCAAAATTGAGTCCTCTCAGAGCCTGATCCAGTCCGAAGCGGCGACCATCTTCTGGCTCTTCATGTCGGCCCGGTAGACGCGGCCCACGGGAATGGAGTTGCCGCCGATGGTGATCGGCACGCCGATCAGGCCACCGGTGTCGAAATCCTTCAGACTGTTGAGCGCCGCCTTGAGGTTGGCGCCGCTCAGGGGCTTGCCCGCGTCCAGGCAGCGCCTGGCCGATTCGAGGAACAGCATCGCCGCCAGGAAGCCCTGGATGTAGGCGGTGCTCTGGTAGTCGGGGCGCATGGCGCGGATCTTCTCCAGCATCGGCGCCTTTTCGGTGTCGTAGTAGTAGCGGAAGGGCATCACGCCCATGAAGCCGTCGGCGGCCTCGCCCATCTTCATCACCGTGGAGCTGTCCATGGTCCAGAACGTGCCCATCCACTGGCTCTTCATGCCCTGCTGCTTGCCCTGGTTGATGAACTCGGGGATGGGCGCGAGGATGTAGCCGTGGAAGATGGTGTAGTCGGGCGCGGCGCGGCGCAGCTTGATCACCTCGGTCGACACGTCCACGCTGCCTGCGGGCGTCATGATCTTGATGGGCACCGACAGGCCCAGCTTCTTCGCCTCGGCCTCGCTGCGCTCGATCGGGTCGCGGCCGAACTCCGAATCGGAGTAGACGAAGGCCACCTTGGCGCCGGGCTTCTCCTTGGCGATGTGCTTGAGCAGGATGCCGATCTGCTCGGTGTAGTCGGGGCCCACCAGGAACTGGTTGGGGTACTTCTTGGGATCGTTGAGCTCCGACGCGAACGAGGCGCCGGCCATCATGATCTGGCCGTTGCGGTCCAGCTCGGGGTTGATGGTCTTGGCAAAGCCGGTCGAGTCGCCGTAGTACAGGTGGATCTTGTTCTGGCTGGTCAGCTTCTTGAAGGCGGCGACCGAGACATCGACCTTGTAGCCCGTGTCCTCCGGCACGTACTTCACCTTGCGGCCCATGATGCCGCCGGCGTCGTTGATGATCTTCACGTAGTCCTGGATGCCGGCGTTGATGCCCACGCCGGCAAAGGCGAACACGCCCGTCATCGGGATCGATCCGCCGATGACGATGTCCTCGGCGCTCTGCGCCAGCACCGCCAGCGGCTGCGTGAGCGCGGCGGCCCCGCTGGCGGCTGCGCCCAGCATGAGGCGGCGGCGTTGGGTGGAAATGCGTTGCTGTGCCATGTCTTGGTCTCCTAGGGATTTAGTTTCGGAAGGGCCACAGGTGGAAGAAGCGGCGCACGCGGCGCCACATTTCTGCGAGCCCCAGCGGCTCGAACACCAGAAAGGCAACGATCAGCCCGCCGAAGACGATGAGGCGCACGGGCGAGAGAAAGACGGTGAGTTCGGCGCCGCCGGGCAGCAGATCGACGATGAGCTTGAGCAGCTCGGGCACCATGGTCATGAATGCCGCGCCTAGGATGCCGCCCAGGATCGAGCCCATGCCGCCGACGATGATCGCGGCGAGGAAGAAGATGGACATGCTGAGCGGGAAGCTCTCGGGCGTGACGACGCGGAAGAAACAGGCCCAGAGACCGCCCGCCACGCCCGCATAGAACGACGACAGCCCGAACGACAGCAGCTTGTAGCGCAGCAGGGGAATGCCCAGCACCTCGGCCGAGATGTCGCGGTCGCGGATGGCGATGAAGGCCCGGCCTATGCGCGTGCGGAACAGGTTCGCCGCCCCCAGCAGCATCAGCACCGTGACCGGCACGATCAGCCAGTACAGGCGGAACGAGGTGTCCAGCTCGATGCCGAGCAGGCGGGCCGGCTGCATCGAGATGCCCGCCGTGCCGCCCGTGACCTTGAGGTTGGCGAACAGGAAGTGTGCGATGAACGAGGCGGCGATCGTCGCGATGGCCAGGTACAGGCCCTTCACGCGCAACGACGGTATGCCGACGATGATGCCGCCGACCATGGCCACCACGCCACCGGCCAGCAGGTTGAGCGCCAGCGGCGTGCCCCAGCGCGTCTGCAGGATGGCCACGGTGTAGGCGCCCAGCCCCATGAAGGCGGCCTGGCCCAGGCTGACGAGGCCGGTGTAGCCGGTCAGGATGTTGAGCCCCGTCGCGCTGGCCACGTTGATGGCGACCAGGCAGGCCAGGTACAGCCAGTAGTCGCTGGCGACGAAAGGCAGCAGCACCAGCAGCGCCGCGCCCAGGCCCAGCCAGACCTTCTGGGTGCGCGAGTCGAACAGGGCCGCATCGGCGACATAGCTTTCCTTGAGGGTTCCGATGCGCATGGTCTACAGCCTTTCGATTTCATGCGTGCCGAACAGGCCGTAGGGGCGGACCATCAGAATGGCGACCAGCACAACGAAGGTGGCGAGCAGCTTGTATTCGCCGCCCAGGTAGCCGCCCGCCAGCGCCTCGACCAGGCCGATGACGAGACCGCCGACCAGGGCGCCCAGCACGCTGTCGAGCCCGCCCACGATCACCACCACCAGCACCGACAGTCCGAACACCCCCATGCTCGACGAGATGCCGCCGATCGAGCCGACGATGATCCCAGAGATGGCCGCGAGCATGGCCGATGCCGCCCAGGCCAGCGAGAACACGCGGGGCACGTTGATGCCGACCGAATAGGCCGCGGCCTGGTCGCTGGCGGTGGCGCGCAGCGCGACCCCACCCCGCCAGAACCGGAAGACCAGCAGCACGGCGGCGATGAACACGGCGGCCACCACGGCGCCCCAGAAGACCTTGGGTGCGAGGAAGGCCTCGCCGATCACGATGGGCTCGGTCGGCATGAACTCGGGCAGGCGGCGCTGGTCGGCGGTCCAGATCATTTCGACCAGGCCAATCAGCACCGAGGACAGCCCGACCGTGACCATGAAGACGGAGATCGGCGGCTCGCCGAGCAGGGGGCGGATCATGGTGCGCTCGATCACCGCGCCCAGCAGCCCGCAGGCCAGGACGGCCGCCGGAATCGCCAGCCACAGCGGCATCGCCCACATGGCGGCGAAGGTGAAGAACAGGTAGCCGCCGGCCATCAGCATTTCGCCGATGGCGATGTTGACCACGCGCGTGGCCTTGTAGACCATCACGAAGGCCAGGGCGGCCAGCGCGTACAGGCCGCCGCCGGCCAGGCCGGTGAGGCTGATCTCGAACAGGTAGGCCCAGTCCATCACGCGGCTCCCGCGGTGGCGGGCCGTGCAGCGGCCTGCAGCTTGCGGCGCAGTTCACCCACGTCGCCCGAGCCCAGGTAGGCGCGGGCGACCTCGGGGTCGGCCTGCACCATGGCGGGCGTGCCCTGCGCGATCACCTGGCCGAAGTTGAGCACCACCACATGGTCGGACAGGTCCATCACCATGCCCATGTCGTGCTCCACCATCAGCACGGTCACGCCCCATTCGGCCCGCACGTCGAGGATGAAGCGCGCCATGTCCTCGGTCTCTTCGCGGTTCATGCCGGCCACCGGCTCGTCCAGCATCAGGATCTCGGGCCGCATGGCCAGGGCCCGCGCCATCTCCACGCGCTTTTGCAGGCCATAGGGGAGGGCGGCCACCGGCGCATGGCGGATGTGGTCGATTTCCAGGAAATCGATGATGCGCTCCTCGATGTCGCGGCGCAGCTCGGCCTCTTCGCGGCGGGCCCGGCCCAGGTAGAACAGGGCGTCGAACACGTTGGTCCTGAGGTGCGCGTGGCGGCCGAGCTTGATGTTGTCGAGCACCGTCATGCCGCGGAACAGCGCGATGTTCTGGAAGCTGCGGCCCAGGCCCATCCGGGCACGCCTGGGCGCCGGCACCGTGGTGATCTCCGTGCCCTGGAAGCGGATGCTGCCGCCGGTCGGGCGGTAGAAGCCGGAGATGGTGTTGAACAGCGAGGTCTTGCCCGCGCCGTTGGGGCCGATGACGGCGGTGATGGAGCCCGGCTGCACGCCGAAGCTCACGCCGGACAGCGCCTTGACGCCGCCGAAGGCGAGCGTCACTCCGTCCACCTCCAGCAGGGGGGCCGGCGCGGGAGCGCTGCCCGGGTGCGTTGTCTCCATCGGTCTCCTCTACGGGTATGTGCGGGCCGGTGTGGTTTTACTTTTGCGTAGACTGTTTACTTGCGAGTAGATTCTGTAGACCATGACTCGGTGCAGCATCGGGATTTTCCCGGTGCATGGGGATGACGACGATGGCGCCTGCGCGTGCGAAGACCACCAAGAACACCCGGGCCGCGCCCAAGGGCAAGGCGGCCGCCCCGGATTCGCCCTGGGCGGCCCCGGTGGACCGGCGGCAGCAGCGCGAGGCCAAGCGCAATGCGGTCCTGACGACGGCGGCGCAGATGTTCAACGAGCGCGGATTCCAGGCGACTTCGCTCGACGACATCGCGGCGCGCCTGAACGTGACCAAGCCGACCTTGTACTACTATGTCAAGAACAAGGACGAGATCCTGCTGGAGTGCGTGCGCAAGGGCCTGCGCATGACGCTCGACGGCATCGAGGCGTCGCGCCAGGCCGGCGGCAATGCGCTCGACCAACTGCGGGCCTGCATGCGGGTCTATGCGGGCATCGTCGTCCAGCCTTTCGGCACCTGCCTGATCCGCGTGGGCGACGAGCAGGTGCCGGCCGACAGCCGCAAGGAGCTGCGGCGCATGAAGTCGGCCATCGACCAGGAGTTCCGCAAGCTGGTGGCGCTGGGTATCGAGCAGGAGCTGCTGCGGCCGTGCGACCCCAAGATGGCCGCGTTCGTGATCGCCGGGGCGCTGAGCTGGATCGGCCGCTGGTACCAGGAAGAGGGCGAATACACGCCCGAGCAGATCGCGGACCAGTGCATCGAGCAGTTGCTGTCGGGCGTGCTGCTGGCCACGCCCCCTGCCCGCAAGCGTGCGGCCGCGCCCAGGCGCTGAGCATCGCGGCCGCCAGGCCCGTGCAGGGCCCTCAGTCCCGCGTCACGCGGACGACTTCTTCCGCCGTGGTGATGCCCTCGCGCACCAGGCGTTCGCCGTCGTCGCGCATCAGGTGCATGCCGGCGGCCTGCGCGGTGGCGCGGATGTCGCCCTCGGCGGCCTGGTTGTGGATCTGCTGGCGGATGGCGTCGTCCACCACCAGCAGCTCGAAGATGCCGGTGCGGCCCTTGTAGCCGCTTTCCTCGGTGGCGTCGATCTTGCGCACCAGGCGCTGGGCCAGCACGCCCAGCAGCGACGACGACAGCAGGAAGGGCTCCACGCCCATGTCGGTCAGGCGGGTGATGGCGCTGGTGGCGTCGTTGGTGTGCAGCGTGGCCAGCACCAGGTGGCCGGTGAGCGAGGCCTGGATGGCGATCTGCGCGGTCTCGAAGTCGCGGATCTCGCCGATCATGATGACGTCCGGGTCCTGGCGCAGGATGGCGCGCAGCGCCTTGGCGAACGTGAGGTCGATCTTGGGGTTGACCTGGGTCTGGCCGATGCCGGGCAGCTCGTACTCGATGGGGTCTTCCACCGTCATGATGTTGCCCTGCGTGGCGTCCATCTGGCCCAGCGCGGCGTACAGCGTGGTGGTCTTGCCCGAGCCGGTGGGGCCGGTGACGAGCACGATGCCGTGCGGCTGCGCGATGAGCTGGTTGAAGCGCGCCAGCGTCTGGCCCTGCATGCCCACGGCCTGCAGCGTGAGCTTGCTCTCGCTCTTGTCGAGCAGGCGCAGCACGGCGCGCTCGCCGTGGGCGCTGGGCAGCGTGGAGACGCGCACGTCGATGGCGCGCGTGCCCAGGCGCAGGCTGATGCGGCCGTCCTGCGGCAGGCGCTTCTCGGAGATGTCGAGGTCGGCCATGATCTTCAGGCGCGAGATCAGCGCCGCGTGCAGCGCGCGGTGCGGCTGCACCACCTCGCGCAGCGCGCCGTCGATGCGAAAGCGCACGCTGGAGTGGCGCTCGTAGGGCTCGATGTGGATGTCGCTGGCGCCGTCGCGCGCGGCCTGCGTGAGCAGGGCGTTGAGCATGCGGATGATGGGCGCGTCGCCGGCGGATTCGAGCAGGTCTTCCACCGCCGGGATGTCCTGCATCATGCGCGACAGGTCGGCATCCGACTCGACCTCGCTGATCACCGTCGCGGCGTTCGAGTCGCTGTGCGAGTAGGCCTGGCTGATGCGCTGCGCGAGCTGGTCGGCGGCCAGCGGCGCCAGGTGCTGCACCGGGTACTTGCGCAGCACCTCGGACAGCGCGCTGGCATTGGGCTGCGGGCCGTGCCACAGCACGGTCTGGCCGGCGTCTTCCTCCAGCAGCAACTGGCTGCCGCGGGCAAAGGCGTAGGGGAGCGGGTGGCGCATGGGCTGGAAGTGACTATGAAAAAATGAGCTGCTGGCGCTTGTTATTGAAGGGTTTCAAGTATCTTTAGTATTGAAATGCTTTTATACCAAGCGCAAGCAGCTATGGTTTTTGCGGGGGCGCCTTACTGCGGCTGCATGCCCTGCGGCGTGACCACCAGCGGCGCGGCCTGCACCACCGGGGTTTCGGAATGGCCCAGCGGCGCGCCAATGGTCTGCTGCTGCAGCGGCGTCATGATGGCCGACTCGTTGATCGGCACCGTGCTGCTGCGCTCGGGCTGGTGGGCCTGCTGCACGCCGCGCATCAGGTCGTAGCGGTCCATGCTGAGCTGCTGGCTGGCATTGGCGTCGCGCACCACCACCGGGCGCAGGAAGACCATCAGGTTGGTCTTGGTGCGGGTGCGGGTGTCGCTGCGGAACAGCGCGCCCACGCCGGGGATGTCGCCCAGCCATGGCACCTTCTGCACCGAGCCCTGGTACTGGTCCTGCAGCAGGCCGCCGAGCACGATGATGGAGCCGTCCTCGACCAGCACCGTCGACTCGATGGAGCGCTTGGTGGTGGTGGGCCCGTTGGTGTTGTTGGCCGTGCCGTCCTTCACGGACGAGGTCTCCTGGTAGATGGTGAGCTTGACCGTGCCGTTGGCATTGATCTGCGGGCGCACGCGCAGCGTCAGGCCCACGTCCTTGCGCTCCACCGTGGTGAAGGGGTTGACCGTGCTGGTGCTGCCGGTGGTGGCGTACGAGCCGGTCACGAAGGGCACGTTCTCGCCGATCAGGATCTGCGCCTCCTGGTTGTCCAGCGTCAGCAGGTTGGGGGTGGAGAGCACGTTGCCGTCGCCGCTGGCCTGCAGCAGGTTGGCCAGCGCGCCCAGTACGAACTCGCCGTTGTGCCGCACGCCCACGCCCAGGTTCATGCCGGGCGAGGGCTTCACGCCGCTGTAGTCGCCCGAGGCGCTGCCCGCGGCAATGCCCGCCGCCAGGTTGAAGAGGTTGGTGCCGCCCACGGTGAAGTTGCTGCCCACCAGGCCGACCACGCTGTTGCCGCGCCCCAGCAGGCTCTGCCACTGCACGCCGAACTGCGCGGCCTTGTCCACGTTCACCTCGGTGATCAGGCTCTCCACCAGCACCTGGGCGCGGCGGCTGTCGAGCTGGTCGATCACCGCGCGGATCTGCCGGTACAGCGGTTCGGGCGCGGTGATGATGAGCGAGTTGGTCGCCACGTCGGCCTGGATGATGCCACCGGTGGCGCTGGCGCCACCGCTGGTGCCGCCCAGCGAGGAGTTGGCATTGAGCCGGCCGCCGCCCAGGCCGCCGCTGCCGAGGCCGCTGTTGCTGCTGCCCGTGCTGCCGCCGATGCTGGTGCTGCCTGACGACAGGCCCGTGCCGCGGTTGCCCGACGACAGGCCGCCGCTGCTGCCGGTGGACGAGAGCCCGCCGGTGGACAGGCCGCCGCCCGCCCCGCCGTCCTGCCCCGACAGCGCGGCGCGCAGCGTGCCCGCGAGCGCGGTCGCGTCGGCGTTCTTCAGGTAGACCACATGGATGTTGCCCGCGCCCTCGGGGCCGCCGCTGCCGCTGCGCGAGGGCAGGTCGAGCTTGGCCACCAGGGCCTTGACCTGGGCCACGCGCGCCGGGTTGGCCGCGCGCAGCAGGATGGTGTTGGTGCGCGAGTCGGCCAGCAGCGTGGTGCGGTACGAGCTGTCGGCCTGGCCCGTGGCGGTGGCGGGCGCGGCGCCGGAGCCGCCGCCGTCCACCAGGCGCTGCAGCAGCGGCACCACGTCGGAGGCGATGGCGTGCTGCAGCGGGATCAACTCCACGTCGCTGGCGTTGGCCACGTCCATGCTGGCGATGATGCGGGCGATGCGCTGCAGGTTGTCGGCGTAGTCGGTGATGACCAGCGAGTTGTTGCCGGGGTTGACGTTGATGGTGTTGTTGGGGCTGATCAGCGGGCGCAGCACCGGCACCAGGTGGTTGGCGTTCTCGAAGTTGAGCTTGAAGATCTGCGTCACGATCTGGCCGCCGCCTTGCCCGCCGCCCTGCGCGCTGCGCGTGCTGCCGCCCTGGGTGATGCGCACCGTGTTGCCCTGCAGCTTGGCATCGGCCTCGGGCACGACCTTGTACAGGCCCGCGGCCTCGACCACGGTGTAGCTCTGCAGCCGGAGCGCCGCGAGGAACTGTTCGAACGCGGCGGCGGGCGTCACCGCCTTGTCCGTCACCAGGTTCATCGTGCCCTTGACGCGCGGGTCCACCACCACGTTCTTGCCGGTGATGGTGGCCATGGTGCGGGCCACCGATTCGATGTCGGCATTGGCGAAGTTCAGCGTGACCGGTTCGCCGGCGCGCACGCTGCTGGTGCCGGCGTTGACCGCGGTTTGTGCATGGATTTGGCCTGCAGAGCAGATCAGGAAAGCGCCAGCAGCTATGGAATGCAGAGCAAATCGAACGCTGTGCTGTGTCAAGTGTTTCATAAATTCAGCCCACCGAGAGCAAGGAGCGCGTACCCCGGCGCTGCCCAATGATATTCAACAGATTGCCCAGCGCGGCCTCGCTGCCTTCCGCAGCCCAGGCCTCGCCGGTGAAGCGCAGGCGCTGGCCGACCCACTGGCCGCTGCCCTGCACGAAGAACGGCCCCTGCAGGGTCTTGACCGAGAGGGAGGCCATGTCACCGCCTTGCAGCAGTGCCTGGTAGCTGCCCAGCGGCCGCACGGTCGAGAGGCGCGACGTCACCGCCAGCGCCTCCAGCGTGGCCTCGCCGCTCAGCTGCAACCGGCCGGCGTTGAGCTGCAGCTGCAGGCCGCTGCTGCGCAGGCGCAGCTGGCCCTGCGGCTCCATGGTATTCCACGGCGTGCCCAGGCCGGTCAGCAGTGACGCGGGCCACTGGCTTTCGTGCGCCGGCAGCGACAGCGTGGCGCCGCCCCAGCGCGGCGCGATGGCCATGGCCAAGGGCTCGCGCATGCAGCAGTCGGCATGCCAGCGCAGCAGCGCGCCGGACCACGAGGGCCGCAGCTGCCACTGCACACGGCCGGGCAAGGCCATGCGGTCGCGGCTGTGCGCGCCGCCGGTCAGCACCCACTGGGCCGAGCCGTTCCACACGGTGCCGCGCGGCTCGACGAACTGCAGCTGGCCCTGGCTCGCCCAGGCCACGGCGCCGGCCAGCCAGTGTGCCGGCGCCCACAGCAGCGCAGCGGCCGCGCCGCCCAGCAGCGCGCCGGTGGCGGCCCAGCGCCAGGGCGGAGTGCCGCTGTGCGCTGCGGGGAAGGGAGAGCGGGCGCGCCTGGACATTTTGAGCGTGTTATGCACTTTTACGTGCCCGCGAAAGCCGGGGAAAGGCCCGGCAACGCGACGCAGGCCGTGCAGCGGTTCGCACACCGCCAGCGGACTGCAACAAAGTGGCCGGGCCTTTCCCCGGCTTTCCCTCCGGGTTGGCCCGCAGGCCGGCGCTCGCCGCGTTGCAGCGCTTGCCAAGGCACCCAGCCTTGGCTGCGCACTGCGCCTTGCGATCATCCGGCCTGCGGGCCAACGCGGGTACGTAAAAGTGCATAACACGCTCTAGGGCGCAGGCAGGCTGAACACGATGCTGCCCGACCAATGCGACGGCGCAGCGGCATCGGCCTTGGCGTCTGCCTTGCCAGCGCCGGCCGTGCCGCGGGTGATCCGCATGTCGAGGGGCACCGCGTGCGCATTGGCGCGCACCTGGGCCAGCCATTGCTGCAGCGGCGCCGCGGCGGCGTTGGTCAGGGTGACGGTGATGCGGTCGCCCTGGCGGGCCAGCGTGGCGCTCTTGCCGAGCTGCTGGGCGAGCGACGATTCGACCTGCTGCAGCGCCTGCGTGGCGGACAGCCGGGTGCCGCCCTGCAGCTGGCGGGCCTGGGTCTCGAGCGCCTGCATCTCGGCGAGCTGCTGGTCCAGCCGCTGGTGTTCGGCGGGCGCGCCGCGCAGCGTGGCGATGGCGGGCGCCAGCAGCAGCCACCACAGCACGGCGAGCACGACCAGCAGCGCGGCGATGGACACCAGGCGCCGCTCGCGCGGCGCCAGCGCCTGCCAGCGCTGGCGCAGCAGGGTGGTGGCGGCGGAGGCGTTGCGGTTGGATTGGGTGGCGCGCTTCATTGGCGGGCCTCCCGGACCACCCACTGGTCGTTCTGCACGTCGACCTGGGCGCCCTGGGTCTGCAGCCGGCCGCGGAAGGCGTCGAGGCTGGCGGCGGGCAGGCCGCGCAGGCGCAGCTCGTGGTTGGCGTATTCGATCTGCCTGGGCATGCTGCCCGGTGGCAGTGCGGTCAGCGCCTCGCCGGCAGCGGCCAGCAACGGCTCCAGGTCGCCGGGCGTGAGCCCGCCCGAGGCCTGGCGCAGCAGCGCGACCTCGCGCGCCATCTGCATGGGCGCGTCGACCACGACCTGCACCTTGGGAAAGCTGGTGGTCAGGATGTTGCGCACCATGGTCTGCTTGGCCTTCAGTTGCTGGCGCTCTTGCCAGGCGCGGGCGTTGACGCCGACCAGCGCCACCACCGCGAGCGCCAGCGCGCCCCAGCGGGCCGGGCGCCAGGCGGGCGCGTGCAGCACGTCGTTGAGGCCGCTGCCCAATCGCCTTTGCATGCGCTGGCGGCCCGAGTTGGCAAAGTCGAGCTGGGCCAGATCCCAGTCGCTGGCGGCGGCATCCAGCATGGTCTGCGCCGCGCTGTAGAGCAGCACCGGCCGGCCAAGCAACTGCTCGGCCACGGCCACGGCGGCGGGCTCGGCATGAAAGACCGGCGCATCGGATGGAGCCTCGGAAGTGGCAGGCAGCAGCGCGGCGGTCTCGCGCGTGAGCGGCAGCGGCACGACAGCCTCGCCCAGGCCGTAGCACAGCGCCTGGGCCGCCTCGGGCGTGCCGGTGACCAGCACGGTGGCGCCATCGGGCGAGGCCGTGTCGGGGGTGTGGCTGGGCACGATGCGGCCGATGGCGCGGCCCGCGGCCTCGAGCGCCTGCAGGTGCTCGCGCAGCCAGGCGCGGGGGCAGGTGGCCACCCACACGGGCGCGCCGGCATGGGCCTGGGGCTGCAGCGCAAAGTGCAGCTGGCCCGGCTCGTCGAGCAGCCATTCTTCCAGCAGGCCCTCCAGCACGGCGCGCAGCCGCGGCGATTGGGCCGAAACCCCCTGCGGCAGCGTGACGCGGTGCCACGACAGCAGGCGCGCCGGCACCACGGCCACGGTCTCGCCGGCCCGGCCCGGGTGGGGCAGCAGCGCGGCCGTGGTGCTGCCATGCTGGGCCATGCTGCGCCCGTCGGGCGACAGCGCGTAGCTGTACAGCGCCTCGGCGCCGTCCGGCATGGGCAGGGTAAGGATCAAGGTACTCATGGTGTGCGCCGCATTGTAGGGGTGCAGGGTTCACACAGATGCAATATGTTTGTCACGATCGGCTTCCCGGTTCGCTGGGTAGCGCGGCGCCGCGCTCGCGCACCACGGTGGTCACCGCCAGGCCCTGGCGGTAGACCAGCGAGCGCTCCTGCACCACCAGGTCGTCGAAGCGCAGCCGCGCCCAGACCTCGAAGTAGTTGGTGCTGGTGGACAGCGGGTTGCCGGCGCGGTTGACGGCCTCCTGCAGCGCCGGCCGGGGTACGCGCTGCAGCAGGTCGGCCGTGTCCTTGAACGGCGCGCTCTGGCGCAGCTGCGTGATCTGCTGCGCGGCGGCGGGGTCGAGCTTGTCCACCGCGGCGTAGAGCACGGTGGCCGACGCGGTGTTGATGTTGACCGGGGTCTTGATCGGCAGGATGGTCGCGTAGGGCTCCAGCGCCTGCAGCGTGGCGGGCGACAGGCCCCACCAGGCCAGCTCCTTCCAGGTGCGCGGCACCAGCGGCGCCGTGCCTTCGACCTTGTCCTCGCGCAGCGCGAGCAGGGCGGCCTGGGTCAGCCGGGTCAGCTCGGCGCCGGACAGGCCCAGGCGGGAGAACAGGCGCGAGAACTGCTGCAGCGCGAATGGATCGATCTGGTTGGCGCTGATGAGGTTGCGCACATTCAGGCGCGATTGCGCGTCCACCACCATGCCCGAGAGAAAGGCCGCCTGCGCATCGATGGTGTCGTCGCCCACCTGGCTCTGGTTGTTCTGCGCCTGCAGGAAGGTGGACAGGCGCGCCTCGGCCAGCGGCACGGCCCAGGGTTCGGAGAGGTCGTCCACGCCGCCCTGGCGCGCGTCCTCGCGCAGGATCAGCCGCGAGAAATCCAGCCCCGCCAGCAGCAGCCATGCGGCCTGTACGCGGGTGCGCTCGGCGCCCTCGACCTCGAGGTTGCGCCACTGCTGCCAGACGGCGGCGGCGGCGATGGTCGCCACCAGGGTGACGGTGAGCATGGCGGCCAGCAGGGCCACCCCGCCTTGCTGCAGCCGGGAGCGGCGCCTCATGACTTGTTGCTCCCCAGCAGCGGGTTCACCCAGTCCTGCACCAGGGTGCCGGCCAGCGCGCCCGGCGCGGGCAGCTGCAGCGTCAGGCGGATGCCGTCGGGCAGCGGCTGGCGGTTGCCGCGCGCGGTGGGGTCGTTCACGTCGGCCGGGGCGTTGACGTTGCCGGCCGACAGCGGGTTGGTCCAGCTGTTCTCGCGGAAGTACAGCAGCTGCCAGCCCAGCACCGGCATCAGCCGTGTTTCGTTGCTGCGCAGGTCGGCCCCGGGGCTGCCGGACCAGACGGCGGCGCTGGCCCAGGCCTGGCGCCATTCGTCGACGGTGCGCAGCGGCGGCGACTGCCAGCGCAGCCAGTAGGTGGTGCCGTCGCGCTCCTGCTGGCTCCAGGCCACCACGCGCAGGCCGCGCTCCTCGATGTCGCTGCCGCGCCGGGTCATGCGCAGCAGGCGGCCGTCCCACTCCAGCGGCGTGGTCTGGGCCACGCGCTCGATGGCGTTCAGGTCGGTGCTCCACTGCGCCAGCGCGGCCTGCGCCACCATCACCTCGTCGCTGTAGGCGCGGGCCTGCTGCTGGGCCTGCACCATGCCGTCGATGCCGCGCCAGCTGAGCACCGTCATGCCGGCCAGGATCGCGATGGCGATCAAGAGCTCGATCAGCGTGAAGCCGCGGTGGATATTGCGCATGCTGCTATGGTTTCAGTTGCGGCCGACGACCGTGGAGACGCGCACGATAGGGCTGCCGCCGCGCAGCGCCTGCGCATCGATGCGGCGGAACAGCGGGTTGGGCGTGGGGAAGACATCCACCCGCACCTCGTAGGCGCGGCCGGCCTGCTCGCAGGGCACGGTGGTGTTGCCCAGCCCCGGCAACTGGTTGGACAGGCGCGCGGCCACCAGCTGGTTCTCGGCGCAGATCTGCGCCAGCATCACGTCGCTCTGCCGATCGGCCGTCTGCGTCAGCGCCTGCATGGCCTTGCCGCCCGCGAGCAGCGCGATGGCGACGATGGCCAGCGCCACCAGCACCTCGATCAATGTGAATCCGTGTGCGCGCCGGGCCATCACTGGGGCTGGACCGCAAAGGGCCGGGCGCCGTCGGTGGCCACGGCAATGGCGGCGGCCGGGCTGCCGGGCTGGCTGAGCCAGATGGCCTGCGGGCCGATCAGCGGCTCGGGGCCCAGCACCACGTCTGCACCGGTGCGGACAGTCACCGGCGGGTACAGCCAAGCGACCTGGCGGCTGCCGCCGAGCAGGCCTTCGATGATGAAACCCTGGCTGTCGGCACGCCAGCGCGCGGGCAGGCCGCTGGCGCGCGACTGCGCGCGGGCCGACTCGAGCTGCGCCGCGAGCCGCTGGCCTTCGCGCTGCAGCCGGTCGCCGCTGCCGTCGCCGATGGCGAAGACCACGCCGACGCCGACCAGCGCCATGAGCGAGATCACGACGAGCATCTCGACCAGCGTGAAGCCGCGGGCAGGCCTGGCGGTCATGCGGAGCAGGTGACCGGTTATTGCCAGCTGCCCAGGTCGGCGTTGTTGCCTTCGCCGCCCGACTGGCCGTCGGCGCCGAAGCTCATCACGTCGACCTCACCCTTGATGCCGGGGTTCAGGTACTGGTACGGATGGCCCCAGGGGTCGTTGGGCAGCTTCTCGAGGTAGGGCTTCCAGTTCATGGGCTGGGGGCCGGACGTGGGGCGCGCGATCAGCGCCTGCAGGCCCTGCTCGGCGGTGGGGTAGCGCTGGTTGTCCAGCCGGTAGCGCTTGAGCGCGCCCATGACGTTGGTGATGTCGGTGCGCGCGGCGGTGACGCGGGCCTCGTCGGCGGCGCCGATCACATTGGGCACGATCAGCGCGGCCAGCACGCCGATGATGACCAGCACCACCATCAGCTCGATCAGGGTGAAGCCTTGCTGCACGCGGCGCCGCAGGCGCGAGGGAGAGAAAGTCATTGCGGTGTCTGTATCCAAATTGCCACGACCCTGCATCATAATCCGCGAACCATGACACTCTCGCGCAACCCCTGGTCTTCGCGGCTGGCAGCCGGCATTTTGTGGGCGGGCGCCGCGGCCCTCGCCGTTTTCTGGGGCCTGCGGCTGTCCGCGCCCGGCGGCGTGGCCACGGCACCGCAGGCGGGCGCCGGCCCGCTGGCGCAGGCCGATCCGCAGGGCCTGGCACGCATCTTCGGCGCCCGCAGCGACGGCACGGCCGAGGCCGCGGCGGCGCCTGCCGGCGACCGCTGGAAGCTGCTGGGCGTGCTGGCCGGCAAGAGCAGCGGCGGCGGCGCCGCGGTGATCGCGCTGGACGGCAAGCCGCCCAAGGTCTACCGCGTGGGCGCGGCGGTGGCCGACGGCCTGGTGCTGCAGGCCATGCAGTCGGACGAGCCCCGCGTCGTCACGCTGGGCGCCAGCGTCGATGGGCCGGCCAGCGTGACCATCAGCCTGCCGGCGATCAAGGCCCTGGGCGCGCCCGCCAGCCCGGCGAGCGTGGCGATTCCCGCGCCGGTGGCCAATACCGCAGCGCCGGCATCGGCTCCGGTTCCTCCGCCGGCTGCGGCGGCCCCGGCGCAGCCGGCGCCCATCCTCGATCCCAACAACAGCTTCACCGACCACTGAGCGGCAAGGGCAGCCGCAGCCATTCACCATAGGCCGGTCGTACCGACGGCCACTCGCGGGCGCTCGGCTGCCGGCCCCCGCGGGTGAGCTGCCAGTGCAGGCCCTGGATGACGCCGGCATGCGTGATCCACAGCACCGGCGCTTGCATTGCGTGGCTCCGGGCATCCTGCAGTGCGCGGGCGATGCGCTCCATCATCTGCGCCAGCGGCTCGCCGCCGCCGGGCGCGTAGTGCCAGAAGTCGTCGGTCCACGACTGCAGCTCCTGGCGGTCGATATCGTCCCAGCGCCGGCCTTCCCAGGCGCCGAAGTCCATTTCGCGCAGCGCGTCGCACCGATTCAAGGTGAAATCAGGCTCCAGCGCTTGAATGGTATGCGCCAGCTGCTCGCATCTTTGTAGCGGTGAGTGCCAGAGCCTGCCAGGCGGCAGGCCGGCCTCGCGCCAGTCGTGCAGCAGGGCCTGGGCGGCGGCCTCGGTAGCCTTGGCATCGGCGGGCATGTCGGTGGCGCCGTAGCAGATGCCGCGCGCCACCAGCGGCTGGGCGTGGCGCTGCAGCCAGATCGCGGCTGAGGCGGTCGTCATGCCTGCCCCAGCCACGCCCCCAGCGGGCCCAGCGACGCGGCGATGCCCAGGTAGAACGCGATCTCGCTCACCTGCTCGGTGGCGCCCAGCCCGTCGCCGGTGAAGCCCTGCAGCCGGCGCTGCAGCCACTGGCGCATCCACAGCGCGGCCGCGGCGCTGGGCAGCAGGGCCAGCACCAGCACCGGCCAGCCCTGCCACCAGGCCAGCAGCGCGGCCGCGGGCAGGGCCCACAGCGTGGCGCTGACGACGCCGCGCCGGCTGATGAACTCGGCCAGCGGCTTGCTCTTGGACTGGGCGGTGTCGCCCACATGGGGCAGGCTGCGCACCACGTACAGCGGCCAGAGCCGGGCGATCACATGGCCCGACAGCAGCGTGGCTATCGCCAGCGCCAGGCTGTGGCTGGCCAGCAGCGCCAGCAAGGCCGTCTTGGCGGCCACGGCCAGCACCATGGCCATGGCGCCGTAGGCGCCGATGCGCGAGTCCTTCATGATGGCCAGGGCCTTGTCGCGGTCGTGGCTGCCGCCCAGACCGTCGACCACGTCGCTCAGCCCGTCTTCATGAAAGCACCCGGTGAGCAGCACGGTGGCCAGCGTGCTGAAGATGGCTGCGGCGAGCGGCGCATAGGCATTGCCCTGCGGCAGCAGCAGCTGCACCGCCGCCAGCATGCCGGCCGCTACCAGCCCCACGATCCAGCCCACGCCCGGAAAATGCCCGGCGCTGGCGCGCAGCAGGGCCGGGCTGTAGCCCACCCAGTCGGCGAGCCGGCCAGTGACGGGGATGCGGGTGAAGAACTGCACCGCCAGCAGGAAGTGGCGAACGGCTTGCATGGGAAGCGTTGGTTGCTCCTGTATTGATAGCTGTTAGCGCTTGTCCATCAAGCGCTGGAGGCTGATTTGGCTGGAAGCCTATTGCCCGGCCTGCAGGAACAGCTTGTAGGCCGGGTTCTGGGTTTCCTCCACCCAGGGATAGCCCAGGGTGTTCAGGAAGGCCTCGAAGGCCTGGGCGTCTTCGGGCGGCACCTGCATGCCGACGAGGATGCGGCCGTAGTCCGCGCCCTGGTTGCGGTAGTGGAACAGGCTGATGTTCCAGGTCGGCGCCATCAGGCTGAGGAACTTGAACAGCGCGCCTGGCCGCTCGGGGAAGACGAAGCGCAGCAGGCGCTCGTCGCGCGCCAGCGCCGAGCTGCCGCCGACCAGGTGGCGCAGGTGCTCCTTGGCCAGCTCGTCGAAGGTCAGGTCCAGCGCGTCGAAGCCCTGCTTCTGGAAGTTGCGGGCGATCTTCTCCGACTCGCCCTTGCTGTGCGTGGAGACGCCCACGAACACATGGGCGCGCCGGGCGTCGCTGATGCGGTAGTTGAACTCGGTCACGCTGCGCGGCCCGCCGGGCAGGTTGCCCACGACCTCGCAGAAGCGCTTGAAGCTGCCGCGCTCCTCGGGGATGGTGACGGCGAGCAGGGCTTCCTTCTCCTCGCCCACGTCGGCGCGCTCGGCCACGAAGCGCAGGCGGTCGAAGTTCATGTTCGCGCCACTCAGGATGGCGGCGTAGGTCTCGCCCTTGGTCTTGTGCTTGGCCACGTACTGCTTGACGGCCGCCACGGCCATCGCGCCCGACGGCTCGACGATCGAGCGGGTGTCGACAAAGATGTCCTTGATCGCGGCGCAGACGGCGTCGGTGTCGACGATGATGTACTCGTCCACCAGGCCCTGGGCCACGCGGAAGGTCTCCTCGCCCACCAGCTTGACGGCCGTGCCGTCGGCAAACAGGCCCACGTCGGGCAGCGTCACGCGGCCACCCTGGTGCACCGACTGCACCATGGCGTCCGAATCGTTCATCTGCACGCCGATCACCTTGATCGACGGGTTCACCGCCTTGATGTAGTTGGCCACGCCGCTGATCAGGCCGCCGCCGCCGATGGCCACGAACACCGCGTGGAGCTGGGCCGAGCCGATCTTCTGCACCTGGCGCATGATCTCCATGGCCACCGTGCCCTGGCCGGCGATCACATCCGGGTCGTCGAAGGGGTGGACGAAGGTCAGCCCTTCTTCCAGCTGCAGGCGCACGGCGTGCTCATAGGCATCGCTGAAGCTCTCGCCGGCCAGCACCACCTCGCCGCCCAGGCCCTTGACGGCATCGACCTTGATCTGCGGCGTGGTGGCGGGCATCACGATCACGGCGCGCGCGCCCAGCCGGTTGGCCGCCAGCGCCACGCCCTGGGCGTGGTTGCCGGCCGAGGCGCAGATCACGCCCTTGTGCAGTTGCTCGGGCGTCAGGTGCGCCATCTTGTTGTAGGCGCCGCGCAGCTTGAAGCTGAACACCGGCTGCTGGTCCTCGCGCTTGAGCAGCACCTTGTTGTGCAGCCGGCGGCTCAGGTTCTTGGCCGCATCCAGGTCCGACTCGATGGCCACGTCGTAGACGCGGGCGGTCACGATCTTCTTGAGGTAGTCGGCTGGGGTCAGGGCTGCGGCAGGGGATTTCGACATACGAGGGATTCAACGGTAAGCGGTAAATGGCGAAGGCCGATCATAGGCCCAACCGGGCCGCCGCCCCGTTCACTGGGACAAGACGAAAAAAAGCCCCTGATTTGCATCAGGGGCTAGAACCACCTTTGAGAGGTGGAGGAGACAACTTGCATGCTACATTCGACGCCCCGCCGGGTTGGCGGCTATCGGCTTCGAAGAGCAGATGGCTAGAGTATAACCCTAGGTTTGTTGCGTCGCAACAAGCATACTGGCGCAACTGACAATTTTTGAATTTCTCCGGGCAGGCCTGCCTGGGAGCACACGGGAGTAGCAAATGGAATGCACGGTTAGCTGGACGGGCGCGAGCGGTACCCGCTCCGGCATGGGCTTTGTGGCGGAGACCGGCAGCGGCCATGTGCTGGCCATGGACGGCGCGCCGGATGCGGCCAACCCGGCCAATGGCGGCCAGAACCTGGCACCGCGCCCCATGGAGACGGTGCTGGCCGGCACGGGCGGCTGCACGGCCTACGACGTGGTGCTGATCCTCAAGCGCGGCCGCCACGATGTGCGCGGCTGCTCGGTCAAGCTCACCTCCGAGCGCGCGGACACTGATCCCAAGGTCTTCACCAAGATCCACATGCAGTTCACCGTGACTGGCCGGGGTATCCCTGCCGCCGCCGTGGAGCGCGCGATCGCGATGAGCCACGAGAAGTACTGCTCCGCCAGCATCATGCTGGCCAAGACGGCGGAGATCACCACCGGCTTCGACCTGGTCGAGGGTTGAGCGCGCTCTTATCCGCTCTTATAGCGCGCTCTTATCCGCTCTTATAGATAGTGGGCCGTCGTCGTCATGACCTTGGCGGCGGCCGCCATCAGCGACTTGACCGGCGGCGGCAGCGGTAGGGCACCGGCATCGACGGCGGCGTCGGCATGGCGCTCCTCGTCCGCCTTCATCCGGGCCACTACGGCCAGCGAGGCCGCATCCTGCGGTGGCAACCGGTGCAGGTGCGACTGCAGGTGCGCCGACACCTGGTTCTCCGTCTCCTCGACAAAGCCCAGGCTGGCCTGGTCGCTCACCTTGGCGGCGGCCAGCCCGATCAGGAAGGCGCCGCCGAACCACAGCGGGTTCAGCAGGCTGGGGCGGTCGCCCAGCGCCGCCAGCCGCTCGCGCGTCCAGGCCAGGTGGTCCATTTCCTCCTGGGCGGCTTCCAGCAGGTGGCGCCGCAGGCCCTCGTCGCGGGTCACCATCGCCTGGGCCGTATACAAAGCCTGGGCGCAGACCTCGCCCACGTGGTTCACCCGCATGTAGGCGCCCGAGAGCTTTTTCTCCTGCGGCGACAGCTCGGCCTCGGCCGTGCCGGCGGCCGGCGAAGGCTGGGCGGAGCGGGGTGTTGCAAACAGGGTACGCAGCGCCGTGTCCGCTGCCTGGAGGAATCTATCTTGCATGGGTGCCAATGGTACGCCTGTGAGCGAACTACTTGGGCAGCCTGACTTGTGCTCGTCTGACTGCTATCAAAATCATGTGAAAATGCCGGCGTGGCAAGCCTGGGGTGGACGTTGCAATCATGCAACGGAATAGGCCGAATTGGCCGGGATGTGCGGGATTTTGTTTGCGCAACCGCCGGCGGTCTGTTGAAATACCCTTAACTTCCACACTAGGAGGTTGGCGCGGGAGCAGGTAGAAGTTGTGCAGAACCGTGAGGCTGACATCAACCCCCCCGTACCAGCGCCGTCTGTTAAACCTTGGAGTAACTCGCAATGAAAAAATCTCTTGTTGCCTTGGCAGTGCTGGCCGCTTCCGGCGCCGCAATGGCTCAATCTTCCGTGACCCTGTTCGGTATCGTTGACGCAGGTTTCACCTACGCCAAGTCCAGCGGTAGCGACTCCGTCTACGGTCTGACCAACAGCGGCAAC
Organism: Comamonas humi; assembly: GCF_054782535.1. Lineage (NCBI taxonomy): Bacteria > Pseudomonadati > Pseudomonadota > Betaproteobacteria > Burkholderiales > Comamonadaceae > Comamonas > Comamonas humi. The sequence goes on along the minus strand of NZ_BAAGSH010000007.1, from coordinate 300,371 downwards.
GCTACCAGCCGTCTGGGCTTCCGCGGCGTGGAAGACCTGGGTGGCGGTCTGAAGGCTGGCTTCTGGCTGGAAGGCGCGATCCAGAACGACGACGGCACCGCTTCCGGCGGTGGCGCTACGGGCCCTGGCTTCGAATTCAAGCGTCGTTCGACCGTGAGCCTGATGGGCAACTTCGGTGAAGTGCGTCTGGGTCGTGAACTGACCACCGCTTACAACGAAATGATCCAGTACGACGTGTTCGGTCAAGTCGGCATCGGCCAATCGCTGGCCTACGGCAAGCTGGGCTCGCCCACCCGCGTCAGCAACATGATCAGCTACTACACCCCCGCACTGTCGGGCTTCAAGGCTGGCATCAACTACGGCTTCGGTGAAAAGGCTGGCGACAACTCCGCTAACCGCTACATCGGCGCTTCCGTCGGCTACGCCAACGGCCCTCTGAGCGTGACCTTCGCTGCTGACCAGCTGAACGACGCTGTGGTGGCTACCGTTGCTACCGACAACGTGCGTTCCTACGCTCTGGGCGCTTCGTACGACTTCGGCGCCGCCAAGGTGCTGGGCTACGTCCGTCAACAGCGCGACAAGTTCGCTGGCAACACCACCAAGTTCAACGCTGGTGGCCTGGGCGTGAGCGCTCCCGTCGGCGCCGCTGGCGAAGTGCGTGCAGCCTACAACTTCTACGACGTCAAGGGCGTGGAAGGCAAGGCTCACCAACTGTCGCTGGGCTACGTGCACAACCTGTCCAAGCGCACCGCTCTGTACGGTACCTACGCGTACCTGAAGAACAAGAGCGACGAGCAGTTCAGCGTTGGCGCCAACGGCCTGGGCATCCCCGCTCCGGCAGGTGGCAAGGCTCAGAACGCTCTGACCGTTGGCGTTCGCCACGCCTTCTAATCAGTGGCTGGGGTAACCCAGCTCTGGATAGAACCAAAGGGCCCGTCGCAAGACGGGCCTTTTTCATTGCGGCATCGTGTTCGGTGATGCCGATCCTGCCCTTCGATGTAGCTATATGGCCAGATTGCCCCGTCTGACGTTGCCAGGCCTGCCGCACCATGTGCTGCACCGGGGCAACAACCGGCAAAGTATCTTCCTCGACGACGAAGACCGGGCCCGCTTCGTGGACCTGCTCCAGGCTTGTGCGCAGCAGGCCAGGGTGGACGTGCATGCGTTCGTGTTGATGCCCAGCGATTTTCAGCTGCTGCTGACGCCTGTCGATGCGTCAGGGGTGTCCGGGTTTATGCAATCGCTGGGGCGCAGCTATGTGCGCTATTTCAACCAGCGCCACCAGCGCAGCGGCACCTTGTGGGAGGGTCGTTACCGTTCCACCGTGGTGCAGGCGGACAGGCACCTGCTGCAGTGCATGGTGCATCTCGACGCGCTGCCGGTCGGGGCCGGGCTGGCGCAGGCTCCTGCGCAATACGCCTGGTCCAGCTGCCGCCACTATCTGGGCATGGCGCAGATGCCCTGGCTCAGGCCCCATGCGCTGTGGTGGGGGGTGGGGAACACGCCGTTTGCGCGCGAGGCCGAGTATGCGCGCCTGCTGTCCGATGGAATCGGCCAGGCGCTGGCCATGGCTTTTGCCCAGGCGGTCGAGAGCGGCTGGGTGCTCGGAAGCGAAGACTTTGTTGCTGGTTTGCAAAAGGCAGCGAGCCGGCGGGTGGTCAAAAAGTCTGCTGGCCGGCCGCGAAAGACGCCGCCAGGCGACTAAGAAATCTTTCAAAAACGCATATTTACATAGGGGTTTTGCTCTTATTTTTAATATGTCCCTAATTATTTTTGTGTTTCTGAAATGGTTTTTAAATATTAATCTGACCCCTATTAAATCATTTGCTCAGGTATTTAATGCACCGCACAATGGCATTCCCTGCGATCGACACTGAAGGAATGCGCCATGTCCACGGCTGCTGCAAAAGAACAATTGCAACAAGCGGGTCTGTATGACCCCGCGAACGAACACGATGCCTGCGGCGTCGGCTTCGTGGCCCACATCAAGGGCCAGAAGAGCCATGCCATCGTTACCCAGGCGCTGAAGATCCTCGAGAACCTCGACCACCGCGGCGCCGTGGGCGCCGACAAGCTGATGGGCGACGGCGCAGGCATCCTGATCCAGATTCCCGATGCGCTGTACCGCGAGGAGATGGCGGCCCAGGGCGTGACGCTGCCGCCGCTGGGCGAGTACGGCGTGGGCATGATCTTCCTGCCCAAGGAGCATGCCTCGCGCCTCGCCTGCGAAGAGGAGATGGAGCGCGCGATCAAGGCCGAGGGCCAGGTGCTGCTGGGCTGGCGCGATGTGCCGGTGAACCTCGACATGCCCATGTCGCCCACCGTGCGCGAGAAGGAGCCGATCATCCGCCAGGTCTTCATCGGCCGCGGCACCGACGTGATCGTGCAGGACGCGCTGGAGCGCAAGCTGTACGTGATCCGCAAGACGGCCAGCGCCGCCATCCAGAACCTGCAGCTGAAATACAGCAAAGAGTACTACGTGCCCAGCATGAGCAGCCGCACGGTGATCTACAAGGGCCTGCTGCTGGCCGACCAGGTGGGCACCTACTACCGCGACCTGCAGGATGCGCGCTGCGTCTCCGCGCTGGGCCTGGTGCACCAGCGCTTCTCGACCAACACCTTCCCCGAGTGGCCGCTGGCCCACCCGTACCGCTACGTGGCGCACAACGGCGAGATCAACACCGTCAAGGGCAACTACAACTGGATGCGCGCCCGCGAAGGCGTGATGAGCTCGCCGGTGCTGGGCAATGACCTGAGCAAGCTCTACCCGATCAGCTTCGCGCACCAGTCCGACACGGCCACCTTCGACAACTGCCTGGAACTGCTGACCATGGCCGGTTACCCGCTGGCCCAGGCGGTGATGATGATGATCCCCGAGCCCTGGGAGCAGCACACCACCATGGACGAGCGCCGCCGCGCGTTCTACGAATACCACGCCTCGATGATCGAGCCCTGGGACGGCCCGGCCTCCATCGTGTTCACCGATGGCCGCCAGATCGGCGCCACGCTGGACCGCAACGGCCTGCGCCCCGCGCGCTACTGCGTGACCGACGACGACTTCGTCATCATGGGCTCCGAATCCGGCGTGCTGCCGGTGCCCGAGCACAAGATCATCAAGAAGTGGCGCCTGCAGCCGGGCAAGATGTTCCTGATCGACCTGGACCAGGGCCGATTGATCGACGATGAGGAAGTGAAGTCCTCGCTGTCCAATGCCAAGCCCTACATGCGCTGGATCGAAGACCTGCGCATCCGCCTGGACGACGTGGCCGTGCCCGAGGCCGGTGAGTCGCCCGTGGAGCAGGCTGGCGCGCTGGCCGAGTACGGCGCCATCGGCGACACCGTGCACCAGTCCGACCTGCTGGACCGCCAGCAGGCCTTTGGCTACACGCAGGAAGACATCAAGTTCCTGATGAGCCCGATGGCCGCCAGCGGCGAAGAGGGCATCGGCTCCATGGGCAACGACAGCCCGCTGGCCGTGCTGTCGAACAAGGACAAGTCGCTGTACAACTACTTCAAGCAGTTGTTCGCGCAGGTGACGAACCCGCCGATCGACCCGATCCGCGAAGCCATCGTGATGAGCCTGGTGTCCTTCGTCGGGCCCAAGCCCAACCTGCTGGACATCAACCAGGTCAACCCGCCCATGCGCCTCGAGGTGAGCCAGCCGGTGCTCAACTTCGAAGACATGGCCAAGCTGCGCGACATCAAGCAGCACACGGCCGGCAAGTTCAGCTCGGCGGTGCTCGACATCACCTACCCGCTGGAGTGGGGCTCGGAAGGCGTCGAGGCGCGCCTGGCCTCGCTGGGCGCGCAGGCCGTGGACGCGATCAAGAGCGGCCACAACATCCTGATCATCAGCGACCGCGGCGTGGCTGAAGACCGCGTGGCCATCCAGGCGCTGCTGGCGCTGTCGGCCATCCACCAGCACCTGATCCGCGAAGGCCTGCGCACCGCCTGCGGCCTGGTGGTCGAGACGGGCAGCGCCCGCGAGGTGCACCACTTCGGCGTGCTCGCCGGCTACGGCGCCGAGGCCGTCCACCCCTACCTGGCGCTGGAGACGCTGTGCGCCATCCACAAGCACCTGCCGGGCGACCTGTCGGCGGACAAGGCCATCTACAACTACACCAAGGCGATCGGCAAGGGCCTGTCCAAGATCATGTCGAAGATGGGTGTGTCCACCTACATGAGCTACTGCGGCGCCCAGCTGTTCGAGGCCATCGGCATCAACAGCGAAACGATCAACAAGTACTTCACCGGCACCCCGAGCCGCGTCGAGGGCCTGGGCGTGTTCGAGATCGGCGAGGAAGCCATCCGCCGCCACAAGGCGGCCTATGGCGACGATCCGGTGCTCTCCAACATGCTGGAGGCCGGCGGCGAATACGCCTGGCGCGCCCGCGGCGAAGAGCACATGTGGAGCCCCGATGCCATCGCCAAGCTGCAGCACAGCACACGCGCCGGCAACTTCGGCACCTACAAGGAATACGCGCAGATCATCAACGACCAGAACCGCCGCCACATGACGCTGCGCGGCCTGTTCGAGTTCAAGATCGATCCCGCCAAGGCCATTCCGCTGGAGCAGGTCGAGTCGGCGGCCGACATCGTCAAGCGCTTCGCCACCGGCGCGATGTCGCTGGGCTCGATCAGCACCGAGGCGCACGCCACGCTGGCCATTGCCATGAACCGCATCGGCGGCAAGAGCAACACCGGCGAAGGCGGCGAAGACCCGGCGCGCTACCGCAACGAGCTCAAGGGCATCCCGATCAAGCAGGGCGACACGCTCAAGAGCATCGTCGGCGTCGAGAACGTCGAGGTCGACCTGCCGCTGAAGGACGGCGACTCGCTGCGCTCGCGCATCAAGCAGGTGGCTTCGGGCCGTTTCGGCGTGACGGCCGAGTACCTGGCCTCGTCCGACCAGATCCAGATCAAGATGGCCCAGGGCGCCAAGCCCGGCGAAGGCGGCCAGCTGCCCGGCGGCAAGGTGTCCGAATACATCGGCAAGCAGCGCTACTCGGTGCCCGGCGTGGGCCTGATCTCGCCGCCGCCGCACCACGACATCTACTCGATCGAGGACCTGGCCCAGCTGATCCACGACCTGAAGAACGTGGCGCCGCACGCCAGCATCAGCGTCAAGCTCGTGTCCGAAGTGGGCGTGGGCACCATCGCGGCCGGCGTGGCCAAGTGCAAGAGCGACCACGTGGTGATCGCCGGCCATGACGGCGGCACGGGCGCTTCGCCCTGGTCGTCGATCAAGCACGCCGGCTCGCCCTGGGAAATCGGCCTGGCCGAAACCCAGCAGACCCTGGTGCTCAACGGCCTGCGCAACCGCATCCGCGTGCAGGCCGACGGCCAGATGAAGACCGGCCGCGACGTGGTGATCGGCGCGCTGCTGGGCGCCGACGAGTTCGGCTTCGCCACCGCGCCGCTGGTGGTCGAGGGCTGCATCATGATGCGCAAGTGCCACCTGAACACCTGCCCGGTGGGCGTGGCCACGCAGGACCCGGTGCTGCGCGCCAAGTTCTCGGGCAAGCCCGAGCACGTGGTGAACTACTTCTTCTTCGTCGCCGAGGAAGCCCGCCAGATCATGGCGCAACTGGGCATCGCCTCGTTCGACGAGCTGATCGGCCGCTCCGACCTGCTCGACATGAAGCAGGGCATCAGCCACTGGAAGGCCAAGGGCCTGGACTTCAGCCGCCTGCTGGCCAAGGCCGAATCCCCGCTGGGCACGGCGCTGTACCACACCGATTCGCAGGAGCATGGCCTCGAGAAGGCCTTCGACAACGTGCTGATCGAGAAGTCGCGCCCCGCCATCGACAAGGGCCAGTCGGTCAAGATCCTCGAGACGGTGCGCAACGTGAACCGCTCGGTCGGCGCCATGCTGTCGGGTGCGGTCACCAAGGCCCACCCCGAGGGCCTGCCGGACGACACCATCCACATCCGCGTGGAAGGCACGGGCGGCCAGTCCTTCGGCGCCTTCCTGTGCAACGGCATCACGCTGTACCTGATCGGCGATGCCAACGACTACACCGGCAAGGGCCTGTCGGGCGGCCGCGTGGTGGTGCGCCCCAGCCTGGACTTCCGCGGCGAAGCGCACCAGAACATCGTGGTGGGCAACACCGTGATGTACGGCGCGACCACGGGCGAGGCCTTCTTCAGCGGCGTGGCCGGCGAGCGCTTCGCCGTGCGCCTGTCGGGCGCCACCGCGGTGGTCGAAGGCACGGGCGACCATGGCTGCGAGTACATGACCGGCGGCACCGTGCTGGTGCTGGGCAAGACCGGGCGCAACTTCGCCGCGGGCATGAGCGGCGGCGTGGCCTACGTCTACGACGAGGACGGCCAGTTCGCCAGCCGCTGCAACACCGCGATGGTGTCGCTCGACAAGGTGCTGCCGCAGGCCGAGCAGGAAGCCAGCGTGGACAAGGCGGTGTGGCACCGCGGCCAGGCCGACGAGGCCCAGCTCAAGCAGCTGCTGGCGGACCACAGCCGCTGGACGGGCAGCAAGCGTGCCCGCGAGCTGCTGGACCACTGGACCGAGGCGCGCGCCAAGTTCGTGAAGGTGTTCCCGAACGAGTACAAGCGCGCGCTGGGCGAGATGCACGCCCGCGCCGAAGCCAAGGCCCAGGTGGGCAAGGCCCAGGCCGCCGCGAAGAAGACCACGGCCGCAGCCAAGTAAGCACGCCGCCAATACCTACCACGATCGCATGCGGGCGCCACGCCGCCGCATGCGCCAAACAAGAGATCCGATCATGGGAAAAGTCACCGGCTTCATGGAATTTGCGCGCATCGAAGAGGGCTACAAGCCCGTCGCTGAGCGCCTGAAGGACTACGACGAGTTCGTCGTCGGCCTGAACTCGGCACAGGCCAAGCAGCAGGGTGCGCGTTGCATGGACTGCGGCACGCCGTTCTGCAACAACGGCTGCCCCGTCAACAACATCATTCCGGACTTCAACGACCTCGTGTACCGCGGCGACTGGGCCAATGCCTTCGCGGTGCTCGACTCGACCAACAACTTTCCGGAGTTCACCGGCCGCATCTGCCCCGCGCCCTGCGAGTCGGCCTGCGTGCTGAACATCAACAACGACCCCATCGGCATCAAGTCGCTGGAGCACGCCATCATCGACCGCGCCTGGGAGGAAGGCTGGGTGCAGGCCCGCGTGGCCCCCGCCAAGAGCGGCAAGAAGGTCGCCGTGGTCGGCTCCGGCCCCGCCGGCATGGCCGCGGCCCAGCAGCTGGCGCGCGCCGGCCACGACGTGACGCTGTTCGAGAAGAACGACCGCATCGGCGGCTTGCTGCGCTACGGCATCCCCGACTTCAAGCTTGACAAGCACCACATCGACCGCCGCGCCAAGCAGCTCGAGGCCGAGGGCGTTACCATCCGCACCGGCGTGCTGGTGGCCGGCAAGGACGGCCTGGGCAAGGATTCCAAGGTCACCAACTGGGCCAAGGAAACCGTGTCGCCCGAGCAGCTCCGGGCCGAGTTCGACGCCGTGCTGCTGACCGGCGGCTCCGAGCAGTCGCGCGACCTGCCCGTGACGGGCCGCGACCTGGACGGCGTCCACTTCGCGATGGAGTTCCTGCCGCAGCAGAACAAGATCAACGCCGGCGACAAGCTCAAGGGCCAGATCCGTGCCGAAGGCAAGCACGTCATCGTGATCGGCGGCGGCGACACCGGCTCCGACTGCGTGGGCACCAGCAACCGCCACGGCGCCAAGAGCGTGACCCAGTTCGAGGTCATGCCCATGCCGCCCGAGGAAGAGAACAAGCCCCTGGTCTGGCCCTACTGGCCGATCAAGCTGCGCACCAGCTCCAGCCACGAAGAGGGCTGCGAGCGCGAGTTCGCCATCTCCACCAAGAGCTTCAACGGCGAGAAGGGCAAGGTCAAGAGCCTGACCACGGTGCAGGTCGAGGTCAAGGACGGCAAGCTGGTCGAGGTGCCCGGCACCGAGAAGACCTGGCAAGCCGACCTGGTGCTGCTGGCCATGGGCTTCGTGCACCCGGTGGCCACCGTGCTGGAGGCCTTCGGCGTGGACAAGGACGCGCGCGGCAACGCCAAGGCGACGACCGAATTCCATGGCGGCTACGCAACCAACGTGGGCAAGGTGTTCGCCGCCGGCGACATCCGCCGCGGCCAGTCGCTGGTCGTGTGGGCGATCCGCGAGGGCCGGCAGGCGGCGCGTGCCGTGGACGAATTCCTGATGGGGTTCAGCGACCTGCCTCGCTAAGCATCGGCGGGTAACCGCAAAATTGATAGCTGCTGGCGCTTGCTATGCAAGGATTTCAGATATGAAAATATCTGAATCCATTGTGTGGAAAGCGCCAGCAGCTATTGTTTTGTGTAGAGCAGCTCGGCCACCGTATCGGCGCCGCACCACACCACGGCCAGCTGCTGCCAGTCCTGCGCCCAGCGCAGCGCATCCTCGCGGCCCATGCCGATGGCGAGAAAGCCCGGTTCGGCGGGCCAGCCGTTGTCCGGGTGCTGCGCCACGGTGGGCAGGGTCGCATAGCGCGCGGTGTCCAGCGCGAACTGCAGGCGGCGGTGGCGGGCGATGTTGTCGGCCTGGCTGGCGGGCTGGCCCATGGGATTGAACGCGGTGATCACGCAGGCGCAGTCGGTCTGGTGCTGGCGCAGCCAGGGCACGAGCGCCGCGCAGGGCTCACCGATGCGCAGCGTGAACGGCGTGCCGTGCAGCACGTGGTAGTGGGTCTGCGCAAAGGCGGCTTGCAGGTCGGGAGGGGCGGTGGGCATCCGGAGGAGAAGTCAGTGGGCGGGTGGGGGCAGAGCGCCCAGGCGGTCCAGCAGCTCTTGCCGCGACGCTATGCCCAGGCGGTTGTAGATCTGGCGGCGGTGGTAGACCACCGTGTTGGCGCTCAGGCCCATATGCTGCGCGATCTGCGATTCGGGCAGGCCGCGCGCCAGCCACCAAGCCAGTTCGTGCTGGCGCGGCGGCAGCCGCAGCGCCTGCAGCGCAGCCCGCAGGCGCGTGCCGTGGGCCACGCGCTGGGTGATGTACAGGCCCGCGGCGTCAGTCTCGGCGCCCGAGCCGGCGGCGGCCAGGTGCGTGGCCCGCAGCGAGAACCAGCCGTGGGCATTGCGCAGCTCCAGCTGCGCCGGCAGCAGCGGTGCGCCGGCGGCCGGCCGCAGCCGCTGCAGCAAGGCCTGCAGCGCGGGCGGCAGCTCGGCGCCGCGCCGCCAGCGCCAGCCAAACGCCAGCGGCATCAGCGCTTCGGCCTCGGGCGAGATCCACAGTGGCCGGCCCTGCAGCGTGGCCACCAGCAGGCCCTGGGCCTGGACTTCGCTGCCGTCGGCGTCGAGCTCGCCCGGCTGCAGGCTGCGCGCCAAGCTGCCTTCGAGCGGCGCGAGTACGGCCATGTCGCCGGCGTCGAAGGGCCGCGAGCCCGCGTGGCGGTAGAGGATGAGGTTGCCCAGGCCCCGGCCCTGCGGCGTGCGCAGCACCAGGCTGGCCCAGTGGGCCACGCCGGCGGGGCGCAGCAGCACGTTGTAGAAGTCGCTGCGCAGCCACTCGGCGCCGGGCACCCGCAGCTGCTGCTCCATCAGCAGCGGGCCGTGCTCGCGCTGCACGGCGGCGCCGAAATGGCGCAGGCTGCGGTGGAACAGCCGGTGCTCGTCCTGCAGCATGCGCGGCGCGAAATAGTCGGGCACCGCCGCCAGCATGGCGGGGTTCTCCACATAGGTCTCGATCGCATCGTCGCCGCCGTCGAAGCCGGTGTGCATGTAGGCGCTGGCGTCAAAGCCTATGCACTGGCGCAGGGCCTGCAGCAGGGGCGCGATGTGCTGCGGGCCGCCGTCGTCCACGCAGGCCATCTGGTGCAGGCGTGCGAGGGCGGAGTGCGGCGGGCGGGCAGACATGGCGGGGGTGGTGCGAAAGTGCTCCATCGTAACCGCGTGCCGCCCACGGCGGTGCCGCCGGGCGCCGGCCGACCCTACCCCGGCGGGGTGGGGCGCGGGCCGGCGGCATCCGCTAGGGTGCGGGGGGCTGCGGCCCGGGCCGCCCGGGTCCGCGCCTTTGCCATCTTTTTCAGGAGACTTCCATGCCCCTTTCCCGTCTTGCCGCCACGCGGTCCGCCGCTGTTTCCCTCTGCCTGGCCCTGGCGGTGCTGCTGGCCGGCCCCGCCTGGGCCGCCGATGGCGCCGATCCGGCGCGCTTTCGCCTCAGTCCGGCCTTGCTTGACCGCATGGATGCCGTGGCCGCCGAGCTGAAGCGATCCGGCCCGGCCCCACAGGACGAGGACGACGACAGCGACGCCGAATCGGTGGAGGACATCGCGCGCAAGCTCGACACGCAGCCGAAGGTGCGCGCCGCGCTGGCGCGGCAGAAGCTGTCGAGCCGGGAGTACGCCACGGCCGTGCTCGCCGCGCTGCATGCGGGCATGTACCTGGCGGTGGAAAAGGGCACGGGGCCCAAGGCCATGGCGTCGTTCACACCCGAGCAGCGCGCGAATATCGAAGTGATGCGCATGCGCCGCAAGCCCTGATTTCATAAAAAAGAGAGCAACTGGCGCTTGTGGCGTGGGGGCTTCCACACCGCTTCCTGCAGAGGAGGGTGCCCAAGCGGGGCGACGGCTTCGGGGCCTTTTTTCCGGTCCGGCGGGATCGGCGACAATACGCGTTTTGCCGGCGTGCGCCCTCGGTGGCCGTGTACCGGTTTTCATGATCGATATTGTGGGGATGCACCAATGATGAACAAACGCACTCTCGTGGCGACGCTGGCGCTGAGCGCGCTGCTGGCGGCCTGTGGCAAGACCGAGGCGCCCAAGCCCACGGCCGAGGCACCGGCTCCTGCACCGGCAGCGGCCACGAAGGTGGTGGTGGGCCTGGACGACAACTTCCCGCCCATGGGCTTCCGCGACGACAAGAACGAGATCGTGGGCTTCGACATCGACATGGCCCGCGAGGCCGCCAAGCGCCTGAACCTGCAGGTCGAGTTCAAGCCTATCGACTGGAGCGCCAAGGAAGCCGAGCTGTCGGGCAAGCGCGTGGACGTGCTGTGGAACGGCCTGACCATCACCCCCGAGCGCAAGGAGAAGATCGCCTTCACCGCGCCCTACATGGAAAACCACCAGATCATCGTGGTGGCGGCCAAGTCCGGCATCAAGGCCAAGGCCGATCTGGCCGGCAAGGTGGTGGGCGCGCAGGACGGCTCCAGCGCCGTGGACGCGGTGAAGAAGGAAGAAGCCGTGGCCAAGAGCTTCAAGGAGTTCAAGACCTTCGGCGACAACATCACCGCGCTGATGGACCTGTCCACCGGCCGCCTCGATGCCGTGGTGCTCGACGAGGTGGTGGGCCGCTACCAGGTGGCCAAGAAGCCCGATGAGTACACCGTGCTCGACGACAACTTCGGCACCGAGGAATACGGCGTGGGCCTGCGCAAGGAAGACACCGAGCTGCATGCCAAGCTCGACGGCGCGCTGACCGAGATGAAGAAGGACGGCACCGCCGGCACCATTGCCACCAAGTGGTTCGGCAAGGACGTGACCAAGTAAACGATTGTTTTAAGTAAAAATGGCTGCCAGCGCTTATCCATAAAGCGCTGGCAGCTATTATTTTTGAAGTATGGACTACATACTCTCCCTTCTCGGGCCGCTGGCGCAGGGTGCGCTGGTGACCCTCAAGCTCTTCGTCATCACGCTGGCGCTGGCCGTGCCGCTGGGCCTGGCCCTGGCGCTGGCGCGCATCTCGCGCTCGGGCGTGCTGAGCCGGGCGGTGGGCGGCTATATCTGGCTGATGCGCGGCACGCCGCTGATGCTGCAGATGCTGTTCATCTATTTCGCGCTGCCCTTCGTGCCGGTGGTTGGCGTGCGCCTGCCGGACTTTCCTGCGGCGGTGGTGGCGTTCGCGCTCAACTACGCGGCCTACTTCGCCGAGATCTTCCGCGCCGGCATCCAGTCGGTGGACCGGGGGCAGTACGAGGGCGCCAAGGTGCTGGGCTTCAGCTACGGCCAGACCATGCGCCGCATCGTGCTGCCGCAGATGGTGCGCACCATCCTGCCGCCGATGAGCAACGAGACCATCACGCTGGTGAAGGACACCTCGCTGATCTACGTGCTGGCGCTCAACGACCTGCTGCGCGCCGCGCGCGGCATCGTGCAGCGCGACTTCACCACCACGCCGTTCGTGGTGGCGGCCGCCTTCTACCTGGTGATGACGCTGGTGCTGACCTGGGGCTTCAACCGCCTGGAAAAACGCTATGCCAAATACGATGCCTGACGACGTGATGCTGCAGGCGCGGGACATCCGCAAATCCTTTGCCGGCCACGAGGTGCTCAAGGGCGTCTCGCTGCAAGTGGCGAAGGGCGAGGTGGTGGCGGTGATCGGCCCCTCGGGCTCGGGCAAGAGCACCTTCCTGCGCTGCCTGAACCACCTGGAGGTCATCGACTCCGGCTCGGTGGTGGTCGAGGGCGCGACGCTGGCCAGCACCAATGCGCAGGGCGTGTGCCAGTACGCGCCGGATGCTGAGCTGCGCACCATCCTGCGCCGCATGGGCATGGTGTTCCAGTCGTTCAACCTGTTCCCGCACCTGACGGTGCTGGAGAACGTCATCGAGGCGCCCATGGTCGTCAAGGGCCTGGCCCGCGACGCCATCGTGCCCCGCGCCGAGGAGCTGCTGCGCAAGGTGGGCCTGCTGGAGAAGGCGAACAGCTACCCCGCGCGCCTGTCGGGCGGCCAGAAGCAGCGCGTGGCGATTGCCCGCGCGCTGGCGATGGAGCCGGACATCATGCTGTTCGACGAGCCCACCTCGGCGCTCGACCCCGAGCTGACCGGCGAGGTGCTGCGCACCATGCGCCAGCTGGCCGAGGAGCGCATGACCATGATGGTCGTGACCCACGAGATGGGCTTTGCACGCGAAGTGGCGCACACCGTGGCCTTTATGGACCAGGGCGAGCTGATCGAGGCCCAGCCGGCGAAGGCGTTCTTCGGGCAGTGCAGCCATCCGCGCATCCAGGCTTTCCTGAACAACATGCTCTGACCGCACGCGCTCCGTGCCCATGGCCGCCACCGGAAACGGGGCGGCCATATTTGTTTTTGTAATACCTAAGCCGGTTTTTCTTCCTTCGCCGGCGTAGGACTCCTTCCTACAGTGGTGGTCATGGACGGCAGCTGCCGCCGCCACTGCACAAGGAGTCTCTATGTCCGACCAAGCCACCGAAACCACGCTCGCCCCCGCGCTGGAGCAGGCGCTCAGCCACGCGCTCGAACAGGGCCTGGGCTACGCGGGCGGCGTGCCGCCGCAGCAGGCCTGGGCGCTGGTGCAGGCGGGCGACGCCGTGCTGGTCGACGTGCGCACCGCCGAGGAGCGCAGCTTCGTCGGCCATGTGCCGCAGAGCCTGCACGTGGCCTGGGCCACCGGCACCTCGCTCACCCGCAACCCCCGCTTCGTGCGCGAGCTGGAGGCCAAGCTGGCGGCCTGGGGCGGCAAGGAGGCCGTGGCGCTGCTGCTGTGCCGCTCGGGCAAGCGCTCGGTCGAGGCGGCCAGGGCCGCGGCGCAGGCCGGGTTCGTGCATGTCTTCAACGTGCTCGAAGGCTTCGAGGGCGAGCTCGACGAGCTGCAGCACCGCGGCGGCAGCGACGGCTGGCGCTTCCGTGGCCTGCCCTGGGTGCAGGGTTGAGCGATGGCAGACCATTCCATCGACCACATCGTGGACGAGCTGCGCGCGGCCCGCCACGAATGGCGCGACTCGCAGCGCCGCGCCCGCGAACCCGCGGCGCGCGAGCTGCCGTCCAAGGACGCGGTGCGCGCCATCATCGGCCAGTTGGCGGGGGCGCTGTTCCCCATGCGGCTGGGGCCCGAGGAGCTGCACCACGAGAACGAGGATTTCTACGTCGGCTTCACGCTGGGTGCCGCGCTGCGCAGCCTGTACCGCCAGGCGCGGCTCGAGATCGCCTTCCATGCGCGCCACCAGGGCCTGGCCGAGCCGCAGCTGCACGAGCAGGCCGATGCCGCGGTGCAGGCGCTGGCTCAGCAGCTGCCGCCCATCCGCCGGCTGCTGGACAGCGACGTGCTGGCCGCCTACCGGGGCGACCCGGCGGCGCAGGGGGTGGACGAGATCCTGCTGTCCTACCCCGGCGTGCACGCCATGGTCCACCACCGCATCGCGCATGTGCTCCACCGCCATGGGCTGCGCCTGCTGGCGCGGCTGATCGCCGAGCAGGCGCACAGCAGCACGGGCATAGACATCCATCCCGGTGCCGAGATCGGCGCGGGCTTCTTCATCGACCACGGCACCGGCGTGGTGATCGGCGAGACCTGCCGCATCGGCCGCGACGTGCGCATCTACCAGGCGGTGACGCTGGGCGCGCGGCGCTTCGAGAGCGACGAGGCCGGCAACCTGCGCAAGGGCGAGCCGCGCCACCCCATCGTCGAGGACGAGGTGGTGATCTACGCGGGCGCCACCATCCTGGGCCGCGTCACGCTGGGCCGGGGCGCGGTGATCGGCGGCAACGTCTGGGTGACCGAGAGCGTGCCGCCCGGCGCCAGCGTGTCGCAGGCCTCGCTGCGCCACGAGGTGCGCAAGCCGGCCAGCCCGCAGGCGTCGGCATTGGCGCCCGCCCACTGAATTTTTCCATCCCCCACAGAACGGAGTTTGTATGAGTGCAACGGTAGGCGGTACCACCGCATTGGGCGACAACGCAGCACGGCAGTTGGCGAATGCCACCAAGACCGCGCCACAGCTGGCCACGATCAGCCCGCGCTGGCTGACGCACCTGCTGCAATGGGTGCCGGTGGAGGCGGGCATCTACCGCGTCAACCAGGTCAAGAATCCCGAGTCCATCAAGGTCACCTGCACCGCCAAGGAGGCCGAGAACCAGCTGCCGCGCACCTTCGTCGACTACGACGAGAAGCCGCGCGAGTACTTCCTGAACGCCGTCTCCACGGTGCTCGACGTGCACACGCGCATCTCCGACCTGTACAGCAGCCCGCACGACCAGATCAAGGAGCAGCTGCGCCTGACCATCGAAACCATCAAGGAGAACCAGGAAAGCGAGCTGATCAACAACCCCGACTACGGCCTGCTGGCCCAGGTGACGGACGAGCAGCGCATCTTCCCGCTCAACACGGCCAACGGCGCGCCGACGCCCGACGACCTGGACGAGCTGCTGACCAAGGTGTGGAAGGAGCCGGCCTTCTTCCTGGCGCACCCGCTGGCGATCGCCGCTTTCGGCCGCGAGGCCACGCGCCGCGGCACGCCGCCGCCCACGGTGAGCCTGTTCGGCTCGCAGTTCATCACCTGGCGCGGCATTCCGCTGATCCCCAGCAACAAGGTGCCGGTGGCCGACGGCAAGAGCAAGATCCTGCTGCTGCGCGTGGGCGACCGCCGCCAGGGCGTGGTCGGCCTGTTCCAGCCCGGGCTGCCGGGCGAGCAGAGCCCGGGGCTGTCGGTGCGCTTCATGGGCATCAACAACCACGCGATCGCGTCGTACCTGATTTCGCTGTACTGCTCGCTGGCCGTGCTCACGCCCGATGCCATCGCGGTGCTGGACGACGTGGAGATCAACCGCTACCACGACTACTCCGCGCTGGACACCTACAAGTAAGGAGCCGCCTTGACCGCCATCGCCCCCGACGCGCTGCAGGCCAGCGCGCCCCTCAATCCCGCCGACCTGGCGCAGCTGGCCAACGCGTTCTTCCGCGCGCTGCCGGGCGAGGCGCCGGTGGGTGTGCAGCCGCCCACGCAGCTGGCGCCGCCCGGCTCGCCGCTGGCCAGCCCCGTGGGGCTGGCGCCCAATGTGCCGGGCCATCCCATTCCGATCGGCCAGGTGCCGGGCACGAACCTGCTGCCCAGCTCGCACGCGCCGGTGCTGGCGTTGGCCAATCGTGCGCACGTGGCAGTGCCCGATGCGGTGGCCGGCAACGGCGTGCCCGACAAGGCGTACTCCACGCTGCCGGGCTACGAGCCGCGCCTGGGCGGATTGACCCAAGGTGTGCAGGGCGCGGCGCTGCCCGCATCCGGCGCGCCGCAGTTCTACTTCGTCGATGCGGTGCGGCTGCCCGATGGCTATGTCACACCGGCCAAGGCGCAGCCGCAGGGCGCGCAGCCGGCGGCCGATCGCAGCCACGTCGCCGGCTTCGACGTGCAGGCGGTGCGGCGCGACTTTCCCATCCTGGCCGAGCGCATCAACGGCAAGCCGCTGGTGTGGCTGGACAACGCCGCCACCACGCACAAGCCGCGCCAGGTGATCGAGCGCATCCGCCACTTCTACGAGCACGAGAACTCCAACATCCACCGCGCCGCGCACGTGCTGGCGGCGCGCGCCACCGATGCCTACGAGCATGCGCGCGAGGTGGTGCGCCGCTTCATCAACGCGCCCGATGCGCGCGAGGTGATCTTCGTGCGCGGCACCACCGAGGCCATCAACCTGGTGGCGCAGAGCTGGGGCGGGCGCCACGTGGGCGAAGGCGACGAGATCATCGTCAGCCACCTCGAGCATCACGCCAACATCGTGCCCTGGCAGCAGCTGGCGCAAGCCAAGGGGGCGAAGCTGCGCGTGATTCCTGTGGACGAGCAGGGCCAGATACGTCTCGACGAGTACGAGAAGCTGCTGAACGAGCGTACGAAGATCGTCGCCATCGGCCATGTCTCCAACGTGCTCGGCACCGTGGTGCCGGTCAAGGAAGTGGTGGCGCGCGCCCGGGCGCGCGGCATCGCCACGCTGATCGACGGCGCCCAGTCCATCGCCCATACGCCGGTCGACGTGCAGGACCTGGGCGCGGACTTCTTCGTCTTCTCTGGTCACAAGATCTTCGCGCCCACCGGCATAGGCGCGCTCTGGGGCCGCCGCGAGGTGCTGGAAGCCATGCCGCCGTGGCAGGGCGGCGGCAACATGATCGCCGACGTGACTTTCGAGAAGACCCAGTACCAGCCGCTGCCCAACACCTTCGAGGCCGGCACCGGCAACATCGCCGACGCGGTGGGCCTGGGCGCGGCGCTGGAGTATGTGGAACGCATCGGCATAGCCAACATCAGCCGCTACGAGCATGCGCTGGTCGACTATGGCATGCAACAGCTGGGCGCGCTGCCCGGCCTGCGGCTGATCGGCACCGTGCCGGGCAAGGCCAGCGTGCTGTCGTTCACGCTGGAGGGCTACAGCACCGACGAGGTGGGGCAGGCGCTGAACGCCGAGGGCATCGCGGTGCGCACCGGCCACCACTGCGCCCAGCCCATCCTGCGCCGCTTCGGCGTCGAGACGGCGGTGCGCCCGTCGGTCGCGTTCTACAACACCTTCGACGAGATCGACCAGCTGGTGGCCGTGGTGCGGCGCCTGGTCTACGCGCGGCGCGGGTAGCGCGGTGGCGCCTGGCACGGGGCTGCGTTAGCATGGCTCCATGCCACGACTCTCCCAGCTTCTTCCCTGCGGCCTGGCCCTGCTGGCCGGCCTGGCGGCGGCCCAGGCTCCGGCATTGAGCACCAGCACCGTCGCCAGCGGCCTGGAGCACCCATGGGCGCTGGCCTTTCTGTCCGATGGGCGCTACCTGGTTACCGAGCGGCCGGGCCGCATGCGCATCGTCGAGCGCGACGGCCGACTGGGCGCGCCGCTGCAGGGGCTGCCCGCCGTGGCCGCCGCCGGCCAGGGCGGCCTGCTTGATGTGGTGCTGGACAGCGATTTCGCCCGCAACCGCACGCTGTACTTCTGCTTTGCCGAGCCCGGCGAGGGCGCCGACCGCGGCAAGAACGGCACGGCGCTGGCCCGGGCGCGCCTGTCGGACGACGCCACGCGGCTGGAGCAGCTGCGCGTGCTCTTCTCGCAGCGCCCCAAGTACGCGAGCAGCCTGCATTTCGGCTGCCGCATCGCCGAGCGCATGGTCGACGGCC
Source organism: Comamonas humi (assembly GCF_054782535.1). Taxonomy (NCBI): domain Bacteria; kingdom Pseudomonadati; phylum Pseudomonadota; class Betaproteobacteria; order Burkholderiales; family Comamonadaceae; genus Comamonas; species Comamonas humi. Next base: position 282,548 of record NZ_BAAGSH010000007.1, on the reverse strand, counting down.
GCAGCGACGGCACGCTGTTCCTCACGCTGGGCGAGCGCTTCCAGTACAAGGAAGAGGCGCAAAACCTGCAAAGCCACCTGGGCAAGATCGTGCGCGTGGGCAAGGACGGCAGCGTGCCCGCAGACAACCCGTTCGTGGGTCGCAGCGACGCCCGGCCCGAGATCTGGAGCTATGGCCACCGCAATGCGCAGGGCGCCGCACTGGCGCCCGACGGCAGCCTGTGGATGCACGAGCACGGCCCGCAGGGCGGCGACGAGGTCAACCGCCCCGAGCCCGGCAGGAACTATGGCTGGCCGGTCATCACCTACGGCGAGAACTACGGCGGCGGCAAGATCGGCGAGGGCATCACGCACAAGGACGGCATGGAGCAGCCGCTGCACTACTGGGTGCCGTCGATTGCGCCCTCGGGCATGGCCTTCATCACCAGCGAGCGCTATGGCGCGGCCTGGAAGGGCTCGCTGGTCGTTGGCACGCTCAAGGCCCAGCGGCTGGAGCGTCTGACGGTGCAGGGTGGCCGCATCACCGGCACCGAGGTGCTGCTGCCCCGCCTGGGCCAGCGGGTGCGCGATGTGCGCCAGGGGCCGGACGGCTGGCTCTACCTGCTGACCGATGCCGCGCAGGGACAGTTGCTGCGCGTGGAAGCGGCCCGCTGAAGCCGCGGCAGGCGTTTGTTATAAAAAATTGAATCCTGCGGGCGCGCAGGTGTCTTATGGTCAGGGTGTGCCGGTCGTCTCCGGTGCGAAGGATCATCATGTTGATACAGACGTCGTCTTCGGGGTTCGTGCATCCCCATTCCAGCGAGATCACGCCGCAGGCGCTCTACCTGCGCCGCCGTGCCTATCTGCAGGCCATGGCCGGCGCCGGGCTGCTGGCCGCCGCCGGCGGCACCTGGGCCAGGGAGGCCGAGGTGCTGAAGCCCCTGGCTTCCACCAAGTCGGCCGTGCCGGGCGCCATGACCATGGAGACCGCCACCTCGCGCGAGGACGCGACCAGCTACAACAACTACTACGAGTTCGGTACGGACAAGTCCGACCCCGCCCGCTACGCGCACACGCTGCCCACCACGCCCTGGTCCATCACGGTAGAGGGGCTGGCGCACAAGCCGAAAGTGTTTGGGCTGGAGGACCTGCTCAAGCTCAGCGCGCAGGAAGAGCGCATCTACCGGCTGCGATGCGTGGAGGGCTGGTCGATGGTGATCCCGTGGATCGGCTATTCGCTGGCCAAGCTGCTGGCCCAGGTCGAGCCCATGGGCAGCGCGAAGTTCGTGGAGTTCGTGACCCTGGCCGACCCCAAGACCATGCCCGGCATCCGCAGCTCGGTGCTGGACTGGCCCTACACCGAGGGCCTGCGCATGGACGAGGCCATGCACCCGCTCACGCTGCTGGCCTTTGGCATGTACGGCAGCGAGCTGCCCAAGCAGAACGGCGCGCCGGTGCGGCTGGTGGTGCCGTGGAAGTACGGTTTCAAGAGCGCCAAGAGCATCGTCAAGATCCGCCTGCTCGACAAGGAGCCGCCCACGGCCTGGAACAAGGCGGCGCGCAACGAGTACGGCTTCTATTCCAATGTGAACCCTGACGTGCCGCATCCGCGCTGGAGCCAGGAGACCGAGCGCCGCATCGGCGAAGGCGGCTTGTTCGCCAAGAAGCGCAAGACCCTGCTGTTCAATGGCTACGAAGCCCAGGTGGGCCAGCTGTATGCCGGCATGGACTTGCGCAAGAATTATTGATGAAATTGGCCGGAGAATGAGTCGTGACAAGCGCGAGCAGCTCTGCTATCAATAGCAAATCCTGGACCTCCGGCTTCAGCCGGCAGGCCGCCGTGCGGCTGGCGTTGCACCTGCTGTGCTGCGTGCCGCTGGCCTGGCTGGTGTATCTGGCCGCGACCGACGGCTTGGGCGCGAACCCGGCCGAGGCGCTGATCCGCGGCCTGGGCCTGTGGGCGCTGCGCTTCGTCTGCATCGCGCTGGCGGTGACGCCGCTGCGCCAGCTGCTGCACTGGAACCCGCTGGCGCGCTACCGGCGCATGCTGGGCCTGTACGCGTTTGCCTATGCCAGCCTGCACTGGACGGCCTATGTGGTGTTCGACATGGAACTCAACTGGGCCGACATCTGGGCCGACCTGGGCAAGCGCCCCTTCATTCTGCTCGGCACGCTGGCCTGGCTGATCCTGCTGGCGCTGGCGGTCACCTCGATCCCGCGGCTGATCCGCGCCATGGGCGGCAAGCGCTGGCAGCGCCTGCACCGGGCCGTCTATGCGATGGCCGGGCTGGCGCTGGTGCACTTCTGGTGGATGCGCGAGGGCAAGAACAACCTCGCGGACGTGTGGTTCTACGCGGCCATCGTGGCCGCGCTGCTGCTGTGGCGCGTGGTGCAGCGCCTGCGAAAGGGTTAGCGCTGCTGCGCGGGGGCGGAAAGTTCGGGCTGAGGCCGGTCGGCGCTCGGGTCCAGCGTCTGCGGCAGGGTGGCGCGGCCGGCCGAGGCGGGTTCGGTCGGGTGGAACAGGGGGCCCTTCTGCCCGCAGCCTGCCAGCACCGCCGCAATGCCACCAAGGGCAATGGTTCTCACTAGAATTTGGGGCATTCTCAACATCAGCGCATTGTAATGAACGATTTGGACTACCTGGACGCTGCGGAAAAGCTGCTGCTCGCCGTGGAGCAGAGCTGTGATCGCATCAACGACGACACCGACGCGGACATCGACAGCCAGCGCGTGGGCGGCATGGTGACGCTGACCTTCGCCAACCGCAGCCAGATCGTGGTGAACCTGCAGAGGCCGCTGCACGAGGTGTGGCTGGCGGCCCAGTCGGGCGGCTACCACTACAAATTCGACGGCCAGCACTGGCGCGACACCAAGGCCGGCAGCGAGTTCTTCGCGGACCTGACGCGGGATGCGTCGAAGCAGGCGGGACAGGCTCTCGTGTTTGCGGCGGTCTGAACCTTTTGCAGGGAGCTAGAACAAAGCCGGGCATTGCCCGGCTTTGTTCTTGATGGAGGCTTGCCGCCCCTAGTTCCGGAACAGGTCCAGGATCTTGTTGCGCTCCTCGGGTGCCGGGGCCGGCACGGCTGAGGTGGATGCGCCGCTGTCCAGGCCCACGCTGGCCACGCCGCCGCGGGCATATTCCTCGTAGTACCACTCGCCGCCCACGTTGACCACGCCCGGCGGCGTGGTGGCCTGGGCAACGGGCACGCCCTTGAGCGCATGGCTCATGAAGCTGACCCACACCGGCAGGCTGAGCCCGCCGCCGGTTTCGCGGCTGCCCAGGTTGCGCGGCGTATCATAGCCGATCCAGGTCACCGCCACCAGGCTGGGCTGGTAGCCGGCGAACCAAGCGTCCATGGCGTCGTTGGTGGTGCCGGTCTTGCCGTAGATGTCGGGGCGCTTGAGCATGGCCTGGGCCCGGGCTGCGGTGCCGCTGCGGGCCACTTCCTGCAGCAGCGATCCCATGATGAAGGCGTTGCGCGCATCGATGGCGCGGGGCAGCTCGCTCGTGGGCGGCGGGTTGAATTCGGACAGCACCCGGCCGCGGTGGTCGGTGATCTTGGTGATCAGGTAGGGGTTGACGCGGTAGCCACCATTGGCGAACACCGAGTAGGCGGCCGCTTCCTGCATCGGCGTGACGGAGCCCGCGCCCAGTGCCATCGGCAGGTAGGGCGGGTGCTTGTCGGCATCGAAGCCGAAGCGGGCCACCCACTCCTGGGCCTTCTTCGGGCCCACGGCCTGCATGATGCGCACCGTAGCCAGGTTCTTGGACTTGGCCAGCGCGGTGCGCATGGTCATCGGGCCGTCGAAGCGGCCGTCATAGTTCTTGGGCTCCCAGGGCTGGCTGCCGGTGGAGCCGGGGAAGGAGATGGGCGCGTCGTTGATGACGGTGGCCGGGGTGAAGCCTTTTTCGAGCGCGGCCGAGTAGATGAAGGGCTTGAAGCTCGAACCCGGCTGGCGCCAGGCCTGCGTCACATGGTTGAACTTGTTCTTGTCGAAGTCGAAGCCGCCGACCAGCGCCTTGACCGCGCCCGTGGCCGGGTCCATGGCCACGAAGGCGCCTTCCACCTCGGGCAGCTGGGTGACTTCCCAGTTCTTCTTGGCCGTCTCCATGATGCGCACCACGGCGCCGGGGCGCAGCTTCAGGTTGGGCGGGGCCTTGTCGCTCAAGCCCGACTGCACGGGCTTGAGGCCGTCGCCGGTGATCTCGATCGGATCGCCGTCGGTGCGGGTGACCACCAGCTTGCGCGGCGAGGCCGACAGCACCACGGCGGACACGATGTTGCCGTTGTCGGGGTGCTGCGCGAGCACCTCGTCGATGGCGTCGTCGCGCTCCTGCGCGTTTTGCGGCAGGTTGATGAACTTCTCGGGCCCGCGGTAGTGCTGGCGCTTCTCGTAGGTCATGATGCCGTCGCGCAGCGCGTCGTAGGCCGCATTCTGGTCGCTGGCGACCAGGGTGGTGTAGACGTTCAGCCCGCGGGTATAGGCTTCGCTGCCGTACTGGGCAAAGATCAGCTGGCGCGCCATCTCGGCCACGTATTCGGCGTGCACCTTGTTGTCGGCGTTGCTGGAGCGCAGGCGCAGCGGCTCGGTGCGGGCCTTGTCGGCCTCGGCGCGGGAGATGAAGCCGTTCTCCTCCATGCGGTCGATGATGTAGAGCTGGCGCACCCGGGCGCGTTTGGGGTTGCTGATCGGGTTGTAGGCCGAAGGCGCCTTGGGCAGGCCCGCGAGCATGGCCGCTTCCGCCACCGAGATGTCCTTCAACGGCTTGCCGAAGTAGGTTTCCGAGGCGGCCGAGAACCCGTAGGCGCGGTTGCCCAGGTAGATCTGGTTCATATAGATTTCCAGGATCTGGTTCTTGGTCAGCAGGTGCTCGAGCTTGAAGGTCAGCAGGATTTCATAGATCTTGCGGGTGTAGGTCTTTTCCGAGGACAGATAGACATTACGCGCCACCTGCATGGTGATCGTGGAGGCGCCCTGGCTCTTGACCCGTCCCAGGTTGGCCAGCGCGGCGCGCAGCATGCCCTTGTAGTCCACGCCGTTGTGCTCGAAGAAGCGCGTGTCCTCGATCGCCAGCACGGCGTCGACCATCACCTTGGGGATCTCGGTGATGGGCGTGAGGTTGCGGCGTTCTTCACCGAACTCGCCCAGCAGCGCCCCTTCGGACGAGTAGATGCGCATCGGCAACTTGGGGCGGTAGTCCGCCAGCTCCGAGACATCGGGCAGGTTCGGATAGGCCATGGCCAGCCCGACGCCGAGGACCATCACGGCAGCCACGGCACAGCCGATCAGCACGCCGGTGAGCGTTGCGAAGAATTTGAGGATCTGGCCTCCCAGCGATGGGCGCGGTTGGGAGGCTTTGCGGGGAGGGGCCTTGTCGGAGGTCATGGGGTCAGGCCGTCTGGGATACATGCATAAGGGGCGGATGCTATCACGTAGACGTTAATGCCTCGTCGCCATGACGTAACTCAATGATTTTCACCGTTTTCAGGCCGTTTTTCCGACGCGGCCCGCAGCGTATTGTTTTGACAACGCACCAGATCGATTCGCCGTCATTTCTTTACGACGGCTCAAGCTTGCTGATAGCATGCCGCGAGGGTGTGGGTTTTGTAGCAAATTGAAAAAAGATAGAGAGGAGTCCACCGTGGTGTCAATGATGTCGCTTTTCAAGCGGCAGCCGCCGGCGCTGCTTGGAATTGACGTAAGCGCATCCAGTATCAAGCTGGTGGAGCTTGGGCGCAGTGGCAACGATAGTTACATCGTGGAACGCTGCGCGCAGGAGTTGCTGGAGCCGGGCTGGGTCACCGAGTCCGGTATCGAGCGCTTCGACGAGGTTGCCGACTCGCTGCGTCGGCTCGTCAAGAAAAGCGGTACCCGGACCAAGCAGGCCGCGCTGGCCTTGCCGCTGTCGGCCGTCATCCAGAAGAAGATCATCCTGCCGGCAGGTCTGTCCGAGCAGGAGATGGAATTCCAGGTCGAGTCCGAGGCCAACCAGTACATTCCCTTTTCGCTGGACGAGGTGAACCTCGATTTCTGCGTCATCGGGCCTACCGCCAATTCGGTGGGCGATGTCGACGTGCTGATCGCCGCTGCGCGCAAGGAAATGGTCCAGGACCGCCAGGGCCTGGCCGAGGCTGCCGGGCTGAAGCCCGTGGTCATCGAGATCGAGTCCAATGCCTCGGCCCTGGCCGCGAAACGCCTGATGGAGAACATGCCGAGCAAGGGCAAGGATGCGTTCGTAGCCGTTTTTGAAATAGGTGGGCACGCTTCGTTCATGCAGATTCTCCATAACGGAGAGGTGCTGTACGAGCGCGACCAGACCTTCAACGGCAACCAGCTGACGCAGATGATCATGCGCCAGTATGGCTTCTCGCAGGAAGAGGCAGAGCAGAAAAAGCGCAGCAACGACCTGCCGGCCGACTATAGGAAGGTCGTGCTGGATCCGTTTGTCGAGAATATCGCGGTCGAGGTGGGGCGGGCCCTGCAGTTCTTCTTCACCAGCACGCCGCACAATCGGATCGACCATATCTTCTTGGCGGGCGGATCGGCGGTTCTGGATGGCCTGGTGGAGTCCATCATCCAGACCACTGGCTTTGCCGCCTCGGTGGTCAATCCGTTCGAGAACATGGCGATGCACAACGCCTCGAGGAATCGCGGCAAGGGCGGCGGCTTCTCCACCTACCTGACGGCCTGCGGCCTGGCTTTCAGGAGGTTTGGCGCATGATTCTCATCAATCTGCTGCCGCACCGGGAGCTGGCCCGAAAGCGGCGAAAAGAAGCATTCAATGTCGCGCTGGTAGGCGCCGCTTTGGGTGGGTTGCTGATTTCCGCCGGTATTTACCTTGTCTATCAATACTATATTGAAGAACAAGCAGCGAGAAATCAGTATCTGAAATCGGAAATCAAGGCACTGGATGCCAAGATTGCCGATATTGCCAAGATCGACCAGGAAATCACGGCGCTGCGGGCGCGGCAAAAAGCGGTGGAAGACCTGCAGGCCGACCGCAACCTGCCCGTGCACCTGCTCAATGAGCTGGTGCTGCAGCTGCCGGACGGTGTCTATGTGGAGAGCATGAAGCAGGTGGACCAGACGGTCCAGATCCAGGGTGTGGCGCAATCCAACGAGCGGGTCTCGGAGCTGCTGAACAACCTCGCCAACAACACCCCCTGGCTGTCCAAGCCCGAACTGGTGGAGGTGGTTGGCACGGTCACCCAGCTCAATACCAAGGAAAAGCGGCGGGTGGCGGGCTTCAATCTGCGCTTCAAGCTGGTGCGTTCCAGCGAACTGAACCAGGATAACAACAGCGGAGCGCAGAAGAAAGAGGGTGCCCATGGCTAAGAAGGGAGTAGCCCTGGGCGAATACGCCCAGAAATTCCAGCAGCAGTTCCGGAACCTGGACCCCAAGGATCCTTCGGTGTGGCCGGCCGTGCCCAAGGCGCTGATGCTGATGTTGGTGGCGGCCATCGTCATCGGCCTGGCTTGGTATGCCTACCTCAGCGATTTCGAGGACAGCCTGCAGGCAGGCCGGGCCGAGGAGCTGAAGCTCAAGGACCAGTACAAGGACCGTGCGCGCAAGGCGGCCAATCTCGAAGCCTTGAAGAAGCAGCGCGAGCAGATCCAGCAGTATGTGATCCAGCTTGAAAAGCAACTGCCGAGCAAGGCGGAAATGGCGACCCTGCTGTCCGATATCAACCAGGCCGGCATCGGGCGCAGCCTGCAATTCGAGCTGTTCAGGCCCGGACAGGTGCTCGTCAAGGACTACTACGCCGAGCTGCCGATCTCGATCAAGATCAATGGCAAATACCATGATGTGGGGGCGTTTGCCGCAGACGTCGCCAACCTGTCGCGCATCGTCACGCTCAATAACGTGAGCCTGACGCCCAGCACGAAGGACAGCGATACGCTCACCATGGAAACCACGGCGCGCACCTTCCGGTATCTGGACGAGCAGGAGATCGCCCAGCAGCAAAGCGCCAGTAGCAAACAGAAGAAGAAATAGGGGGGGCCATGAATTCTTGGTTCAGATTCTGCTGGCTTCCGTGCCTGGCATTTCTGGTGGTCGGCTGCAGCGACGAGCAGGAAAACCTGCAGCAATGGATGCAGAACGAAAAGGCCAGCATCCGGCCGTCGGTCAAGCCCATTGCGCCGCCCAAGGAATTCGTGCCGCAAAGCTATATGGCGTCTGCGGCACTGGATCCTTTCAGCAAGGAGCGTCTGGCGTCGGTGATGCGCGGCAGCGCCGCCGTCAAGGACAGTGCCTCCGACGCCCTGGTGGCACCGGAGCGCGCCCGCAAGAAGGAGCAACTGGAAAGCTACCCACTGGATAGTTTCTCCATGGTGGGATATCTGCACAGGAATGCATCCGGGGTGGCCTTGGTGAAGCTGGACGGGCTGATCTACCAGGTGACCAAGGGAATGCACATGGGGCAGAACTACGGCAAGGTCATCAATATTTCTGAGAACGCCACGACCTTGCGGGAAGTTATACAGAACGGGGTAGGCGAATGGATAGAGAGGGAAGCAGTGCTGGAGCTGCAGGAGGCCAAAAAATGAAAAGAGCAAACGGGTGGAGTCATTTGGCATGGGCCAGCATATTGATGCTGTCGGTCAATGCATTTGCGGCGGGAACGATTTCCCGTATTTCCACCACCGTGCGGGACGGTGTGGAAATGGTCAAGATCGAAACCGATGCCACGCTGCTCGAAAGCCCGCAGAGCTTTGTCATTGATAACCCGCCCAAGGTGGTGCTGGATCTTCCTGGCTACCAGAATGGAGCCGGTACCAACAAGATCGAAGTCAACCAGGGAAATCTGCGCCATATCAATGTGGTGGATGTGGGCTCCAAATCCCGTATCGTGCTCAATCTGAAAAATGCCGCTAGCTTCACGACCAATATCGAGGGTGGCGATCTGGTCATTGCGCTGCAAGGGTCTGGTCTCGGCAAGGCGTCTAAATCGAATCTCGAGAAATTTGCCGACGATGGCAATCCCGATGCGCTGCCTTTGAGCGATCTGGATTTTCGTCGGGGCGCCGACGGCGCAGGGCGATTGATCGTGGGCCTGCCCAATAACCGTGTCGGCGTGAATATCAGCAGGAAGGCCGAAGGGCTGACGCTGGATCTGCAGCACGTCACCTTGCCCGAGGGGCTGCAGCGCAAGCTCGATGTGGTGGATTTCGGTACGCCGGTTCGGATGGTCAGCGCGGCACAGCGGGGGAATGGTGCTGTCATCGAGTTGAAAAACACTGGGGAATGGGAGCACAGCGCGTACCAGAGCGACAACCAGTTCGTCGTGGAGGTGCGGCAACGCCGGGTCGATCCGAACCGTCTTGGCTCCGGTGGCTCGTTCAACGGCGAAAAACTGTCACTGAATTTCCAGAACATCGAGGTACGTTCGCTGCTACAGGTCATTGCCGACTTCACCAATTTCAATATCGTGACGTCAGACACCGTCAATGGCTCGCTGACGCTGCGGCTCAAGGACGTGCCCTGGGACCAGGCCCTGCAGATCGTGCTCGATGCGAAAAGCCTGGGCATGCGCAAGTCCGGCAATGTGCTGTGGATCGCCCCCAAGGACGAAATCGATGAGCGCATCCAGAAGGACCTGGATGCGGCCGCCAAGATCATCGAAAAGCAGCAACTGCAGACCGAGGCCTTCCAACTGAACTATGCCAAGGCCGCGGCGCTCGCCCAGCAACTGGGCGGTACGGGCGGTACGGGTGGTGCCGCAGGTGGCGCGGCTGCCGGTGCGCGCGGGCGCTTCCTGTCGCCCCGCGGCTCCGTCATGGCCGAGCCCCGAACCAACCAGCTCTTCATCACGGATATTCCGCCCAAGATCGAGGAGTTCAGGAAACTGCTGGCGACCTTGGACATTCCGGTGCGCCAGGTCATGATCGAGGCGCGGATCGTGGAGGCCCGGGACACCTTTGGCCGGGCCTTGGGCGTGCGCCTGGGCGGTGGAGACCTGCGTGCCAATCGGGGGGGCGATGGCGGCTATGGCATTGGTGGGAATAACCGCATGGCAATCGGCACCAGCTACGACAACGCCGTGGCGAGCAGCGGCATGGGGGGAACGACCAGCAGTGGCGGCAACTTTGTGAATTTGCCGGCGGTTCTGGCGGGGGCACCTACGGCAGGTTCATTTGCCCTGTCCATTTTCAATTCAGCCGCCAACCGATTTCTATCGCTGGAGCTGTCTGCCATGGAGGCTGACGGCAAAGGGAAAATCATCTCTAGCCCGCGCCTGATTACGGCCGATCAAACCAAGGCGTTGATCGAGCAGGGTACGGAAATTCCTTATACTGCGTCAGCTCAAAACGGTGCTACTACCATAGAGTTCAAAAAGGCAGTATTGAAGCTGGAGGTGACACCGCAGGTGACGCCTGAGGGGAGTATTATTCTGGACCTTGATGTTGCCAAGGATTCCAGAGGGGTGGATTCTGGTGGTGGATCTCCGCCCGCCATCGATACCAAGCACATCAAAACCCAGGTGCTCGTCGAGAACGGCGGCACCGTGGTAATCGGCGGCATTTTTGAAATGCAGGAAACCCAGTCCACCAACAAGATTCCCGTGCTTGGGGATCTGCCGGTATTGGGAAATCTTTTCAAGAACAATACACGTGAATCGGAAAAGAGGGAGATGCTGGTATTCATTACGCCAAAAATGATTTCTGACAAGGGTGAAACTCGATAATTATTGATAGGTAGTTGTATATGAAATTTCTTTTGAAAACCTTGGTAGCAGCCATGCCAGTATTGCTGGCTGCTTGTGGTGGCGGTGGAGGCAGCTCGGGGGAGACGCAGGCGCCTTACACGATCACGCTGCGTACCGATAAGGCACAGTTGCCTGTCAACCTGGCCAACCAGAGGCCAAGCCTGGGCGCCTACGCCCCCTATACCACCACGCTGTACGTGGAAGCCAAGAAGAGCGGTGCTCCAATTCCTGGTGGTGAGGATATTTTTGGCTGCAATGTGGCCGGCGGCCTGGATTCTGGCGCGCTCTACTACCTGGATGGCAAGCCGGAGCACGAGACCGAGGTGGATGACGGCAATGGCGGCAAGACCAAGGTGCCGAATGCCTACCGCAGCATCACGCTGGGTTCCAACTCCGGCGGCAACTCGTTCCACTTCCATGCGGGCGACCAGGCTGGCTCGGTGAGCATCACCTGCTCGGTGACCGATCCGCGCGACAAGCAGGTGCGCAGCGCCAGCGTCAACATCCAGGTAGGTGGCGGCGGCACCAATGTGCCGGCCAGCATCGTCTACCAAGCGCAAGCCCCATACTACCTGGGCACGCGCGACAACCCGAACCATCTGCGCAACAACGTGGCCATCGAGGCGCTGGTCATGAATGACGGCAACCAGCGCATCAGCAGCAGCAAGCCCAATGTGCAGCTGAACATTCTGCCGACCACTGCGGCCGATGGCGCCCGCCTGCTGGCCAATGGCCAGACGGGCACCGCGCTGCAGGTGAGCACGTCGGGTGGGGTGGCGCAGTTCTCGTTGTCCAGCGGTGTGAATGCCGGCCTGCTGGCGGTGGAAATGATCACCGACCGCGCCGACAACGACGTGAGCAACGGCATCCAGCAGCCGATCCGCGCGCTGGCCGTGATTCCTGCGGTGCATGCGGTGACGGGTGATCCGGTGATCCCCGACAGCGAGGCCACGCTGACCGTGGAAAACGGCAAGCCCTACACCCATTACCTGGAAGCGTCGGGTGGACTGCCGCCGTACCAGTGGTCCACGACCTCGTCGCTGCCGGCTGGCCTGACGCTGAGCTCGTCGGGTGTGATTTCCGGCACGACGTCGTTGCCGGCCCCCGGCACTTTCACGCTCGTGCTGCAAGTGGTGGACGCCAATGGCGCCAAGGCGACCAAGACGGTGACGCTGAATGTCACCGGCAATCTGCCCGACAAGCCGGTGCAGTTCGCCATCAGCGGCTGTGCTAGCAGCGACGTGAACCAGGCGTGCGCCCTGCCGTCCACGCAAGTCGGCCTGTCGTATACCTACGCCTTCACGGCCACGGGTGGCGACAACGTCAAGTGGAAGATCTCCGGCGCGCCCTCGTGGATGAAGCTCGATGCCACCGGCGATCTCGGCGTCATCACCTCCGGCAACCTGCTGACCTGTGAGGACCGCGGCCGCTACACCTTCACGGTCACGGCCTACAACGACACCAATTCGGTGACCCGCCAGGCTTCGATCGTGGTGCAGGACGATCCGGATCCAGTGGTGTGCACGCCGCCGGTGACGCCGACACCCACCCCGTAAGTTGGCTGTGGTGTCCCCGGTGAGAGGGGGCACGTCGGCAACAGAGAATAAAAGCCTCGCAACGGTGGTTGCGGGGCTTTTTTATGCGCCCATGCCCCCACAAGACCTATGATCGCGGCTGTAGCTCCTACTGCTCCTATTGACTCCCCCATGCATCCCGTCATCACCCTCATCGGATTGCCCGGTTCCGGCAAGTCCACGGTCGGGCGCCAGTTGGCCCGCAAGTGGCGGCTGCCTTTTGTCGACTCGGACCATGCGATCGAGGACATGCTGGGCGGCTCGATCAGGAGCTATTTCGAGAGTCATGGCGAGAACGCGTTCCGCGACGTGGAGGCCAGCATGCTGCGCAGCCTGCTGGAGCGGCAGGAGCCCTGCGTGCTGTCCACCGGCGGCGGCTCGGTGCTGCGCGAGGAGAACCGGCGCATGCTGCACGAGCACAGCACGGTGTTCTACCTGCAGGCCGCGCCTGAGGATATCGCCCGCCGCCTGCGCCACGACACGACGCGGCCGCTGCTGCAGGGCGCCGATCCGCTGGTCCGGCTGCAGGACCTGCTGGCCCAGCGGGCGCCGCTGTATCTGGAGACGGCGCACTACGTCATCGATACCGGCCGCCTGAGCACCACGCAGACGGTGCGCAAGGTGGCCATGCAGGCGGAGCTGGCCGGCGCGCTGCTGCCGATGGCCGACTAGGATTCGGTAGCGACTTCAGCCCTTGGGCTTGCGCTTGGCGGTGGTCAGGTGCTGCACCAGCGCCTGGGTGCGGCTGGCCAGCCGGGCGTGGGGCGCGTTGGTGGCAGCCGGTACCGGCAGATCGGCGCTTTCCTCGGCCAGGCGTTTGGCGGCCTCGCCGGCCGGCAGGGCCGGGCGCAGCAGCACGACCAGGGCACCGGCGCCGCCTTCGGCCGGGCGGGCCTGCACAAAGGCCAGCACCTCGTTTTTCTGCACCAGCCAGCTGTGCACGCGGCTCTTGAGCACCGGCGTGCGGCCGGGCGAGCCCAGGCCCTTGCCGTGCACCACGCGCACGCAGCGCAGGCCGTGGCGGTGCGCCTGGCGGATGAAGGCGCCCAACTGGTCGCGGGCTTCGTCGGTGCGCAGGCCGTGCAGGTCGATCTGGCGCTGGATGCTCCAGTGCCCGGCGCGCAGCTTGTGCACCACGTCGCGCCCGATGCCGCGGCGGCGAAAGCTCAACTGGTCGTCGGTGTCGAGCAGGGTGCTGGCGTCGAAGGCGTCGCTCATGGTCTCCTGCAGCGCGCGCTCCTCGTCCAGCCAGTGCTGCAGCGGCAGGGGGTCGGGGGGCCGGGGCGCCAGGCGCGCGCGGTCGGCCGGGCGCAGGGGGCGGACGGCACCTATGGCACGGCGGAACAGCTGGCGGTCGCGTTCCGATTGCGCCAGCGCGGCTTCGTGCTGCTGCTGGCGCTGCTTTTTCTCGGCGGCGGTGCGCTCCTGCTGGGCGTTCAGGGCTTGCCGCAGTTGGCGCAGGTCGCGCAGCGATGCCGCCATGCTCACACCAGGCCTTCCTGCGCCATCGACAGCGTGGCGCCGGGCGCGACGATCACATGGTCGAGCACGCGCACGTCCACCAGGCCCAGTGCCGAGCGCAGGGTCTGCGTCAGCTGCCGGTCGGCGGCGCTGGGCGTGACATGGCCGCTGGGGTGGTTGTGCGCCAGGATCACGGCCGCGCTGTGGTGGTGCAGCGCGCGGATGACGACCTCGCGCGGGTACACGCTGGTCTGGTTGAGCGTGCCGCGGAACAGCTCTTCCAGCGCGATCAGCCGGTGCTGCGCATCGAGGAACAGCACCGCGAACACCTCGTGCGTGCGGTGCGCCAGGTGCAGCTGAACATAGGTCTTCACGGTATCGGTGCCGTCCAGCACCGGCCGCTGCTGCAACTGCTCGGCCATGGCGCGGCGGGCCAGCTCCAGCACGGCCATCAGTTCGGCGCGCTTGGCCGGGCCCAGGCCCTTGATGCGGCTCAGGTCGGCCAGGCTGGCCTGCAGCAGGCCGGCGATGCCGCCAAAGCCCGTGCCGCCGGCCTGATCGCCGCGCGGCGCCAGCAGCTCGGCGGCGAGCTGCAGCACGCTCTTGCCGGCAAGGCCGGTGCGCAGCAGGATGGCCAGCAGCTCGGCGTCACCGAGCGCTCCGGGGCCGCGGGCCAGCAGTTTCTCGCGCGGTTGGGCGTCCAGGGGCAGGTCTTTGAGCGGCATGTACTGGATATCGCGGAGGCAATGCGTAGGGGAATGCCCAGGTTTTTTACAATAGCGGCCAGTTTATAGGGATTTTCATGACAACCTCCTCGGCCTTCGTTTCGCCTGTTTCGCCCGATGCGCCGGTGGTGCAGGCCGGCTCGTTCCTGACGCTGCACTACCGCATGGCCGGTCCGGCCGGCGATGTGATCAACACCTTCGCCGACAAGCCCGCGACGCTGTCGCTGGGCGCGGGCGAGCTGTCGCCCGCGGTGGAGGAGTGCCTGATCGGCCTGCCCGAGGGCGCGCACACCACGTTCGAGATTCCGGCCGGCCAGGCTTTCGGCGAGCGCAACCCCGACATGCAGCAGTGGGTGGCGCGCAAGCTGCTCAACGAGCTGGGCGATCCGCACGAGCAGTACACCACCGGTGACGTGGTGCAGTTCCCCACGCCCGACGGCATGGGCACCTATGCGGGCGTGGCGCTGCAGGTGCGCGCCGACGGCGCGGTGCTGTTCGACTTCAACCACCCGCTGGCGGGCCAGCCGGTGACCTTCGAAGTCAAGCTGATCGGCGTGCTATGAGCGGGCCGCAAGCCATCGTGCTGGCCGAGCCGCGCGGCTTCTGCGCGGGGGTGGACCGGGCCATCGAGATCGTCGAGCGCGCCATCGAGAAGTTCGGCGCGCCCATCTACGTGCGCCACGAGATCGTGCACAACACCTTCGTGGTGAACGACCTCAAGGCCAAGGGCGCGATCTTCATCGAGGACCTGGCCGAGGTGCCGCCCGGCGCGACGCTGATCTTCTCGGCCCACGGCGTGAGCAAGGCCGTGCAGGCCGAGGCCGAGGCGCGCGGCTTCCAGATCTTCGATGCCACCTGCCCGCTGGTGACCAAGGTGCACGTCGAGGTGGCCAAGCTGGCCAAGGAGGGCTACGAGTTCATCATGATCGGCCACAAGGGGCACCCCGAGGTCGAGGGCACGATGGGCCAGCTGTCCGAGGGCATCCACCTCGTCGAGGACGTGGCCGACGTGGCCCGCGTGGCGCCGGCGCAGACCGAGCGCCTGGCCGTGGTGACGCAGACCACGCTGTCGGTGGACGACGCCGCCGAGATCACCGCCGCGGTGAAGGCGCGCTTTCCGGCCATCCGCGAGCCCAAGCAGCAGGACATCTGCTACGCCACGCAGAACCGCCAGGACGCCATCAAGCTGATGAGCCCGCAGGTGGACGTGGTGATCGTCGTCGGCAGCCCCACCAGCTCCAACAGCAACCGCCTGCGCGAGCTGGCCGTCAAGCTGGGCACGCCGGGCTACATGGTCGACAGCGCCGACGAGATCCAGCCGCAGTGGCTCGAAGGCGCGGCGCGCGTGGGCCTTACGGCCGGCGCCTCGGCGCCCGAGCTGCTGGTGCAGCAGGTGATCGACCGCATCAAGGCGCTGGGCGCCGTGTCGGTGCGAAAGATGGACGGCATCCAGGAGACCGTCAAGTTCCCGCTGCCCAAGGGGCTGAAGATCGACGTCGGCGGGCTGTCGATCACGGCCCGATCCCCGGAGACGGGGCACTGAATAACACTCTTTTTTGATAGCTGCCAGCGCTTGTTATGCAAGCAATTGCAGATGTTTTGATCTTGAAACTGGCGTATAGCAAGCGCCAAATGCTATAAAAAAACTTCAAAGGCTTTTCCCATGCTCGATATTCTGTTGCTTCGCAAAGACCTGGATTCGGTCGTCGCCCGCCTGCAAACGCGCAAGAACCCCCAGGCCTTCCTGGATGTGGACGCGTTCAAGGCGCTCGAGGCCGAGCGCAAGACCATCCAGACCCGCACCGAGGAACTGCAGGCCAAGCGCAACCAGCTGTCCAAGCAGATCGGCGCGCTGATGGGCAAGGGCGAGAAGGACGCCGCCGAAGCCGCCAAGGCCGAGGTCAACCAGGCGAAGGTCGAGCTGGACAGCTCGGCCGCGCGGCTGGAGCAGATCCAGGCCGAGCTGGCCGCGATGCTGGCCGCCGTGCCCAACCTGCCGCACGAGAGCGTGCCGGTGGGCGCCGACGAGGCGGCCAACGTCGAGGTGCGCAAATGGGGCACACCGCGCCAGTTCGACTTCGAGGTCAAGGACCACGTGGACGTGGGCGCGCCGCTGGGGCTGGACTTTGATGCCGGCACCAAGATCACCGGCTCGCGCTTCACCGTGATGAAGGGCCCGATCGCCCGCCTGCACCGCGCGCTGGCGCAGTTCATGCTCGACCTGCAGACCCAGGAGCATGGCTACACCGAGTGCTACGTGCCCTACATCGTCAACGCCGACTCGCTCAAGGGCACGGGCCAGCTGCCCAAGTTCGAGGGCGACCTGTTCGCGGCCAAGAAGGGCGGCCAGGACGGCGAGCCCGTGCCCGACAACGCGGCGCTGTACCTGATCCCCACGGCCGAGGTGCCGCTGACCAACCTGGTGCGCGACACCGTGCTGGCCGAGGACGAGCTGCCCATCAAGCTCACCGCGCACAGCCCGTGCTTCCGCTCCGAGGCCGGCAGCTACGGCCGCGACACCCGCGGCATGATCCGCCAGCACCAGTTCGACAAAGTCGAGATGGTGCAGGTCGTGCACCCCGACCAGAGCTACGCGGCGCTGGAAGAGATGACCCGCCACGCCGAGCAGGTGCTGCAAAAGCTCGGCCTGCCGTACCGCGTGGTGCTGCTGTCCACCGGCGACATGGGCTTCGGCGCCAGCAAGACCTATGACCTGGAGGTGTGGCTGCCGGCGCAGAACACCTACCGCGAGATCAGCTCGGTCAGCAACTGCGAGGCCTTCCAGGCGCGCCGCATGCAGGCGCGCTTCAAGAACGCGCAGGGCAAGAACGAGCTGGTGCACACGCTCAACGGCTCGGGCCTGGCCGTGGGCCGCACGCTGGTGGCCGTGCTCGAGAACTACCAGAACGCCGACGGCTCGGTGACCGTGCCCGAGCCGCTGCGCCACTACCTGGGCGGCCAGGCCGTGCTCAAGGTCTGAGCGGGCCACCTCGCCATGCAAGCAACGGGCCTTCGGGCCCGTTTTTCATGGCCGCGGGGAACAGTCTCCGAGGTGGCATGATCGCGCGGCAATGCTCGCTAGCATCGCCCCTTTGATTTTTGAGGAGACCCGCATGATCACCACTTTCAAGCCGCTGGCGCTCGCCGCCGCCCTGGCCGTCGCGCTCGCGGCCGGCAGCGTGCAGGCGCAGGCACCGGCGGTGCCCGCCGCTTCTGCTGTCACTGCTTCGCCGCAGGCCCAGGCCCTGCACGCCCGCATCGACGAGCGTGCCAAGGCCATCGAGCAGAAGCTCATTGCCTGGCGCCGCGACATCCACCAGCACCCCGAGCTGGGCAACCTCGAGACGCGCACCGCCGCGCTGGTGGCCGAGCATCTGCGCAAGCTGGGCATGGAGGTGAAGACCGGTGTGGCCGTGACCGGCGTGGTTGGCCTGCTCCAGGGCGGCAAGCCCGGTCCGGTGGTGGCGCTGCGCGCCGACATGGACGCGCTGCCGGTCAAGGAGCAGGTGGACCTGCCCTTTGCCTCCAAGGCCAAGAGCACCTACCTGGGCAAGGAAGTGGACGTGATGCACGCCTGCGGCCACGACACGCATACCGCCATGCTCATGGCCACGGCCGAGGTGCTGGCCGGCATGAAGGACCAGCTGCCCGGCAGCGTGAAGTTCATCTTCCAGCCCGCCGAGGAATCGCCCGCCACCTTCGAGCCCGATGGCGAGAAGATCTGGGGCGCCAAGCAGATGGTCAAGGAAGGCGTGATGAACAGCCCCAAGGTCGATGCCGTCTTCGGCCTGCATGTGTCCAGCGCCTACCCGGCGGGCTGGATCGCCTGGCGCCCGGGTCCAGCCATGTCGTCCGCGGACCAGTTCTGGATCGACGTGACCGGCAAGCAGACGCATGGCGCGCGGCCCTGGTCGGGCATCGATCCCATCGTGGCGAGCGCGCAGATCATCACCGGCATCCAGAGCATCATCAGCCGCCAGTCCAACATCGCGCTGGAGCCCGCGGTGGTGACGGTGGGCGCCATCAACGGCGGCAACCGCATGAACATCATCCCCGACAAGGTCTCGATGATCGGCACCATCCGCACCTACGACGAGGGCATGAAGAAGGACATCCACAAGCGCCTGGCCACGACGGCCGAGCACATCGCCGAAAGCTCGGGCGCCAAGGCCAAGGTCAAGGTGGTCGAGCTGTACAACGCCGTGGTCAACCCGCCCGACCTGGTCGCCAGGATGGGCCCCACGCTGGAGCGCGTGGCCGGCCCGGGCAACTTCGGCGTGCAGCCCAAGTCGTCGGCGTCGGAGGACTTCTCGTTCTACCAGCAGGAGGCGCCGGGCATGTTCTTCTACCTGGGCGTGACGCCCAAGGACAAGGACCCGAACACCGCGCCCAACAACCACTCGCCGCTGTTCTACGCCGACGAGTCGGCGCTGCTCTACGGCGTGCGCGCGCTGTCGAACCTGGCGGTGGACTACCTGCTGGCGGCGCAGCGCTGAAAAAGACAAAGCCCGCCGGGCGGCGGGCTTGCAAGAGGAGGAGGGGGCGCCTGGATCAGCCCAGCAGGCCCTTGACCTTCTCGATCGCGGTGTTGGCGCACTGCTCGTCCAGGTGGCCGCCGGGCGCGCCGCCCACGCCCACGGCGCCGATGACTTCGTTGCCGGACTTGACCGGCACGCCGCCGCCCAGCACCAGGAAGCCGGGGATGTAGACCAGGTTGGCCGCGCCGGGGTTCTTCTGCGTGTTTTCCATCATGGCCTGCGTGGGGGCCTTGGCCGAGGCCGAGGTGAAGGCCTTGCGCTCGCTGGCGCCCAGCGTGTGCGGGCCGGCGTTGTCGGCGCGCTGCACGGCGCGCACGGTGCCGGCGCGGTCCACCACGGTGGCGGCCACGGCATAGCCGTTGGCGGCGCAGGCGGCCACGGCGCCGGCGGCGATCTGGTTGGCCAGCTCCAGCGTCATGTTCTTCTCGGTGCGCACGGCGTTGTCGGCGTGGGCAGCCAGGGTGGATGCGGCCAGCAGGGCGGCGACGGCAAAGGCTTTCATCAGGAATCTCCGGTGGTTGATGGGGCGCCCGGCGTTGCCCAGGCGGTACCGCTACTGTAGGAGGACTGCCGCCGGCGCACCAGCCGTACGGCTACGTGTGGCGCTGCGTAGAAATACGGATGGCGCTGGCGCGAACCGGCCCGAGCGAGGCCGGCCGGTCAGCCCTGGCGCGGCGCGCCTTCGGCCACCAGTGCCGCATAGCCGCGCACCAGCTGGGCCAGCGAGTCGCAGGCCAGCTTGGCGAACAGGTTGGCGCGGTGGGTTTCCACGGTGCGCGGCGACAGCGCCAGCTCGCGCGCGATCTCCTTGTTGGTGAAGCCCTCGACGATGTAGGCCAGCACCTCGCGCTCGCGCTCGGACAGCTGCGCATAGTGCTCGCGCGCCGCCTGGTCGGCCTGGCTGCGCTCGCGCGAGCGCACATGCTGGCGCACGGCGTGCTGCAGGGCTTCGAGCAGCTGTTCGTCGTCCACCGGCTTTTCGAGGAACTCGGCCGCGCCGGCCTTGAAGGCGCGGCGGCACATGTCCACCGTGCCGTGGCCGGTGAGCATGATGACCGGCTGGTCCACGCGCTGCGCGGCCAGCGCATCGAGCACCGCCAGGCCGCCCAGGCCGGGCATGCGCACGTCCAGCACGATGGCGCCGATGGCGCGGCGGTCGAAGCCGTCGAGAAAGGCCTGCGGGTCGGCCCAGGCCTGCACGCGCAGGCCCACGGTGCCGATCAGCAGCGCCAGGCTGTCGCGCACGGCCTCGTCGTCGTCGATGAGCTGGATCAGCGGGGATTGCGGTTCGGTCATGGGGCAAGCGGGAGTTCGAGTTCGAAGCAGGCGCCGCGCGCATCGCCGCGGGCATCGGTGCGCACGCGCAGCGTGCCGTTCATCTCGCCGGCCAGGGTCTCGCACAGGCTGAGACCCAGGCCCAGGCCGCCGGGGCGGGTGCTGACGAAGGGCTCGAACAGGCGCGGCAGCAGCTCGGGCGCGATGCCGGGGCCGCTGTCGCAGACCTGCAGCAGGCCCAGGCGGCCCGAGGCCGTGGCCTGCAGCACGATACGGCGCTCGCCGGCGGGCACGGCGTCCAGCGCCTGCAGCGCATTGAGCAGCAGGTTGTGCACGATCTGCTCCAGCGCCACCGGGTCGGCCCGCACCCGCACCGGCGCGCCGGCATCGAACTGCACGGCCACGCCGCGGCGCGCGCAGTCGGGCTCCAGCAGGTGCAGCGTGGCGGCGACGGCTTCCTGCAGCACCACGGCCTGGATGCCGCCGCCGGGCCGCTCGATGGCGCGGCGCAGCCGGCCCACGACCTCGGAGGCGCGGCGCGCCTGGGCCACGGCCTGGCCCATGGCGCTGCGCGCGGTGTCCAGGTCGGGCTCGTCGTCGTCCAGCAGCCGGCGTGCGGCCTGGGTGTTGGCCACCACCGCCGTCAGCGGCTGGTTCAGCTCGTGCGCCATGCCGGCGGCCAGCTCGCCCAGCGTGTTCAGCCGCGCCACCTGGCCCAGGCGCAGCAGTTCCTCGGCCCGCAGCCGGGCGGTGCGCTGGCGCTGTAGCAGGCGCAGGCCCCACAGCAGCGCCGCCAGCGCCAGCGTGGCGGCGGCCATGCGCGCCCAGGGCAGGTCGGCGATGCCCACGCCGCGGCTGGCGACGAGGTCGAAATCCTGGCTGGCCGAGGCCAGCGTCTTGCGCACCGCGAAGCGCCAGGGCCCGCCACTGTCTTGCCCGGGCTGGACCAGGTACTGCTGGCCGCCGCGCTCCAGCGCCACGCGCACCGGGCTGCGCTGCGGGTCCATGGGCCAGTCCTGCCACGGCACGCTGGCGGCGAGGTCGATGCTGAGCGCGTAGCTCACCGGGTCGGCCCCCATCACCAGCCGGTAGCGGCCCGCTGGCAGGTCGACGGCGGCCAGCGCCCCCCGGTGGGCGGCGCGCGAGCGGGCCTCGGCCTCGGCCAGCGCCGGCTCGGGCCAGCGCTGGTCGGCGTCGCGCCGGGCGACGCCCAGGATGGACGGGTAGACGCCGGACAGCCGCTGCTCGGGGTGGCTGCCGTCGCTGCCCACGTCCAGCAGCGCCAGCGTGGCGAGCACGGCGTCGTACTGCACCACCTGCTGGCTCATCAGCCGGTGGGCGATGCGCGCCTGGGTGTCGAAATCCTCGTGCAGCCGGGTCAGCTCGCTGCGCACCAGCCATGCGGCAGCGGCCAGCGTGAGCACCAGCCACGCCAGCCACCAGACGCCATGCGTGCGCAGCCATTGCTTCATGGCGCGGATGGTACGGCTTTTTACAGCGGCATACCTGTCGGCACAGGCAAGCAGCCCTAAAATTGCGCGCCACGAATTTTTCCAGCGGTGCACCAGAACGAACAACACCAGCGCAGCTGCGAGATCGCGGGCTCCATCCACCCCATCCTTTTCCAGCCATGTCCCTGCCTTCGAATGCGCCGCTGCGCCCCCTGCCGTCCCTGATCTTCGCCAGCCGCTGGCTGCAGCTGCCGCTGTACCTCGGCCTGATCGCCGCCCAGGGTGTCTATGTCTGGCATTTCCTGGTCGAGCTGCTGCACCTGGTGGAGGCCGCCTTCGGCAGCCAGGAGGCGCTGCGCATCCTCACCACCAGCGTCGGCTACGCGCCCGATGCGTCGGTCAAGTCGCTGAACGAGACGGTGATCATGCTGGTGGTGCTGGGGCTGATCGACGTGGTGATGATCTCCAACCTGCTGATCATGGTCATCGTCGGCGGCTACGAGACCTTCGTGAGCCGGATGAACCTGGAGCGCCACCCCGACCAGCCCGAATGGCTGGGCCATGTGAACGCCTCGGTGCTCAAGGTCAAGCTCGGCCTGTCCATCATCGGCATCAGCTCCATCCACCTGCTCAAGACCTTCATCAACGCGGCCAACTACGACGAGAAGGTGCTGATGTGGCAGACCATCATCCACGTGGTCTTCCTGATATCCGCGCTGGCGATCGCGCTGACCGACCGCCTGCTGGCCCCGTCGCACGGCGCGGGCAAGGGGCACTGAGACTGCTCCGCTTTTCTTGGTGACAGGGCCGAGGGGGCAATTGGTGCTATCGTTTCCGGCCATATGCCTGAAGCAAACCTGACTTACCCCATCGAACCCCCGGCCATGGCCGCGTGGAAGGCCGTGGCGCCCGGCGTGCGCTGGATACGGCTGCCCATGCCGTTCAGCCTGGACCACATCAACATCTGGGCGCTGGACGATGGCGACGGCTGGGCCCTGGTGGACACCGGCGTGCGCACCGACCAGGTGGTGGAGACCTGGGACACCCTGCTGGCGACCGAGCCCTTCGACCGGCCGCTGACCCGCATCTTCGTCACCCACATGCACCCCGACCACGTGGGCATGGCCGGCTGGCTCACGCGCCGCTTCGACGTGCAGCTGTGGATCACGGCGCTCGAGTACCTGTCGTGCCGCGCGCTGGTGTCCGATTCGCAGCGCGAGGCGCCGCCCGATGCGCTGCGCTTCTACACCGAGGCGGGCTGGCCCGCCGCGGCCATCGAGAAGTACCGCACGCGCTTCGGCGGCTTCGGCAAGCTGATCTACACGCTGCCCGACAGCTTCCGCCGCCTGCAGGACGGCCAGCGCCTCACCATCGGCGAGCACGAGTGGGAGGTGGTGACCGGCAACGGCCATTCGCCCGAGCATGCCTGCCTGTACTGCGCCGAGCAGAAGCTGCTGATCTCGGGCGACCAGGTGCTCGCCAAGATCTCGTCCAATGTCTCGGTGCACCCGATCGAGCCCGAGGCCAATCCCATGGCCGACTGGCTGGCGTCGATCGAGAAGCTGAAGGCGCGCATCCCCGACGACGTGCTGGTGCTGCCGGCGCACGACAACTGCTTCCGCGGCCTGCACGCACGGCTCAAGCGCCTGCACGACGGCCAGATGGAGGCCTTCGAGCGCCTGCGCGGCGCGCTGAAGCAGCCGCAGCGGGTGATCGACGTGTTCGGCAGCCTGTTCTCGCGGCCCATCGATGCCAGCTCGCCGAACTTCCACCTGGCCACTGGCGAGACCATTGCCTGCCTGAACTACCTGATCCAGCAGGGGGAGGTGGTGAAGGAGGTGCGTGACGGGGTGGCTTGGTACCGGCTGGGGAATTGAGCCGGGGCTTCATTGGATTTATAGTGAAAATGGCTGCTAGTGCTTATGGGGTAAGCGCTGACAGCTATCTTTTTTATTGACGGAGGCCGGGACTCGGCCCGGCGGCCGACCTACTTTCTTGTTCGCACAAGAAAGTAGGCAAAGAAAGCGCCCCTGCTGTCTGCGACCCCGCTGCGCAGCAGCGGGGCAACCTGGGGCGTGGCGTTTGCGGGGTGCGCCGTGGAACTCTCTCCGCGCCCAAGGGCGCTCCGTTCAAACATCCCCGGCGAGTCAGACCACGAAGCATGCGCGCTCCGACGCGCATGCCACCCCGCAAACGCCCCGCCCCAGGTGCAGACAGAAGGGGTGGGAAGCAGGCCGGGCCATCGCTGGGGCAGCCCTCGCTGCGCTCGGCCCCGGTTTCAGCGCTCCAATCCATTTTCTTAACGAATCTGCCTTTAGCCAAAGCAGGGTAAGCGCTAGCTGCTATCAATCCTGATGTCACGGCTGCGGCAGCAAGGGTATTAACTTATGCCCATTCAATATTTGCAAAACGTATGATCTATCGCAGAGAATGCGTACTTTGCATAAAACACCATGGAACTGCGCCAGCTGGAAGCCTTTGCCGCCGTGATGTCCACGGGTAGCGTCACCGCTGCCGGGCGGCTGCTCGGGCGGTCGCAGCCGGCTGTGAGCCGCCTCGTGCAGGAGCTGGAGGCCGAGATCGGCTACGAGCTGTTCGCGCGCAACGGGCCGCGCGTCACGCCGACCGAGCAGGGCTTTCTGCTGTACGAGGACGTGGAGCATGCGCTCACCGGGCTGCAGCAGATCCGCCGCCGCGCCAAGGAGATCGAGCAGGGCCTGCGCCGGCCGCTGCGCGTGGTGGCCACCACCGCGCTGGCTGCGGGGCTGGTGCCGCAGGCGCTGGCCCGCATCGAGGGTGCCGAGGCCGCGGGCGCCATCCAGCTGCGCAGCGCGGCGCCCGAGCGCGTGGTGCACGATGTGCTGAGCGGCGCGGCGCACCTGGGCGTCACCAGCCTGCCGCTGGAGCACCGCGGCCTGCAGGTGCACTGGATCGGCCAGGCCGCCTGCGTGGCGGTGCTGCCAGAGTCCGACCCGCTGGCCCAACTCGACCGGGTACCGCTGGCGGCGCTGGCCGAACGGCAGATCGTGACCATGGCCAACCCCTACCGCCTGCGCCACCGGCTCGACGCGGCCTTCGCCGAGGCCCAGGCTGGGGGCGATGGCGCCGAGCGCCCCATGCCCCGGCTGATCGAAACCAATTCGTCGCTGAACGCGATGATGATGGTGCGCGCCGGCCTGGGCGTGGCGGTGCTGGAGCCGGTCACGGCCCACGGCGTGCCGCTGCCCGGCGTGGCCGTCCGCGCGCTCGACACCGACATTCCCTTTCTCTTTGGCGCGGTCACCCGGCAGGCCGCGCCCTTCCAGCCCGCCATGGACGCCCTGATGGCGGCGCTGGCCGAGGCGGCCGCCGCGCTGCTGCCCGGCTTCGTGCTGCACGACGCGGCCTCGCATGGCGCGCTGCTGCAGCAGGCGGCCCAGGAGGCCGAACCTGCCGCCATGGATACCACCGACACGGACAACCACCCATGAGTACCGAACCCATCACCACCTTGCAGGGCCTGGCCCATCTCGAGGCGCGGCTGCGCCAGGACATGGCCTGGCTCGACATCCCGGCCAAGAACTGGGTGCCCGAGCGCCAGCTGGACAGCCAGCCCGTGCTGCCCGTCGCCATCATCGGCGGCGGCATGGCGGGGCTGGCGGCGGCCACCGCGCTCAAGTTCCTGGGCGTGCCCGCGCCGCTGTTCGACCGCTCGCCCGAGGGCTTCGAAGGGCCCTGGGCCACGACGGCGCGCATGGAGACGCTGCGCTCGCCCAAGCAGCTCACCGGCCCGGCGCTGGGCATGCCGTCGCTGACCTTCCGCGCCTGGTTCGAGGCCCAGTTCGGCCTCGAAGCCTGGGACGCGCTCGACAAGATCCCGCGCCTGCAGTGGATGGACTACCTGCGCTGGTTCCGCCACGCGCTGGCGCTGGACGTGCGCAACCGGCACGAGGTGCGCGCCGTGCTGCCGCGCGCCGACGGCGTGGTGCAGCTCGACATCGACACGCCCGCCGGCCCGCAGACCGTGCTGGCGCGCCACGTGGTGCTGGCCACCGGCCGCGACGGCCTGGGCGGCGCCCATGTGCCGCCCTTCGTGGCGGGCCTGCCGCGCGGCAGCTGGGCGCACTCGTCCGACGTGATGGACTACGCCACCCTGGCCGGCCGCCGCGTGGGCGTGATCGGCGCCGGCGCCTCGGCCATGGACAGCGCGGCCACCGCGCTGGAGGCCGGTGCCGCGAGCGTGGACCTCATCATCCGCCGCACCGACATTCCGCGCGTCAACAAGGGCAAGGGCGCGGGCAACCCGGGGCTGACCTACGGCCACCTCGCGCTGCCCGAGGCCTGGAAGTGGAAGATCCGCCACTACATCAACGTGCAGCAGGTGCCGCCGCCGCGCGGCAGCACGCTGCGCGTGTCGCGCCACCCGAACGCGCGCTTCAACCTGGGCTGCGCCATCGAGGACGTGCGCTGGACCGGCGACGAGATCCGCGTGCAGACCTCGCGCGGCGTGTTCGCGCTGGATTTCCTGGTGTGCTCCACCGGCTTTCGCATCGACTGGACTGCGCGCCCCGAGTTCGCCGCGCTGGCGCCGCACGTGCGCTCGTGGAGCGACCGCTGCCAGGGCCCGCTGGGCGAGGCCGACCAGGAGCTCGAGGATTCGCCCGACCTGGGCCCCGCCTTCGAGCTGCAGGAGAAGGTGGCCGGCGCCTGTCCCGGGCTGTCGCGCGTGCATTGCTTCTCATACCCCGCCGCGCTGACGCACGGCACCGTCTCGGGCGACATCCCGGCCATCAGCGTGGGCGCCGAGCGCCTGGCGCAGGGCCTGGCCGGCCAGCTCTATGCCGAGGACGTGGAGCTGCACTACGCCAATCTGCAGGCCTTCAGCGAGCCCGAGGTCTTCGGCGACGAATGGGTGCCGGCCGAGCCCCCGGGAGCCGCGCTGTGACCGGATGGCTGCTGCGCCGCCTAGCCCAGGCCGCCGTGGTGGTGGTGCTGATGACCATCATCGTCTTCGTGGGCCTGCACGCCATCGGCAACCCGGTGGACATCCTGATCGGCCAGGACGTGGACCAGGTGGACCGCGCCCGCATCATCGCCGAGCTGGGGCTGGACCAGCCGCTGTGGCGCCAGTACCTGGCGTTCGTCAACGGCGCGCTGCACGGCAACCTGGGCACGAGCTTCGTCTACAACGTGCCGGCCGTCACGCTGATCCTGCAGCGCCTGCCGGCCACGCTGGAGCTGGCGATCGCCGCGCTCTGCATCGCGGTGGCCGTCGGCGTGCCGCTGGGGCTGTTCGCGGGCCTGTACCCCGAGCACCCGCTGTCCAAGCTGCTGATGGCGGGCAGCATCGTCGGCTTCTCGCTGCCCACGTTCTGGGTGGGCCTGATGCTCATCATGGCCTTCAGCGTGGGCTTGGGCTGGCTGCCGGCCAGCGGCCGTGGCGAGACGGTGCAGCTGTTGGGCGCGCAGTGGTCGTGGCCCACGCTGGACGGCCTGCGCCACATGCTGCTGCCGGCCATCAACCTGTCGCTGTTCAAGACCTCGCTGGTGATGCGGCTCACGCGCGCCAACGTGCGCGAGGTGATGCCGATGGAGTTCGTCAAGTTCGCGCGCGCCAAGGGCCTGTCGCCCATGCGCGTGGTGCTGGTGCACGTGCTGCGCAACACGCTGATCCCGCTGGTGACGGTGCTGGGTCTGGAGCTGGGCTCGACCATCGCCTTCGCCGTGGTCACCGAGAGCATCTTCTCGTGGCCCGGCGCGGGCAAGCTGATCCTCGACAGCATCAACGCGCTGGACCGGCCCGTCATCGTCGCCTACCTGGTCGTGGTGGTGTGCCTGTTCGTCACGCTGAACCTGATCGTGGACATTCTGTACAAGGTGCTGGACCCGCGCGTGCGGCTGGAGGGCGCGGCATGAGCGCGGTGACTTTGCAACATGAATCGCCCTGGCGGCGCCATGCCAGCGAGTTCTTCGCGTCGAAGACGGCGGTGCTGGGCCTGGCTATCGCGCTGCTGCTGATCCTCGCCGCGCTGCTGGCGCCGTGGATCACGCCGCAGAACCCCTACGACCTGAACCAGCTCGACGTGATGGACGCGCGCCTGGCGCCCGGCGCGCTCAACGGTGAGGGCACGTTCCACTACTGGCTGGGCTCGGACGGGCAGGGGCGCGACCTGTATTCGGGCATCCTCTACGGCCTGCGCATCAGCCTGACGGTGGGCGTGGGCTCGGCGCTGATCGCCGGCGTGCTCGGCACGCTGCTGGGCCTGCTGGCGGCCTATGCGGGCGGCAAGACCGATGCGCTCATCATGCGCCTGGTCGACCTGCTGCTGTCCTTCCCCTCGATCCTGGTGGCGATGATGATCCTGGCCTACCTGGGCAAGGGCGTGGGCAACGTGGTGCTGACGCTGGTGATCCTGGAGTGGGCCTACTACGCTCGCACCGCGCGCGGCCAGGCGCTGGTCGAGCGCCGGCGCGAGTACGTGGAGGCGGCGCGCTGCCTCGATATCCCGAGCTGGCGCATCATGCTGCGCCACATCCTGCCCAACTGCCTGCCGCCGCTGATCGTGATCGGCACGCTGCAGATCGCGCGCGCCATCACGCTCGAGGCCACGCTGAGCTTCCTGGGCCTGGGCGTGCCGGTGACCGAGCCGTCGCTGGGCCTGCTGATCTCCAACGGCTACCAGTACATGCTCTCGGGCGAGTACTGGATCAGCTTCTACCCCGGCATCGCGCTGCTCGTCACCATCGTGGCCATCAACCTGGTGGGCGACCGGCTGCGCGACGTTCTCAATCCAAGGTCGCACTCATGAGCGAGATGACGCTGCAGGTGCGCAATCTGCAAACCCACTTCCACACCCGCGCCGGCGTGCTGCGCGCGGTCGACGGCGTGTCGTTCTCGCTGGCGCGCGGCCGCATCCTCGGCCTGGTGGGCGAGTCGGGCTCGGGCAAGTCGGTCACCGGTTTCTCCATCATGGGCCTGGTCGATGCGCCGGGCCGCGTGGTCGGCGGCGAGGTGCTGTTCCAGGGCCGCGACCTGGCCAGGCTGGCGCCGCGCGAGATGCGCGCGCTGCAGGGCAGCCGCATCGCGATGATCTTCCAGGACCCGATGATGACGCTGAACCCCGTGCTGCGGGTGGACACGCAGATGATCGAGGCGGTGCGCGCGCACGAGCGGGTGAGCCACGCCCAGGCGCGCGAGCGCGCCCGCGACACGCTGGGCCTGATGGGCATCCCCAGCCCCGACGAGCGGCTGCTGGCCTACCCGCACCAGCTCTCGGGCGGCATGCGCCAGCGCGTGGCCATCGCCATCGCCATGCTGCACCGGCCCGACCTGATCATCGCCGACGAGCCCACGACGGCGCTGGACGTGACCATCCAGGCGCAGATCCTGTCCGAGGTGCAGAAGCTCGCGCGCCAGCAGGGCACGGCGCTGATCTGGATCACGCATGACCTGTCGGTGGTCGCCGGCCTGGCCGACGAGGTGGCGGTGATGTACGCCGGCCGCATCGTCGAGCACGGCCCGGTGGACGCGGTGCTCGATGCGCCGCTGCACCCCTACACGGCCGGGCTGATCGGCAGCCTGCCGAGCAACAACCGCCGCGGCCAGCGCCTGAGGCAGATCCCGGGCATGACGCCCAACCTGCTGCAGCTGCCCGCGGGCTGTGCCTTTGCCGCGCGCTGCCCGCGCGCGGGCGAGGCCTGCGTGCAGCGGCCGGATTTGACCGAGCCCAGGCCGCAGCGCCAGGTGCGCTGCTTCTACCCGCAGGAGGCCGCATGAACGAGATGCAACAGGCGCCCGCGGCCATCGAGCTGCGCCAGGTCAGCAAGCGCTTTGGCGAGCGCCCATCCGGCCTGCTCGATAGGCTGGGACTGGCCAAACCGCCGGCCGTGACGCGCGCGGTGGACCGCGTCGATCTGCGCGTGGCTCCCGGCGAGGTCGTGGGCCTGGTGGGCGAATCGGGCTGCGGCAAATCGACGCTGGGCCGGCTGGCCGCGGGGCTGCTCGCGCCGTCCGACGGCGAGGTGCTGGTCGGCGGCCTGGCGCTGCCCGACATGGACGCGCGCCAGCGCCACGCGGCGCGCATGCAGGTGCAGATGATCTTCCAGGACCCATATGCCAGCCTGAACCCGCGCATGCGGGTGGACGAGATCGTCGGCGAGGCGGCGCGCATCCACGGGCTGGTCGATGCGGCGGGCTTCGACGACTACGTCTGCGCGCAGATGCAGCGCGCCGGGCTCGACCCGGCGCTGCGCCATCGCTATCCGCACCAGTTCAGCGGCGGCCAGCGCCAGCGCATCGGCATTGCGCGCGCGCTGGCGGTGCAGCCGCAGGTGCTGGTCTGCGACGAGGCGGTGGCGGCGCTCGATGTGTCCATCCAGGCGCAGATCCTGAACCTGTTCATGGACCTGCGCCAGGAGCTGAACCTGACCTATCTGTTCATCAGCCACGACCTGGGCGTGGTCGAGCATCTGTCGGACCGCGTGGTGGTGATGTACCTGGGCCGCGTGATCGAGACCGCGCCGGTGGAGGAGCTGTTCAGCCGCCCCAACCACCCCTACACCCAGGCGCTGCTGGCCGAGGTGCCGACCATGGGCGCGCGCCACAGGACCTACACCGCCATCCAGGGCGAGATCCCTAGCCCGCTGCATCCGCCGTCGGGCTGCCACTTCCACCCGCGCTGTCCCAAGGCCATGCCGCGTTGCAAGGCCGAAGCGCCGCAGCTCAAGGGCATCGCCATCCAGCATTTCAGTGCCTGCCACCTGAATGAGGGAGCATGAAAAAAGTGAGCGGCTAGCGCTTGATGTGATTGGTTTGTAGATTGTTTTGTTTTTGAAGTTGGCTGGTGGAAAGCGCCAGCAGCTATTGTTTTTGATAAGGAGTTCGCCATGAAACGCTGGATGCTTTCCTCCCTGACCACCGCGCTGCTCGGCGCCGGCCTGGCCGCCCACGCGCAGGCGCTGAGCATCGGCTTCGCCGATCCGCTGTCGTCGCTGGACCCGCAGCTCAACAACCACGCGGGCGACCGCTCGGTGGACCTGCACTTCTGGGACCTGCTGGTCGAGAACAAGGCCAACCAGCTGCAGCCCGGCCTGGCCGAGAGCTGGAAGAACCTCGACCCCAAGACCTGGGAGTTCAAGCTGCGCAAGGACGTGAAGTGGCAGGACGGCAAGCCCTTCACCGCCGATGACGTGATCTTCTCGTACCAGCGCGCGCGCAACGTGCCCGGCAGCGTGGCCACCTTCGCCGGCTACCTGCGCACGGTCGAGTCCGTCACCGCCAAGGATGCGCACACCCTGGTCATCAAGACCAACATCCCCAACCCCGACCTGCCGCTGAACCTGGCCTCGGTGCACATCGTCAGCAAGCATGTCGGCGAGAAGGCCGGCACCGACGACTACAACGCCGGCAAGGCCGTGGTCGGCACCGGGCCGTACAAGTTCGTCTCGTACACGCCGGGCGACCGCGTGGTGATGGCGCGCAACGACGGCTACTGGGGCGGCAAGCCGGCCTGGGAGAAGGTGAACTACCGCTACATCAACAACGCCGCCGCGCGCACCGCCGCGCTGCTGGCCGGCGACGTGGACGTGATCGACAAGGTCTCGGTGTCCGACCTGGCCAAGCTCAAGCAGTCGCCGAGCGTCACCGTGTTCCCCTACGACGGCCTGCGCGTGATGCTGCTGCAGCCCAGCTACAACCCGGCGCCCACGCCCTTCCTGGCCGACAACGCCGGCAAGCCGCTGGCCAAGAACCCGCTGCTCGACCAGCGCGTGCGCGAGGCGCTCAGCATCGCCATCAACCGCAAGGCCATCACCGACCGCATCCTGCAGGACACCGCCACCGAGGCCAACCAGTGGATGCCCAAGGACACCTTCGGCTACAACCCCGAGGTCAAGAACATCGCCTTCGACGCCGCGCGCGCCAAGAAGTTGCTGGCCGACGCGGGCTTTCCCGAGGGCTTCAAGCTGACCATGCACGTGCCCAACGACCGCTACCCGCAGGGCCCCGAGACCGCGCAGGTCGTGGCCCAGTTCTGGACGCGTATCGGTGTCAAGACCCAGGTCGAGGTGGTGCCGTGGTCGGTGTACTCCGGCAAGGCCAACAAGAACGAGTACGCGATGAGCATGCTGGCCTGGGGCAACGGCACCGGCGAGGCCAGCTACGCGCTGGTGAACGTGCTGGCCACGGTGGACAAGGCCAAGGGCCTGGGCGCCTCGAACTGGGGCCACTACAGCAACCCGGCGGTGGACAAGGCGCTGGCCGAATCCACGGCCGAGTTCGACACCAAGAAGCGCGAGGCCATCCTGCGCGCCTCGGCCAAGGTGGTGTCGGAGGACGTGGGCATCATCCCGCTGTTCCACTACCGCAACGTGTGGGCCGCGAAGAAGGGCCTGAAGGTCACCCCGATGACCAGCGACCGCACCGCCGCGATGATGGTCACCAGGGACGGCAAGTGATCGCCACGCCCGTGCCTACCGCCGTGCTCTCTGTCACGCCGGCCGACGAGCTGATCGATGTGCCGCGCCGCATCCGCGTGGAGCGGCTCGCGCCTGGCCGGCAGGTGGCCATTGCCACCCGCACGCTGCGCAACGGCGTGGAATGGCGCAGCGAAGCCGTGTTTGCCGCCGGCGCCGACGGCGTGGTGGATTTGGAGCGCGATGCGCCGGTGTCTGGCAGCTATGGCGGCGTCAGCCCCATGGGCCTGGTCTGGTCGCAATCGCCGGTGGGCTCCAAAAGCCGCGAGGCCTTCAACCAGCCGGTGGCCGAGCCGCTGGTGACCGAGGTCACCGCCAGCGTGGACGGCCAGCAGCTGCAGGCCACGCTGGTGCAGCGCCTGGCGGCCGAGGGCGTGACGCGGCGCGAAGTGCGTGAGGACGGCCTGGTCGGCACGCTGTACCTGCCGGCCGGCCCCGGCCCGCATCCAGCGGTGGTTGTGCTGAACGGCTCGGGCGGCGGCATCAACGAGCCGCGCGCGGCGCTCTATGCATCGCGCGGCTTTGCCGCGCTGGCGCTGGCGTACTTCAAGGCGCCGGGCCTGTCGGACTACATCTCGAACACGCCGCTGGAGTACTTCCAGCAAGGCCTGCGCTGGCTGCGCCGCGAGGTGCGGCCGCTGCACGACTTCGTCGCCGTGAGCGGCCAGTCGCGCGGCGGCGAGCTGGTGCTGCTGCTGGGCGCGACCTTTGCCAAGGAAGTCTCCGCCGTGGTCGCCTATGTGCCCAGCGCCTTCGTGCACAGCGGCCAGAACGCCTGCGACCCGAAGATCGGCCGCGAGGGCCCGACCTGGCTGCTGGATGGCAAGCCGCTCACCCACCTGTGGGAGAACAACCGCACCGCGAGCTGGGCCCCCTACGACGACGGCCCCGAGCCGCGCCGCCACGACCGCGCCATGCGCACCGCGCTGCAGGACCCCGAGGCGCTGGCGCGCGCCCGCATCCCGGTCGAGAACATCGAGGGCCCGGTGATGCTGCTGTCCGCCACGGACGACGGCTCCTGGCCGTCGAGCATCTACGCGCGCATCGTGCGCGACCGGCTCGTCGAGGTGCAGCACCCGCACGACGTGCAGTGGCTGGACTTCGAGAATGCCGGCCACTCCATCCTTTTCCCCTGCGTGCCGACCACGCAGCTCGTCTACGCCCACCCGGTGTCGGGCAAGGTCAGCACCAGCGGTGGCAACGCGGCGGACAATGCGCGCGCTGACGAACAGTCGTGGGATGGGGTGCTGCGGTTTTTGCGCAGTGCGGTGGCCAAGCGTGCGGCTGGGTAGCGCTATGACTGGCATGGTCTTGCCGAAGGGCAGAGGCCGGGATATGCGCCCGGCGGCGCAGTTTCTTTCTTTGCCTCGCCAAAGAAAGAAACCAAAGAAAGGCGACCCTGCTGTCTGCGACCCCAGCGCCGCAGGCGCTTTGGCAACCTGTGGCGGGGCGTTTGCGGGGTGCGCCGCAGAACTCTCTGCGCGCCAAAGGCGCTCCGTTCGAACAACCGCGGCGAGTCAGATCACGAAGCATGCGCGCTCCGACGCGCATGTCCACCCCGCAAACACCCCACCACAGGCGCAGCCAGAAGGGGTGGGCAAACCCAACGGGCCATCGCGTCGCTCGGCTTTCCATCAATCCGCATAAGTCTTCAACCCAGCAGGAGATCCACACATGGCAGATCCCTTCACCTACCAACCCGATCAGGACCTGATCGACCGCATCGCCGGCCTCGCTCCCGGCAGCACCACCTACGCCGTGCGCCACCAGCGCGACAAGGTGGCCGCCGCCACGCAGGGCAGCTACGAGGCCTTGTTCGCCGCCGACCTGCAAGGCCTGTCGCTGCCCGAGCGCCTGGCCGTGGCCCTGCATGCCTGCGCACTCACGCCGGCACCCGAGCTGGCCGCGCACTACCGCGAGCGCCTGCAGGCCGCCGGCGCTGATGCGGCGCTGCTGGCGTCGGCCGAGTCCGGCCAGGCCGCGGAGCCGCGCCTCGCCGCGATGCTGGAGTTCACGCGCAAGCTGATTTCCAAGCCGGTGGAAGGCGACCAGGCCGCGATCCAGGCGCTGCCTGCCGCGGGCCTGTCCACGCCGGCCGTGGTCGCGCTGTCGCAGCTGATCGCGTTTTTGTCGTACCAGGTGCGCCTGGTGGCCGGCCTGAAGGCCATGAAAGCACTGGAGGCAGCAGCATGAGCACCATCATCAAAGCCAATGGCTTCACCAACGAGACGCTGGAGTGGAAGGCCTGGCTGGACGTGATCGACGTGGACCAGGCGACGCCCGAGCAGATCGCCATCCTGGAGGAAAGCCATCCCAAGGCCAAGACCTCGGACTACTACCGCTTCCTGGCCCACCAGCCCGAGATCCTGCGCCAGCGCTCCACCGCCTACAACGCCATCATGTACGCACCCGGCGGCCTGCCGCGCGCCGAGCGCGAGCTGGGCGCGACGGTGGTTTCGCGCATCAACGGCTGCGTGTACTGCGGCTCGGTCCATGCCCAGCGCTTCGAGCAACTGGCCAAGCGAACCGACGTGGTCGCCCAGGTCTTCGACAACCCGGCCACGGCCGGCACCAACGAGCGCGAGCGCGCCATCGCGCATTTCTCGATCAAGATCACCGAGCAGCCCGCCGGGCTGGGCGCACAGGACATCCAGGCGCTGAAGGACGTGGGCCTGAAGGAGGCCGAGATCCTCGACCTGCTGCATTCGGACGCGATCTTCGCCTGGGCCAACCGGCTGATGCTGAACCTGGGCGAGCCGGTGTTTCCGGACACGCAGGCTTAGGCGAACACAGGGCGCAGGTCAGTCTGCGCCGTCCTCTCCCAGGTCCGGCGGCGTGCTGCTGCCGATGCGGAAATCCTCGTTGCCCCAGGCACCGAGGTCGATCAGCTTGCAGCGCTCGCTGCAGAACGGCCGCCAGGCATTGGCCTTGGCAAAGCTCGACGGGCCCCCGCATTGCGGGCAGGTGATGCGGATCTCGTCCGGGGAAGAGGGCGTGTCTGGGTTCGGCATGGGAAAGGCTTCAAATATCCGTGGCCCGGCATGGGAGCCGGCTCACATGCACAGCGTCATTTCGTACTGGCCGTCGTCGCTGGCCAGGGCCAGCTGGCCGCCTTCGGCCTTCTGCAGCATGCGGACCGAGACCATCAGGCGGTTGCCGCTGATCTCGGGGATCAGGGGCGAGTGCTCGGGCATGGTCAGGCGCAGCAACTGGTAGGTCCGGTTCTGCGGCAGGTTCTGCTGGTACTGGCCACGCACGGTGGCGATGCGCTGCGGGCTGCCGCCATCGCGGAAGAGGCGTAGCAGCAGGTACAGCGCGTTGGCCAGCGGCTCGAAGGGCTGCACCCACTGCAGCAGGTCGGCATGGCGCTGCTGCGGGGGCTGGTTCTGCCAGGCAAAGTAGCCTGGCAGGTCGAAGGTGCAGGTGCCGCCGGGAATGCCCATGCGGTTGCGGATGGCCATCAGCCACTCGTTCTCGGCCAGCGCCTGGCTGGGCTTGGTGGGCTGGTCGCGCAGCCGGCTGTGGGCCTCGTCGATGCGGCCGATGATCTGGTCCAGCGCGGCCACGTTGACGTCGGGGCTGGCGCGGTAGGCGTTGAACTGCTGGCGGTGGCGCTCCAGGTCCTTGAGCACGTCCGATTTCAGGTCGGAGCGCGACGACACGTCCATGCCCTCGAACAAGGTGGCGATGGCGAAATGGTGGTCAATGGCTTCGGTGCGCGTGAGCAGGGTTTCGAGGCGCCGCAACAGGTATTCGAGCCGCAGGTAGGCCCGGATACGCTCGTTGAAGGGGTACTCGTAAACAATCACGCGGTTCTACAGCAAGGTGCTGGGTTGGGTGCTACCGAAAATATAGTGTCTAGGCTGGTTTCAGGCGATTGTATATGTCGGCCACCAGCTCGCGCAGCGCTTGTAACGATGCTGTTTCATTAAATACCACCCAGTCGGCCTTGCGCAAGCGCTGTGCCCGCGTGGACTGCTGGGCGATGATGGCCTGCACCTGCTCGGGCGCCAACTGGCTGCGCTGCATGACGCGGGCGATCTGGGTCTGCTCGGTGCAGTCCACCACCAGCACCTGGTCCAACCGCTGTGCCCAGTGCGGCGATTCGGCCAGCAGCGGGATATCGAACACCACGAAGGGAATGGCGGGCTGCGCACAGGCAGCATCGTAGGCGGCGAAGATCTTGCGCTGGATCAGCGGGTGCAGGATGGACTCCAGCAGCCGCTTCTTCTCGGGCGAGCGGAACACGGTGTCGCGCATCAGCTCGCGGTTCAGCGCCTCGTCGGCCGTGATGTATTCGGCGCCGAACTGTTCGGCGATCAGGGGCAGGGCATCGCCCCGGGGCTGGGTCAGGCTGCGCGAGATGGCGTCGGCATCGATCACCACGGCGCCCAGCGCCGCGAACATGCCCGATACCGTGCTCTTGCCGCTGCCTATGCCGCCGGTGACGCCCAATCGCAGTTTGCGCTGGCTCGTGTTTGCACTCATGGGTGCAACAGTCTATCGATGAGCGAGGTGCCCAGCAGCATCACCAGGAAACCGCCCAGCGCCAGGAAGGGGCCGAAGGGCACGTAGCCGCCTTCGCGCAGCTTGGACGAGAGTTTCATCGCGATGCCGATGACGGCGCCGACCACCGACGAGACCAGCGCGATGGGCACCAGGGCCTGCCAGCCAAACCACGCGCCCAGCGCGGCGAGCAGCTTGAAGTCGCCGTAGCCCATGCCTTCCTTGCCGGTCAGCAGCTTGAAGACCCAGTAGATGCTCCACAGCGCCAGGTAGCCGGCCGCGGCGCCCACCACCGAGTCGTGCAGCGCCACGCCCGTCCAGCCGAAGGTGCTGGCCAGCAGGCCGGCCCACAGCAGCGGGTAGGTGAGGTCGTCGGGCAGCAGCGTGGTGTCCCAGTCGATCAGCGCCAGTGCCAGCAGCAGCGCCGAGAACAGGCACCAGGCACCGGCTTGGACGCTGACGCCGAAGCGGTGCACGCACCAGCCGAACAGCAGACCGGTGGCCAGCTCCACCAGCGGGTAGCGCAGGCCGATGCCGGCCTTGCACTGGCTGCACTTGCCGCCCAGCAGGGCGTAGCTCAGCAGCGGAATGTTCTGCCACCAGCGGATGCGGTGCCCGCAATGGGGGCAGCGCGATGCCGGCGTGCAGAGGTTGAAGGCGGGTTCCTCGGGGGTATCGTCGGCGGGTGCGGTGCCGTCGTCCTCCAGCATGGCCTTGGCCTCGCGCTGCCATTGCCGTTCCATCATCAACGGCAGGCGGTGGATGACCACATTCAGAAAGCTGCCGATCAGCAGGCCGATCACCACGGCTAGCGCCACCGGCGCCATATCCAGCATAGCGAGCATCACACCACCTGCCCGAGCTTGAAGATGGGCAGGTACATCGAGACCACGATGCCGCCGATCAAGGTACCCAGGAAGACGATGATGATGGGCTCCATCAGGCTCGACAGGCCGGCCACGGCCTCATCCACCTCAGCCTCGTAGAAGTCGGCGGCCTTGCCCAGCATGTGGTCGATGGAGCCGGATTCCTCGCCGATCGCGCACATCTGCAGCACCATCGACGGGAACACGTGGGCATTGGTCATGGCCACGGTGAGGCTGGTGCCGGTGGAGACTTCCTGCTGGATCTTGTCGGTGGCGTCGACGAACAGGGAGTTGCCCGAGGCGCCGCCCACCGAGTCGAGCGCTTCCACCAGCGGCACGCCGGCCGCGAACATGGTGGACAGCGTGCGTGTCCAGCGCGCCACGCAGGCCTTCTCGACCAGCGGGCCGAAGATGGGGATGCGCAGCAGCAGCCGGTCCATGAAACGCTGCATCTTCTCGTTGCGCTTCCAGGCCTGGAAGAAGAAGTACAGGCCGCCGCCGATGGCGGCAAAGATCACGTACCACCACTTCACGAAGAAGTCGCTGATGCCCATGACGATCAGCGTGGGCGCCGGCAGGTCGGCGCCGAACGAGGTGAACACCTCCTTGAACGCCGGGATCACCCAGACCATGATGATCGACACCACGACGAAGGCCACGATGACCACCGCGGACGGGTACATCAGCGCCGAGCGGATCTTGCTCTTGATGGCCTCGGTCTTCTCCATGTAGGTGGCCAGGCGGTCGAGCAGGTCTTCCAGGATACCGGCGGCCTCGCCGGCCTCCACCAGGTTGCAGTACAGCGCGTTGAAGTACATCGGGTGGCGGCGAAAGGCCGTGCTCAGCGACGAGCCGGTCTCCACGTCGGTGCGCACGTCATTGAGCAGCTTGGTGACGCTGGCATTCGTGCTGCCCCGGCCCACGATGTCGAAGGCCTGCAGCAGCGGTACGCCGGCCTTCATCATGGTGGCGAGCTGGCGGGTGAACAGCGCGATGTCCTTGGGCTTGATCTTCTTGCCCGAGCGCATCCTGCGCTTCTTGATCTTCGACGGCAGCACGCCCTGGCGCCGCAGCGATGCGATGACCTGGTTCTCGCCGCCGGCCCGCATCTCGCCGCGCACGACCTTGCCCTGCCGGTCCTTGCCTTCCCATTCGTAGACGGTTTCGTTGGGACTCTTTCTGGCGGATGTTGTTGTTGCCGTTGCCATTTCCCTCTCCCTTGCAAAATTATTCGTTGGTGACTGCCAGCACTTCCTCGAGCGACGTCAATCCTTTTTGTACTTTGTGCAGGCCCGAGCCGCGCAGCGAGCGCACGCCTTCGGCACTGGCCTGTGCAGCGATCTCCAGCGCCGAGCCTTCGCGCAGGATGATGCGCTGGATCTCCTCGGACACCGGCATCACCTGGTAGATGCCGACGCGGCCCTTGTAGCCATTGTTGCACTCGTCGCAGCCCACGGCCTCGTAGGGCACCCAGGTGCCGTCCAGGTCCTCCTCGCGAAAGCCCGCATCCAGCAGCGATTCGTGGGGGATGTCCGCCGGGCGCTTGCAGACCGGGCACAGCCGGCGGGCCAGGCGCTGGGCGGTGATCAGGATCACGCTGGACGCGATGTTGAACGGCGCGATGCCCATGTTGCGCATGCGCGTGAGCGTGGTCGGCGCGTCGTTGGTGTGCAGCGTGGACAGCACCAGGTGGCCGGTCTGCGCGGCCTTGATGGCGATGTCGGCGGTTTCCAGGTCGCGGATTTCACCCACCATGATGATGTCCGGGTCCTGGCGCAGGAAGGCGCGCAGCGCCGCCGCGAAGGTCAGGCCGGCCTTCTCGTTCACGTTCACCTGGTTGACGCCGGGCAGGTTGATTTCCGATGGGTCTTCCGCCGTTGCGATGTTGACGGCGGCGGTGTTGAGCATGTTCAGGCAGGTGTAGAGCGACACCGTCTTGCCCGAGCCGGTCGGGCCGGTCACCAGGATCATGCCGTAGGGGCGGTGGATGGCGTCGATCAGCCGGGCCTTTTCCTCGGGCTCGTAGCCCAGCGCGTCGATGCCCATCTTGGCGCTGCTGGGGTCGAGGATACGGATCACGATCTTCTCGCCGAACAGCGTGGGCAGGGTGCTGACGCGGAAGTCGATGACCCGGTTGGGGCCCATCTTCAGCTTCATGCGGCCGTCCTGCGGCACGCGCTTTTCCGAGATATCCAGGCGCGAGATCACCTTGATGCGCGAGGCGAGCTTGTCCTTGATGCCGATGGGCGGCGAGGCGATCTCGCGCAGCTCGCCATCGATGCGGAAGCGGATGCGGTAGGTGTTCTCGAAGGGCTCGAAGTGCAGGTCGGAGGCGCGCATGTTGAACGCATCCACCAGCATCTTGTGCAGAAAACGCACGATCGGGGCGTCTTCGACATCGTTCGCCTCGTCGGCGGCCTGCTCGGCGCGGTCGTCGGTGAGTTCGAAGTCGATGTCGTCGTCGCCGACGATGGCATCCAGGCTTTCGCTGGTCGATTTGCCCAGGGTTTCGAGCGCCTTGGCGATCTTGTCGTGCTCGGCCACCACCCAGTCCACGCCGAGCTGCGTGGAGAACTTGATCTGGTCGGCAATGGAGTGGTCGGTCGGATCGGCCGCAGCCACCACCAGGCGGCTGCCGCGCTTGGCCAGGGCGATGATCTTGTGCGTCTGCTGCAGCTTGCCGTCCAGCAGCCCGGCGGGCAGGCGCTGCAGGTCGATGCTGTCCAGGTCCAGGATAGGCACGCTGAAGACCGAGGAGATGATGTCCGCGACATCCCGGGCGGATACGGCACCCGCGTCGGTCAGCTCGGCGATGAAGCTGTTGCGGTTTTTCTGACTCTTGGCGTAGATGGCCTCGGCCTTGGCCAAGGGGAGCTTGTTGCTGCTGACCAACGCCCGGGCGATACCGGGCAGGGCAAGCGTCGTCGCGGCGGAGGAGGTCTCAGGCTCGGTCATGTAGCCAATTGTCAATATTGGTGAAAAATTATCTTTAGGCCGTGCGGACTGTAGCAGTGGTTGGTGGAAAAAGAAATGCGATGCCGCTCACTGCGGCCTAGACGGAGCGGGAAAGCAACTGTGCTGCCAGCGCGTGCAAGGCCTGTGCATATTCGTTGTCGGCCAGCCCCTCGAGGGACTGTATGGCCTCCTGGGCCTGGGCGGCGGCGGCGTCGCGCGTGGCGTCCAGCGCGCCGGTGTCCCGCACCACGCGGATGATGGCGTCCATGTGCGGCGTTTCGCCTTCGGTGATGGCGGTCTCGATCATCGCCTTGTGCTCGGGCGAGGCCCGGCGCATGGCGATGATCAGCGGCAGCGTGACCTTGCCTTCGCGCAGGTCGTCACCCAGGTTCTTGCCCATCAGGTCGGCGTCGCCGGCGTAGTCGAGCACGTCGTCGATCACCTGGAAGGCCGTGCCCAGTGCCTGGCCGTAGCTGGCGCAGGCCTGCTCCACTTCGGGGCCCGCATTGGCCAGCACCGCACCCAGGCGGGCGCTGGCCTCGAACAGCTTGGCGGTCTTGGAGCGGATCACCGACAGGTAACCGGCCTCGTCCAGGTCGATGTTATGGGTGTTGATCAGCTGCTGCACCTCGCCCTCGGCGATCACGTTGGTGGCTTCCGACAGGATCTGCATGACCTTCATGCTGTCGGCGTCCACCATCATCTGGAAGGCGCGCGAGTACAGGAAGTCGCCCACCAGCACGCTGGCCGCGTTGCCGAAGCTCTCGTTGGCGGTGGGGCGGCCGCGGCGCAGCGTCGATTCGTCCACCACGTCGTCGTGCAGCAGCGTGGCGGTGTGGATGAACTCGACCACCGCGGCCAGGTTGAAGCGCTGCGCGCCCCGGTAGCCCAGCGCCCCGCACACCAGCAGCAGCAGCGAGGGCCGCAGCCGCTTGCCGCCGGCGGCAATGATGTAGTGGGAGATTTCGCCGATCAGCGGCACCGAGGAGCTCAGCCGTTTTGCAATCAGTGCATCAACCTGGCGCATGTCGTCGGCGATGAGCGTCAGGGGGTTGGCGGCATGAGGGGCGAGGGAGTTGGACAAGGCGAGACACTCGGTGGATCAACGGGACTCGGCATTATAGGAAACCGCCCGGGTTTTCCTGAGCGGGAAAGCCTCCTGCGCTACAGCGCGCGTGGCTGCAGCCCTACCCGCACGCGCCGCCCACCACAGTCAGGATGGGACTCCACGGTGACGGGCAGCCAGCGGGCGATGACCGCGGCGTTGGTGGCGCTGCGCGGGCTCCAGGCGCTGGCCGTGTAGCTGGCGGGGCGGCCGCTGCGCCATACCGCCAGGGCCAGCGGCAGCATCCACTGGTCCGCGAGATAGGGGCCGAGCGCGGCGCCGCTGGTCTGGTAGGCCTGCACGGTACGGGCCACGCGGGCGGCCACCTGCTCGGATGAGATGCCCGGCTGGCCGAAGCCGCAGAACACCTCGGTCAGCTCCTGGTGCCGCAGGATGGCCAGCAGCGCATTGCCCGGCCCCTCGTTCTGGCGCGCCACCGCCTGGCGCAGCTGGCCGCGCTCATGGGTCCAGCCCAGGTGGCGGCCGATGGCCTCCAGCTCGCGCGCCGGTATGCGGCGGGGCAGGCCGGGCGCCAGCGCCTCGGCCCAGGCGTCCTGCAACGGGCCGGGCTCCGGCAGGTCCACCGGTGCGAGCGCCGCGGCCGGGCGCACCGTGGCCTGCACCTGCCCACCGCCGGCGGGATGGAAGCCCCGGCGCAGCAATTGCAGCTCCAGGCCCACGCCCAGCCGCGCCAGCAACGGCGCGAAGGCGTTCTGCAGAAAGTCGAAGGGCGGCGCCATCGGGTTGTGCGTGCCGCCGCTCAGCTGCAGGCGGCTGTCGCCGTCGGCCAGCATCAGCGCGGGCAGCACGGTCTGCAGCACCAGCAGGCAACTGCCGGCGCCGGCCACCGGGAAGTGGTAATTGCCGGCGCGCACCGGCCCCGGGGTGAAGCGCAGCGCGGTGCTGCCCGGCTCGGCGCCTTCCGCCGCGCCGCCGCATACGCCGGCCGCCGCCTGCACGCAGGCCAGGTGCTGGCGCATCAGCCCGGGCTTAGGGCGCCCCGCGCGGATGCGCTCCATGGCGAGCGGCCGCCCGGTGACCATCGCCAGCGCCAGGCTGGTGCGCAGGATCTGGCCGCCGCCTTCGCCCTGCGAGCCGTCGATGGCCACGGCCTCGGATAAGGTGTTTTGCATAAAATATGCCTCCAGCGCTTGTGCAGTAAGCGCAAGCAGCTATCTTTTTTGAATATTGCGCTGGCTGCGGTTGGCACGCGCAGTTCCTAGCCCTTCACGCAGACCACCTGCTTGAGCGTGTACACCACCTCCACCAGGTCCTGCTGCGCGGCCATCACGGCGTCGATGTCCTTGTAGGCCATCGGGATCTCGTCGATCACGTCGGCGTCCTTGCGGCATTCCACGCCCTCGGTGGCCTGGATCTGGTCGGCCACCGTGAAGCGCTTCTTGGCCTGGGTGCGGCTCATGGTGCGGCCCGCGCCGTGGCTGCAGCTGTTGAAGCTCTCCGGGTTGCCCTTGCCGCGCACGATGTAGCTCTTGGCGCCCATGCTGCCCGGAATGATCCCCAACTGGCCCTGCGCGGCGCTCACCGCGCCCTTGCGGGTGACGAAGACCTCCTGGCCGAAGTGCGTCTCGCGCTGCACATAGTTGTGGTGGCAGTTCACCGCTTCCACATGCGTCTCGAACGGCT
Organism: Comamonas humi; assembly: GCF_054782535.1. Classification (NCBI taxonomy): domain Bacteria; kingdom Pseudomonadati; phylum Pseudomonadota; class Betaproteobacteria; order Burkholderiales; family Comamonadaceae; genus Comamonas; species Comamonas humi. The sequence goes on along the minus strand of NZ_BAAGSH010000007.1, from coordinate 239,306 downwards.
TGGCGATGGCCTGCCGCAGCGCCTGGATCACGCGGACCATCATCACCTCGCGGTTGGCGGCGGCGAACTTCTGCGCCCAGCCCACGGCCTTCACGTAGTCGCCGAAGTAGCGCGCGCCTTCCTCGAAGTAGGCCAGGTCCTGGTCGGGCAGGTTGCGCTGGTGCAGCTCGGCGTCCTTCTTGGCCAGCTCGATGAAGTGCGTGCCGATGGCGTTGCCCACGCCGCGCGAGCCGGAGTGCAGCATGATCCACACGGCCTGCCGTTCATCGAGGCAGAGCTCGATGAAGTGGTTGCCGGTGCCCAGCGTTCCCAGGTGCTGGTAGTTGTTGGTCTTGGCCATGCGCGGATGCGCTTCGCAGATTTCCTCGAACTCCTGCGCCAGCGCGGCCCAGGCGCGGTCGGTCTCGGCCGGCGGGGTGTCCCAGGCGCCGCGGTCGCGGCCCTGGCGCGTGGGCGTGCGGCCCACGGGCACCGCGCGCTCGATGGCGGCGCGCACGCCCGAGAGGTTGTCGGGCAGGTCGCTGGCTGCCAGCGTGGTCTTGCAGGCCATCATGCCGCAGCCAAGGTCCACACCCACGGCCGCCGGGATGATGGCCTTGAGTGTGGGCACCACCGAGCCGATGGTGGCGCCGATGCCCAGGTGCACGTCGGGCATCACCGCCACATGCTGGTAGACGATGGGCAAGCGGGCGATGTTGCGCAGCTGCTTGCGGGCGTCTTCCTCCACGGGCACGCCGCGGGTCCACATCTTGACGGGCACGCCGTTCGGGACTTCCTCGATGTCGTACGGTGGTTGGGTCATTTTTTGATTCTCCTGGTTCAACGCATTTTCACCAGGCCGTTGAGCACCTGGTCGAGTCCGCCAAAGACGGAAATCTTGTCGATGCGCTCGGCCACGCGCTCCAGCGTCTCCAGCTCCTTCATGCGCAGGGCCACGGGGTTGTCCTCCATGACCTTGGCGGTGTTGAGCAGCGAGCGCGTGGCGGCGGTTTCCTCGCGGCGGCGGATCACGTTGGCCTGGGCCTGCTTCTCGGCCTGCACCACCTGGGTCAGGATGGCCTTCATGTCGCCGGGCAGCACGATGTCCTTCACGCCCACGCTCTCCAGCTGCAGTCCGTAGGCAGGCAGCCTGGCGGCCATGTGCGTGCCGACCGTTTCGTCGATCGCCGTCTTGTTCTCCAGCAGCTCGTCGAGCGTGCGCGTGCCCACGGCGGCGCGCAGCGCGAATTGGAGCTCGCGGTACAGGTGCTCGGCGGGCTTGGGCAACTGGCGATGGGCCAGCAGCACATCGGTGTAGCGCCAGGCCGCATTCAGGTTGACACGCAGGCCCACCTTGTCGCGGGTCATGATGTCCTGGCCCGAGACCTCCATGGCTTGCAGGCGCAGCTCCACGATCTCGTGCTTGAGCGCGCGGCCGAACTTCCAGAAGCCATGCGTGCCCGGAGGCAGCAGCGGCTGCAGCTGGCCGTCGACCGTCAGCACGGCGCAGGCCGACTCGGGCACCTCGACCAGCGCCACGCCTGCCAGTCCCGCCATGGGACGGGCACGCAGCGCGGACTGCGCCAGGCGCGCCACCAGCGCAGGCGGCAGCGCGGCGCCGGCGCGCAGGTCGACGATGTCCACGTCCACCTCGGCCAGCCCCTTCCAGTACAGGCGGCGTGTGGCGGGCGGCAGGATTTCGACCAGCACGCCGTTTTCGCTGCGCAGGCCGGCCTCGTGCTCGGCCAGCTCCACGCGCACGAAGTGCTCGGCCATGACCTCGGGCTCGCGCGTCAGCAGGTAGTCGGCGAGGCTGTGCGCGAACGCGGCCTGCTCCAGCGCAAAGGTTTCCACGCGCAGGCTGTCGAAGCCGCTGAACAGGCGGTGCGTGCCGCTGGCCAGCACGCGCTCGAAACTGCCGTTGCGCAGCAGGATGCCTTTTTCGTTCTTCTTGATCTGTACGGTCATGATTCTCAGCATTTTTTTCTCCTTGTCGTATCGCGGTTGCCGTTACAGCGGCGGCGGGGCCCCAGGGGCGCAGCTTCGGGCCATGCAGTGCGCCGGTGCTGCGGCCCGATGGTCATCGGGCGGCCGCGCGGCTGGCTGCGGGCGCGGGCTGCGCCGGGTCTGGCGCAAACCGCCGCCGGCTGACGGGGAGCGGCGCTGGAATGGCTGCTGCCATCCCGCATCTGCGCCCCGCGTTCGGCGGGTGGTCTTTCGACCGTTTCAAGGCCGGCCCTTGCGGGCCGGCGGTCATGGGCAGGATTCGAACCTGCGACGGACTCCTTGCGAAGTTGCTCTTCCCACTGAGCTACCAGTTGGTGGCACGCCTGGAGTCGAACCAGGCACCACGAAGGGTGGTTTCCACAACCGTGCCGTTCACCAGGTGCTTGCGCCGTGCGGCATACCGCCTACCAACAGTGCCTCGCAAGGCATCCGGGTTGGCGGCACCGGCAGGGCGGGCTTGGGGCCCCAACCCTGTCCTGTGAGCGTTCGGCGCCTGCACCTGATGCCTGGTCTATTGCCAGATGCGTGCCAAGTTTTCTGCCTGCCGGCCAATTTCCACCAATGCATTGATTTTCAAGAGGAAAAAATTTGATGATCGTGGAAGGGGGCGATGCGTATCTTGAGAAAAATAGATAAACAGCTAGATTTATAGATAATGAGATATGGCTAAAAGCAAGGTTGTCATCGGATTCCTGGGTACGCAGCTCGACGCCGGGCGGGGTGCGGGCCGGTGGCAGAAATGGCGTCCCTCGGTGTCTTTGCTCCAGCACGAAGACATGGTCGTCGACCGGTTCGAGCTGCTGTACACGCCACCGCATGCAGAACTGGCCGAGCTGGTGCGCGGCGACATGGCCACGGCATCGCCGGAGACCACGGTGAGCCTGGTGCCGCTGGACATTGCCGATCCCTGGGATTTCGGCGAGGTCTATGCGCGACTGTTCGACTGGCTGCAGGGCTACCGCTTCGATGCGGAGCGCGAGGAGTACTGGGCCCACATCACCACCGGCACGCATGTGGCGCAGATCTGCATGTTCCTGTTGGTGGAGTCGCGTCGCATCCCGGGCGTGCTGGTGCAGACCTCGCCGCCCAAGCGCCAGCGGGAGGGCGATCCCGGCACCTATGCCCTGATCGACCTGGATCTGTCGCGCTACGACGGGATCGCGCAGCGCTTCGGCTCGGAGCAGCGCGATGCGGTGCAGTTCCTCAAGAGCGGCATCGCCACGCGCAATGCGCGCTTCAACGCCTTGATCGACGAGGTGGAGCGGGTGGCGGTGCGCTCGCGCGCGCCGATCTTGTTCACCGGGCCCACGGGCGCGGGCAAGTCGCACCTGGCGCGGCGCATGTATGAACTGAAGCGGGCGCGCCACCAGGTGGAGGGGGAGTTCGTCGAGGTGAACTGCGCCACGCTGCACGGCGATGGTGCCGCATCCACGCTGTTCGGGCACAAGAAGGGCTCCTTCACCGGCGCGGCGGCTGAGCGCGCCGGGCTGCTGCGCACCGCGCACCGGGGCGTGTTGTTTCTCGACGAGATCGGCGAGCTGGGCCTGGACGAGCAGGCGATGCTGCTCAAGGCCGTCGAGGAAAAGCGCTTCTACCCGCTGGGCAGCGACCGCGAGGTGGAGAGTGATTTCCAGCTGGTCGCCGGCACCAACCGCGACCTGCGCCGCGAGGTGGCCGAGGGGCGCTTCCGCGAAGACCTGTTCGCCCGCATCAATCTGTGGAGCTATGTGCTGCCGGGACTGGCGGCGCGGCCCGAGGACATCGAGCCGAACATCGACTACCTGCTGGTGCGCGCGGCGGCCGAACTCGGCGGCGCCGTGCGCTTTGCCACCGAGGCCCGGTCCGCCTATCTGCGCTTTGCCGCATCGGGAGAGGCGCTGTGGCGCGGCAATTTCCGCGACCTGTCGGCCAGCATCATGCGCCTGGGCACGCTGGCAGAGGGCGGGCGCATCAGCGTGGGGCTGGTCGAGGCCGAGATTGCGCGCCTGCGCTGGCTGTGGCAGCCGCAGGCCGAAGCTTTGGGGGTGGCCGAGGGCGTGGAGGACGCGCTGCGGCAACTGGTGGGCGCCGAGGCCTGGGAGGCGCTGGACCGGTTCGACCGCATCCAGCTGCAGGGCGTGTGGGAGGTTTGCCGGCGCGCGCGCAGCCTGTCGGATGCAGGGCGCACGCTGTTCCAGGCCTCGCGCGGGCAGCGCACGGTGGTCAACGACGCGGACCGGCTGCGCAAGTACCTGACGCGCTTCGGTCTGTCGTGGGATCTTGTGGCTGGCTAGGGGATGCCTGCAACCCCCAGGGCGCGTGGGATTTCAAGGACTTGCGTCAATTGTGCAGTGGTGATAGAATAGCGGGCTCTGCAGAATTTTTGCAGAGGTATTCCTGAATACACGAGGTTCAATATGTACGCGGTCATAAAAACCGGTGGCAAGCAGTATCGCGTTGCTTCCGGCGAAAAAATCAAGGTAGAACAGATTGCTGCGGACGTTGGCCAGGAAATCGTGATCGACCAGGTGCTCGCAGTCGGCAACGGCGCTGAGCTCAAGGTTGGCACGCCCCTGGTGTCCGGCGCAACGGTTACGGTCACGGTGGTGGCTCATGGTAAGCACGACAAGGTTCGCATCTTCAAGATGCGCCGTCGCAAGCACTACCAGAAGCGCCAAGGTCATCGTCAGCAGTACACCGAATTGCAAATCGGTGCAATCGCTGCTTAACAGGAGCTATATCTCATGGCACAGAAAAAAGGCGGCGGCTCTACGCGAAACGGACGTGATTCCAAGCCGAAAATGCTGGGCGTGAAGGCTTTCGGTGGCCAGCTGGTCAGCGCAGGCTCCATCATCGTGCGCCAGCGCGGCACCAAGTTCCACCCCGGTGTGAACGTGGGCGTGGGCAAGGATCACACCTTGTTTGCTCTGGCGGATGGCCATGTGTCCTTCGAAACGAAGGGTGCACTGTCCAAGCACACGGTGAACATCACCAAGGCAGCCTGATAGGCGCCTGGAGCACGTGGACCCGGTTCCGGGTCCATCCACAAGGCCCCGCCCGTGCGGGGCTTTGTTGTTTTTATTGCATATGCGGCCGGTGCGACAATGCGGGCGAACCGGGCTGAATCGAGATAGCAACCATGAAATTCGTTGACGAGGCTTTTATCGACGTTGCCGCAGGCGACGGTGGCAATGGGTGCGTCTCTTTCCGCCACGAGAAGTACAAGGAATTCGGCGGGCCCAATGGCGGCGACGGCGGCCGGGGCGGCCATGTCTTTGCCATCGCCGACGTGAACCTGAACACCCTGGTGGACTACCGCTATTCGCGCCGCCACGAGGCCAAGCGCGGCGAGCACGGCATGGGCTCCGACATGTTCGGCGCGGCGGGCGACGACATCACGCTGAAGATGCCGGTGGGCACCATCATCACCGATGCCGAGACCGGCGAGGTGCTGTACGAGCTGCTGACGCCCGGCGAGGTGGTGACGATTGCCAAGGGCGGCGACGGCGGCTTCGGCAACCTGCGCTTCAAGAGCGCGATCAACCGCGCGCCGCGCCAGAAGACGCCCGGCTGGCCCGGCGAGCGCAAGAACCTGAAGCTGGAGCTGAAGGTGCTGGCGGACGTGGGCCTGCTTGGCATGCCCAATGCGGGCAAGTCGACCTTCATCTCGGCGGTGTCCAACGCGCGCCCCAAGATTGCGGACTACCCCTTCACCACGCTGCACCCCAACCTGGGCGTGGTGCGCGTGGGGCCGGAGCAGAGTTTCGTGGTGGCCGACATTCCGGGCCTGATCGAAGGCGCCTCCGAAGGCGCGGGCCTGGGGCACCAGTTCCTGCGCCACCTGCAGCGCACGCGGCTGCTGCTGCACGTCGTGGACGCAGCGCCGTTCGACGAGAATGTCGATCCGGTGGCGCAGGCCAAGGCCATCGTGGCCGAGCTCAAGAAGTACGACGCCGAGCTGTACGACAAGCCGCGCTGGCTGGTGCTGAACAAGCTCGACATGGTGCCCGGGGACGAACGCGCTGCGCTGGTCAAGGATTTCGTCAAGCGCTTCAAGTGGAAGGGGCCGGTGTTCGAGATCTCGGCACTGACGCGCGAGGGCTGCGAGCCGCTGATCCGCTCGATCTACGAGCATGTCCACAAGGTGCAGCTGCAGGAGCAGGGCTATGTCGAGGTCGATCCGCGCTTCAAGGACGAGGAGACGCCGGACTTGTCCGACGACCCGCGCTTTGCGCCGCCGGCCTGAAAACTCCTTTTTTGATAGCTGCTGGCGCTTGCCAGTAAAGCGTTTGAAGCCAATTTTATTCAAAAAATGACATCGCATGTTCTGCGCGACGCACGTCGCATCGTCGTCAAGGTGGGCTCCAGCCTGGTCACCAACGAGGGCCGGGGGCTGGATGAGGCAGCCATCGGCGAGTGGAGCCGGCAGCTGGCGGCCCTGGTCGGCGGCAAGGACGGCGTGCGCCGCGAGGTGATCATGGTCTCCAGTGGCGCCGTGGCCGAAGGCATGAAGCGCCTGGGCTGGGCGCGCCGCCCGCAGGAGATCCACGAGCTGCAAGCGGCGGCGGCCGTCGGCCAGATGGGCCTGGTGCAGATGTACGAGACCAAGCTGCGCGAGCAGAACCTCGCCAGTGCCCAGGTGCTGCTGACGCACGCCGACCTGGCCGACCGCGAGCGCTACCTGAACGCCCGCGTCACGCTGCTGACGCTGCTGCGCCTGGGGGTGCTGCCGGTCATCAACGAGAACGACACGGTGGTCAACGACGAGATCAAGTTCGGCGACAACGACACGCTGGGCGCCCTGGTGGCCAACCTGGTGGAGGCCGATGCGCTGGTGATCCTGACCGACCAGAAAGGCCTGTACACCGCCGATCCGCGCAAGAACCCGGATGCCCAGTTCGTGCACGAGGCCCAGGCCGGCGATGTGGCGCTCGAAGCCATGGCCGGCGGCGCCGGCTCCGGCATCGGCAAGGGCGGCATGCTGACCAAGATCCTGGCGGCCAAGCGGGCGGCGGGCTCGGGCGCCTCGACGGCCATCGCCTGGGGGCGCGAGCAGGACGTGCTGCTGCGCCTGGTGGCAGGCGAATCCATAGGCACGCTGCTGGTGGCCCACACGCCCAAGAAGCAGGCCCGCAAGCAGTGGATGATGGACCACCTGCAGTTGCGCGGGGCCGTGGCGGTGGACGAGGGCGCAGCCCGCAAGCTGCAGCAGGAAGGCAAGAGCCTGCTGCCCATTGGCATGGTGAGCGTCGAGGGCGAGTTCTCGCGCGGCGACGTGATCGCCGTCAAGGACGCGCAGGGCCGCGAGATCGCCCGGGGCCTGGCCAATTACTCCAGCGTCGAGGCGCGGCGCCTGTGCCGCAAGTCGTCCGGTGAGATCGAGCAGTTGCTGGGCTACATGGGTGAACCGGAGATGCTGCACCGCGACAACATGGTGCTGATGGGCACGGCGGCCTGAATGCAAAAAGCCCCCCGGGATTTCGTCTCGGGGGGCTTTTTTTATCTATCGCATGCCCAGGTCGGAACTGGGATCGGGATCGAAGGTAGCGCCGGGCGGCAGCTCCATCTCCTGCATGGTGCGCAGCGGCGAATGGAAGGACAGCGAGCCGGTTTCGCCCGCGGCGTGGCCATGCAGCGGCGCGGTCCGGTGGCGCATATCCTGCCGCGGCGCGGTGGAAAGGCCCTCGCCATGGTCGCGCTGGCGCGTGCCGCTGCGCAGATAGCGGTTGCGCAACTCGTTGCGCGGCAGAAAGCGCGACAGCTCGGTCAGCGCCAGCTCGTAGACGCCGCGCTTGAACTCCACCACCACGTCCAGCGGCACCCAGTAGTCGTTCCAGCGCCAGGCGTCGAACTCGGGATGGTTGGTGGCGCGCAGATTCAGGTCCCAGTCGTTGCCTGTCAGCTGCAGCAGGAACCAAATCTGCTTTTGTCCGCGATAATAGCCTCTTGCATCGCGACGGATATAGCGCTCGGGCACCTCGTAGCGCAGCCAATCTCGCGTTCTGGCCACAATACGAACATGATCCGGTCGCAAGCCCACTTCTTCGTGCAGCTCACGAAACATCGCCTGCTCAGGGGTTTCTCCACGGTCGATACCGCCCTGCGGAAACTGCCAGCTGTGGGTGCGGATGCGTTTGCCCCAGAACACCTGGTTGCGCTGGTTGAGCAGGATGATGCCGACGTTAGGCCGAAAGCCTTCTCTGTCCAGCATAATCTAACCCCAATTTTTTAAACTGCATCCATTATGCCCGCCGCCGATACCACCAACACGCGGGCAACTACTTAACACCATGAAAGCATCTCAATTTCTGATTTCCACTCTCAAAGAGGCGCCTGCGGACGCGGAAGTCGTCAGCCACAAGCTGATGACGCGCGCCGGCATGATCAAGAAGCTGGGCGCAGGCATCTACAACTACATGCCCATGGGCCTCAGGGTGATTCAGAAGGTCGAGGCCATCGTGCGCGAGGAGATGAACCGCGCCGGTGCCATCGAGGTGACGATGCCGGTGGTGCAGCCGGCCGAGCTGTGGCAGGAGACCGGCCGCTTCGACAAGATGGGCCCGGAGCTGCTGCGCATCCAGGACCGCCATGGACGTGACTTCATCGTCCAGCCCACCAGCGAAGAGGTGGTGACGGACATCGGCCGCCAGGAGTTCAAGAGCCACAAGCAGCTGCCCAAGAACCTCTACCAGATCCAGACCAAGTTCCGCGACGAGCGCCGTCCGCGCTTCGGCCTGATGCGCGGCCGCGAGTTCATCATGAAGGACGCCTACTCCTTCGACAAGGACAAGGACGCCGCCCAGGTCAGCTACCAGGGCATGCGCGCGGCCTACAAGCGCATCTTCGACCGCTTCGGCCTGCAGTACCGCGCGGTGCGTGCCGACAGCGGCGCGATCGGCGGCGACCTGAGCGAAGAGTTCCAGGTGATTGCCGCCACCGGCGAGGATGCCATCGTCTACAGCCCGAACAGCGACTACGCGGCCAACATCGAGAAGGCCGAGGCGCTGGCGCCCACCGCGCCACGCGCTGCCGCCGGCGAAGCCATGGCCAAGGTGGCCACGCCGGGCAACAGCACCTGCGAATCGGTGGCCACGCAGTTGGGCCTGCCGCTGGCACGCACGGTGAAGTCGCTGGTGCTGGCAACGGACGCCACCAACGAGGCCGGCGAGATCGTCAAGACCCAGGTCTGGCTGCTGCTGCTGCGCGGCGACCACGAGATGAACGAGATCAAGGTCGGCAAGGTCGAGGGCCTGGCGGGCTTCCGCTTCGCCACCGTGTCCGAGATCGAGGCGCACTTCGGCTGCCAGCCCGGCTACCTGGGCCCCATCGGCCTGCAAAAACCGGTCAAGCTGGTGGTGGACCGCGAGGTGGCCGTGATGGCCGACTGGATCTGCGGCGCCAACGAGGCGGACTACCACCTCACCGGCGTCAACTTCGGCCGCGACCTGCCCGAGCCGGACGTGGTTGCGGACCTGCGCAACGTGGTCGCCGGCGATGCGTCGCCCGACGGCCAGGGCTTGCTGGCGATCGAGCGCGGCATCGAGATTGGCCATGTGTTCTACCTGGGCACCAAGTATTCCCAGGCCATGAACGCCACCTTCCTCGACGAGAACGGCAAGCCCCAGTTCTTCGAGATGGGCTGCTACGGCATCGGCGTGACACGCCTGCCGGCCGCGGCCATCGAGCAGAACCACGACGAGCGCGGCATCATCTGGCCCGACGCGATCGCGCCGTTCACCGTGGTGGTCTGCCCCATCGGCTTCGACCGCAGCGCCGAGGTCAAGGCTGCGGCCGAAAAGCTACATGACGACTTGGCGGCCGCCGGCGTGGATGTGATACTGGACGACCGCGGCGAGCGCCCTGGCGCCATGTTTGCCGACTGGGAGCTGATTGGCGTGCCGCATCGCGTGGTGCTGTCCGACCGGGGCCTGAAGGAAGGCCAGCTCGAATACCAGCACCGCCGCGATACCGAAGCCACCAAGGTGGCGGCGGCCGATGTGCTCGGGTTTGTGCTGCAACGTATCCAAAACTGATGAGTCCTGAGGGGAAAAGCCATCGCAGCGATGGCCTGCCGGCGGTGCCGGCCGGCCTGTCGCGCCGCGCCTGCATCCTGTCCGCAATGGCCGGGCCGGGCGCGTGGCTGGCCGCGCCCCAGGCGGCCCATGCCGGCGGGCAGCTCGAGGAGCCGCTGATCGATTCGGTGCGCACGGCGCTCAGTGCCGCCGTGGGCAGTAACGCGCCGCCCGAGCCGGTGTTCGTCTCCACCGAGGCCAAGATCCGCTACCTGCGCTGGCTGGGCTCGATGAGTGACCGCCTGCGCAAGCGCAAGCCCGACTGGGAGATCCGCCGCGATTTCCTGCAGACCGTGTGGTACGAGTCGCGCCGCGCGCGCCTCGACGAATCGCTGGTGCTGGGGCTGGTGCAGGTGGAGAGCGGCTTTCGCAAGTTCGCCGTGTCGTCGGTGGGCGCGCGCGGCTACATGCAGGTGATGCCGTTCTGGACGCGCGCCATCGGCGACGGCGACCCGGAAAAGCTCTTCCACATGCAGACCAACCTGCGCTTTGGCTGCGTGATCCTGCGCCACTACATCGACCGCGAGAACGGCGACCTCTTCATGGCGCTGGGCCGCTACAACGGCAGCCGCGGCAAGGACACCTACCCGAACCTGGTGTTCGGCGCGCAGCGCAACTGGCTGCACTCCGACAAGGTCGAAGCCTAGGCCTTCCAGCCGCGCAGCACCGCCCACTGGCTGGTGGCCAGCGCTGCGATCAGCAGGGTGTAGCCGGCCAGCGTGCCGTCGCGGCCCCAGAGCATGAGGGCCACGAAGAGCGCGACCACCCCCGCCAGAAAATGCAGCGCCAGCTGCCCGTACCAGGGCAGCAGCGCCTGCGTGCGGCGGGCGAAGAGCCAGCGGCCGGCCACCAGCAGCACGCTCAGCGCGGCGGCCGGGGCACAGAAGTTCATCAGGTGCAGCAGGGCGGTCGAGGGATTCATGGAAACGTGATGCAGATCAAGGTGGGCGCAGCAGCCGCAGGGCTGTCTTACCTGTGCGACGCTCCAGGTTGGGGCATTATTTTATAATCGTGGGCTATGGCAGTCTGGGCCCTCGGCATCAATCACAACACGGCACCGCTTGATATCCGGGGCCGTTTTGCGTTTGCGCTCGACCAGATCGCGCCCACGCTGCACAGCCTGCGCAGCAGCCTGTCGGGCCCGCACCGCCACACCGGCGTGGAAACCGCCATCCTCTCGACCTGCAACCGCACCGAGATCTACTGCGCGGCCGACGCCCCGGCGCTGGACCACACGCTGCACTGGCTGGCGCACAGCGGCAACGTGCCGGCCGATGCGCTGCGCAGCTACACCTATACGCTGCAGGATGGGCTGGTGGCGCGCCATGCCTTCCGCGTGGCCAGCGGCCTCGATTCGATGGTGCTGGGCGAGGCCCAGATCCTCGGCCAGATGAAGAACGCCGTGCGCGCCGCCGAAGAGGCCGGCGCGCTGGGCACCACGCTGAACCAGCTGTTCCAGCGCAGCTTCTCGGTCGCCAAGGAAGTGCGCAGCGCCACCGAGATCGGCGCCAGCAGCATCAGCATGGCGGCGGCGGCCGTGCGGCTGGCGGGCCAGCTGTTCGAGGACCTGTCCAAGATCCGCGTGCTGTTCGTCGGCGCGGGCGAGATGATCGAGCTGTGCACCACGCACTTCGCCGCCAAGCATCCCGAGCGCATCACCATCGCCAACCGCACGCTGGACCGCGGCGAGAAGCTCGCGGCCCGTTTCGGCGCCGGCGTGATGCGCCTGGCCGATCTGCCCGAGCACCTGCACGAGTATGACGCCGTCATCAGCTGCACCGCTTCCAGCCTGCCGATCATCGGCCTGGGCGCGGTCGAGAGCGCGCTCAAGAAGCGCAGGCACCGCCCGATCTTCATGGTCGACCTGGCCGTGCCGCGCGACATCGAACCCGAGGTGCAGAGCCTGCGCGACGTCTACCTGTACACCGTGGACGACCTGGCCGGCGTGGTGCAGAGCGGCCAGGCCTCGCGCCAGGCCGCGGTGGCCGAGGCCGAGACCATCATCGATGCCGGCGTGCAGAGCTTTTTGCACTGGATGGACCAGCGCCGGCCCGAAGGCGGCTCGGTGCAGCTCATCCGCCAGATCAACGCCCAGGCCGATGCCTGGCGCGCGCAGGAGATCGAGCGCGCCCGCAAGCGCCTGGCCAAGGGCGACGACCTGGACGCCGTGCTCGAGGCGCTGTCGCGCGGCGTGGCGCAGAAGATGCTGCACGGCGCGATGGCCGAGCTGCACACCGGCGATGCCGCCTCGCGCGCGCAGACGGCCGAGGTCGTGTCGCGCCTGTTCCTGCGTTCTCACAACAAAAACAGCCTCTAGCGCAGGTGTAGGCTGCGCTGACAGCTCTCATTTGCAGAGCAGCTCCGGTGCCATGGCGCGCCGGCCTTTCCTTCCCCCGTACCGGTTTTCCCCCATGAAAGACTTTCTCCGCCAGCAACTGGAGCGCTATGCCGAGCGCCTGAAGGAGCTGGACTTCCTGCTCTCGCGCGAAGACATCATGGCCGACATGGCGCAGTTCCGCGTGCTCTCGCGCGAGCATGTGGACGTGTCGGCCGTGGCCGGCCGCTACCAGCGCCACCAGCAGGTCGAGGCCGACGTGGCCACCGCCCGCGAGATGCTGGCCGACCCCGACATGGCCGACATGGCGCAAGAAGAGATCGCCAGCGGCGAGGCCGAGCTGGAGCAGCTCGAAAGCCAGCTCCAGCGCATGCTGCTGCCCCGCGACCCCGATGACGCGCGCAACGCCTTCCTCGAAATCCGCGCCGGCACCGGCGGCGACGAGTCGGCGCTGTTCGCGGGCGACCTGGCGCGCATGTACACGCGCTACGCCGAGCGCCAGGGTTGGCGCGTGGAGATCATGAGCGCCAACGAGTCCGAGCTGGGCGGCTACAAGGAAGTGGTGCTGCGCTTCGAGGGCCAGGCTGGTAACGGCCCCTCCGGTGGCGGCATCTACGGCGCCATGCGCTTCGAATCGGGCGGCCACCGTGTGCAGCGCGTGCCCGCCACCGAGACCCAGGGCCGGATCCACACCAGCGCCTGCACCGTGGCGGTGATGCCCGAGCCCGACGAGCACCAGGCCATCACGCTAAACCCGGCCGATTTGCGCATCGACACCTTCCGCGCCAGCGGCGCCGGCGGCCAGCACATCAACAAGACCGACTCGGCCGTGCGCGTGGTCCACCTGCCCACCGGCATCGTCGCCGAATGCCAGGACGGCCGCAGCCAGCACAGCAACAAGGCCAAGGCGCTGCAGGTGCTGCAGGCGCGGCTGCAGGAGAAGGAGCGCAGCGAGCGCGCCGCCAAGGAGGCCGCGATGCGCAAGGGCCTGATCGGCAGCGGCGACCGCAGCGACCGCATCCGCACCTACAACTTCCCGCAGGGCCGCATGACGGACCACCGCATCAACCTGACGCTGTACAAGCTCGGCTTCATCATGGACGGCGACCTGCAGGAGTTGATGGAGTCGCTGCAGGCCGCCCGCGAGGCCGAGCAGCTGGCCGAGCTGGAAGTCAACCAATAAACCAGGAGCGGCTGGCGCTTGCTGCACAAGGATTTCAAATGCTTTTGTATCTGAAATGCCTATGCAACAAGCGCCAGCAGCTATCAAAACCATGAGCGCCACCACCACCGTCGCCCAGGCCCTGCAGCAAGCGCTGGCGCGCGGGCTGCCGCGCATCGACGCCCAACTGCTGCTGCTGCACGCACTGGGCCAGCCGCTCGACGCCCGCGCCTGGCTGCTCACGCACGACGGCGATGCCATGGAGGATGTCGTCGCCGGGGCGCAGCAGGCCTTCGAGGCGCTGTGCCAGCGCCGCCTGGCCGGTGAGCCCGTGGCCTACCTCACCGGCCGCAAGGAGTTCTACGGCCTGCAGCTGCAGGTCGACGCCCGCGTGCTCGATCCGCGCCCCGACACCGAAACCCTGGTGGACTGGGCGCTGGAGCTGCTGCCCGGCGGAGATGGACACCCTTTGCGCCTGGCCGACCTGGGCACCGGCAGCGGCGCGATCGCGCTGGCGCTGCAGAGCCAGCGGCCGGCCGCCGAGGTCTGGGCCGTGGATGCCAGCGACGATGCGCTGGCCGTGGCCCGCGCCAATGCCGAGCGGCTGCGGCTGCCGGTGCGCTTTGCGCGCAGCGACTGGCTGTCGGCCCTGGAAGGGCGGTTCGACGCCATCGTCACCAACCCGCCCTACATCCGCGACGACGACCCGCACATGGCCGCGCTGCGCCACGAGCCGCGCCAGGCGCTGACCAGCGGCGCGGACGGCCTCGACGACATCCGCCGCATCGTGCAGGCCGCGCCCGCCCATCTGCGCGACGGCGGCTGGCTGCTGATCGAGCACGGCTGGGACCAGGCCGGCGCCGTGCGCGCGCTGTTGGCACAGCAGGGCTTCTCGCAGGTGCAAAGCCGCGAAGACCTCGCCGGCATCGAGCGGGCCAGCGGCGGATGTTGGCCTGCCGCCCGGGTTTTGCCAGTCGTGAAATAATCAACCATCCTTATCAGAAACCCCCACCTACCACCATGAGCGACACCCAGCAACGCATCGACCAACTGGTCAAGGGCAACGACATCCTGCTGTTCATGAAGGGCACGGCCAGCTTCCCGCAGTGCGGCTTCTCCGGCCGCGCCGTGCAGATCCTGAAGGCCTGCGGCGTCGAAGCCAAGAACATCGCCACCGTCAACGTGCTCGAGGATCCCGAGATCCGCCAGGGCATCAAGGACTACAGCCACTGGCCCACCATTCCGCAGCTCTACGTGCGCGGCGAGTTCGTCGGCGGCTCGGACATCATGATGGAGATGTACGAATCGGGCGAACTGCAGCGCCTGGTGAGCGCGCAGGGCTGATCCCCGCCGCCGCAACGAGCCGCCTCCGGGCGGCTTTTTCGTGGCCGGGCGGCAGATACACTGGAATACCTCTTGTTTTCCTGAACCATCCATGAGCGTGCTCCAAAGCCTTCTGGTCATCGTGGCGCTGATCGCCGCCAGCGCGTTCTTTTCGATCGCGGAGATTTCGCTGGCGGCGTCGCGCAAGCTGCGGCTGCGCCAGATGATGGAGGAGGGCGATGCCCGCGCCGAGCAGGTGATGCGCACGCAGGACCAGCCGGGCGAGTACTTCACCGTGGCGCAGATCGGCGTGAATGCCGTCGCCATCCTGGGCGGTGTGGTGGGCGAGGGCGCGCTCACGCCGTTCTTCTCGTCGTGGCTGGAACTGTGGCTGTCGCCCGAGCGCGCGGCCACCGTGGGCTTTCTGGCCTCGTTCACGCTGGTGACCTCGCTGTTCATCCTGCTGGCCGACCTGAGCCCCAAGCGCCTGGCGATGGCCGAGCCTGAGCGGCTGGCCGTGCTGGTCAGCCATCCGATGGCATGGCTGACGGCGTTGTTCAAGCCGCTGGTGTGGCTGTTCGGCAAGCTGGCCAACGGCGTGGCCACGGTGCTGGGCCTGCCCACGGTGCGCGACGACCGCATCACCTCCGACGACATCCTGGCCATGGCCGAGGCCGGCACGCGCGCCGGGGTGCTGGCCGAGCAGGAGCAGCAGGTGATCGAGAACCTGTTCGAGCTCGATACGCGCACCGTCGGCTCGGCCATGACGCAGCGCGACCGCATCGCCTTCTTCTACCGCGACGACAGCGACGACATCATCCGCGCCCGCATCGCCGAGGAGCCGTTCTCGACCTACCCGGTCTGCGTGGGCGACATCGACCACGTGGTCGGCTACGTGGACGCCAAGGACCTGTTCCAGCGCGTGCTGAACAACCTGCCCATCTCGCTGGCCGACGATGCGCTGGTGCACAAGGCGCTGGTGGTGCCCGACCGGCTGACGCTGGCCGAGGTGCTGCTGCAGTTCCGCCAGGCGCACGAGGACTTCGCCATCATCGTCAACGAATACAGCCTGGTGGTGGGCGTGGTCACGCTGAACGACGTGATGAGCACGGTGATGGGCGACCTCGTCGGTCCGGTGAGCGAGGAACTGATCGTGCAGCGCGACGAGACTTCGTGGCTGATCGACGGCATCACGCCCATCGAGGACGTGGAGCGCACGCTGGACCTGGAGCCGCTGCCGCACCCCGGCGAGTACGAGACCCTGGGCGGCTTCCTGATGGTGATGCTGCGCCGCATTCCGCGCCGCACCGACAAGGTGCGCTGGGGCCAGTACCAGTTCGAGGTGATGGACGTGGACAGCTACCGCATCGACCAGGTGCTGGTGACGCTGGTCGACACTGCGCCGACGGCTTCCGGCAGCAGCGACGCGGGCTAAGATGCCGCGGTAAATAATTCACATTTTTCATCACGGGCGGATGGCAGTTTGTCGATAATTGTGGCTTTCTGATACATCTTCGGTAAATGCCGCCTGCGTGTGGCTTGCACCCGCCACGCCATGAACGCATTGCCGCAGCGCGCCGCCCCGAGCGCCCGTATTCCTGTACTCGTGGGCTGGGCGATCGTGGTGCTGGTGGGCGTGCTGCTGATCGGCGGTTCCCAGTCGCTGCGCTTCTTCGACACCTACGATTTCAAGCGCGTGGCTGGCCACCTGCTCCTGACGCCCCTGGGCGACGGAATCCGCTGGGCGCTGCCCGACGGGCCCTTCGGCCCGCCGCAGAACCCGGAACTGGCGACCTTCCTTTTCTCGTTCCTCGGTTGGGTGCAGCGCTACCTGCCGGGCGCCGTCTTCGATATCTCGCGCACCGCGCTCCTCGCCAAGTGCCTGCTGGCGGCCTGTGCGCTGGTGCTGGCCCGGCAATGCGCGGCTGCGCTGAACCGCGGTGCCTGGTGGTGCATGGGCCTGGCGCTGGCCTGGCTGGGCGTGTTCTTCATGGCGCACAACATCGGCATGGCGCAGTCGCTGTATGCCGAATACGTCTTTCTTTTCGGGCTGCCGCTGGTGCTGGTCGGCCTGCTGGCCCGTAGCCGGCGGGCGCGGCTGGCGTGCCTGGTGATCGGCACCCTGGTCTGCGGGCTGGCCAAGGTGCAGTACTTCTATGTGCCGGCGCTGGTGCTGGCCTGCGTGTGGGGGGCGGGCCGCTGGCAACGCCTGGTGCCGGACAAGCAGCTGCTCAGGCGCCTGCTGCTGGTGCAGGTGCTGTGTCTGGTGCCGCTGCTGATGGGCAAGCACGCGGCCCTCAATGCCTACCATGGCGTGTACCTCGGCTCGTACATGGTGCTGTCGCCCGCGCAGCTGGACGTGATTGGGGTGCCGGCTGATTTGCGCAGCTGCATTGGCGTGGACGCCTGGGGCCACGAGCTTTCGGGCCCGGGCGGCACCCAGGTGCGGCACGTCGATCGCCTCTGCCGCCCCAAGATCCTGAAGCTGAGCAAGCGCGACGTCGTGTGGCCCTACCTGCGGTTTCCGGAGACCTTCTTCCACCTGCTTCAGTACGCGCTGCCATACCACTTCACGGTGCACTATTTCCATGTCTATCCCGACAGGCGCTACCTAGAGCGGCTGGATGGCGGCACGCAGCCGGTGACCAGCCTGCTGGTGCGCATGACGGAGTTGCGCGAGAGGCTCGTCACCCCGCTGGCGCCGCTGTTCCTGCTCGGCAGCCTGGTGTTCTTTGCCGCCAGCCGCCGTGCCGGCGACGGCCTGCGTCGCCTGGCCCTGGCCGGGCTGGTGCTGGGCCTGTTCATGGTCACCCAGGTCGTCATCGCGCTGCTGGGCGAAGGTGTGCGCGACCTGAGCAAGCACCTGTGGGGCGCCCAGCTGGGGTTGGACATGCTGGTCGTGCTGACCGCGCTGCAAGGCCTGGGCTGGCTGTGGCGGCGGCGCGGAGAGCCCGCCGCCTAGGGCCTGTTCACCTAAAACTGGGAGTGCGAAGGACGGATGCCGGGATGCAGCGCTAGGCGCGGTGCCCAGCCAATAGCCGTAGCTATTGGTTGGGTGCCGCAACGCCGCAATGCGCCCGGCATTCGTCCTTCCCTTCGGGTTGCCCCGCCGTGGGGCGCCTGCTTTGTCGCCCGGTATGCCCCATAGCTACGGCTATGGGGAATACCGGGCTTCGCGCATCCATCCCCACGGCGGGGCAACGCATCTCCCAGTTTTAGGTGAACAGGCCCTAGGTTGTGGAAGGCACCGCCTGCGGCGCGGCCTGCTGCAGCACCCAGGCGCGGAACTGCTCCAGGGCGGCGGACGGCGCGCGCGCCGCGGGACGGCACAAAAAGTAGCCGCGCTCGATGTGCACCGGCGCATCCAGCGCCAGCGCCACGCGGCCGCCGGCCAGGTCCTGTTCGACCAGGCAGCGCTGCACCACGGCCACGCCCAGCCCGGCGGCCACGGCCTGCGTCAGCAGGGCGACGGTCTCGAAATCGGCCGCCGGCGGCGGCAGCGCCGCATCCACGCCCATGTGGGCGAACCAGCGCGCCCAGTTGCCGGGGTAGTTGGTGTGGAACAGCAGCGGGCGCTGCAGCAGGTCCTGCGGCGTGCGGATGGGCTGCGGCTCCAGCAGCTCGCACGGGTGGCAGATGGGCACCAGGTCGCGGCCGATCACATAGTCCGCCGCCACCGGCGCGGGCCAGGGCTCGCTGCCCACGCGGATCCAGCCGTCGATCTCGGGCGCGGTCAGCGGGTCGTCGCGGCGGTAGGGCGCGAACGACAGCAGCACCTCGGGGTGGCGGGCGCGGAAGTCGGGCAGGCGCGGGATCAGCCAGTGGCTGAACAGCGTGGGTGCCACCGACAGCCGCAGTTGCGGCCCCGCCTGGCGCCGGCGCGCCGCGGCTGAGGCGGCCTCGATGGCCTGGATGGCCGGCTCCACCGCCTGCAGGTAGTCGCGGCCGGCCGGCGTCAGCACATTGCGCCGGCCCTGGCGCTCAAACACCGCGAAGCCCAGGTGTTCTTCCAGCCGCGCGATGGAGCGGCTGATGCCGCCCTGCGTCACATACAACTCCTGCGCCGCCAGGGAGAAGCTGCCCAGCCGCGCCGCCGCCGCGAAGGCGTGCAGTTCGGACAGCGAGGGGGAGTGCATGCGCATGATGGCGCGAATTATGACGGCTGGTAATACCTGCGTGCCGTCTTGTCGCTTTTCAGCGGGCTCGGCGCTGCGCAGAATGCGCGCCATCGATCAATGAAAGGAAACCCACCCATGGTGATGCGCCGCGTCGTCCTGTCCGCCCTGGCTGCCTGCGCAGCCGGCCCCGTGCTCTCCACTGCCGCCTGGGCGCAGGCCGACGACTACCCGGCGCGCCCGATCCGCCTGGTGGTGCCGTTCGCGCCTGGCGGCTCGACCGACATGGTCGCGCGCCTGCTGGCCGAGAAGATGAGCGGCGTGCTCGGCAAGTCGGTGGTGGTGGACAACAAGGGCGGCGCCGGCGGATCGATCGGCGCGGCCGAGATCGCCCGGGCCGCGCCCGACGGATACACCATCGGCATGGCCACCGTGAGCACGCACGGCTCCAACCCGGCCATCTTCCGCAAGCTGCCCTACGACGCCGTCAAGGACTTCGCGCCCATCACCAACGTGATGAGCGTGCCCAGCGTGTTCGTGGTCAACCCCAGCGTGCCGGCCAAGACCATGAAGGAGTTCATCGCGCTGGCCAAGGCCCACCCTGGCAAGTACAGCTTTGCGTCGCCGGGCACGGGCTCGCTGGGCCATGCCAACATCGAGAACTTCATGAACCTCGCCGGCATCGACCTGCTGCACATCCCCTACAAGGGCGCGGGCCAGGCCATCACCGATGCGCTGGGCGGCCAGGTGAATGCGATGACCGACAACCTGCCGTCCACGCTGCCCCACATCAAGGAAGGCAAGCTGCGCCCGCTGGCCGTGCTGGCCTTGAAGCGCACCGAGGTGCTGCCCGACGTGCCCACCTACACCGAGCTGGGCTTTGCGCCCATGGGCGACGGCGGCTGGTTCGGCCTGGTGGCGCCCGCGGGCACGCCGCGCGCCATCATCGACAAGCTCAACGCCGCGGCCCACAAGGCCATGGCCATGCCCGACTACCTGGAAAAGCAGAAGTCCATCTCGGGCGAATCCATGGGCAACACGCCCGAGCAGTTCGCCAAGCAGATCAAGGCCGCCATCGAGCGCTACACCGCCGTGGCCCAGCGCGCCAACATCAAGCTCGACTGATGGAGCGCGCCGACTTCCTGCGCCCGCGGCCGGACGAACCGGTCGTGGTGCACCTGCCCACGGCCGACGCGCTGCCCCTGGTCTGCGATTCGCCGCACAGCGGCACGGCCTATCCCGAGGACTTCGGCCATGCCGTGCCCCTGCGCCTGCTGCGCCGCGGCGAGGACACGCATGTGGCCGCGCTGTGGGACCGGTGGCCGGCCTTCGGCGCCACGCTGGTCGAGGCGACCTTTCCGCGCACCTACATCGACCCCAATCGCAGCGAGGCCGACCTGGACCCCGCGCAGATCAATGGCGAGTGGCCCGTGCCGCTGGCGCCCAGCGCCAAGACCCAGCAGGGCCTGGGCCTGATCTGGCAGCGCATCAGCCAGGCGGGCGTGGCCACGCCGCTGTACGAGCGCAAGCGCACGGTGGCCGAGATCGAGCGCCGCATCGCCGGCTACTGGCGCCCCTACCACGCGGCGCTGGCGCAGGCCATAGACGCCAGCGTGCAGCGCTTCGGCCGCGTCTGGCACGTCAACCTGCATTCCATGCCGAACGACGTCTACCAGCGCCTGGGCCGCACCGATGCGCCGCCGCTGGCCGACTTCGTGCTCGGCGACCGCGACGGCACGACCTGCGCGCCGGAGTTCATACGCCTGATCGGCGACACCCTGCAGGGCTTTGGCTACAGCGTGGCCTACAACGAGCCCTACAAGGGCGTGGAGCTGATCGGACGCATCGGCCAGCCGCAGCTCGGACGCCACAGCCTGCAGATCGAGATCCGCCGCCCCGTCTACATGGACGAGGACACGCGCGAGCCCAACGCCGGCTTCGAGCCGCTGCGCCAGCACCTGCGGCAGCTGATGCAGGTCGTGGCCGACCATGTGCGCGGGCAGATGAAAAACTAGGGCGCGCGGCCGTTTGCAAACAGTAACATGTCGGCTCCAACAACAGAGAGGGAGACCCACATGGATATTCACCTGCATTACGGCGGCCAGCGCGTGGCGCCGCTGGAGGGCGAAAGCGCGCTCGATGCGCTGCTGCGCGTGGGCATCGCCGCGCCTTTCTCGTGCAAGGGCGGCTCGTGCCACACCTGTTTGATGCAATGCACCGAAGGCAGCATCCCGGCGCGGGCGCAGCGCGGCCTGCCCGAACACCTGGCGCGCATGCACTACCTGCTGCCCTGCCAGTGCCAGGCCGAGAGCGACATGCACCTGCGCCCGCCGCAGCCGCAGGACCTGGTCACGCCCTGCATGCTGTGCGAGGCCACCGGCCACGATAGCGGCGTGGTGCAGCTGCTGTTCGAAGCGCAGGCCACGCTGCGCTACCACCAGGGCCAGACGCTGCGCGTGGTGACGGACGGCGGCGTGGAGCCCGAGATCGTGCTCACCTCCAACCCCGACACCGACCTGGTGCTGCAGGGCGAGCTGCGCCTGCCCGATGGCGCGGTGCTGCCGGCCGCGCTGGCGCCGGATGCCGAGTTCGGCACCGAGTTCCAGGTGCGCGGCCCCTTCGACGGCCGGCCCGCGCAGGAGCTGCCGGCCCCCGGCACCGACCCGCAGCTGTGGCGCGAGCTGGGCGACGGCGCCACGGTGCGCGCCGTGCTCGAGGCCTTCTACCCCAAGGTCTATGCCGATGCGCGGCTGGCGCCGTTCTTCAAGGGCACGACGATGCAGCGCGCCATCGACAAGCAGTACGTCTTCCTGCGCCAGGGCATGACTGGCGAGAAGACCGATTTCGTCGACACGCCGCGCAACACGCACCACTGGATGATCGTCACGCACGAGCTGTTCGAGCTGCGCCAGTCGCTGATGGAGCAGACCCTGCGCGAGCACGGCCTGAGCGAGGCCCAGCTGCGCCGCTGGACGCGCTTCGAGGAGCACTACCGCCCCGACATCGTCAAGAGCAGCGTCTGGCCGCGGCTCGAAGGCGGCGTGGAGGTGATGAACGAGGGCTTTGCCCGCGAGGTGCTGCTCGAGGCCACGCTGTGCGACCATTGCGGCGCCGAGGTGGACCGCGGCGTCGAGGTGCTCTACCACCGGCGCACCGGCGCCGTGAGCTGCCCGGAGTGCGCGCCGGCCTGAACCAGCCTTGCGAAAAAGTGAGCTGCTTGCGCTCGCACCTGCTGGATTTCAGCGAGTTTTGTATTGCAAAATAAGGCAGAGCAAGCGCTACCAGCTTCCTTTTTGATAACAACCCAGAGGAGATACCTTCATGCACAAAATCCTGCGCGCCTGCATCGGCGCCGCCGCCGTCCTGTCCTGCGCCTTCGCCGCGCAGGCGCAGCAGCCGTTCCCTTCCAAGCCGCTGCGCGTCGTTGTCGGCTTTCCGGCCGGCGGCCCGCTGGACCAGCATGCCCGCCTGCTCACCGACAAGCTGCAGGGCGTGCTGGGCCAGCCCATCGTCGTGGACTACAAGCCCGGCGCCGGCGGCGCCGTGGGCGCGCAGGACGTGATGAAGTCGCCCGCCGACGGCTACACGCTGATGCTGGCCAACACCGGCGTGATGGTCATCAACCCCGCGCTGTATCCCAAGCTGCCCTACAGCACGCTGAAGGACTTCACGCCCGTGGCGCGCACGGCCATGCAGCCGCTGGCGCTGCTGGTCAACAACAAGGTGCCGGCGCAGAACCTGGCCGAATTCATCGCCTACGCCAAGGCCAACCCCGGCAAGGTCAACTTCGGCTCGGCCGGCAACGGCGGCATCAGCCACCTGGTGCCCGAGATGTTCAAGAGCGCCGCCGGCGTGGACCTGGTCCACATCCCCTACAAGGGCAGCGCGCCGGCCTTCACCGACCTGATCGGCGGCCAGGTGCAGTTCATGGCCGAGAGCATTCCGCAGGCCGCGGCCTACCACAAGCAAGGCAAGGTGCGCGCGCTGGCCGTCACCAGCAGGCAGCGCAACCCCGCGCTGCCCGAGGTGCCCACCGCCATCGAGAGCGGGCTCAAGGGCTTCGAGGTCGTGGGCTTCTACGGCTTCCTGGCGCCGGCCGGCACGCCCCAGGACGTGGTGGCCAAGCTCAGCGGCGCCTTCCAGCAGGTGATGAACCTGCCCGAAGTGAAGAGCCGCATGGTGGAGCAGGGCGCCGATCCGGCCTTCCTGGGCGCTCAGGACTTCGCCAAGTTCCTGGCCGGCGAGCTGCCGCGCTGGGCCGATGCCGTGAAGGCTTCGGGCACGAAGATGGATTGAGGCGCGGCGCCCAGCAAAAAGAAAGCCCGGCGGTGCCGGGCTTTTTGTTGCTATCTTATGAGGAGCTGTTTGCGCTCATCACAGGCTGCTTTCAAAGGTGTTTAGTATTTAATATGCCGTGAATCAAGCGCCAGCAGCTTCTGTTTTCATAGCGCCGGGCCATCCTGCGCGGGGCTGAACAGATCCACGCGGTCGGTGATGATGCCGTCCGTGCCCAGATCGATCAGGCGCTGCGCGGCCCATTCGTCGTTGACGGTGTAGCTGCTGCAGTACAGGCCCGCGCCATGCACCTTGGCGACCAGCGCGGCATCCCATAGCGCATGGTTCAGCACCAGGGCCACGCAGCCCAGTTCCCGGGCGATCTTCAGGTCTGCATCACCCGTGCCATCGGCAAGCTTGTCCACCAGCAGGCCGCGCGGAATGTGCGGCGCCGCGTCGCGCGCGCCCTGCAGCGCCTCGGGCTTGAACGAAGTGAACAGCGGCTGCACGATGTCCCGGGGCCAGATGCGGTTCATCAGCGTGCCGCAGGCGCGGCCGGTGGCTGCTTCCTCGCCGGGCGTGGGCTTGATCTCGACGTTGAGCTGCAGGCGGTTGGCCAGGCACCAGCGGGCCAGGGCTTCGAGCGTGGGCAGCGGCTCGCCCGCATAGGCGCGCGAATGCCAGCTGCCGGCATCGAGCTGGGCCAGCGCGCCCATGGCCAGGTCGCCGCCGGTGCCGCGGCCGTTGGTGGTGCGCTCCAGCGTGGCGTCGTGCATCAGGAAGAGCACGCCGTCCTTGGACAGCTTGGCGTCGCATTCGAACATGCGGTAGCCGTGCAGCGCGCCCAGGCGGAAGGCGGCCAGCGTGTTCTCGGGCGCGAGCTTGCCCGCGCCGCGGTGGGCCACCCAGCGGGGGTAGGGCCAGGGGGCGGGCGTGCTCATGCGCGCTTGCCCGTCTCGGCGTGGAACCAGTGCAGGCGGTCGGGGCGCGGCGCCACGCGCAGCGTCTCGCCGGGCTGCGGGTAGGGCTTGCCTTCCTCGATGCGCACGGTGATGGCGTCGCCGCCCACGCTGCCGTAGACCAGGCGCTCGGCGCCCAGCAGCTCGACGGTGTGGACCTGCACTTCCCAGCCGTCGCCGGCGGTGACATCGATGTGCTCGGGGCGGATGCCCAGGATGTGGCCGGCCTTGCCGCCGGGCGCGTTCTTCAGCAGGTTCATCGGCGGCGAGCCGATAAAGCTGGCCACGAAGGTGGACGCGGGCTGGTGGTAGACCTCCTCGGGCGTGCCGAACTGCTCGACATAGCCGCCGTTCATCACGATCATGCGCTGGGCCAGCGTCATGGCCTCGACCTGGTCGTGGGTCACGAACAGGCTGGTGATGCCCAGGTCGTGGTGCAGCTTCTGGATCTCGATGCGGGTCTGCGCGCGCAGCTTGGCGTCCAGGTTGGACAGCGGCTCGTCGAACAGGAAGACCTTGGGCTGGCGCACGATGGCGCGGCCCATGGCCACGCGCTGGCGCTGGCCGCCCGACAGCTCGCGCGGCTTGCGCTCGAGCAGGTGCGACAGCTCCAGGATCTTGGCGGCCTTGTCCACGCGGCGCTTGATCTCGTCGGCCGGCACCTTGGCGATCTTCAGGCCATAGGCCATGTTCTCGTAGTTCGACATGTGCGGGTACAGCGCGTAGTTCTGGAACACCATGGCGATGTCGCGCTTGGCCGGTTCCACGTCGTTGACCACGGCGTCGCCGATCAAGAGCTCGCCGCCGGAGATTTCCTCCAGCCCGGCCACCATGCGCAGCAGCGTCGATTTGCCGCAGCCCGAGGGCCCGACGATGACGATGAACTCGCCGTCCTTGATGTCGGCGTTGACGCCATGGATGACCTGGTTGGCGGCTGGGCCCTTGCCGTAGCGCTTGATCAGGTTGCGAAAGGAGATGGATGCCATAGGAAAAACCTGTTTCTTGTAGATATGGTGCTTGCGAGGTGCTATGGAAATTACTTTTCCGTATCGACCAGGCCCTTGACGAACCAGCGCTGCATCAGCACCACCACCACGGCGGGCGGCAGCATGGCGAGCAGGGCGGTGGCCATCACCACGTTCCAGTCGTTGCCGGTGTCGCCGCTGGCGACCATGCGCTTGATGCCGATCACCACGGGGTACATGTCCTCGGTGGTGGTGACGAGCAGCGGCCACAGGTACTGGTTCCAGCCGTAGATGAACTGGATCACGAACAGCGCGGCGATCGAGGTCTTGGACAGCGGCACCAGCACATCCTTGAAGAAGCGCATCGGGCCGGCGCCGTCGATGCGCGCGGCCTCGACCAGCTCGTCGGGCACCGTCAGGAAGAACTGGCGGAACAGGAAGGTGGCCGTGGCCGAGGCGATCAGCGGCACCGTCAGGCCCGCGTAGCTGTTGAGCATGCCCAGCGTGGACACCACTTCGTACGTGGGGCCGATGCGCACCTCGACGGGCAGCATCAGCGTCACGAAGATCAGCCAGAAGCACAGCTTCTTGAACGGGAACTTGAAGTACACCAGCGCAAAGGCCGACAGCAGCGAGATCGCGATCTTGCCGACGGTGATGATCATCGCCGACACGAAGCTGATCCACATCATGCGCGCCACGGGGGCGCTGGAGCCGGGGCCCGAGCCGCCGAACAGCGCGGCCTTGTAGGTCTCCCAGAAGTTGCCGCCGGGCACCATGGGCATGGGCACGTTGATGATGTCCTGCGGCGTATGCGTGGACGCGACGAAGGCGAGGTAGATCGGGAAACCGACGATCACCACGCCCAGCACCATGATCAGGTGCGAGAAAAAGGTCAGGAGGGGACTGCGTTCGACCATGATCAGTATTGAACCTTCTTCTCGACGTAGCGGAACTGGAGCACGGTGAGGCCGATCACGATCAGCATCAGCACCACCGACTGCGCGGCCGAGCCGCTCATGTCCATGGCCTTGAAGCCGTCGTGGTAGACCTTGTAGACCAGGATGGAGGTGTCCTGGCCCGGGCCGCCCTGGGTGGTCGCGTCGACGATGCCGAAGGTATCGAAGAAGGCATAGACCACGTTCATCACCAGCAGGAAGAAGGTGGTGGGCGACAGCAGCGGCACCTGGATGTCCCAGAAGCGGCGCACGGGGCCGGCGCCGTCGATGGCAGCGGCCTCGATCAGCGACTTGGGGATGGATTGCAGGCCGGCCAGGAAGAACAGGAAGTTGTAGGAGATCTGCTTCCACACGGCGGCGATCACGATCAGCGTCATCGCGTTGGTGGAGTTGAGCAGGTGGTTCCAGTCATAGCCCGTCTGGCGCAGCAGGTAGGCCACCACGCCCAGCGACGGCGAGAACATGAAGGCCCACAGCACACCCGCGACGGCCGGCGCCACCGCATACGGCAGCAGCAGCGCGGTCTTGTAGGCCATGGCGCCGCGCAGCACGCGGTCGGCGAAGATGGCCAGCACCAGCGAGATCGCGATGCCGAAGAAGGCCACCAGCACCGAGAACAGCGCCGTGGTCTTGAACGAGGCCAGGTACGAGGGGTCGTCCCACAGGTGCTGGAAGTTGGCCAGCCCCACCCACTCGGTGGAGAAGCCGAACGTATCCTGTGCCTGGAAGGATTGGATGATCGCCTGGCCCGCGGGCCAGAAGAAGAAGACCAGCACGATGGCCATCTGCGGCGCTATGAGCGCCCAGGGCAGCCAGCTGGAGGGGAATTGAACGCGTTTTTCCATGGCGTACTCTTGAAAAATGACACCCCACGCTCCCCACTTCGTGTGGTTCGCTGCCCCTCCGTGAGGGGCGCTTTTTGCCTGGGGGCGGCCCGGCGGCAAAAAGAGAACGAAACAGCCCGCAACCCTCTTGTCGGGTTGCGGGCCAGAGAGCGGGATACCAGTTTGTGCTTACTTGTTGGCCTTGGCGAAGCGGGCCAGCTGCTCGTCGCCGCGCTTGACGGCGGCGTCCAGTGCCTGCTGGGGCGTCTTCTTGCCGGTCCAGATCTGCTCGGTTTCCTCGTCGACGATGGTGCGGATCTGCACGAAGTTGCCCAGGCGGATGCCGCGCGACTTGTCGGTGGTCTTGCGGATCATCTGCGTCACCGCGGTGTCGGTGCCGAGGTTCTTCTCATAGAAGCCCGAGGCCTCGGTCAGCTTGTAGGCCGCGGTAGTCACCGGCAGGTAGCCGGTGCGCTGGTGGCTGGCCGCCTGCACCTTGGTGTTGTTCAGGAAGTTGAAGAAGTCGGCCACGCCCTTGTAGTGGTCGGCGCTCTTGCCGGCCATCACCCACAGCGAGGCGCCGCCGATGGCGGTGTTCTGCGGCGCGCCCTTCACGTCGGCATAGTAGGGCAGGGCCGACTGGCCGAAGGCGAACTTGCCTTCCTTGACCACGCGGGCATACAGGCCCGACGAGCCGGTGATCATCGCGCACTCGCCCGAGGCAAAGGCGGCGTCCGGCACGTTGCCGCGGCCCTTGTAGACGAAGCTGCCGTCCTTGGCGGCCTTGGCCAGGTTGTCGAAGTGCTTGACGTGCAGCGGCGAGTTGAACACCAACTTGGCGTCGGTGCCGTCGAAGCCGTTGTTCTTGGTGGCGAACAGGGTGTTGTGCCACAGCGAGAAGCTCTCGAGCTGGGTCCAGCTCATCCAGCTGGTGGTCAGCGCGCAGCGGTGGCCGCTGGCCTTGATCTTCTCGGCGGTGGCGAATACCTCGGGCCAGGTCTTGGGCGGCTTGTTCTCGTCGAGGCCTGCCTTCTTGAAGGCGTCCTTGTTGTAGTAGAAGATGGTGGTCGAGCTGTTGAGCGGGTAGCTCATCATCTGGCCGTTGGGGGCGGTGTAGTAGCCGGCCACGGCGGAGATGTACTCGTCGGGGTTGAACTTGAAACCGCCGTCGTTCATGACCTTGGTGACGGGGACGACGGCGCCCTTGGAGGCCATCATCGTGGCGGTGCCCACTTCGAACACCTGCAGGATGTCGGGCGCATTGCCGGCGCGGAAGGCGGCGATGGCGGCGGTCATCGATTCGTCGTACTGGCCCTTGTAGGTGGGCACGATCTTGTAGTTGGTCTGGCTGGCGTTGTACTGGTTGGCCAGATCGTTCACCCAATCGCCCAGGGCGGCGCTCATGGAGTGCCACCATTGGATCTCGGTGGCGGCATGGGCGGACAGGCTCGTGGAGGCGGCGATTGCCGCCGCAATGGCCAAGCGCTTGAATTGCATGGAAACTCCTAGGGTAAGGAAGGGTGAAAAACGCACAGAAAGGAATCGTATCTGGCGTCGATGAAAGTTTCGTGACTTTGTCGCATATTGCCGTAGCGGCCGCAAGCAGGGCATTCCCTGCATTGGTGCAGCAACTCTCAGCAAATACATGGTCTTACGATTGTAGTGCGGCGGCGGGGGCGGCAGATGAAAACCCTGAGCCGGCGCCGGCATCGGCGCAAAAAGATCGACAAACTGTCACATTCGGTGTCGGGTAGAAGAGATTGTGTGCAGGATGCGGCCCGGCAATCGATCTCAATGAATCAAATAAGAAAAAAAACGAATCCGCAATTCCGCATACCTGCTATGTCCGCCCGCGCCCAGCGCCTTTACCGGAGCCGGCGCCTGTGCAAAGGCCCGCTCACTTAGAATTTGCATCCCCACCGATCCCCGAGGCGCCGCGCCTCGCAGAAGACTGATCCCATGAATGCACCGATTGCACTGGCAACCCTTCAGGCCCAAGTGGAAGGGCCGGCCCGGCTCCGTGAAATTCCCTACAACTACACCTCGTTCTCCGACCGGGAAATCGTCATTCGCCTGCTGGGCTCCGCGAGCTGGGACCTGCTGAACCAGCTGCGCCAGGAGCGCAAGACGGGCCGCTCCGCCCGCATGCTGTACGAGGTGCTGGGCGATATCTGGGTGGTGCAGCGCAACCCCTACCTGCAGGACGACCTGCTGGACAACCCCGGCCGCCGCAAGCAGCTGGTCGAGGCCCTGCACCACCGCCTCGGCGAGGTGCAAAAGCGCCGCACGCCACAGGCGGATGCCGCGCGCGACGCGCTGGTGGGCCAACTGATCGACGCGGCCCAGACGGCGGTGGCCGAGTTCGACGCCACGCTGCAGGAGGCCGCCAGCCTGCGCCGCAAGGTGACGCGGGCGTTCAAGTCCATCACCGCCAAGGACAATGTCAAGTTCGACGGCCTCTCGCGCGTGAGCCACGTGACGGACGCCACCGACTGGCGCGTCGAATACCCCTTTGTGGTGCTCACGCCCGACTCCGAGGAAGAGATCGCCTCGCTGGTCAAGGCCTGCATCGAGCTGGGCCTGACCATCATCCCGCGCGGAGGCGGCACCGGCTACACCGGCGGCGCGATTCCGCTGACCTGGCGCAGCGCCGTCATCAACACCGAGAAGCTCGAGCGCATGACCGAGGTGGAGGCCGTGCGCCTGCCCGGCGTGGAGCGCGAGGTGCCCACCGTCTGGTCGCAGGCCGGCGTGGTGACGCAGCGCGTGGCCGACGCGGCCGAGCGCGCGGGCTTCGTGTTCGCGGTCGATCCCACCTCCATCGAGGCCTCGTGCATCGGCGGCAACATCGCCATGAACGCCGGCGGCAAGAAGGCCGTGCTCTGGGGCACGGCGCTGGACAACCTGGCCAGCTGGCGCATGGTGACGCCCGATGGTGAGTGGCTGGAGGTCACCCGCCTCGACCACAACCTGGGCAAGATCCACGACGTGGAAGTGGCGAGCTTCGAGTTGCAGTACTTCCGCGCCGACGGCAAGACCTCGATCCGCACCGAGCGCCTCGACATCCCCGGCAGCGTGTTCCGCAAGGAAGGCCTGGGCAAGGACGTGACGGACAAGTTCCTCTCGGGCCTGCCGGGCGTGCAGAAGGAAGGCACGGATGGCCTGATCACCAGCGCGCGCTGGATCGTGCACCGCATGCCCTCGCACACCCGTACCGTGTGCCTGGAGTTCTTCGGCAACGCCAAGGATGCCGTGCCCAGCATCGTCGAGATCAAGGACTACATGTTCGCCGAGCAGAAGCGCTCGGGCGTGCTGCTGGCCGGCCTGGAGCACCTGGACGACCGCTACCTCAAGGCCGTGGGCTACGCGACCAAGAGCAAGAAGCATGGCGGCCTGCCGAAGATGGTGCTGTTCGGCGACATCGTGGGCGACAACCCCGACGACGTGGCGCGCGTGACCAGCGAGGTGGTGCGCATCGCCAACTCGCGCAGCGGCGAGGGCTTCATCGCCATCAGCCCCGAGGCGCGCAAGAAGTTCTGGCTCGACCGCAAGCGCACCGCGGCCATCTCCAAGCACACCAACGCCTTCAAGATCAACGAGGACGTGGTGATCCCGCTGCCGCGCATGGCCGAGTACAGCGACGGCATCGAGCGCATCAACATCGAGCTGTCGCTGCAGAACAAGATCAAGCTCTGCGACGAGCTGCACGCCTTCTTCGCCAACGGCAACCTGCCGCTGGGCAAGCAGGACGACGCCAGCGAGATCCCCAGCGCCGAGCTGCTGGAGGACCGCGTGGGACAGGCCCTGGTGCTGATCACCGAGGTGCGGCGCGAGTGGCAGGGCTGGCTGGCCCATGTGGGCGAGCAGTTCCGCCAGCTGCAGGACCACACGCTGCGCGCGAGCTGGAAGGCCGCGCTGCGCACGCCGCTGGCCGCGATCTTCGCCGGCTCGGCCTACCAGCCCATCATGGACGAGGTGGTGGCCATCCACCAGCGCGTGCTCAAGGGCCGCGTGTTCGTGGCGCTGCACATGCACGCGGGCGACGGCAACGTGCACACCAACATCCCCGTCAACAGCGACGACTACGAGATGCTGACCACGGCGCACAAGGCCGTGGCGCGCATCATGGACCTGGCGCGCAGCCTGGGCGGCGTGATCTCGGGCGAGCACGGCATCGGCATCACCAAGCTCGAATTCCTGTCGGACGAGGAGCTGCGCCCCTTCGCCGAGTACAAGGCCCGCATCGATCCCCACGGCCACTTCAACAAGGGCAAGCTGCTGCGCATCGAGGAGCGCAAGGTGCTGCTGGCGCAGACGCACGAGGGAGGTCCGCGCCAGTCGCTGATGTATGCCGACCTGACCAATGCCTACACGCCGAGCTTCGGCCTGATGGGGCACGAGTCGCTGATCATGCAGCAGAGCCACATCGGCGCCATCGCCGACAGCGTGAAGAACTGCCTGCGCTGCGGCAAGTGCAAGCCGGTGTGCGCCACGCACGTGCCGCGCGCCAACCTGCTGTACAGCCCGCGCAACAAGATCCTGGCCACCTCGCTGCTGGTCGAGGCCTTCCTGTACGAGGAGCAGACGCGCCGCGGCGTGTCCATCAAGCACTGGCAGGAGTTCGAGGACGTGGCCGACCACTGCACCGTGTGCCACAAGTGCGCCACGCCGTGCCCGGTCAAGATCGACTTCGGCGACGTGACCATGAACATGCGCAACCTGCTGCGCCAGATGGGCAAGAAGAGCCTGCGCCCCGGCAACAAGCTGGCCATGGCCATGCTCAACGCCACCAACCCGGACACGATCAAGTTCATGCGCTCGGCCATGGTGGGCGTGGGCTTCAAGGCCCAGCGCGCCGCGGTCGACCTGTTCAAGGGCCTGGGCCGGCGCCAGGCTGCGCACCCGCCGGCCACGGTGGGCACCGCGCCCATCAAGGAGCAGGTGATCCACTTCATCAACAAGAAGCTGCCGGGCGGTCTGCCCAAGCAGACGGCGCGCGCGCTGCTGGACATCGAGAACAAGGACTACGTACCGATCATCCGCGACCCGAAGGCCACGACGTCGGAGACCGAGGCGGTGTTCTACTTCCCCGGCTGCGGATCGGAGCGTTTGTTCAGCCAGGTGGGTCTGGCCACGCAGGCCATGCTGTGGCATGCCGGCGTGCAGACCGTGCTGCCGCCGGGCTACCTGTGCTGCGGCTACCCGCAGCGCGGCAGCGGCCAGAGCGACAAGGCCGAGAAGATGATCACCGACAACCGGGTGCTGTTCCACCGCGTGGCCAACACGCTGAACTACCTGGACATCAAGACCGTGGTGGTGAGCTGTGGCACCTGCTACGACCAGCTGCAGGGCTACCAGTTCGACAAGATCTTCCCCGGCTGCCGCATCATTGACATCCACGAGTACCTGCTTGAAAAGGGCATCACGCTGCAGGGCAAGGGCGCGTATCTGTACCACGACCCCTGCCACACGCCGATGAAGCTGCAGGACCCGATGAAGACCGTCAAGGCGCTGGTGGGCGACAACGTGCTCAAGAGCGAGCGCTGCTGCGGCGAGTCGGGCACGCTGGGCGTCACGCGCCCCGACATCTCCACGCAGATCCGCTTCCGCAAGACCGAGGAGATCCTCAAGGGCGAGGCGGCGCTGAAGGACAGCGGCGCCGTGAGCGCCAAGGACAACGTCAAGATCCTCACCAGCTGCCCGAGCTGCCTGCAGGGCCTGAGCCGCTACCAGGACGACCTGCAGAACGGCCTGCTCGAGGCCGACTACATCGTCGTCGAGATGGCGCGCGAGGTGCTGGGCGAGAACTGGCTGCCCGAGTACGTGCAGCGCGCCAACAACGGCGGCATCGAAAGGGTGCTGGTATGACCTGCCCCCTGTGTGATGCAGATGGCGGCACGCTGATTTGGCGCGGCGACCAACTGCGCGTGATCCGTGCCGACGAGGAGGGCGAGCGCGGCTTTCCGGCCTTCTACCGCGTGGTGTGGAACGCGCATGCGGCTGAGTTCTCCGAGCTGTCGGCCGCCGGGCGCACGCATTGCATGGACGCCGTGGCCGTGGTCGAGCAGGCGCTGCGCGAGCGGCTCGCGCCGACCAAGATCAACCTCGCCGCGCTGGGCAACATGGTGCCCCACCTGCACTGGCATGTGATTGCCCGCTTCGACTGGGACAGCCACTTCCCGTCGCCGGTCTGGGCCGCCGCCCAGCGCGAGCGCGACGCCGCCCGCGAGGCCGAAGTACGAGCCGCGCTGCCGGCCGCCGAGGCACGGATGCGCGAGCGCCTGGCCGCCCTGGCCCCCAAGAGCTGAAAGATACCTATGGCTGGCTTGACGCAGCAGACCCCGACCCCCACCGAACTCACCGTGCACGGCACCTCGCGCGTACTGGAAGTGGCCTATGCCGACGGCGCGCGCTTCCGCCTGCCGTTCGAATTCCTGCGCGTGTACTCGCCGTCGGCCGAGGTGCAGGGCCACGGCCCGGGCCAGGAGGTGCTGCAGACCGGCAAGCGCGACGTGGGCATCGTGCAAATCGAGCCCGTGGGCAACTATGCGATCAAGCCGGTATTCACGGATGGGCATGAAAGCGGCCTGTACAGCTGGCAGTACCTGTACGAGCTGGGCAGCCGCCAGGATGAGCTGTGGGCCGAGCACCTGCAGCGCCTGCAGCAGGCCGGGCTCGATCGCGACCAGCCCATGGCGCCCAAGGGCGGGCACGGCTGCTCGCACCACTGATATCGATTTGATAGCGGGTTGCGCCCGCTGATAGCGCGCCAGCGGCCGATATGGCTTGAGCCATACCCTGTAGCACGGCGGGGTTGTATCCGCTCGCGGGACAAATGCTGGTTAGCATTGGAACCATGACCACCACCCATTTTGGATTCGAGACCGTTGACGAGCAGGACAAGGCGCGCAAGGTGCGCGGCGTGTTCGATTCCGTTGCCAGCAAATACGATGTGATGAACGACCTGATGTCGGCCGGGCTCCATCGCGTCTGGAAGCAGTACACGGTGATGGTGGCGAACCTGCAGCCCGGCCAGAAGGTGCTCGACATCGCGGGCGGCACCGGCGACCTGTCCATGGCCTTTGCCAAGAAGGTGGGGCCGACCGGCCAGGTGGTGCACACCGACATCAACGAAGCCATGCTGCGCGTGGGGCGCGACCGCCTGATCGACAAGGGTCTGGTGCTGCCCACGCTGGTCTGCGACGCCGAGGAACTGCCGTTCCCCGACAACCATTTCGACGTGGTGAGCGTGGCCTTCGGCCTGCGCAACATGACACACAAGGACCAGGCGCTGGCCGAGATGAACCGTGTGCTCAAACCGCGCGGCCGGCTGCTGGTGCTGGAGTTCTCGAAGGTGGCCAAGCCGCTGACCAAGGCCTACGACCTGTACTCCTTCCAGGTGCTGCCGCGCATCGGCAAGCTGGTGGCCGGTGACGCCGACAGCTACCGCTACCTGGCCGAGTCCATCCGCATGCACCCGGGGCAGGACGAGCTCAAGCGCATGATGCAGGCGGCGGGCTTCGGCCACGTGGACTACCACAACATGTCGGCGGGCATCACCGCGCTGCACGTCGGCATCAAGTGCTGAATCTGGCTTTCTGATGGTCGAAAGATGCGCGTTTTCCCCAGCGCGTATTGAAATACAACACAAAAGGCATCAGATGGCGAAGCATGGGGCATACAGGAAGGCGGCGCGAGCCCGGCCTTCGCAAACAGGAGAAACGGAACGATGAAAACGAAGATCTGGTCGATGGTGCTGGTGCTGCTGCTGGCAGTCGTGCACCTGGATGCGGACGCCAAACGCATGGGGGGTGGCAAATCCATGGGCCGCCAGTCCAGCAACGTGACGCAGCGCGAAGCCGCGCCGGCACAGGCGCCCGGCAGCACCGCCGCGCCCGCGCAGAGCGCACAGAGCCGTCCGGCCACGCCGCCGGCACAGACGCCGGCCGCCGCACCCAAGAAGCCCTGGGGCGCCATGCTGGGCGGCCTGGCCGCTGGCCTGGGCCTGGCCTGGCTGGCCAACTCGCTGGGCCTGGGCGCAGCGTTCGGCAACATCCTGCTGATCGCACTGCTGGCGCTGGCCGCGTTCGCCATCATCGGCATGATCATGCGCCGCAAGGCAGGTGGCGCGGCGGCGAGCCAGTCGCCGTTTGCCTACCAAGGGGCGGGCGCATCTCCAAGCGCCGCCGACAACGCGCCGCAGAACGCACCGGTGGCACGCCAGTACAACCCCGAGAAGATCGGCAACGACGCCTCGGCGCGCCCCTGGGAGCAGGGCGCCGCGGTGGGCAGCGCCGGCGGCAGCATGATCGGCTCGGGCCTGGCCGGCTCGCAGAACTGGGGTGTGCCGGAAGGCTTCGACACGCAGGGCTTCCTGGAAGCCGCCAAGCGCAACTTCATCACGCTGCAGGCTGCCTGGGACCGCAACGACGTCACCACGCTGCGCTCGATGATGACCGACGAGATGCTGAGCGAAGTGCGCAGCCAGCTCGACGACCGCGAGCAGCACCGTGGCGCCCCGCAGCAGGCCGGACAGCCGAACCAGACCGACGTGGTGATGCTCGATGCGCAACTGCTCGGCATCGAGGACATGGGCCATGCCTACATGGCCAGCGTGGAGTTCTCGGGCATGATCCGCGAGGAAAGCCACACCGGCCCCAGCCCCTTCCGCGAAGTCTGGAACATGACCAAGCCCAAGGACGGCACCAGCGGCTGGCTGGTGGCAGGCCTGCAGGCGCTGCAATGAACGGTTTTTGCCGTTAGGCCGCTAGTGCGGCACAGATAAAATGGGGGACTATGGCAACACAGTCCCCTTTTTCTTTGGCTGGCGATCTGGTCCAGCGTGTGCTCGCGTCGGCGCGGCCGCCCGAGTGGCTGGCGCATGAGCTGCAACACCGCGTGGTGCTGTTCCTCAACCATGTGCTGATGCAGGAGGCCGAGGCCATGGACCGCCTGGCGCGCCAGAGCGGGCGCGTGGTGCATGTGCAGTGGCGCGCCATCAGCCTGGCGCTGCAGATCACGCCCGCGGGGCTGCTCGACCTGGCCCCTGCCTCGGCCACGCCCGACCTGCGCGTGCATGTGGCTGACGAGTCGCCGCTGGCGCTGGCCGGCAGCGTGCTGCAGGGCGAGCGCCCGGCCATCCGCATCGATGGCGACGTGCAGTTCGCCGCCGAGATCCAGTGGCTGGTCGACCATGTGCGCTGGGACGTCGAGGAAGACCTGGCGCGCGTGATCGGCGATACGCCGGCGCACTGGATCGCCTCGGCCGGCGAGCGCGTGGCGCAGGCGCTGCGCCAGTTCGTCGCGGCCGGCATGCGCACCGTGGCTTCGCGCCGCCAGCCCGGCCGGCCCGAGGCACCCGCAGCTCCCTCGTCCGATTCATGAAGCGCTTCTTTCGTGGCTTCACCATCCTGTGGGTGGTGTTTCGGTACGGGCTGGACGACATGGTGCTGTCCAGCTTCAGCCACCCCTGGCTCAAGCGCCTGAGCTCTGTCGCGCGGCTCGGCCGCAGCTGGCACGAGCCGCGCGGCGTGCGCCTGCGCGAGGCGCTGGAGCGGCTCGGGCCCATCTTCGTGAAGTTCGGCCAGGTGCTGTCCACGCGGCGCGACCTGATGCCGCCCGACATCGCCGAAGAGCTGGCGCTGCTGCAGGACCGCGTGCCGCCCTTCGATTCGCGCATCGCCATCGCCACCATCGAGCGGGCCTTCCGCAAGCCGATCGGCGAGGTCTTCGTGCAGTTCGACGAGCAGCCGGTGGCCAGCGCGTCGATCGCGCAGGTGCACTTCGCCACCATCCGCACCCGCGAGGGCGAGCTGCGCGAGGTGGCGGTCAAGGTGCTGCGCCCCGGCATGCTGCCGGTGATCGACAGCGACCTGGAGCTGATGCGCACGATGGCCGCCTGGGTCGAGCGCCTGTCGGCCGACGGCAAGCGCCTCAAGCCCCGCCAGGTGGTCGCCGAGTTCGACAACTACCTGCACGACGAGCTGGACCTGATGCGCGAGGCCTCGAACGCCGCGCAGCTGCGCCGCAACATGGAGGGGCTGGACCTGGTGCTGATCCCCGAGGTGTTCTGGGACTTCTGCCACCAGGACGTGATGGTGATGGAGCGCATGCAGGGCGTGCCGATCAACCAGGTCGAGACGCTGCGCGAGGCGGGCGTGGACATCCCCAAGCTGGCGCGCGACGGCGTGACCATCTTCTTCACCCAGGTGTTCCGCGACGGCTTCTTCCACGCCGACATGCACCCGGGCAACATCATGGTGAGCCTGGCGTCGCAGTCCTTCGGGCGCTACATCTCGCTGGACTTTGGCATCGTCGGCACGCTCACCGAGTACGACAAGGAATACCTGGCGCAGAACTTCACCGCGTTCTTCAGGCGCGACTACAAGCGCGTGGCCGAGCTGCACATCGAGAGCGGCTGGGTGCCGCCGACCACCCGCGTGGACGAGCTGGAATCCGCCATCCGCGCCGTGTGCGAGCCGTACTTCGACCGGCCGCTCAAGGAGATCTCGCTGGGCATGGTGCTGATGCGGCTGTTCCAGACCTCGCGGCGCTTCCAGGTCGAGATCCAGCCGCAGCTGGTGCTGCTGCAGAAGACCCTGCTCAACATCGAGGGCCTGGGCCGCCAGCTCGACCCCAACCTCGACCTGTGGAGCACGGCCAAGCCCTTCCTCGAGAAATGGATGCTGGACCAGATGGGCCCGCAGCGGCTGTGGCGCGAGCTGCGCGCGCAGGCGCCGCGCTACGCCAAGCTGCTGCCCGACATGCCCCGCCTGCTGCACCGCTACCTCGAGCGGCAGGGCGAGTCGCACGAGGTGCTGATCCGCGAACTGCTGGAGCAGCAAAAGCGCACCAACCGCCTGCTGCGCATGATCGTGTGCGGCGGCGTTGGCTTCGTGCTGGGGCTGGTCGTGGTGCAGCTGGTGATCCGGCTGCGGCTGTTCTGAGCCACGATGGAACTCAAAAATGATAGCTTCTAGCGCTCGTTGATCAAAGACTTCAATGTGAAATCCATTTGAAATCATTGATGGACAAGCGCCAGCAGCTCCTGAATTTGATATAGACCATGAACCACTTGATGACGTGGGTGATCGCCTACCTGTTCGCCACCATCGCTATCGGCCTGTGGGCCGCGCGGCGCGTGAAGAACACGGCCGACTTCGCCATTGCCGGCCGGCACCTGCCGATGTACATGATCATCACCACCACCTTCGCGACCTGGTTCGGCTCCGAGATCGTGCTCGGCGTGCCGGCCAAGTTCATCGGCGGCGGCCTGCACGCGGTGGTCGAGGACCCGTTTGGCGCCGGCATGTGCCTGATCCTGGTGGGCCTGTTCTTCGCGGCCAAGCTCTACCGCATGACGCTGCTCACCATCAGCGACTACTACCGCACGCGCTACGGCCGCAGCATCGAGATCATCTGCTCGCTCATCATCATGCTCAGCTACCTGGGCTGGGTGTCGGCCCAGGTCACGGCGCTGGGCCTGGTGTTCAACCTGCTGTCGGGCGGCGCGATCGGCATCTCGATGGGCATGTTCATCGGCGTGGTCTCCATCCTGGCCTACACGCTGTTCGGCGGCATGTGGTCGGTGGCGGTGACGGACTTCATCCAGATGATCATCCTCGTCGTCGGCCTGCTGGTGCTGGCCTTCTTTGCCAGCGACATGGCCGGCGGCGCCGCGCGTGTGATCGACCTGGCGGTGAGCCGCGACCTGTTCAAGTTCTGGCCCGAGCCGACCTGGCACCAGATGGTGTTCTTCTTCGGCGCGGCCATCACCATGATGCTCGGCTCCATCCCGCAGCAGGACGTGTTCCAGCGCGTGATGTCGGCCAATACCGAGAAATCCGCCGTGCGCGGCACGGTGATCGGCGGCAGCGCCTACATCCTGTTCGCCTTCGTGCCCATGTTCCTGGTCGCCAGCGCGCTGCTCATCATGCCCGAGCAGACGGCCTCGCTGCTCAAGGACGATCCGCAGAAGGTGCTGCCCACGCTGGTGATGGAGCGCATGCCGCTGCTGATGCAGGTGCTGTTCTTCGGCGCGCTACTGTCGGCCATCAAGTCCTGCGCGTCGGCCACGCTGCTGGCGCCCAGCGTCACCTTCACCGAGAACATCTGGCGCCAGTTCCGCCCGCACATCAGCGACCGCGAGAACCTGCTGACCATGCGCATCAGCGTGCTGGTGTTCGCCAGCTGCGTGCTGGCCTACTCGATCCGGATGCAGGGCACGCCGATCTACGAGCTGGTGTCGGGCGCCTACCAGGTGCCGCTGGTCGGCGCCTTCGTGCCGCTGGCCTTCGGCCTGTACTGGAAGCGCGCGACCACGCAGGGCGCGCTGGCCGCGGTGCTGCTGGGCATAGGCGTGTGGCTGTCCGGCCTCAACATGGCCTGGGGCGCGCAGTTCCCGGCGCAGCTGGCGGGCGTGCTCGCCGCGATGGCCGGCATGGTGGCCGGCTCGCTGCTGCCGCAGTGGGTGCGCAACCAGCACACGCCCGTCGAGCCGTTCGAGCCCGAGGAGCCCCGCGGCGGCGCAGGGGCCGCACCGGTGCAGTGACGCTACCGTCTATAATCAAGGGTTTTCCTCGATTTTGATGTAGCGACATGCCCATTTACGCATACAAGTGCGGTGCCTGCGGCTTTGCCAAGGACGTCCTGCAGAAGGTGTCGGATGCGCCGATCACGCAGTGTCCCTCGTGTGGTGAAGCGCATTTCTCCAAGCAACTGACGGCGCCCGGCTTTCAACTGAAAGGCACGGGCTGGTACGCCACGGACTTCAGCGGCAAGGCCAAGGCCCCCGCTGCTGCGCCCACAGCCGCACCGGCAGCCGGCGCTGCGGGCGCCGATGCCGCGGCCCCGGCGCCCGCGCCTGCACCCGCTGCGGCTCCCGCCGCCTCGGCCTGACGCGGCGCACGGAAAGGGCAGGGAATACCGATGGCTACGCTGCGCAAATGGCTGCTGACCGGCATGCTGGTGATCGTGCCCGGCGTGATCACCGTCTGGGTGCTGAGCTGGATCGTCGGCACGCTGGACCAGACGCTGAACATCCTGCCCGACCGCTGGCAGCCCGATGCGCTGCTGGGCCTGCACATCCCCGGCTTCGGCGTGCTGCTGACGCTGGGCATCCTGCTCGCCGTGGGCGGCATCGCCAGCAACTTCGTCGGCCGCAAGCTCGTCTCGTGGGGCGATGCGCTGGTCAGCCGGATTCCGGTGGTGCGCTCGATCTATTCGAGCGTCAAGCAGGTGTCGGACACGGTGTTCTCGGACAGCGGCAACGCCTTTCGCACGGCGGTGCTGGTGCAGTGGCCGCACCCCGGCATGCGGACCATCGCCTTCGTGACCGGCACACCCGCCGCCGAGGTGGCGCAGCATCTGGACGAGGAGTTCGTCAGCGTTTTCGTGCCCACCACGCCCAACCCCACGGGCGGCTACCTGGTGACGGTACCCAAGCGCGACTGCGTGGAATTGAGCATGAGCGTGGACGAAGCGCTCAAGTACATCGTATCGATGGGAGTCGTGGCCCCTGAGCCGCGCCCCGCAGGTTCCAAATAAATGAATCGGGCGCCCACGAGGCGCCGTACTAGAAGGCGTAGAAACAAAATGGCAATGCGTTCCCAATACTGCGGTCTGGTGACCGAGGCCCAGATGGGCGAAACCGTGACGCTGTGCGGCTGGGTGAACCGCCGCCGCGACCACGGCGGTGTGATCTTCATCGACCTGCGCGACCGCGAAGGCTATGTGCAGGTGGTGTGCGATCCCGACCGTGCTGAGATGTTCAAGACCGCCGAAGGCATCCGCAACGAGTTCTGCGTACAGATCAAGGGCCTGGTGCGCGCGCGCCCCGCGGGCACGACCAACGACAAGCTCAAGAGCGGCCAGATCGAAGTGCTGTGCCATGAGCTGACCGTGCTCAACGCCTCGGTCACGCCGCCGTTCCAGATGGACGACGAGAACCTGTCCGAGACCGTGCGCCTCACGCACCGCGTGATGGACCTGCGCCGCCCCGCCATGCAGCGCAACATGATGCTGCGTTACAAGACCGCGATCCAGGTGCGCAACTTCCTCGACAAGGAAGGCTTCATCGACATCGAGACGCCCATGCTGGGCAAGAGCACGCCCGAAGGCGCGCGCGACTACCTCGTGCCCAGCCGCGTGCACGACGGCCAGTTCTTCGCGCTGCCTCAGTCGCCCCAGCTGTACAAGCAGATGCTGATGGTGGCCGGCTACGACCGCTACTACCAGATCACCAAGTGCTTCCGCGACGAGGACCTGCGCGCCGACCGCCAGCCCGAGTTCACGCAGATCGACTGCGAAACCTCGTTCCTGAACGAGGAAGAGATCCGCGCCATCTTCCAGCGCATGATCTCCGAGGTGTTCCAGACCCAATTGGGCGTGGACCTGGGCGAGTTCCCCATCATGACCTACCAGGACGCGGCCTTCCGCTTCGGCTCGGACAAGCCCGACCTGCGCGTCAAGCTCGAGTTCACCGAGCTGACCGAAGTCATGGCCGACGTGGACTTCAAGGTCTTCTCGACCCCCGCGACGACCAAGGGCGGCCGCGTGGTGGCCCTGCGCGTGCCCGGCGGCGCCCAGATCTCGCGCGGCGAGATCGACGGCTACACCGAGTTCGTCAAGATCTACGGCGCCAAGGGCCTGGCCTGGATCAAGGTCAACGAAGTCGCCAAGGGCCGTGACGGCCTGCAGTCGCCCATCGTGAAGAACCTGCACGACGCGGCCATCGCCGAGATCCTCAAGCGCACCGGCGCCCAGGACGGCGACCTGCTGTTCTTCGGCGCCGACAAGGAAAAGATCGTCAACGACTCCATCGGCGCGCTGCGCCTGAAGGTGGGCCACAGCGAATTCGGCAAGGCCCATGGCCTGTTCGAGGACCGCTGGGCGCCGCTGTGGGTGGTGGACTTCCCGATGTTCGAGCACGACGAGGAAAACGACCGCTGGGCGGCCGTGCACCACCCCTTCACTTCGCCCAAGGACGGCCATGAAGACCTGATGGACACCGATCCCGGCAAGTGCATCGCCAAGGCCTACGACATGGTGCTGAACGGCTGGGAGCTGGGCGGCGGCTCGGTGCGTATCCACCGTGCAGACGTGCAGAGCAAGGTGTTCTCGGCGCTGAAGATCTCGGCCGAAGACGCTCGCGCCAAGTTCGGCTACCTGCTGGACGCGCTGCAGTACGGCGCACCCCCGCACGGCGGCCTGGCCTTCGGCCTGGACCGCCTGATCACGCTGATGACCGGCTCCGAGTCCATCCGCGACGTGATCGCCTTCCCCAAGACCCAGCGTGCGCAAGACCTGCTGACCCAGGCGCCTTCGCCGGTGGACGAAAAGCAGCTGCGCGAGCTGCACATCAAGCTGCGCAACGTGCAGCCCGCCGCGCAGTAAACTGCCAGGGCACCCGGCAAAAAACGCCAAGGTCTTTCGGGGCTTTGGCGTTTTTTTCATCGCGGGGCCATCTGAATATTCCAGAATGGGTGTTCCATGATGT
Source organism: Comamonas humi (assembly GCF_054782535.1). Taxonomy (NCBI): domain Bacteria; kingdom Pseudomonadati; phylum Pseudomonadota; class Betaproteobacteria; order Burkholderiales; family Comamonadaceae; genus Comamonas; species Comamonas humi. The sequence continues at coordinate 196,856 of NZ_BAAGSH010000007.1, read as the reverse complement.
TTGACCTCCACCAGAACAAGCTCCCCTGGGCAGGTGTGCTGGCCGCCGTGCTGGCGCTGGCCGGCTGCGGCGAGAAGAAGACCGAACTCGGCCAGGGCGGCTCGGAGATCTCCGGCTCGGCCGGGCCGGCCGGCGCGCAGAGCGCCCATGCCTCGCTCGAACACTGCGATGCCCCCATCGCCACCGTGGCGCTGCTGGAGAACCCGCACGGCTACGTGATGCCGTCGGTGGTCAACCTGCCGCCCACGCCGGTACCGCTGGTGCGCCTGCTGATGCAGCAAAGCGGCTGCTTTCGCGTGGTGGACCGCGCCGGCGGCCTGCAGGGCACGATCCGCGAGGGCGAGCTCAAGGACGCCGGCGTGCTGCGGCCGAACGGCACGGTGGCCAGGTCCAAGGGCTACGAGGCGCAGTACACCATGGTGCCCAATCTGACCTTCAGCGAGCAGGACGCGGGGCGCGGGCTGGCCGGCATCATCGCGATGGTCCCGGTGCTGCGCGACATCGTGGGCCTGGCCGGCGTGGCCGAGCAGGTCAAGCTCAAGGAGGCGCAGACCGCGCTGTTCCTCACCGACAACGAGACCACCGAGCAATTGGCCGCGGCCACCGGCTCGGCGCGCGCCACCGACCTGGGCGTGGGCGGCGTGCTGCTGGGGCGCCTGGGCGGCGGCGCGGGCGCCGGCTGGAGCAACACCAACGAGGGCAAGGTGATCGCCGCCGCCTTCCTCGACGCGCACAACCAGATGGTGCGGCAGGTGCGCCTGCTGCAGGCCAAGCCGCTGCCGCCGGCCGTGCCCGCCAACAAGCCTGCGGCGCGCAAGGGGTGAGTGCGGTGCAGCGTCCGTGGAAGATCCCCGAATCGGTGCTGGTCATCATCCACACGCCTGCACTGCAGGTGCTGCTGATCCGCCGCGCCGATGCCGACGAATACTGGCAGCCGGTCACCGGCAGCAAGGACGCGCTGGAGGAGGGCTGGGCGCAGACCGCGGTGCGCGAGGTGCATGAAGAGACCGGCATCGACGCGCTGGGCGCCGGCTGCGTGCTGCGCGACTGGAACCTCGAGAACGTCTACCCGATCTACCCGCAGTGGCTGCACCGCTATGCGCCGGGCGTGCGGCTCAACACCGAGCACGTGTTCAGCCTGCAGGTGCCCGAGGGCACGCCGGTGCGCCTGAGCCCGCGCGAGCACACGGCCCATGCCTGGCATGACTGGCGCGAGGCCGCGGACCGCTGCTATTCCATTGCGAACGCGGAAGCCATACTATGGTTGCCGCGATTCCTGGCGCCATGATGCAAGACGAACACCACCCCGACCACGCGCACGACCACCCGGTGCTGCGCGTGGCCACCTACAACATCCACAAGGGCGTGCAGGGGCTGGGGCCCACGCGGCGGCTGGAGATCCACAACCTGGGGCTGGCGGTGGAGCAGATGGATGCCGACATCGTCTGCCTGCAGGAAGTGCGCAAGATAAACCACCGCGAGGCGGCGTACTTCCGCAACTGGCCCGTGCAGCCGCAGGCCGATTTCCTGGCGCCGCTGGGCTACGAGGCGGTCTACCACACGAATGCCCGCACCCGCTGGGGCGAGCACGGCAATGCGCTGCTGTCGCGCTGGCCCATCCTGGCGACCGCGCACATGGACATCTCGGACCACCGCTTCGAGCAGCGCGGCCTGCTGCACGCCGAGCTGGATGTGGCCGGGCACCGCGTGCACACCATCGTGGTGCACCTGGGCCTGGTGCATGGCAGCCGGCTGCGCCAGGTGGCGCAGATCCACGGCTACATCAAGCGCCATGTGCCGCCCGACGCGCCGCTGGTGGTGGCGGGCGACTTCAACGACTGGGGCCTGCAGGTCAAGCGCATGCTGGCGGGCTTCGGCCTGTTCGAGCACAACGAGCGGCCCGTGATGACCTACCCGTCGCGCCTGCCGGTGGTGCAGCTCGACCACGTCTACGCCCGCGGCCTCACGCCCTGCGGCTGGATGGTGCCGCGCGGCCGCATCTGGAGCCGCATGTCGGACCACCTGCCGCTGATCGCCGAGTTTCGCCTGCGCGACTGAGTGCAGCTTGATTGCTATAAAATATATAGCTTATAGCGCTTGTCATGATTGCGCTACAGCCCAAAAACACCAATAACCGAGGGGCCGGCATTCGCTGGTACCATGCCGCTATGTTTACAGAGCTTACCGATCCGAACCAGGCTCCCGCTTCCAGTGAGGGCGTGCCTGTCTCCGTCAAGATCCGCGAGCGGATCGTGGCTGCGCAAAAGCGCTTCCATGCGAACGACAACATCGCCGAGTTCATCCATCCCGGCGAACTGGAGCAACTGGTGGACGAGGTGGCGCACCAGATGCAGGGCGTGCTCGACAGCATGGTCATCGACACCAAGGGCGACCACAACACGCACAGCACCGCGCGGCGCGTGGCCAAGATGTATGTGAACGAGGTGTTCAAGGGCCGCTACGTGCCGCAGCCGGCGGTGACGGCCTTCCCCAACGCCGAGCACCTGAACGAGCTGATGATCGTCGGCCCCATCACGGTGCGCAGCGCCTGCAGCCACCACCTGTGCCCGGTGATCGGCAAGGTCTGGATCGGCGTGCTGCCCAACAAGAACACCAACGTCATCGGCCTGTCCAAGTACGCCCGCCTGGTGGACTGGGTGCTGGGCCGCCCGCAGATCCAGGAAGAGGCCATCGTGCAGCTGGCCGACCTGATCATGACCAAGACCTCGCCCGACGGCCTGGCCGTGGTGCTCGAGGCCTCGCACTTCTGCATGTCCTGGCGCGGCGTGCGCGAGATGGACTCGAAGATGCTCAACTCGGTGATGCGCGGCGCCTTCCTGACCGACCCGAACCTGCGCCGCGAATTCCTGTCGCTCATCCCCAGCCGCCAGGCGGGCTGAGGCGCAGCAACCCAAATACCAGGCCCTGCGGGGCCGATTTTTTTGACGTGTCTTTCCAAGCATTTGCCCTGGTCCTGCTGGCGGGCGTGATCCATGCCGGCTGGAACATCGTGGCCAAGAAGGCGGGTGGCGACGCGCGCTTCTCGCTGTTCACCTCGCTGTGCATGGCCGTGGTCTGGGCGCCGCTGGGCTGGTGGCTGGGGCGCGATGCCGTGCCGCTGTGGGGCGCCACCGAATGGGCGCTGGTGGCGGCCAGCGCGGTGCTGCACGTGCTGTATTTCGTGGTGCTGCTGCGCGGCTACCGCGTGGCCGACCTCACCGTGGTCTACCCGCTGGCGCGTGGCACCGGGCCGCTGCTCTCGTCGCTGGTGGCGGTGCTGCTGCTGGGCGAGCACCTGTCGGCGCTGGGCGCCGCCGGCATCGCGGGCGTGGTGGTCGGAGTGTTCCTGATCGCGGGCGGCCCGCGCATGCTGCGCGCCGCGACGCACCCGGTGTCGCAGCAGGCCCGGCAGCGCGTGCTCGCGGGGCTGTACTACGGCGTGCTCACCGGGCTGTTCATCGCGGCCTACACCGTGGTCGACGGCTATGCCGTCAAGGTGGTGCTGCTGTCGCCCATCCTGCTCGACTACGTGGGCAACCTGCTGCGCTGCGTGGTGCTGGCGCCGGTGGGCCTGTTGGACCTGCCTGCCGCCCGGCGGCTGTGGCGCGAGCAATGGCGCTTTGCGCTGCTGGTGGCCATCTTCAGCCCCGTGGCCTATGTGCTGGTGCTGTATGCGGTGCAGACGGCACCCATCTCGCACGTGGCGCCGGCGCGCGAGGTGTCGATGCTGTTCGCGGCGCTGATCGGCGGCCGCCTGCTGGGCGAGGACGACCGGGGCCTGCGCATCGTCGGCGCGGTGCTGATCGCCGCCGGCGTGGTGGCGCTGGGGCTGGGGTGACGGACGCGCTGTCGGCGCAGGTCCTGGGCTGCGATTTCAGCAGCAGCCCGTCGCGCCGCAAACCGGTGGTGGTGGCGCTGGGGCAGTTGCAGGGCGGCGTGGTGCGGCTCGATGGCTTCGAGCGTTTCACCGACCTGGACGAGTGGGCCCGCTGGCTGGCGGCCGATGGTGCCTGGACCGGCGGCTTCGACCTGCCCTTCGGCCTGCCGCGCGAGCTGATGCAGGAGCTCGGCTGGCCGCAGGACTGGCAGGCCTGCATGCAGCACTACGCCGGCCTGTCGCGCGCCGAGATCCGCGACACCTTCGCCGCGTTCTGCCAGCGGCGCCCGGCGGGCGGCAAGTTCGCCCACCGCGCCACCGATGGGCCGGCGGGCTCCAGCCCGTCGATGAAGTGGGTGAACCCGCCCGTGGCCTTCATGCTGCATGCCGGGGTGCCGCGGCTGCTGCGAGCGGGCCTGCACCTGCCCGGCCTGAATGTGACGGACAGCCCCAAGGTGGCGCTGGAGGCTTACCCCGGCCTGTTGGCCCGCGCCATCGTCGGCCGCGCCAGCTACAAGAGCGACGATGCCACGCGCCAGACCGCGGAGCGGGCCGGGGCGCGCCAGCGCATCGTGCAAGCCGTGCTCGACGGCGCGCACCCGCTGCAACTGGCGCTGCAGGCCGGTGCAGAGCAGCAGGCGCTGCTGGTCGACGACGCCTCGGGCGACCACCTGGACGCCGTGCTGTGCATGCTGCAGGCCGCCTGGGCGCTGCGCCGGCGATTGGCGGGCGATGTGCTCTACGGCCTGCCCGCCGGCATGGACCCGCTGGAGGGCTGGATCGTCTCCGCGCCCTGGCCGCCGGGCGCGGGATAATCGCGCCATTCCTTTGCACACCGAGAGTCCCATGCCTGCCCTCCAGACCCTGTTTGCCTTCTTCGGCGTTGCCGTGCTGCTGGCCCTGTCGCCCGGGCCGGACAACCTGTTCGTGCTGATGCAGTCCATCCAGCGCGGCTGGCGCGTGGGCATCGCGGTGGTCGTGGGCCTGTGCCTGGGCATCGTGGTGCATACCGCGGCCGTGGCGCTGGGGCTGGCGGCGGTGTTCGCGGCCTCGGCCATGGCCTTCTCGGTACTCAAGTGGTGCGGCGCGGCCTACCTGGTCTACCTGGCCTGGGGCGCCTGGCGCGCGCCGGTTTCTAATGCCAAAAATGCCTCTGGCCCAGATGCAGCAAGCGCTGACAGCAATCAAATCGATAGCGCGCAGATGTTGCGCATGGTGGGCCGCGGCGTGGTGATGAACCTCACCAACCCCAAGGTGCTGATCTTCTTCCTGGCCTTTCTGCCGCAGTTCGCCGACCCGGCGCTGGGCCCGGTGGCGCCGCAGATCTTCGCCTTCGGTGCGGTGTTCATCGTCGCGGCCTTCCTGGTGTTCGGCGCCATCGCGGTGTTCTCGGGGGCTTTTGGCCAACTGCTGCTGCGCTCGCCCCGGGCCCAGCAGTGGCTGAACAAGGTCACGGCCGTGGTCTTCGTGGGGCTGGCGGTCAAGCTGGCGACGGCACAGCGCTGACCACGTTCTAGAACGTGGTCAGGTGCCCGGCGCTGTCGCGCTCGCTGATCTTGCTGCGCGCCAGCTCGTCGCGCAGCCAGCGCGCCGCCTGGCCCAGCGGCGCCGACTTGTTCCACAGCAGATCCACGCCCACCAGCCAGTCGGTGTGCGGATAGGCTTCCAGCCGCAGTTCCACCAGCTCGCCGCGCTCGATCTCGCCCAGCACCAGGCGGCGCGGCAGCGTGGCCCAGCCGAGGCCTGCGCGCGTCATCTCCAGCAAGGCCAGGTAGCTCTCGGCGCGCCAGCAGCGCGGGCTGCGCAGGTATTCGGTGCTGGGCAGGCCCTCGCTGTGCGCGCTGAAGGCCAGGCGCCGGTGGCGGTGCAGCTCGGCAAAGCTCACCGAGTCCATGCGCGCCAGCGGGTGGCCGCTGGCTGCCACGTGCGACATCACCAGCTTGCCCAGCTGCACAAAGCCCAGCTCGCGCGGGTAGTTGGGCTGCGAGAAGGCCACGCCCAGCTGGGCCTGGCCCTGGCGCACCAGCGCGCTCACATCGCCGTCCAGCGGGTGGCGGATCTCCACATCGACAAACGGAAAGGCTTGGGCAAACGCGGCCAGCGGCTGCGTGATCGCGTCGTAGGGGATTTCGATGGCCAGCGTCAGCGCGGGCTCCACGCCCTGGTTCAGGCTGTGGGCGTGGTGCTCCAGGTCCAGGCAGCGGTCCAGCACCTCCGACACCTCGCGCAGCAGGCGCCGGCCGGCGTCCGTCAGCGTGGGTATCTTGGTGCCGCGGTCGAACAGCTCCATGCCCAGGTCCGTCTCGAGGTTGGCGATGGCGGTGCTCACCGTCGATTGCGGCCGGCGCAACTGGCGCGCCGCCGCCGAGAACGAGCCCGCGGACACCACGGTCGAGAAGATTTCCAGCTGGTCCAGTGAATAGCGCATGGCTGATTTTCCATCGGATTTTGCGATGGATACAAACTTGTTCTTGATGAATTTCCGATCAATCATGCCCGCACCTTCCCCGTTCAGAGGGATTGCCAGCAAGGAGACGAGATCCATGAAGCCATCGCCCACCGTCCATCCGGTCGACCAGATCCTGCCGCTGCAGCAGATGGCCAGCTACGGCCTGCAGCATGTGCTGGTGCTCTATGCGGGCGCCGTCGCCGTGCCGCTGATCCTCGGCGGCGCCCTGGGGCTGACGCCCGAGCAGGTGGTGGTGCTCATCAATGCCAACCTGCTGACCTCGGGCGTGGCCACGCTGATCCAGACCCTGGGTTTCTGGAAGTTCGGCGCGCGCCTGCCGCTGGTGCAGGCCTGCTCCTTCATCGCGCTGGCGCCCATGATCATGATCGGCAAGGAATACGGCCTGGCCCATGTGTTCGGCGCCGTGATCGCGGGCGGCGCCATCACCGTGCTGCTGGCCCCGGTGACCAGCCGGCTGCTGCGCTTCTTTCCGCCTGTGGTCATCGGCAGCCTGATCACCATCATCGGCATCTCGCTGATGCCGGCCGCCGCCATCTGGCTGGGCGGCGGCAACCCCGATGCCGCGAACTTCGGCAGCGCACCGAACCTGCTGCTGGGCCTGGCCACCATCGCCATCACGCTGTTCATCTATGCACGGTTTCGCGGCTTTCTGGGGAACCTGGCCGTGCTGCTGGGCCTGGTGGCGGGCACGGCCATCGCCGCGGCCTGCGGGCTCACCGACTTCGCCCAGGTGGGCAAGGCGGCCTGGTTCGAGCTGAGCCCGCCGTTCGCCTTCGGCATGCCGCAATTCGGGCTGGCGCCCACGTTGATCATGGCATTGGCGATGATGGTCATCATGGCCGAGACCACGGGCAACTGCCTGGCCATCGGTCAGATCGTGGGCCGCCCCACCAGCCAGCAGACCCTGGGCAATGCCTTCCGCGCCGACGGCCTCGCCACCATGATCGGCGGCGTGTTCAACAGCTTTCCGTACAACGCCTTCACGCAGAACACGGGGCTGATCGCGCTGTCCGGCGTCAAGAGCCGCTATGTGGTGGCCAGTGCCGGCGCCATCATGGTCCTGATGGGGCTGTTTCCCAAGCTCGGCGCGCTGATCGCCTCGGTGCCGCGCCCGGTGCTGGGCGGCTGCGCCATCGTGATGTTCGGCATGACCACGGTGGCCGGCATCCAGGAGCTGTCGCGGGTGCGCTTCGAAGGCACGCGCAATGCGCTGGTGGTGGCCGTCTCGGTCAGCGTGGGCGTGCTGCCCATGTCCTTCCCGGCGCTGTTCGCCCACGCCAGCGGGCCGCTGAAGCTGGTGCTGGAAAGCGGCATCTTCCTGGGCGCCATCACCGCCGTGCTGCTCAACCTGATTCTCAACCGCGGCGCGCAGGCGCAAGAGCCGGAGACGGCAAGCACTGCACACTGAGCCGCCCGCATTTCCCCATCCATCCCTACCGGAGCCAATAGATGCAAACCAACGAAACCGTTCTGTCCCATCCCCGCGACCTGGAGCTGCTGCGCGAGACCATTGCGCTGTCCGAAGAATCCAAGCAGCGCGGGCGCCACCCGTTCGCGGCCCTGGTGGCCAATGAGCACGGCGAGATCGTGGCCCAGGCCGGCAACAACTCGATGCCACCCGAGGGTGACCCCACCCAGCACGCCGAGCTGGCGGCCGCCGCGCTGGCCGCGCGCAGGCTCTCGCCCGAGGAACTGGCCCGATGCACGCTCTACACCAGCGCCGAGCCCTGCTGCATGTGCGCGGGCGCGGTGTACTGGACGGGCATCGGCCGCGTGGTCTATGCGCTGTCGGAGCACGCGCTGCTGGGTCTGACCGGCGACCACCCCGAGAACCCGACCTTCTCGCTGCCCTGCCGCGAGGTCTTTGCCCGCGGCCAGCGGCGCGTGGAGGTGGTGGGCCCGCTGCTGGAGGACGAGGCCGCGGCGCCGCACCGCGGCTTCTGGGTCAAGGACTGAGCCGGCGGCCAGCGCCTGCCGGTTCCGGAGCCTACTGCCGCGCCGTGCGCACGTTGGCCGGCAGGCGCTGCGGGTGGCTGGTGCGGATGGGGTTGATGTCCAGCCCGCCGCGCCGCGTGTAGCGGGCGTAGACCGTGAGCTTGATGGGCGTGCAGCGCGTCCAGATGTCCATGAACATGCGCTCCACGCACTGCTCGTGGAACTCGTTGTGGTTGCGGAAGCTCACGATGTACTGCAGCAGCCCGGCCTGGTTGATCTCGGGGCCGCTGTAGCTGATCTGCACGCTGCCCCAGTCGGGCTGGCCGGTGACCAGGCAGTTGCTCTTGAGCAGGCCGCTGGTCAGGGTCTCGGTGACGGGCGGTTCGTCGAACAGCGCGGTGAGCAGCTGCGGCGCGGGCTGGTAGTGCTCGCACTCCACGTCCAGGCGATCCAGGCTCAGGCCGTCCAACTCGTGCAGCGGCTGGCGGTCGAAGGCCTCGGGGTCGATCAACTGCACGCCCACGCCGGCGGCATGCGGCGCGCCGCGCCACACGGCCTCGGCGATGTCGGCCTGCAGCTTGGCGCGCACCTCGGCGGCCGAGGCGAAGCGCGTGTTGTTGAAGCTGTTCAGGTAGAGCTTGAACGACTTGCTCTCGATGATGTTCGGCGTCTCGCACGGGATGGTGAAGCTTGCCAGCGCCACCTGCGGCTTGCCGCGCAGGTTCAGCCACGACAGCTCGTAGGCCGTCCACAGGTCGGCGCCGAAGAAGGGCAGCTGGCCATCGTCGGCCAGGCCCAGCTCGGCGCGCTTGGTGGCACGCGGCAGCGGAAACAGCAGCGTGGCGTCGTACTGGTCGATGTAGGCCGAGGCCTGGCCGAGCGGCGACTGCTCGGGGGTAGGGGTGGTAGACATATTGAAAATGATAGCTGCCAGCGCTTGTTGCATAAGCGCTGGAGGCAGTTTTTACTTGAATTCGCCCTCGCGCAGCCACTTGGTGGCCACCCACTTCTCGCCGCGGATGACGGGCGTGCCGCCATGCAGCGACTTGCTCGCGGGATCGGGCGTGGCGTAGCTGAAGAACACGGCGTTGCCGCGGCGCGGCGCGACCTCGAGCTGCACGTCGGGAAACACGGTGCCGCCGCCGGCCTCGGGGTTGTTGAGGTACATGACCAGGGTGCCCACGCGCTGGCCGCCGCGCTTGAGGATGGTGGGCGTGCCGGGCTGGCTGGGATCGAAATAGTCGTAGTGCGGCTTGTACTCGGCGCCGGGCCGGTAGTGCAGCACCTGCAGGCCCTCGCCGTACTCGAGCGGCCAGTTCAGCAGCCGGGCGATACGCGCCTCGATACGGGCGACGATCGGCGTCTCGCCGCGCGTGAAGAACATGCCGTCGCTGGTGCGGTCGGCATTGATTTCCTCGCCACCGGTCTTGTTCTCGACGGTGAGCGAGCGCTTCATGCGGGGATCGGCATCGTTGATCAGCGCCTCGCATTCCTCGTCGGACAGCAGGTTGCCGAAGACCACGATGCGCGGGTGCTTCACGGCGAACAGCACGGTGACCTCGCGGTCGCCGGCATCGAGGGTGCCGGGCGAATCATGCAGAGCGGGCTCGGGCAGCGGCACGCCCTGTGCGGGCTGCGCCGCCGCGGCGGCCGCCTGCGTGCGGCTGTCGTGCAGCGCGGACAGGTGCTCGGACAGCACCTGCTCCATGGCGTCCTCGGCCACGTCGGGGTTCCAGCCGGCGTCGCACATGGCCTTGAATACGGCGTCGGCACCCACTCCCGCGCTGGCCTGCTCGATGATCCAGGTGCGCAGTTCGGGCGTGATGGGCTGGATGGCGGCGGACATGCGGGACTCTCCTTGGGTTCGGGCAGGTGGCGTTCGGTCGATGTTAAGCCACCCGGCGGCGGAACACCAAATGGTCGGCAGTGGACACGTCGGCAGCGAAGGCATAGCCGTCCGCGTCGAACTTCTTCAGCGCGGCCAGCGTGCCGGCGCGGTGCTGCACGGCGTGGCGCGCCATCAGGCCGCGCGCCTTCTTGGCGAAGAAGCTGATGATCTTGTACTGGCCGTTCTTCCAGTCCTCGAACGTGCAGTCGACCACGCGGGCGCGCAGCACGCGGCGGTCCACCGAGCGGAAGTATTCCTGCGACGCGAGGTTGACCACGATGGGGCGCTCCTCGCCGGCCTGCTGCTGGTTCAGGTAGTCGGCGATGCGGCTGCCCCAGAAGTCGTACAGGCTCTGGCCGCGCCCGGTGGCCAGGCGCGTGCCCATCTCCAGGCGGTAGGGCTGCATGAGGTCGAGCGGGCGCAGCACGCCGTACAGGCCGCTGAGGATGGCGACATGCTGCTGGGCCCATTCGAGCTGTTTGGGGGTGAGGCTTCGGGCCTCCAGGCCATCGTAGACGTCGCCATTGAAGGCCAGCACGGCCTGGCGTGCATTGCCGGCGTGAAAGCGCGGCTCCCAGGCGGCGTAGCGTGCGGTGTTGAGCGCGGCCAGCTTGTCGCTGAGGTCCATCAGGCCGGCGATCTGCGCGGGCGTCTTGGCGCGCAGCACCTCGATCAGCTCGGCCGACTGCGGCACGAACTGGGGTTCGGTGGCGGGGAGTTTCTTGGCCAGCGCCGGCGGCAGCGGGCTTTCGTAGTCCAGCGACTTGGCGGGGGACAGCAGGAACAGCATGGGCGGAACACTCCGGAATCCGTGCTGCTCTTGTTGTTTAAGCCTAGTGGCCTCTAGCCCTTATGTATCAAGCGCTGGCAGCTCTTGTTTTTGATGAAATCCGGGGGCCGAGGCCCCCGGAGGCGCCCGGTCAGGCGCGGCTTTCCTGCTCGAAGGGCAGCACCAGCGCGTTCAGGTCGCGGCGGGTTTCCACCAGCACCAGCGGGCCTTCGTCGAGGACCACCAGCGGGGGCCGCTCGCGGGGCACGCGCACGGGTGCGGGCTCGGCGGCGATGGCGGCCTGCACACGGGCGACCTTGTCGGCGTCGGAGTTGACCCACTGCAGGCCGGCCTGGGTGGCGATGCCTTCCAGGTCGGTCAGCGGCAGCACGTAGTGGCCGATGCGGGGCAGGCCAACGGCTGGTGCTGCAGGCGCGGCGGCCGGCGCCGGGGCGGCGACAGGCTCTGCCACGGGCGCTGCGGCGACCGGGGCTGCCACGGGGGCGGCTACCGGTGCTGCTGCGGCAGGTGCTGCGGCTTCGGCGGCCGGTGCCGGCTCGGCCACCACCGGTGCTGCGGGCGCCGGTGCTGCTGCTGCATTGCTGTCGAAGTAGCTGCGGCGCGGCGCGGATGCCTCGGCGGCCTCGCTGGCGGCGGACTCGGGCTGCACGTCGGCATCGGCGTCGGCCGTCAGCTCGTCGCGCTGGTCGTCACGCGGACGGTCGGCGCGCTCGCCACGGTTGCGGCGGTCGCGGCCGTAGCGGTCGCGGGAGCGGCGCTCGCGGCGCTCGCCGTTGGCGGCTGCGCCGTCGTCCGAAGCCGCGGTGCCGTCGCCCAGGTCCAGCGAGGGCAGGGCGGCGATCGCGGCGGCGCCGGCATCGGCCAGGGCGGCCGGGTTGGCGGCCTGGGCTTCGTCCATGGCGGGGCGACTGTCGGCACGGTTGTCGGCGCGCTCGGCACGGTCACCGCGCTCGCCACGCTCACCGTTGCGCTCGCGGCGGTTGTCGCGCGGGGCACGCTCTGCACGCTCGGGGCGGTCTGCGGCTGCCGGTGCGGCGTCCATCGGCGCCTGTGCGGAGGCGTCATTCACTACCGTGTCGGCATCGCGGCGGCTGCGCTCGGGACGGTCGCCCCGGTTGCGGCGGCTGTCGCGGCCACCGTCACGGCCTTCGCCGTCGCGGCCCTCGCGTCGGTCTTCGCGCTTGTCGCTGCGGCCATTGCGGCCGTCACGGCCTTCGCGCGGTTCGCGGCCTTCGCCGGCCTCGGTGCGCTCGCCACGTTCCGGGCGGGGCGGGCGGTTGCCGTCGCGGCTACCATCGCGGCCACCGCTGCGGCGGTTGCCGCCACGGCCTTCACGGTTGCCTTCGCGGCGCGGCTCCTTGGCTGCCTCGGGCACGGCCGGGGCAGGGGCTGCCACCGGTGCCGGCGCGGGGGCCAGGCCCAGCAGGCGCTTGATCCAGGCGAGCAGGCCGGTTTCCTGCACCGGCGCGGGTGCGGGGGCCGGTGCCACGGCGGGCGCAGGCGCGGGGGCGGCCTTTTCGGCGCGCGGCGGGCGCGGCTCGGCCACGGGCGCGGGCGCGTCGGGCAGCACGCCCTTGATCACCGGGGTCTGCTTGTTGGTGGGCTCCTGCGAGCGGCGGGTGAAGGTGAGCGGCTCCTCGGTCTCGTCGGCGAGCTTGTAGCTCGATTCCTGCGAGTCGAGGCGGGCGTCGTCGTGCTTCAGGCGCTCGAGCTTGTAGTGCGGCGTCTCCAGCGAGCGGTTGGGGATGATGGTGACCGAGACGCGCTGCTTGATCTCCAGCTTCTGGATCTCGGTGCGCTTTTCGTTGAGCAGGAACGAGGCCACTTCCACCGGCACCTGGCATTGCACGGCGGCGGTGTTGTCCTTCATCGCCTCTTCCTGGATGATGCGCAGGGTCTGCAGGGCGGAGCTTTCCGCGTCGCGGATGTGGCCGGAGCCGCCGCAGCGCGGGCAGTTGATGTGCGCGCCTTCGGAGAGGGCGGGCTTGAGGCGCTGGCGGCTCATCTCCATCAGGCCGAACTTGCTGATGGTGCCGAACTGCACGCGGGCACGGTCCTGGCGCAGCGCGTCGCGCAGGCGGTTCTCGACCTCGCGGCGGTTCTTGCTCTCCTCCATGTCGATGAAGTCGATCACCACCAGGCCGCCCAGGTCGCGCAGGCGCATCTGGCGCGCCACTTCGTCGGCGGCTTCCAGGTTGGTGCGGGTCGCGGTTTCCTCGATGTCGCCGCCCTTGATGGCGCGGGCCGAGTTCACGTCGATGGAGACCAGCGCCTCGGTGTGGTCGATCACGATGGCGCCGCCGGACGGCAGGGTCACGGTGCGCGAGTAGGCCGACTCGATCTGGTGCTCGATCTGGAAGCGCGAGAACAGCGGCGCGTCGTCGCGGTAGCGCTTCACGCGGGCGGCATGCTCGGGCATGACGTGCGCCATGAACTGCTGCGCCTGCTCGTAGATGTCATCGGTGTCGATCAGGATGTCGCCGATGTCGTTGTTGAAGTAGTCGCGGATGGCGCGGATCACCAGGCTCGATTCCTGGTAGATCAGGAAGGCGCCGTTGCTGGACTTGGCGGCGCCATCGATGGCGTTCCACAGCTTGAGCAGGTAGTTCAGGTCCCACTGCAGCTCGGGCGCGGTGCGGCCGATGCCGGCGGTGCGCGCGATGATGGACATGCCCTTGGGGTACTCGAGCTGGTCCATCGCCTCCTTGAGCTCGGCGCGGTCCTCGCCCTCGATGCGGCGGCTTACGCCACCGCCGCGCGGGTTGTTGGGCATCAGCACCACGTAGCGGCCGGCCAGCGAGATGAAGGTGGTCAGCGCCGCGCCCTTGTTGCCGCGCTCTTCCTTCTCGACCTGGACGATCATCTCCTGGCCTTCGCGGATCACGTCATTGATGCGCGCCTGGCTGGGCGAGACGCCTTCGGCGAAGTACTGCTTGGAGATTTCCTTGAACGGCAGGAAGCCGTGGCGGTCCTCGCCATAGTCGACGAAGCAGGCTTCGAGCGATGGCTCGACGCGCGTGACCACGGCCTTGTAGATATTGCCCTTGCGCTGTTCGCGGCCCTCGATCTCGATCTCGTAGTCCAGCAGCTTCTGGCCGTCGACGATGGCAAGGCGGCGCTCTTCGGCCTGGGTAGCATTGATCAGCATCCGTTTCATGATGCGGGTCCTCTTTTATGCGGGGCAGACGCTCAGCCTCTGGCGGGCGTCTGCCTCCAATTCCTTACAAATACAGCCCTCAGTGGAGCCACAGATGCCGGGACGGACGCAGAGAAACGAATGGAATAACAGGGCGTGCCATGGTGGTGCTGAGGATACTCATGTCAGCGAAGGTGGCTTGGGCACGCGGGAGAGAGCGCAGAGATCACCGGCCAGCCAATGCTTGGTTGTTATCGGCCGGGTGTCAGGCTCTGGGGACGGGAACATGGCGCGGACCAGGACGACAGCGGGCGCACGCTTGATCGTGCGCCAGAGACTGACCATCCATGTCCAAAGTATCAACATGTTCGCGGTTGGGGGACGGACAGCGCGCCCCGCATGCGGGCGGACTGTCGGTCGGAATGCTGTTTATTCGATTGTTTCTCAGTGTCTGTCCGCTGTGCCAAGCCGCAAACCGGCGGGCACTTGGGCATCGACCTGCCTGCGCGGGCTCACTACAGGGGCATGACGGGTGAATTAAACTGCTCACCGGTCAACCAATCCACTTTTGTGACGCGCAGGTGAAACACATTATAGGGGGCAATCCGGGCCATGCCCGCGCAGCTGATGCATCCCCGGCTTCTTCCCCCGAACCCGCAGCGGCGAACGTGCGGCAAATCCTGGTCCACGCGGACGACGCAGGCCAGCGCCTGGACAACTTCCTGATGCGCCACCTCAAGGGCGTGCCCAAGACGCATGTCTACCGCATCATCCGCAGCGGCGAGGTGCGCATCAACAAGGGCCGCACCTCGGCCGACGCCCGCGTGCAGGGCGGCGATGTGGTGCGCATCCCGCCGGTGCGGGTGGCCGAGCGGCTCGCGGACGCGCAGCCGGCCGTGCCGGGGCGCGAATTCCCGCTGCTGCTCGAGGACGAGGTGATGCTGGCCATCGACAAGCCGGCCGGCGTGGCGGTGCACGGCGGCAGCGGCGTGAGCTTCGGCGTGATCGAGCAGTTGCGCCGCGCCCGCCCCGAGGCGCGCTTCCTGGAGCTGGTGCACCGGCTGGACCGCGAGACCTCGGGCATCCTGCTGGTGGCCAAGAAGCGCTCGGCGCTGACCCACCTGCAGGACCAGTTCCGCGAGCGCGAGACGGGCAAGACCTACCTGGCGCTGGTGATCGGCGAATGGCCCTTGAACAAGAAGGTGATCGACGTGCCGCTGCGCAAGTACCTGCTGCCCGACGGCGAGCGGCGCGTGCGCGCCACCACGGCGGACGATCCCGAGGGTATGCGCTCGGTGTCGCTGGTGCGGCGCCGCCAGGTGCTGCCGGCGCGCCACGCGCAGGGCCTGCCGGCGATGAGCCTGCTCGAGGTCACGATCAAGACCGGGCGCACGCACCAGATCCGCGTGCACCTGGCCAGCCAGGGCCACGCCATCGTGGGCGACGAGAAGTACGGCGATTTCGAGCTGAACCGGCGCGTGGCCAGGCACGGGCTCAAGCGCATGTTCCTGCATGCCTGGCGGCTGCAGTTCACGCATCCGCAGTCGGGCGAGCGCGTTGCCCTCAACGCCGAGCTGCCGCCGGAGCTGGCGGCGTTCGTGCCGCCCGGCGAAGCGGCCACGGCGCCGCCTGCTGAAAAACCATAGCTGCCAGCGCAGGTATTGACTTGGTTCTGAAGTAAAAACTATTTAGAACCGTTACTGAATGAGCGCGAGGCGCTCTCGTTTTTGATAGGCAACCATGAGCCGACGATTTGACCTGATCGCTTTCGACTGGGATGGCACCCTGTTCGATTCCGCCGCCGCCATCGCGCTGAGCATCCAGGACGCGGTGCGCGACCTGGGCGGCACCGTGCCCACGCTGGAGCAGGCCAAGTACGTCATCGGCATGAGCCTGAACCGCGCGCTGGCCCATGCCGCGCCCGACGTGCCCGCCGAGCGCCATGCCGAGCTGGGCAACCGCTACCGCTACCACTACCTGCGCCGGCAGGAGGAGGTCACGCTGTTCGACGGCGTGCTGCCGCTGCTGGAGGAGCTGGCCGGCCGTGGCCACCTGCTGGCCGTGGCCACCGGCAAGAGCCGGCGCGGGCTCGACGAGGTGCTGGCGTCCACGCTGCTCAAGGGGCGCTTCCACGCCTCGCGCACAGCCGACGAGACCGCCGGCAAGCCCAGCCCGCTGATGCTGCAGGAGCTGATGGCCGAGCTGGACGTGGCGCCGGGGCGGCTGCTGATGGTGGGCGACACCACGCACGACCTGGAGATGGCCGTCAACGCCGGCTGCGCCAGCGTTGGCGTGAGCTACGGCGCCCACGATCCGGCCGGCTTCGAGGCCTTCCGCCCGCTCTACGTGGCCCAGACTGTTGCGCAGTTGCAACGCTGGATGGCTGACAATGCATAGCCATGGAGCAGGCGACGACGGACACCGACAGGCGGCAGATCCCGCTGTGCGATAGCGCGCAGTTGAGCGACGGCGGCCGCGCCGTGGCCTTCGACGTGCTGCTCGCCGGCCAGGCCTGCCGGGCCTTCGCCATCCGCTACCAGGGCGCCGTGCACGCCTATCTCAACCGCTGCACCCATGTGGCGATGGAGATGGATTACCAGGAAGGGCGCTTCTTCGACGACAGCGGCGAATGGCTGCTGTGCGCCACCCACGGCGCGGTCTACCAGCCCGACACGGGCGACTGCGCTGGCGGCCCATGCCGGGGCGGCTTGGTCAAGATAGCCCTGCTGGAGCGCGATGGCATGGTGTACTGGTGCCCTGACGATCGTTTGAAACCTGTCGAGTTCTGATATGAATGCTTCGCAAACCCCCGACGGCAGCACCGCGCCTGATCTGTGGGGGCAGGCCGCGCCCAAGACCGAGGCGACCGCTGCCTCCAGCGAGCTGCGCGAGCGCCTGGCGCTGGAGCGGCTGGCGTCCGACTGGCTCAAGGAGCAGCGCGCCGCGCGCCGCTGGAAGATCTTCTTCCGCCTGTCGTGGCTGCTGCTCTTCATCGCCGTGGCTGCCTACCTGTTCAAGTCCGAGGCACCGGCCACCAATTCGCCCAACCACACGGCCGTGGTCGAGCTCAAGGGCGAGATCGCCTCGGGCGCGGACGCGAGCGCCGAATTCGTGATCGCCGCGCTGCGCTCGGCCTTCGAGGACCCCGGCTCCAAGGCCGTGGTGCTGCTCATCAACTCGCCCGGCGGCAGCCCGGTGCAGGCCGGCATGATCAACGACGAGATCGTGCGCCTGAAGGCCCTGCACAAGAAGCCGATGTATGCCGTGGTGGAGGAAACCTGCGCTTCGGCCGCGTACTACATCGCCGCCGCGGCCGACAAGATCTACGTGGACAAGGCCAGCATCGTCGGCAGCATTGGCGTGCTGATGGACGGCTTCGGCTTCACCGGCACCATGGAGAAGCTCGGCGTCGAGCGCCGCCTGCTCACCGCCGGCGAGAACAAGGCCATGCTCGACCCGTTCAGCCCGCTCAATGACAAGCAGCGCGCCTTTGCGCAGAACATGCTCGACCAGATCCACAAGCAATTCATCACCGTGGTCAAGGAAGGGCGCGGCAACCGCCTCAAGGAAACGCCGGACACCTTCAGCGGCCTGTTCTGGACCGGTCAGCAGGCAGTCGAGATGGGTCTGGCCGACGGCCTGGCCAGCGTGGACCATGTGGCCCGCGACGTGGTGGGCGCCGAGGAGATCGTCGACTACACCCGCCGCGACAACGTGGCCGAGCGCCTGGCCAAGCGCTTTGGCGCGGCCATGGGCGCCGGCGCGGTGCAGACCATGAAGGGCGCGCTGCCCACGCTGCGCTGACTCCGGCCCTGCCAGGGGACGAAACAACAAGGGCGGTGATCATCACCGCCCTGGTTGTTTGGGGTTGCGGCCGGTGCCGTTACTGGCCGAAATCCATCTTGGCCTTGGCCACGCAGGCCACCTTGGCGTCGCCCGACAGCGTGTCGCAGCGCTCCTGGGCGGCCTTGTACTCGGCCTCGCGGGTCCGGGTGGCCGCCTGTTCCTTGGCACCCTGCACCTGGGCGTCCTTGCGGGCGGCGGGGACCGCAGGCTCGGTCGCCGCGCGCTGGATCTTGGCTGCTTCGACGGCCTTCACATGGGCGGCCTTGGCGTCCTTCTGGCAGACATCCTTGCTGTTGCCCGACAGGTCATCGCACTTTTCCTTGGCCACGGCGTACTCGGCATCCGCACGGGCCATGCGCACCTTCTCGTCGGCGCGCGGGCCGGGCTTGTACTGCGCTTCCAGCTCGGCCTTGGCGACCGACTCCTGGCCCTTGGCCACTTTCTCGCAGACATCCTTGGCATTGCCGGTCTGCGGCTTGCACTGTTCCTTGGCGGCCTTGTAGTCGGCCTCGATGCGGCCGTTTGCGGCCTGGTGGTCGGCCCGGCTCATGGCGGTGCCGCTCTGCGCGAAGGCCGCGCCAGCGGCCAGGGCCGCAACGATGGGGCCCAGACGCAGGGCGGTGGTGATGGTCTTGTGCATGCTGACTCCTTGGCTGGTTGGCGACAGGGTCGGCAGTGCTTCCGAAATGGGGCTGGATGTGGCTGCCTGTGCGCTGTCGGTTGAACAGGCTTTCACTGTAGGCCGGGCCCGCGGCTGGCAGCGTCGGCCTGGGGGCGCGCTGCCTGTCGGACGTTCTCGACCGGCCGCGTCGTCGATGCCCGATCAGCGCCCGATGGCGAACACCATCGGCGTGCGCCCGTCCAGCGTGGGTTTGTCCGCCTTCCACTGGCGCACGGTCTGGCTCTGCGTGCGGGCGCCAGCCAGCGTCAGCCCGCTGGAGATCGACAGGCGCGTGTGCGGCTGCAGGGTCTGCAGCAGCGCCTGCAGCAGCGCGGCGTTGCGGTAGGGCGTCTCGATGAAGAGCTGGGTCTGGCCCTGGCGCAGCGCCAGCTGCTCCAACTCGCGCAGCCGTGCGGTGCGCTCCGTCGCGTCGCTGGGCACATAGCCGACGAAGGCGAAGTTCTGTCCGTTCAGCCCGCTGGCCGCCAGTGCCAGCAGCAGCGACACCGGCCCGACCAGCGGCACCACCGGCGCGCCCGCTTCGTGCGCGGCGCGCACGATGGAGCTGCCCGGGTCGGCCACCGCCGGCATGCCGGCCTCGCTGACCAGGCCCATGTCGTGGCCGGCCAGCAGCGGTGCCAGCAGCGCCGCCGCATCGAAGCTGGCGCTGCCTTTAACGCCGTGGTCGCCCTTCTTGTGCGCCTCGCGCGGCAGCTCGGCGATCTGCTGCTGTTGCAGCGGCGCGGCCAGCGGGTGCAGCGCATCGATGCGCTTGAGGTAGGCGCGGCAGCTCTTGGCGTTCTCGCAGACCCAGTGCGTCAGCCGCGCGGCGGTGCGCAGGCTGTGCTCGGGCAGCACGTCGGTGAGCGGCGCGGCCTCGTCGCAGCCGAAGTCCAGTGGTGCGGGCACCAGGTAGAGCGTGCCGGGAGTGATGGGGTTGCTCATGGCAGAACGACTCCTGCCGCGCGCAGCATGCGGGCGGTGCGGATCAGCGGCAGCCCGACCAGTGCGGTGGGGTCGTCGCTGTCCATGGATTCGAGCAGCGTGATGCCCAGGCCCTCGCTCTTGGCGCTGCCGGCGCAGTCGTAGGGCTGTTCGGCGCGCAGGTAGCGTTCGATCTCGGCGTCACCGAGCGCGCGGAAATGCACGCGGATCACGGCGGTGTCGCTTTGCTCGAAGCCGGCGGCCTGGCAGACCACGGCCACCGCGGTATGGAACAGCACGGTGTTGCCGCGCATGGCCTGCAGCTGTGCCACGGCCTTCTCGTGCGTGTGCGGCTTGCCCAGCGGCTGGCCGAGCAGGTCTGCAACCTGGTCGGAGCCGATCACGATCGCCTCGGGGTGCAGGGCAGCCACCGCACGGGCCTTGGCCAGCGCCAGCCGGCTGGCCAGCGCAGCGGGCGCTTCGCCAGCGTGAGGGGTTTCGTCCACATCGGGAGCCACCACGTCGAAGGGCAGCCGAAAACGCTCCAGCAGCTCGCGGCGGTAGCGCGAGGTGGAGCCCAGGATCAAGGGGCGTTGCACGGTCATGGGGGCAGATTCTCTTACACTGCCGGGCATGACGAAGGAATTTTCTGCGGATCGCCTGGACATCAACGCATTCGCCAAGCAGCAGGGTCACCTAGACGGCGACGAGCCGCTGGCGCGCTTTGCCCGCCTGGCGCAGGAGCAGGTGGAGGGCGCGCCCGAGGCGCAAGTGCACTGGCAGGCCGACGGTGAGTGGCAGGCCGAATCGGGTGCTGCCGGCCATGCCTGGTTGCATTTGCACGCCATTGTGGAGCTGACGCTGACCTGCCAGCGCTGCCTGAAGCCTGCGCTGATACCGGTGGAGGCGGACCGCTCCTTCCGCTTTGTGGTCGACGAGGCCACCGCGGCGCTGGAGGACGAGGACAGCGACGAGGATGTGCTGGTCGCCAGCCGCGACTTCGACCTGCATGGGCTGCTGGAGGACGAGTTGCTGATGGAAGTGCCCATGGTGCCCATGCACGAGCAGTGCCCCGACACCGTGCAACTCAGCGTTTCGTCGCCCGAATTCGAGGCTTCCGGCAGCGAAAAAGCGAATCCTTTCGCGGCGCTGGCCAGCCTGCGGATCGACAAGACCAAGGAATGATTGCCCGGACAAAAACATTCTTGTTATAATCCAAGGCTTCGCGCGAAACCCCCTCGTGTCTTTAATGGGCTGATCGCGTATTTTTCAGGCTTGTGCAGCGCCGCTGCGCGGGCCGTGTCACCAACCCTTCAAGACTCAGGAGCCACCATGGCTGTTCAGCAAAACAAGAAATCCCCTTCCAAGCGCGGCATGCACCGTTCGCACAACGCACTGAATGTGCCCGGCATCGCCGTGGAAACCACCACCGGTGAAACCCACCTGCGCCACCACATCAGCCCCAACGGCTTCTACCGTGGCCGCCAAGTGCTGAAGAACAAGTCGGAAGCCTAAGCTCAGACGCACTCAAGGCCCGCTGCTACATTTGATGTAGCGCGGGCCTTTGTTTATTCTGCGGCAGAATAGTCAGCTTTAGCTTCTCGTCCACATATGATCACTTTGGCTGTTGACTGCATGGGAGGGGACGCCGGCCCGCCGGTGACCCTGGAGGCCTGCAAGCGTTTTCTCGATAACCACCCCGAGGCGCATTTGCTGCTGGTGGGGCAGGCGGAGCGCCTGCAATCGTTCCAGCATGACCGCGCCACCGTCGTGGTGGCGAGCGAGGTCGTCACCATGGACGATCCGGTCGAGGTGGCGCTGCGCAAGAAGAAGGATTCGTCCATGCGCGTGGCCATCTCCCAGGTGAAGTCCGGCGCCGCGCAGGTCGCGGTGTCCGCCGGCAACACCGGCGCGCTGATGGCGATCGCCCGCTACCTGCTCAAGACGCTGGACGGCATCGACCGCCCGGCCATTGCCACCCAGATGCCGCAAGCCAAGGGCGGGGCCACCACGGTGCTCGACCTGGGCGCCAACGTGGACTGCTCGGCCGAGCACCTGCTGCAGTTCGCGGTGATGGGGTCGGCCCTGGTCAGTGCGCTGCAGGACAAGGACAACCCCAGCGTGGGCCTGCTCAACATCGGCGAGGAAGCCATCAAGGGCAGCGAGACCATCAAGCGCGCCGGCGAACTGCTGCGCGCAGCGGGGCAGGCGGGCGACCTGAACTTCTACGGCAACGTCGAGGGCAACGATATCTACAAGGGCACCGTGGACATCGTGGTCTGCGACGGCTTCGTGGGCAATGTGGCGCTCAAGGCCAGCGAGGGCGTGGCCAGCATGATCGTTGGCGGGCTCAAGCAAGAGTTCAAGCGCACCATCTTCACCAAAATGGCGGCCATCGTCGCCTATCCGGTGCTATCTGCACTGATGAAGCGCATGGACCACCGCCGCTACAACGGCGCGGCGCTGCTGGGCCTGCGCGGCCTGGTGTTCAAGAGCCATGGCTCGGCCGACGTGCTGGGCTTCGAGCAGGCGCTCAACCGTGCCTACGAGGCGGCGCGCAACGACCTGGTCGGGCGGGTGCAGGCCAAGATCGAGCATGCAGCGCACCTGCTGGTGCCCGCGGGCGCTATAGTCACGGAATCGTCATCCTCCTGAATTCGATGCAAACCTATTCCCGCATAACCGGAACCGGCAGCTATCTGCCGCCGCGCCGGGTGACCAACGATGAGCTGGCGGCCGAAATGGCAACGCGCGGCCTGGAGACTTCCGACGAGTGGATCGTGGAGCGCACGGGCATCAAGGCCCGCCATTTCGCGGCTCCCGACGTGACCAGCAGCGACCTCGCGCTGGAGGCCTCGAAGAACGCCTTGCAGGCCGCCGGCCTGCAGCCCACCGACATCGACCTGATCATCGTCGCCACGTCCACGCCGGACATGGTGTTTCCCTCGTCTGCCTGCATCTTGCAGAACAAGCTGGGCGCCAACGGCTGCCCCGCCTTCGACGTGCAGGCCGTGTGCAGCGGCTTCGTCTATGCGCTGTCGGTGGCCGACGCGATGATCAAGGCGGGTACCGCCAGGCGCGCCCTGGTGGTGGGTGCCGAGGTCTTCAGTCGCATCATCAACTTCAACGACCGCACCACCTGCGTGCTGTTCGGCGACGGCGCGGGCGCCGTGGTGCTCGAGGCCTCCAGCGAGCCGGGCATCCTGGCGAGCGACCTGCATGCCGACGGCAGCCACGTGGGCATCCTCTGCGTGCCGGGCAATGTCTCCGGCGGCCAGGTGCTCGGCGATCCGCTGCTGCGCATGGACGGCCAGGCCGTCTTCAAGCTGGCCGTGGGCGTGCTGGACAAGGCGGCCCGCGCCACGCTGGCCAAGGCCAATCTGACGGAGTCCGACATCGACTGGCTGGTGCCGCACCAGGCCAACCTGCGCATCATGCAGGGCACGGCCAAGCGGCTGAAGCTGCCGCTCGACAAGGTGGTGGTCACGGTCGACCAGCACGGCAACACCTCGGCGGCCTCGATCCCGCTGGCGCTGGACCACGCCGTGCGCGCGGGCCAGATCCAGAAGGGCCACCATGTGCTGCTCGAAGGCGTGGGTGGCGGCTTCACCTGGGGTGCGGTGCTCCTGAAGATGTAGCTATCAGCGCTTGCTATATAAGCGATTGATGCACTTTTTATACTAAGAATCATGACGAAGTTCGCATTTGTATTCCCGGGCCAGGGTTCGCAATCCGTGGGCATGCTCGATGCCTGGGGCGACCACCCTGCCGTGCGCGAAGCCGTGCAGGAAGCCTCCGATGCCCTGGGCGAAGACCTGGGCACCCTGATCCACGACGGCCCCAAGGAAGCCCTGGCGCTGACCGCCAACACCCAGCCGGTGATGCTGCTGGCCGGCGTGGCCGCCTGGCGCGTCTGGCGTGCCGAAGGCGGCGCGCTGCCGCTGGCCGTGGCAGGGCATTCGCTGGGTGAGTACTCGGCCCTGGTGGCTGCCGGCGTGCTGACGCTGGCGCAGGCCATTCCGCTGGTGCGCCTGCGCGGCGCGGCCATGCAGGAGGCCGTGCCCGTGGGTGCGGGCGCCATGGCCGCCGTGCTGGGCATGGAGGCCGACAAGGTCATCGCCGGCTGCCGCGAGGTGACCGCCTCGTTCGGCCCCGGCTCCACGGAAGTGGTCGAGGCCGTGAACTTCAACGATCCGGCCCAGACCGTGATCGCCGGCACCAAGGCCGGGGTGGACAAGGCCTGCGAGGTGCTGAAGGCGGCTGGCGCCAAGCGCGCGCTGCTGCTGCCGGTGTCGGCGCCCTTCCATTCCAGCCTGATGAAGCCCGCGGCAGAGAAGCTCAAGGCCGCGCTGGCCGGGCTACAGCTGCAGGTCCCGCAAATCCCTGTGGTCAACAACGTTGACGTGGCCGTGGTGCAGGACGCGGACGCCATCCGCGACGCGCTGTACCGCCAGGCCTTCGGCCCGGTGCGCTGGGTCGAATGCGTCAAGCAACTGCGCCAATTGGGCGCCACGCATCTGGTAGAGTGCGGCCCAGGCAAGGTGCTCACCGGCATGACCAAGCGCATCGACGCGGAATTGGTCGGCGCCGCCATCTTCGACCCCGCCACGCTGAAAGAAACCCAGGAACTCCTCGCATGACCGAAACGACAGCAACCCTGCAAGTGGCCCTGGTGACCGGGGCGTCCCGTGGCATCGGCGCGGCCATTGCCAAGGCCCTGGGCGAAGCCGGCTACCAGGTGGTGGGCACGGCGACCACCGACGCCGGCGCGGCCCGCATCGGCGAGGCCCTGGCGGCCTTCCCCGGCTCGCGCGGCGTGAACCTGAACGTGAACGACGGCGCCGCCGTCGAAGCCTTGATCGACGACATCGTCAAGACCCAGGGCGGCCTGCACGTGCTGGTGAACAACGCCGGCATCACCCGCGACACCCTGGCCATGCGCATGAAGGACGACGACTGGGATGCGGTGCTGAACACCAACCTCAAGGCCGTGTTCGGCGCCAGCCGCGCCGCCATCCGCCCGATGATGAAGCAGCGCTACGGCCGCATCATCAGCATCACCAGCGTCGTGGGTGCCTCCGGCAATGCCGGCCAGGCCAACTACGCGGCCGCCAAGGCCGGCGTCGCCGGCATGACGCGTTCGCTGGCCAAGGAGCTGGGCAGCCGCAGCATCACGGTAAACTGCGTGGCGCCGGGCTTCATCGAGACCGACATGACCGCCGAGTTGCCCGAAGAGCAAAAGAAAGCGCTGCAGTCGCAAATCGCGCTGGGCAAGCTCGGTCAGCCACAAGACATTGCCAACGCCGTGGTCTACCTCGCCTCGAAGGGCGCGGGCTATGTGACCGGGCAGGAACTGCATGTCAACGGCGGCATGTATATGTGATTCCTGAGTAATCGGGAAAAGTCAATGCCGTTTCCTCGCGTCGGCAGCTTGCGCTCAGGTATTCCTGGTGCAGCTAGAATCGCGGGTTCATTCACAACCCCCAGAGGGAAACCATGAGCGATATCGAAGCACGTGTCAAAAAAATCATTGCCGAACAACTCGGCGTGGAAGAGTCTCAAGTCACCAACGAAAAAGCCTTCGTGGCTGATCTGGGCGCAGACTCGCTGGACACGGTCGAGCTGGTGATGGCCTTGGAAGACGAGTTCGAAATCGAGATCCCTGACGAAGACGCAGAAAAGATCACGACGGTGCAAAACGCCATCGACTACGCTACCAGCCACCAAAAGGCCTGATAGCGAAAGCGCTCTTTTCAGCGCTTTTTCTTCGTTCCTGTCGAGAAATCAGATTAGGACTTACGCACCGACGAGGGCGCTTTGGCGGCCGCGTTGCCAAGGCTGGCGCACTGCCTCAGCCTGTCTTGCGTAAGTCGTGCAGATCAGAAAGTTGTAACGCATGAGCCGTCGTCGCGTCGTCGTGACCGGCCTGGGTTGCATCAGCCCCGTGGGTAACACGGTGGCGGATGCCTGGGCCAATGTCCTGGCTGGTAAATCCGGCATTGACCTCATCACCAAGTTTGACACCACGGACTTCAGCTGCAAGATCGCGGGCGAGGTCAAGGGTTTCAACCTTGAGTCCTACATGAGTGCCAAGGAAGCGCGCACGATGGACACCTTCATCCACTATGGCATCGCCGCGGCCCAGGAGGCCGTGAAGGATGCGGGCTTGCCCACCGGCGAGGCCCTGGATGGAGAGCTGGCCACCCGCATCGGCTGCGTGATCGGTTCCGGTATCGGCGGCCTGCCGCTGATCGAGGACACCCACGGCGAGTACGCGCGCCGCGGTGCGCGCCGCATCACGCCTTTCTTCGTGCCCGCATCCATCATCAACATGGTGGCCGGCCACGTGTCGATGCGTTTCGGCTTCAAGGGCCCGAACCTGTCGGTGGTGACCGCCTGCACGACCGGGCTGCACAGCATCGGCGAAGCCGGCCGCATCATCGAGTACGGCGATGCCGACATCATGGTGGCGGGTGGTACCGAAGCCACGGTGTCGCCGCTGGGCGTGGGCGGCTTTGCCGCGATGCGCGCGCTGTCCACCCGCAACGATGACCCGCAGGCCGCTTCGCGTCCCTGGGACAAGGGCCGCGACGGCTTCGTGCTGGGCGAGGGCGCCGGCGTGGTGGTGCTCGAGGAATACGAGCACGCCAAGGCCCGTGGCGCCAAGATCTACGCCGAGCTGCTGGGCTATGGCATGAGCGCCGACGCCGGCCACATGACGGCGCCGAACATGGACGGCCCGCGCCGCGCCATGCAGAACGCGCTGCGTAATGCCGGCATCAACGCCGACCAGGTGGATTACCTGAACGCGCACGGCACGTCCACGCCGCTGGGCGACGTGAACGAAAGCAATGCCATCAAGGCGGCGCTGGGCGACCACGCCAAGAAGATGGTTGTCAGCTCCACCAAGTCCATGACCGGCCACCTGCTGGGCGGCGCGGGCGGGCTGGAAAGCGTGTTCACCGTGATGGCGCTGAAGGACCAGAAGATTCCGCCGACCATCAACCTGGTCGACCAGGATCCGGATTGCGACCTGGACTACTGCGCGAACACCGCGCGCGATGCCAAACTGGACATCGCCGTCAAGAACAACTTCGGTTTTGGCGGCACCAACGGCACGCTGGTGTTCAAGCGCGTCTGATCCAGCGCCTGTACCGCGCGGCGGCGTACTCTGAAAATGAGAGCTGTCAGCGCTTGTTTTATAAGGAATTGCGATTGAAATATATCTGCATTGCTTATGAATCAAGCGCTGGCAGCTCTTGTTTTTGAGGCATGGCTGCCGTCCGGCCTGCGGCGCCGGGGCTGTTGCGGCCTCAGGGCTACCCCGCTGTTGCCGGCCGCCACCTGCGCCGCTGGATCGCCATCCTGGGCGCGCTGCCGCTGGTTGTGCTGGCGGCCTGGGCGGCAGGCGGCGAGGGTTGGAGCTGGCGCGTGGCACTGGCCGCTCTGCTGTGGCTGGCCTGCTGGTGCTGGGCGCTGGCCGGCGTGGGCCATCCGGCGCCCACCCAGCTGTACTGGGATGGCGCCGCCTGGTGGCTGCGCGCGCCGGGCCAGTCGCCGGCCGCGCTTGCGGTGGCGGACCTGCGCGTCGCCATGGACGGCCAGCGCTGGCTGTTGCTGCGCCTGCGCCTCGATGGCGGCCGCGCCCGCTGGCTGGTCCTGCATGGCGCGGCAAATCCGGCGGCCTGGCTGGAGCTGCGCAGGTGCTTATACTCGTCAGCCTGATGCGTGCCGCAGCCAACCGGGGATGCTTCGCGCCTTCTTCCAGATTTATTTCCAGGGCAATTGCCATAACGACCGTGAATCCAGAACATCTTCCCCGCCGTGGGGATGAAAGCCGCCCTGCATGACGCCCTTGCCCGCCACTGCCGCGCGCGACAACTCCGCCGACAGCGACTTCCAGCTCGTGCGCCAGACGGTTGCCGGCGACCAGAAGGCTTTCGGCCTGCTGGTGGTGAAATACCAGCGCCGCATCGAGCGCCTGATCGCCCGCATGGTGCGCGACGTCGACCTGGTGCCCGACCTGGCCCAGGAGACCTTTCTGCGCGCCTACCGCGCCCTGCCGCAGTTCCGCGGCGAGGCCCAGTTCTACACCTGGCTGTACCGCATCGCCGTGAACACCGCCAAGAAGGCGATGGTGGACCTGAGCCGTGACCCGGTGATGACCGAAAGCGCACTGCGCAGCAGCAGCGACGACGACGATGAAACTTCTGTGCCGGGGCGGGAACTAATCAGCCAGGAAACACCCGAAACCGTCATGGCGGCGCAGGAAATCGCCGAGGCGGTGAACGCCGCGATGGCGGCGCTGCCGGAAGAGTTGCGCCAGGCCATCGTGCTGCGCGAGATCGAAGGCATGTCGTACGAGGATATTTCCGAGGCGATGGACTGCCCGATCGGTACGGTGCGGTCGCGGATTTTCCGGGCCCGCGAAGCGATATCGGCCAAGGTCAAGCCGATGCTGGAACGCCAGACCGGCAAGCGCTGGTAAGACCTGGAGCTAGAGGATGAATGCAATGAAACCGATGACAAGCACAGAAAATGCCACGTCCATCGAGGTGCAGGAGCAACTGTCGGCCCTGGTCGACGGCGAACTGGACGACCGGACGCTGGCGCAACTGCTGGCCCGCATGGAAGATGGCGAGGCCCAACTGCACATGCACCAGTCATGGCAGACCTACCACCTGATCGGCGCGTCCATGCGCCAGTCGGAGGGCGCGGCTGCGTCCATGGGGTCGCTGGACTTCCTGGAGCGGCTGAACGCACAGCTGGCGCTGGAGCAGCCCCTGTCGGCGCCGCAGCAGCTGCTGCAGGACGAAGCCCCGGCCCTGGCCGCCCGGCCCGTGCAGCTGCCTGAGCGCGAGGCCGCCAACCAGTCGGTGTTCCGCTGGAAGATGGTCGCCGGCCTGGCTTCGCTGGCCGTGGTGTCGCTGGTGGGCTGGAACGTGCTCGGCACGGGGCCATCCAACGGTGCGGCGCAGCAGATTGCCGCCAATACGAATACGCCGGTGGCTGGAGCCCCGGCGCAGACCCTGGTGCAGATGCCGGTCACCGTGGGGCAGAACGCCTCGGTCATGTTGCGCGACCCCCGGCTCGACGAGCTGCTGGCGGCGCGCGGCCAGATCGGCGGCACCGCCAACCTGCAGATGCCCGCGGGCTTCCTGCGCAATGCCACCTTTGCCGCCGAAAAGCGCAGCGGCAACTGCGCGGACCAGGCTTCGCGCTTGTGCTGAGCGCTTGATCGGCGCCCCTGTACCCCAAACTACCCAAAAGCACCTGGATACAGGTGCTTTTTCTATGGGCGCTTGAATCAGGCCTGGTCACTACCATATGCAAAGGCACGCGGCGGGCGGGGAACCATTTGCGTGCCCGGGTTTCATACCCTGCATTCAGAGGGCCGCGCGCCGGCCGCCACACAAGACAAGGAGTGCTATGTCGGGAAATCGTTGGAAGTCCATTCAGGTCAGTGCGCTGGCAGCCATGCTGGCGATCACCAGTGCCGCCATGCTGCCGGTGGCGGCCGAGGCCCAGGCGGCGCCGGCCGTGCGCGGGCTTCCTGATTTCACCGAGCTGGTGGAGCAGGTCGGCCCGTCAGTGGTCAACATCCGCACGATGGAGAAGGTGTCGAGTCGCCAGAGCGCGAGCGGCCTCGATCCCGACATGCTGGAATTCTTCAAGCGCTTCGGCATTCCGGTGCCCCAGGTGCCGCGCCAGCAGCAGCGGCCGCAGAAGCCCGATTCGGACGAGGAGCAGCCCAGTGGCCTGGGCTCGGGCTTCATCCTCACTGCGGACGGTTACGTGATGACCAATGCCCACGTGGTGGATGGCGCCGACGACGTCATCGTCACGCTGACCGACAAGCGCGAGTTCAAGGCCAAGATCGTAGGCGCCGACAAGCGCACCGACGTGGCCGTCGTGAAGATCGACGCCACCGGCCTGCCGGCGGTGAAGATCGGCGACGTGAACCAGCTCAAGGTGGGCGAATGGGTGATGGCCATCGGCTCGCCATTCGGCCTCGAGAACTCCGTCACCGCCGGCATCGTCAGCGCCAAGCAGCGCGACACCGGCGACTACCTGCCCTTCATCCAGACCGACGTGGCCATCAACCCCGGCAACTCGGGTGGCCCGCTGCTCAACATGCGCGGCGAGGTGGTGGGCATCAACAGCCAGATCTACTCGCGCTCGGGCGGCTTCATGGGCATCTCGTTCTCGATCCCGATCGACGAGGCGGTGCGCGTGAGCGAGCAGCTGCGTGCCACCGGCCGCGTGGTGCGCGGCAAGATCGGCGTGCAGATCTCGACGGTGAGCAAGGACGTGGCCGAGTCCATCGGCCTGGGCAAGGCCCAGGGCGCGCTGGTGACCGGCATCGAGGCGGGCTCGCCCGCGGAGAAGGCCGGCATCGAGGCTGGCGACGTGATCACCAAGTTCGACGGCAAGCCGCTGGAAAAGCTCGCTGACCTGCCGCGCTGGGTGGGCAACACCAAGCCTGGCAACAAGAGCACGGTGACCGTGTTCCGCCGCGGCAAGTCGCTGGACCTGCCCATCACCATCGTCGAGGTGCCCGCCGAGGGCACGGCCACCGCCAAGGCGGCGCCCAAGCCTTCCGACAAGGCCAAGGCCTCGGCATCGGCCCAGCAGCTGGGCCTGGTGGTGACGGACCTGGCCGATGCGCAGAAGAAGTCGCTCAAGGTCAAGGGCGGCGTGCAGATCGTTTCGGCCGACGAAGGTGCGGCGCGCGCGGGCCTGAAGGCCGGCGATGTCATCCTGGCCATCGCCAACATCGAGATCCACGACACGAAGGAGTTCGAGGCGGCCGTGGCCAAGGCGGACAAGGCCAAGCCGGTGAATGTGCTGTTCCGGCGCGGTGAATGGGCGCAATACGTGCTGATTCGCCCGGTGAAGTAAGGCGTTGCTACAATGCCAGCTTCTGCCGCTTGCCGGGCGGCCCCTGGGAAAGACGCCTTGCGAGGCGTCTTTTTTCGCTAAAGCGTATTTTTTGATCGTTGGTTGATGCAGCACATCCGCAATTTCTCCATCATTGCCCATATCGACCATGGCAAGTCCACACTGGCCGACCGCCTGATCCAGCGCTGCGGCGGCCTGGCCGAGCGTGACATGGAGGCCCAGGTGCTGGACTCGATGGACATCGAGAAGGAGCGCGGCATCACCATCAAGGCCCAGACCGCGGCCCTGCAGTACAAGGCGCAGGACGGCAAGGTCTACAACCTGAACCTGATCGACACCCCCGGCCACGTCGACTTCTCGTACGAGGTGAGCCGTTCGCTGTCCGCCTGCGAGGGTGCGCTGCTGGTGGTCGACGCCTCGCAGGGCGTCGAGGCCCAGACCGTGGCCAACTGCTACACCGCGCTCGACCTGGGCGTGGAAGTGATGGCGGTGCTCAACAAGATGGACCTGCCCCAGGCCGACCCGGACAACGCCAAGGCCGAGATCGAGGACGTGATCGGCATCGACGCCAGCGACGCCATTCCCTGCTCGGCCAAGACCGGCATGGGCATCGACGAGATCCTCGAGGCCGTGGTGGCCAAGGTGCCGCCGCCCAAGGGCAACCCCGACGGCCCGCTGCGCGCCATGATCATCGACAGCTGGTTCGACAGCTACGTCGGCGTGGTCATGCTGGTGCGCGTGGTCGACGGCGAACTCAAGAAGAACGAGCGCTTCAAGATGATGGCCACGGGCGCCGCCTACGAGGCCAACAGCCTGGGCGTGTTCACGCCGGCCAACCAGCCGCGCGACAGCCTGAGGGCGGGCGAGGTGGGCTACATCATCGCCGGCATCAAGGAGCTGAAGGCCGCCAAGGTGGGCGACACCATCACGCTCGAGAAGAAGCTGCCCAACAACCTGGGCCCTGCCGACAAGGCGCTGCCCGGCTTCAAGGAAATCAAGCCCCAGGTGTTCGCGGGCCT
Source organism: Comamonas humi (assembly GCF_054782535.1). Lineage (NCBI taxonomy): Bacteria > Pseudomonadati > Pseudomonadota > Betaproteobacteria > Burkholderiales > Comamonadaceae > Comamonas > Comamonas humi. Next base: position 165,408 of record NZ_BAAGSH010000007.1, on the reverse strand, counting down.
GTACCCCACCGAGGCTTCGGAATACGACCAACTGCGCGATGCGCTCGAAAAGCTGCAGCTCAACGATTCGTCGCTGCAGTTCGAGCCCGAGGTGTCGCAGGCACTGGGCTTCGGCTTCCGCTGCGGCTTCCTGGGCCTGCTGCACATGGAGATCGTGCAGGAGCGCCTCGAGCGCGAATTCGACCAGGACCTGATCACCACCGCGCCCAGCGTGGTCTACCAGGTGGTCAAGGGCGATGGCGAGGTCATCGACGTGGAGAACCCCTCGAAGATGCCCGATGTCGGCCGCATCCAGGAGATTCGCGAGCCCATCGTGACCGTGCACCTGTACATGCCGCAGGACTACGTGGGCCCGGTGATGACGCTGGCCAACCAGAAGCGCGGCGTGCAGATGAACATGCAGTACCACGGCCGCCAGGTCATGCTGACCTACGAGCTGCCGCTGGGCGAGATCGTGCTGGACTTCTTCGACAAGCTCAAGTCGGTGTCGCGCGGCTATGCGTCGATGGACTACGAGTTCAAGGAATACCGCGCATCCGACGTGGTCAAGGTGGACATCCTGCTCAATGGCGAGAAGGTCGATGCGCTGTCCATCATCGTGCACCGCAGCCAGTCCACCTACCGCGGCCGCGCCGTGGTGGCCAAGATGCGCGAGATCATCAGCCGCCAGCAGTTCGACGTGGCCATCCAGGCGGCGATCGGCGCCAACATCATTGCGCGCGAGACCGTCAAGGCGCTGCGCAAGAACGTGCTGGCCAAGTGCTACGGTGGCGACATCACCCGCAAGCGCAAGCTGCTCGAAAAGCAGAAGGCCGGCAAGAAGCGCATGAAGCAGATTGGCTCGGTGGAAGTGCCGCAGGAAGCCTTCCTGGCAATCCTGCAGGTCGAAGAATAACAACCCAGATTTCTATGCAAATCCTGACATCGCTGATCCTGGCCGCGTTCGTGGCCTACATGGGGGCCTGGTACGCTGGCGCCATCGAAGGCAACTTCGCGCTGCTGCTGCTGCTGGCCACCGTGGTGACCGGGGCGTACTGGCTGGCCGAGCGTTTCCACTTTCTGCCGCGCCGCCGCGCCGCCGCCGCCGCGCTTGAGGCCTCGGCTGCCAAGCGGCGTGCCGAGCTGGACCAGCAAGGCATCCAGAAAGTGGACACCGACGTCGAGGAAGGCAAGCAGCGCATCCTGATGCAGCCCTGGTGGCTGGACTGGACCGCGGGCCTGTTCCCGGTGATCGCCGTGGTGTTCGTGCTGCGCTCCTTCCTGTTCGAGCCGTTCAAGATCCCGTCGGGCTCGATGATCCCCACGCTGCAGATCGGCGACCTGATCCTGGTCAACAAGTTCACCTACGGTGTGCGCCTGCCGGTGATCAACAAGAAGATCTCCGACGGCACGCCGCCCCAGCGCGGCGACGTGATGGTGTTCCGCTACCCGCCGCAGCCCAGCATGGACTACATCAAGCGTGTGGTGGGCGTGCCCGGCGACGAGGTGGCCTACCTGAACAAGCGCCTGACCATCAACGGCAAGCCGGTGGCCACCGCCAACATGCCGGACTATTTCGAGCCGGATGCGATGCGCTACTTCAAGCAGATCGAGGAACAGCTCGGCGACAAGAAGCACCGCGCCATCATCAACCCCGACGTGCCCAACTTCGTGCAGGGCGCGTCCGACTTCAAGTACAAGGACCAGTGCCGCTACAGCGTGGAAGGCGTGGTCTGCAAGGTGCCGGCGGGGCATTACTTCATGATGGGCGACAATCGCGACAATTCGCTGGATTCTCGCTACTGGGGCTTCGTGCCCGATGAGAACATCGTCGGCAAGGCCTTCTTCGTGTGGATGAATTTCGGCAATCTCAAGCGTATCGGCTCGTTCAATTAAAAAATGGGGGGAGTGGCCATGCATGCAGGTGCGACGGGGCTGCGTTCGCGGCAGAGGGGCATCACGTTCGTGGGGCTGGTGTTCTGGGGATTCCTGATCGTGGCCGGTGCCATCATCGGCAGCAAGGCCGTTCCCATCTTCATCGAGCACCAGGCCATCCACAAGGCGGCGCAGAAGGCGGCGCGCGAAGGCACGACGGTGGTCGAGGTCCGCAACATCTACGACCGGGCCGCGGCGATCGACGACATGACCTCGGTCACCGCCCGCGACCTGGAGATCACCAAGGAAAACAACCAGGTGGTGGTGTCGTACCGCTACGAGCGCGACATTCCGCTCTTTGGCCCGGCCTACCTGGTGTTCCGCTTCCATGACAGCGTGAAGTAGGTGGAAGACGCCAGCCTGCAAGCGCTGCAGCAGCGGCTGCAGCACCCCTTCAAGGACCCGGCCCTGGTGCGCCGGGCGCTGACGCACCGCAGCTTTTCGTCCGAGCATTACGAACGCCTGGAATTCCTGGGCGACTCGGTGCTGGGCCTGGCCGTGTCCACCATGCTGTTCCAGCAGCTCAAGGGCACGCCCGAGGGCGAGCTGTCGCGCATCCGCGCCAACCTGGTCAAGCAGGACACCCTGCACCAGATCGCCAAACGCCTGCAGCTGGCGCCGCTGCTGCGCCTGGGCGAGGGCGAGGCCAAGTCCGGCGGCCGCGAGCGGCCCTCGATCCTGGCGGATGCGGTGGAGGCGCTGATCGGCGCCGTCTACCTCGACGCGGGCTACGGCAGCGCCGAGGCTGTGGTGCACCGGCTGTACGCGGGCCTCGAGATCTCGAAGGCCATGCCCGCCGCTTCGAAGGACCCCAAGACCGCGCTGCAGGAATGGTTGCAGGCCCGCCGCAAGCCGGTGCCGCAGTACGAAGTGGCGAACATCTCCGGCGCGGCCCATGCGCAGACCTTCCATGTGCAGTGCACGGTGCCCGAGCTGCAGGCCCAGACCCTGGGCCAGGGCCCGTCGCGGCGCGCCGCCGAGCAGGATGCCGCCGCCGCCATGTTGCAACAGCTGCAAGCGCAGCACCGATAATGTGTGAATGACTGATCCCAAGCCTCAACCGCAATCCGCCGCCGACCTCGATGCCATGCTGGCCGCCGCCAAGCCCGGTGCGGGCACGGTGCGCGTAGACACTGTCGCCGAGCCCGAGGCGCAGCCCGCCGCAGCGACGGGACCGCAGCGCTGCGGCCTCATCGCCATCGTGGGCAAGCCCAACGTGGGCAAGTCCACGCTGATGAACGCGCTGGTGGGCCAGAAGATCAGCATCACCTCGCGCAAGGCGCAGACCACGCGCCACCGCATCACCGGCATCCGCTCCGAGGGCAACACGCAATTCGTGTTCGTCGATACGCCGGGCTTCCAGACCAAGCACAGCACGGCGCTGAACAAGTCGCTGAACAAGACGGTGATGGGCGCGATCGGCGACGTGGACCTGATCCTCTTCGTGGTCGAGGCCGGCAACTTCACGCTGGCCGACGCCAAGGTGCTGTCGCTGTTCAAGCCTGGCATCCCCACGCTGCTGATCGCCAACAAGCTCGACCAGGTGCACCGCCGCGCCGAGATCGCGCCGTGGCTGAAGAGCATGCAGGAGCGCCATCCCTTCGCCGAGTTCGTGCCCATGTCGGCCAAGAACAAGGGCGACATCCAGCGCCTGTTCGGCATCTGCGAGAAATACCTGCCCGAGCAGGCCTGGTGGTACGCCGAGGACGAGCTGACCGACCGCAGCGAGAAATTCCTGGCCAGCGAAACCGTGCGCGAGAAGCTTTTCCGCTTCACCGGCGACGAGCTGCCCTATACCTCCACCGTGGTCATCGACAAGTTCGACGAAGAGCCCAGCAAGCTGCACAAGCGCTTCATGCGCATCGCCGCGACCATCGTGGTCGAGCGCGACGGCCACAAGGCCATGGTGATCGGCGAGAAGGGCGAGCGCCTCAAGCGCATCAGCACCGAGGCCCGCCAGGAGCTGGAAAAGCTCCTGGATGCCAAGGTCTTCCTCGAGGTCTGGGTCAAGGTGCGTTCCGGCTGGGCCGACGACGAGGCCCGCGTGCGCTCCTTCGGCTACGAATGAACGATGGCCCCCACGCTTCCTCACTGCGTGTAGTCGCTGCCCCCCGAGGGGGCCGCGTTTCGCCTTGGGGCGGCCCGGCGCCGAAACCACAGCGCCCTCTGGCACACACTGCGCCGTAGCTTATGGCGATCAAACGCGTCTCCGAAGAGCCGGCCTTCATCCTGCACCGCTACGACTGGAGCGAGTCCAGCCTGATCCTGGAGTGCTTCACCCGCCACCGCGGCCGGGTGGCGCTGGTGGCCAAGGGGGCGAAGAAGCCCACGTCCAGCTTCCGCCCGGTGCTGCTGGCGCTGCAGCCGCTGCGCCTGTCCTATGGCATGGCTGCCGAGGGCAGCTCCGACATCCACACGCTGAAAAGCGCCGAATGGGCAGGCGGCCATGTGATGCCCAGCGGCGACAGCCTGCTCGCCGGCCTGTACCTGAACGAGCTGCTCATGCGCCTGCTGGCGCGCGAAGACCCGTTCGCCGCGCTGTTCGACGTGTATGCCGGCGTGGTGCGCGTGCTGGCCAGCGACCATGGCGACGCCCTGGAGCCGGTGCTGCGCGCCTTCGAGCTGCTGCTGCTGCGCGAGCTGGGCCTGCTGCCCGCGCTCGATGCGCAGACGCTGTCGCTGCAGGCGCTCGCGCCCGCGCAGCGCTACGTGATCACGCCCGAGGCCGGGCTGCGCGCCGCCGGCGATGCCGAGCGTTCGGGCCTGGCCGGCGCGCGCTGGCTGGAACTCGAGGCGGCGCTGGCGGCTCCAAATCCCTATCCGGCCGTGCTGCGGGCTTGCGCGTTGTGTGCCGGCGAGTTAAAAGCCCAATTGAGGACCTTGCTGCAACACCACTGCGGACAGACGGTGTTGCGCACCCGCCAGCTGATGATGGACATTCAATCGCTATGACGCCTACTGCTTCCAAGACCGCCAGGACTGCGCTGTCGGTCAATCTCAACAAGGTCGCCCTGGTGCGCAATACGCGCCACCTGGGCATTCCCAGCGTGACCCGGGCCGCGCGCCTGTGCCTGGAGGCCGGTGCGCAGGGCATCACCGTGCACCCGCGGCCGGACGAGCGCCACATCCGTCCCGACGACGTGTACAAGCTCGCCGAGGTGCTGGCCACCTGGCCCGAGCCGCGCGAGTTCAACATCGAGGGCAACCCCTTCCACAACCTGATGGACTTCGTGCGCGAGCTGCGGCCCTCGCAGGCCACCTTCGTGCCCGACAGCGAAGGCCAGTTCACCAGCGACCATGGCTGGAGCTTTCCGCAGGACGCCGAGCGCCTCAAGCCCCTGATCGCCGAGTGCAAGGCCCTGGGCGTGCGCGTGAGCCTGTTCATGGACCCGGCGCCCGAGCAGATGGCCGCGGCCAAGGCCGTGGACGCGGACCGGGTCGAGCTGTACACCGAGCCCTATGCCGCGGCCTTCGGCACCGCGCAGCAGGCGGTCGAGCTGCGCCGCTATGCCGAAGCGGCCAAGGCCGCGCAGCAGGCCGGCCTGGGCGTGAACGCCGGGCACGACCTGAGCCTGCGCAACCTCACGCCCTTTGTCTCGCAGGTGCCGGGCGTGCTCGAGGTGTCCATCGGCCATGCCTTCGTCGCCGACGCGCTGGAGATCGGCTACGCCGAGGCCGTGCGCGCCTACCTGCGCTGCCTGGAGGCGCGGCCGGACGGCGTGCTACTGGGTTGATAGCTGCTGGCGCTTGCTGCATGGGCACCAGAGGCCAATTTCCTTCAAAACCATGATCTACGGCATAGGCACCGACATCTGCGACATCCGCCGCATTCGCGCGGCGCTCGAGCGCAACGGCGACCGCTTTGCACGCAAGGTGCTGGCCGAGGGCGAGTGGCAGGTCTGGCAGGCGCGCTCGGCGCGCTGGCCCGAGCGCGGCGTGCGCTACCTGGCGACGCGCTTCTCGGCCAAGGAGGCGTTCTCCAAGGCCGTGGGCCTGGGCATGCGCATGCCCATGACCTGGCGGCTCTGCGAGATCATCAACCTGCGCTCGGGCAAGCCTGAGATCCGCCTGCACGGCGAACTCAAGACCTGGTTCGAGGCCCAGGGGCTGAAGGCGCACATCACCGTCACCGACGAGTCCGAGTACGCCGCCAGCTTCTGCGTGGTCGAGAAGGATTGATAGCCAAATCGACCGATGGCGCTTATCCAGCAAGCGTCAATAGCTCATTTTTTCATAGTATCCATCTGCCATGACTTTGCACGCGCCCCTGATCATCGACATTGCCGGCACCGCACTGACCGACGCGGACCGGCGGCGCCTGGCCCATCCGCTGGTGGGCGGCATCATCCTCTTCGCCCGCAACTGGAGCAGTCGCGCGGCGCTGGTGCAGCTGTGCGCCGAGATCAAGGCCATCAAGCCCGACCTGCTGGTCTGCGTGGACCACGAAGGCGGCCGCGTGCAGCGCTTTCGCACCGATGGCTTCACGCACATCCCGGCGATGCGCGCCTTCGGCGAGCTGTGGATGCAGGACGGCAAGGCCGGCGCGGGCAGTGGCGCGATGCGGGCCATGAACGCCGCCACCGCCGCCGGCTACGTGTTGGGCAGCGAGCTGCGCGCTTGCGGCGTGGATTTCAGCTTCACGCCCGTGCTCGACCTCGATTACGGCGAGAGCAGCGTCATCGGCGACCGCAGTTTCCACCGCGACCCGCGCGTGGTCGCGGCGCTGGCCAAGAGCCTGATGCACGGCCTGCTGCAGGCCGGCATGGGCAACTGCGGCAAGCACTTTCCCGGCCACGGCTACGTCAAGGCCGATTCGCATGTGGACATTCCCGTCGACCGGCGCAGCCTCTCGGCCATCCTGGCCGAAGACGCGGCGCCGTACCCCTGGCTGTCGTCCGTGCTCACCGCAGTGATGCCGGCGCACGTGGTCTATCCCAAGGTCGATGCGCGCCCCGCGGGTTTCAGCGAGAAGTGGCTCAAGGACGTGCTGCGCGGCCGCCTGGGCTACGACGGCGCAATCTTCAGCGACGACCTGAGCATGGAGGGCGCGCGGCGCATCGGTGGCCAACTGATCGGCTACACCGACGCGGCGCTGGCCGCGCTCTCGGCCGGCTGCGACCTGGTGCTGTTGTGCAACCAGAGCCTGGGCTTCGGCGAGCACCTGGACGGGCTGCTGGCCGGCATGGAAGATGCCCAGCGCAGCGGCCGCTGGACGCCCGACGAGGACAGCGAATCGCGCCGCCTGGCGCTGCTGCCCGACACCCCGCCGCAGGTGTGGGACGAGCTGATGGTGCAGCCGGCCTACATGCGCGCGCTGGACCTGCTGCCCTGAGCCAGGGCGGGCGCTTCAAAACAAGGAGCTGCTGGCGCTTGATAGATAGGGATTTCCAATGCATTTGTATTGGAAATCCTTGTGCATCAAGCGCTGGCAGCTCTTATTTTTGAATGATCTCACCCACCGGCGACAAGGTGTGCGGCGCGGGTGGGTGCTTCCAGCGGCGCACGGTCTTCTGGAAGATCTGCGTGTTGGGCACCTGCAGGAAGGCGGCGCCGCCATGCTCGGCGCTGCCGTCCTCGATGGTGGTGTAGAGCATGTTGATGTCGACCACGCGGCCGCGCGCGCCGGGCTTGTCGAAGGTGTCGATGACCTCGATGTGGTCGCCCAGGCGGAAGGGCCGGGCGGTGAAGATCAGCAGCGCGCAGAAGAAGTTGGACAGCACGCTCCAGGCCGCGAAGAAGGCGACCGCGCCCACGGCGGCAAAGCCCGAGATGGCGGTCCACAGCACGCTGGCGCTCACGCCCACGCGCTCGAGCACCAGCAGGAAGCTGATGCCCACGATCAGCCAGCGCAGCACGCCCTTGACCGGCACCTCCAGCTCCAGCGGCCAGTCGTAGCGCTGCGCGATGCGACGCGTGAGCTTGCGCAGCAGATAGTGCAGCAGGGCGGCGATGGCGACGATGAGGACGATCTGCAGGCCGGGGACGATGATGTCTCGCCATTCCTCGGCCCAGACGGGCAGCAGGGATTTCAAATGCAACATGGGTAACGGATGGAGCGGCGGCCGCAGGCCTTTCAGGGCAGGGGCGGCACGGGGGGCGCGAGGGGCGGCGCGGCCGGCGTCACGCCCACCCGCATGGTAGCGGAAGCGGCAACCGGCTTGGCGGAGTCGTGCGGCAGCACGGCGGTGATCTGTGTGCCCTGGTTGCGCACCGAGGCCACGGTCAGGCGTCCGCCCGCGGCCTCCACCCGGTGCTTCATGCCGGCCAGGCCGTGCGAGCTGGGGCGCACCTGCTGCGCATCGAAGCCCACGCCGTCGTCGCGCACCTGGATGGCGATGTGGCTGGGGTAGTTCTGCACGTTCACCAGCACGTTCCTGGCCTGGGCGTATTTGCCGATGTTGGTCAGCGACTCCTGCACCAGGCGGTAGATGGTCAGCTCGGTGGCCTCGGCCAGTTCCATGGATTCCATGTTCAGGTCCACGGTGATGTTGCTGCTCTTGGCGAACTCCTCGGTCAGGATCTCCAGCGAGGCCGCCAGTCCCAGGTTGGACAGCGACGAGGGCCGCAGGTCCTCAATGATGCGGCGCTTGAGCGCGATGCCGCTGTTGAGCGTGTCGGTGAGGTGCTTGATGCGGTCGGCCACGTCGACGGACTGCATGTCCACCCGCGACTTGAGGCGCGCCACGTCGAGCTTGGCCGCCGTCAGCAGCGCGCCCAGTTCGTCGTGCAGTTCGCGCGCCAGATGGGCGCGTTCGTCCTCGCGCACCTGCTGCAGGTGCGTGGCCAGCTCGCCCAGCGTGGCGGTGCGCTCGCGCACCAGGGCTTCGAGCCGGTCGCGCTCCTGCTCCAGCGACTTCTGCTCGCGGATCATGAACTCGGTCAGCGTGCCGCTCTGGCGCAGGTAGAGGTAGAAGGCGATCAGCCCGATGACGGTGACGATGGCGATGCCCAGGCGCGCCAGCATCAGCGAGCGCACGATCTCGGCCTCGTTGGTGGCGCGCTGGTTGTCGCTGTGCTCCACCAGCTGGCGCGCGAGCTGGCGGATGCTGTCCATGTTGTCCTGCGCCGAGGGGTGGGAGATGATGTATTTCCACGCGCCGTCGAAACCCTGGTCGTGCAGCTGGATGCTCATGTCCAGCTCGGCGATCTTCTTGGACACCTCCAGCCCCAGGCGCGACGAGGCCAGCTGGTCCTCGGAATGCGCGCCGTAGGCCTTGCGCAGGTTGTCGATGGTGCTGTTGATGTTGGTGACCGAGGCCTTGTATGGGTCGAGGTAGCTGTTGTCGGAGGTGAGCAGGTAGCCGCGCACGCCGGTCTCCGCATCCACGATCTGCTGCAGCAGCTTGTCGATGGCGGTGCGGGTGTGGAAGCTCCCGTTCAGCGTCTCCAGTGCCTGGTGCGAGCGGAAGTACCCGATTTCGTTGATGCCGATCAGAATGGCTGCGGCCAGGAAGGCGGCAGGCAGGCTGATGGCCCACTTGCGCAGGTGCGACCAACGCATGCTATTTCCTTTGTTTGGATGTATCGGAGATTTGTGAATAATAGAGCAGTCGGGTTTGTACCGACGGCAAGAACAGGAGTCTGAATGATCAAGGTCGGGATTGTGGATGACCACGCCATTGTGCGCTCCGGACTCAAGCAGTTCTTCGGCGAGCATGTGGACCTGCGGGTGGTGGGCGAGGCGGCCAATGGCCGCGAGGCCATCGACCTGGTGCGCAACGAAGAAATCGACGTGCTGGTGATGGACCTGTCCATGCCCGGCCAGAGCGGCATCGACGCGCTCGCCATGCTGCGGGCCAAGGCGCCCGACATGGGCATCCTGATCCTCAGCGGCTACCCCGAGGAGCACTACGCCATCAACCTGATCCGCCAGGGCGCCAGCGGCTACCTGAACAAGGAATGCGATCCGCTGGAGATCGTCGAGGCAATCCGCACCATCTCGCTGGGCAAGCGCTACCTGACGCCCACCGTGGCCGAGCTGCTGGCCCAGCAGCTCAACCGCAAGGACGACGTGCCACCGCACGAGCAGCTGTCCGAGCGCGAGTTCCAGGTCTTCCTCAAGCTCGCGCGCGGCGAGACCGCGGGCGACATCGCCAAATCACTCTCGCTGAGCGTGAAGACCGTGAGCACCTACCGCACCCGGCTGATGGAAAAGATGGCACTGTCGTCCAACAGCGACCTGACGTACTACGCCCTCAAGAAGGGCCTGATCGACTGAGGGCGCTACTGCTTCGGCAGGTTGCCGCTCTGGGCATACTCGACGCAGAAGTCGATCAGCGCGTCGATGTCCTGCGACTTGTCGAACACCCGGTCGGCGCCCAGCTGGGTGCAGCGGGCGCGGATGCTGGGCGTGGAGTAGTTGCTCAGCACCACCATGTGCTGGTGCGCGCCGCGCTGCTGCAGGTGCTCGAGCACGCCCAGGCCGCTGCCTTCCTGCAGGAAGATGTCCACGATCGCCAGGTCCCAGGAGTCTTCGTTGGAGCGCAGCCAGGACTTGGCGGCGGTTTCGGTTTCCGCATAGCCGATGGCGACCACCTCGGCCAGGTCTTCGAGCGTGGCGATGAGGTTGTCGCGGATGGTGGGGTTGTCCTCCACCAGATAGGTTCTCAGCTTATTGGGCATACCGGCAGCACAATCGGTACCTGTGTCACACTGTAACGATCATAGCAGCGCCCTATGGGGCGAAAGACAGTCCGGGACCGCTCCGCAGGTAGGACAAATGCCAATTCAGCCGGGCGTGCGCCCGGGGCCGCACACGGGGCAATCCGGGTTGGCGCCCACGGTCATGCGCGTCCATTCCATGTGCTTGGCGTCCAGCATCAGCAGGCGTCCGTCGAGCGACTCGCCGACCCCGGCGAGGATCTTCAGCGCCTCGCAGGCCTGCATTGCGCCGATGATGCCCACCAGCGGCGCGAACACGCCCATGGTGGAGCAGCTCACTTCCTCGAACTGCTCGTCGGGCGAGAACAGGCAGGCGTAGCAGGGGCCTTTGGACGAGCGCCGGTCGAACACCGAGATCTGCCCGTCGAAGCGGATCGCCGCGCCGCTGACCAGCGGCTTGGCGTGCTCCACGCAGGCCCGGTTGATGGCCTGGCGGGTAAGGTAGTTGTCGGTGCAATCGAGCACCACCGAGGCCTGGGCCACCAGCGCGCCCAGCTCATCCTGCGCCACCCGTTTCTGGACCGGGTGTACGACGACATCGGGGTTGATCTCGTGCAGCGCCGCGGCGCAGGACTGCACCTTGGGCATGCCGATGCGCGCCGTGGTGTGCGCGATCTGTCGCTGCAGGTTGGTCAGGTCCACCGCGTCGTCGTCCACCAGCGTGATGGTGCCCACGCCCGCCGAGGCCAGGTACAGGGCCGCCGGGCTGCCCAGGCCGCCGGCGCCGACGACCAGCGCATGCGCGGCCCGCAGCCGCTCTTGGCCCTCGATGCCGATCTCGTCCAGCATCAGGTGCCGGGAGTAGCGCAGCAGTTGTTGGTCGTCCATGGCAGTGCAGTGCAAAGAAAAGGCTGGTGCGCGCTTGCGGCACCAGCCTGGGGTGGGGGAGCGGTGGCCGTTACTTCTTCTGGATGGTACCGCCGGAAGGCTTGTCCTCCTTGGGGGCGGGGGTCTTGCCGTCGTCGTCCTTCTTCTCTTCGGGGCGCTCGGTCTTGGTCTGGCTGACCTTGACCGGCTGGCCCTTGAGCTGGAGCAGGGCCTGCTGCAGCTGGAAGTCCTTGTCGGAGCCCAGCTCGGGCGGGCGCCGCTCGGACTCGGGCTTCTTCGCCTCATCCTCCAGCCGCTTGCGGGCGGCTTCGCGGGCCTTTTCACGGGCTTCGTCCTTCTCTTCGGCACCCTGGCCGCTGGCCAGGTGCTTGTCCAGGTCGGCCTCGCGCATGCGCAGCGCCGCGAACAGGTCGCCTTCGGCGGTCTCGTCCACCATGATGTCGGGCACGATGCCCTTGGCCTGGATGGACTTGCCGCTCGGGGTGTAGTAGCGGGCCGTGGTGAGCTTGATGCCGGTGTCCGGGCCCAGCGGGCGCACGGTCTGCACCGAGCCCTTGCCGAAGGTCTGCGCGCCCATCAGCACGGCGCGCTTGTGGTCCTGCAGCGCACCCGCCACGATCTCGCTGGCCGAGGCCGAGCCTTCGTTGACGAGCACCACCATCGGCACGCTCTTGAGCGCCGCCGGCAGCGAGCGCAGCGGATCGGCGCCGCGGCGCGCGTAGAACTCGGGGCTGGCGCGGAAGATGGCCTTGCTCTCGGCCAACTGGCCGTTGGTGGACACCACGGTCACGTCCTTGGGCAGGAAGGCTGCGGAGAGGGCCACGGCCGCATCCAGCAGTCCGCCGGGGTCGTTGCGCAGGTCGAGCACCAGGCCCTTGATATCGGGGTTCTGCTTGTACAGGTCGTCCACCTTGCGCACGAAGTCATCCACCGTGCGCTCCTGGAACTGCGAGATGCGCACCCAGGCGTAGCCGGAGTCGACCATCTTGACCTTGACCGACTGGGTCTTGATCTCCTCGCGGGTGATGGTCACCGGGAAGGTGCGGCTCTCGTCCTTGCGGAAGATGGTGAGCGTGACTTTGGTGTTGGGCTGGCCGCGCATGCGCTTGACCGCGTCGTTCAGCGACAGGCCCTTCACGGCGGCTTCGTCGATCTTCGTGATCAGGTCGTTGGTCTTGAGGCCGGCGCGGTCGGCGGGCGAGCCCTCGATGGGCGAGACGATGCGGATCAGGCCGTCTTCCTGCGTGATCTCGATGCCCACGCCGACGAACTTGCCCGAAGTGCCTTCCTGGAATTCCTTGAAGGTCTTCTTGTCGAAGTACTGCGAGTGCGGATCCAGCCCCGAGACCATGCCGGAGATGGCATCGGTGATGAGCTTCTTGTCGTCCACCGATTCGACGTAGTCGGTCTTGATCAGGCCGAAGACGGCAGACATCTGCTGGATTTCCTCCAGCGGCATCGGCGACAGCGAGCCGCGAGCCACGGTCTGCAACGAAACGGTGGTGAGCGCGCCAGCCACCACGCCCAGTGACACCCAGCCGGCAATCTTGAGTTTCTCGCCCATATATCCCATCAATTCAATAGCGCTCCAATATACACCCTAGAGCCCCGCCGTCGGCAGGGGTTCCGGAGTGCTGGAGCTTTTGCACGGTCTTTACCTGGGGCTTGGGCCGGTCAGGCCTTGCCCTGGTTGGCGACGGCGTTGGCGGCCGCCTGGGCCGCCTCGGCGTCGCCCAGGTAGTAGCGGCGGATGGGCTGCAGCTGTGCGTCCAGCTCATACACCAGCGGAATGCCGTTGGGGATGTTCAGGCCCACGATCTCGTCGTCGGAGATCTTGTCCAGGTACTTGACCAGGGCGCGGATGGAGTTGCCGTGCGCGGCGATCACCACGCGCTGGCCGCTCTGGATGGCGGGGGCCACGGCCTGGTTCCAGAACGGCAGCACGCGGGCGACGGTGTCCTTCAGGCACTCGGTCAGCGGCACGTCGCCGTCGGCCAGGCCAGCGTAGCGGCGGTCGCCGCGCTCGCTGCGCGGATCGCCGGCTTCCAGCACCGGCGGTGGGGTGTCGTAGCTGCGGCGCCAGACAAGCACCTGCTCGTCGCCATATTTCTTGGCGGTCTCGGCCTTGTTCAGGCCCTGCAGGCCGCCGTAGTGGCGCTCGTTCAGGCGCCAGCTGTGCACCACGGGCAGCCAGGTGCGGTCCATTTCGTCCAGCACATGCCACAGCGTGCGCGTGGCGCGCTTGAGCACGCTGGTGTAGGCGATGTCGAAGTCATAGCCCTCGGCCTTGAGCAGTTGCCCCGCCTGTTTGGCTTGGGCGATGCCGGTGGCGGTCAGGTCCACGTCGGTCCAGCCGGTGAAGCGGTTTTCCAGATTCCAGGTCGATTCGCCATGGCGGATCAGAACGAGCTTGTGCATGAATTTCCTCGAGGATGCTAGTGAAAACGGGTCGCCGGGTGGGCGTATTGGGGCCACATTGTAGAGGGCCGGTTTCATGGCACTGTCACCGAAAAGGCCCATTTGCCGGCGTGCTGCTGCAGGGCTTCTAAAATGCAAGGCTTTTTGCGGCTTTGTACAAGGATTGGTGTGAGCTTCTTTATCGACAACTGGTATCTGATCGTGCTGGCCATTGGCTCGGGGGCGTTGCTGCTGATGCCCGCCATGAAGGGCATGGGCGGCGGCTCCCTGTCCGCGGCGAACGCGGTGCAGCTCATCAACCGCGAGAAGGCCGTGGTGGTGGACGTGCGCGACGAGGCTGAATTCGCCGAGGGCCACATCGTCGGTGCGAAGCACGTGCCGCTGACGCAGCTGGAGGAAAAGCTGCCCCAGGTGGCCAAAAACAAGGCGCTGCCGGTGGTGCTGGTCTGCGCCCAGGGCCAGCGTGCGCAGCGCGGCGTGGCCGTGGCGCAGAAGCTCGGCTATGCCAATACGCAGGCCCTGGCCGGCGGCATGAAGGCCTGGCGCGATGCGCAGATGCCCATCGAGAAGGCCTGAAAGGAGTAGCGCCATGCAACCCGTGAAGATGTACACCACGGCTGTCTGCCCCTATTGCATCCGGGCCAAGCAGATCCTCAAGTCCAAGGGCGTCGAGGCGATCGAGGAGATCCGCATCGACCAGGACCCCGGCCAGCGCGCCCACATGATGGAAGTGACCGGCCGCCGCACCGTGCCGCAGATCTTCATCGGCGACACCCACGTGGGCGGCTGCGACGACCTGATGGCGCTGGACCAGCGCGGCGGCCTGGTGCCCCTGCTGGGCAACTGATCGCGCAGGGCTGCGCGCTGCATAATGCGCGCTGGCGCTCCGGCGGCTTCCAGATTTTTCCCATTTCTCAACGGTTTTCATCGAAAGACATCAACACATGGCCGACCAAGACAATCCCGTGTTCCAGATCCAACGCGTGTACCTGAAGGACGCGTCGCTGGAGCAACCGAACTCGCCTGCCATCCTGCTCGAGCAAGAGCAGCCGAGCGTGGACATCCAGCTGGGCGTGGAAGCCACCCCGGTGGCCGAAGGCATCTTCGAGGTGGCCGTGACTGCCACCGTGCAGACCAAGATCCAGGACAAGACCGTGTTCCTGGTCGAGGCCAAGCAGGCCGGCATCTTCGAGATCCGCAACATCCCCGAAGACCAGATGGGTGCCGTGATCGGCGTGGCCTGCCCGCAGATCATCTACCCCTACCTGCGCGGCAACGTGGCCGACATCGTGACCCGCGCGGGCTTCCCGCCGGTGCACCTGGCCGAGATTAACTTCCAGGCCATGTACGAGCAGCAGCAGGCTGCCGCCAACGGCGCCACCGAGTCGCTGCCCCAGTAAACGGGCGGCATCCGCCTCGCGCAAGGCCTCTTGCCCCACGGGCACGAGGCCTTTGTCATCTATACGCCCTATGATCGGGCTGGCGCAGATTGGATAAAGGTAGTTTGCTATGAAGATGGTGGTCATTGGCGCGGGCGCCTGGGGCACGGCGCTGGCCATGAATGCGGCGGCCCGGCATGAGGTTCGCCTGTGGGCCCGCGACGCGGCCCAGGCGCAGGCCATGCAGGCGCAGCGCGAGAACACGCGCTATCTGCCGGGCATAGCCTTTCCGCCGGCGCTGCAGGTCGTGGGCGGTGATGTGCAGGCGTTGCTGGCAGATGCGGATCTGGTGATCCTGGGCACGCCCATGGCGGCGCTGCGCGGCTGGCTGACCGAGCTGCGCGACTGCCTGCTGCCGCTGGCCTGGCTGTGCAAGGGCTTCGAGGCCGTGCCCGCCGATGCACCTGCCGGCACCTACGGCCTGCTGGCCAGCGAGGTCTGCGCGCAGGTGGCGCCGCGGCTGCAGGCCGGCGTGCTCAGCGGCCCCAGCTTTGCGCAGGAGGTGGCGCGCCACCAGCCCACGGCGCTGGTGGCGGCCAGCCCGCATGCCGCCGTGCGCGATGCGCTGGTGCAGGCCTTCCATGGCGGCAACCTGCGGGTCTATGCGAATGCCGACATCACCGGCGTCGAGGTGGGTGGCGCCGTCAAGAACGTGCTGGCG
Organism: Comamonas humi; assembly: GCF_054782535.1. Lineage (NCBI taxonomy): Bacteria > Pseudomonadati > Pseudomonadota > Betaproteobacteria > Burkholderiales > Comamonadaceae > Comamonas > Comamonas humi. Next base: position 149,487 of record NZ_BAAGSH010000007.1, on the reverse strand, counting down.
ATCGCCACCGGCCTGTGCGATGGCCTGGCGCTGGGGCTGAATGCGCGTGCCGCGCTCATCACCCGCGGCCTGGCCGAGATGACGCGCCTGGGCCTGGCGCTCGGCGCGCAGGCCGACACCTTCATGGGCCTGTCGGGCCTGGGCGACCTGGTGCTCACGGCCACCGGCGACCTGTCGCGCAACCGCAAGATCGGCCTGCTGCTTGCGCAGGGCCAGAGCCTGGAGCAGGCCGTACAGTCGCTGGGCCATGTGGCCGAGGGCGTGTACAGCGCGCGCACCGTGCTGGCCCGCGCGCAGGCGCTGCGGGTGCAGATGCCCATCACCGAAACCGTGGTGGCCCTGCTGGCCGGCACGCTGCCGGTGCACGAGGCCGTGCAGGCGCTGATGGCGCGCGAGCCGCGGGCAGAGTAGTGTTATCTATGGGCGTTCCCACGGCTCGATGGGGCCGGGGTGGACCTCGAACAGCGGGTGTGGTTCGGGTGTCTCCACACCCTGCCAGCGCTCACGCACCGCCGGATTGCGCTGCCGCAGCTTGGCCTGCAGGTGCGTCCATTCGAAGGCCATCTGGCCGGACGTGACCGCCAGCAGGCCGGCGTCTGCGGCCGGCTTGATCTTGCCCTTGTCGAACGAATAACCGCGTGCCTCGGCCTCCGTGTGGATGGCCCGCAGGTACCGCGACATGGCCGCCAGCGGATCGGCGTGGCGCTTGAAGCGGTCGAGCTGCGGATGGTGGCGGTAGCCGCGCGTCTCGCCGTGCAGCACGGCCTGCGCGAGCAGGGTTTCGCGCCACCAGGCCACCAGGCCTTGCGGGTCCAGATACTTCGGGTGCAGCGACCACAGGCGCATGGCGGATTACCTGTCGGTGGCCAGCAGCCGGATCAGCTCTGGCAGCATGGCCGCGCCATGCCCGGCATCGACCTGCGACTGCAGGTTGGCCGCGGCCGCGTCGGCGATGCGGCTGGTGGCCTGGGCGTCGTGCGCCATCGTGCTGTAGTAGCCCAGGTCCTTGGCGGCGTTGGCGACCGAGAACGCGATGCCCGAGGGATCGTCGCGCAGGATGAAGGACGACAGGCGCTGCAGCGCCACGCCCGCACCGCCGCCGCCGGCCAGCACGTCGTGGAAGACCTGCATGTCCATGCCGGTGCCGCGCGCGCAGGCGGTGGCTTCGGCGAGCAGGGCCATGCTGCCCACCGAGACGAAGTTGTGCAGCAGCTTCATGCGGTGGCCGGCGCCGATGGGGCCGACATGGGTCAGCGTCTCGGTGAAGCTGGCGAGCACCGGGCGCACCGCGTCGAGCACGGCGGCGTCGCCGCCGACCAGCAGGTTGAGCGTGCCGTCGTGCGCCTGTTGCGCGGTACGGGTCATGGGCGCGTCGATGAAGCGGCCGCCGGCGGCCTGCACGGCCTGGGCCATGCGCTCGGTGGAGGCGGGCACCGAGGTCGAGCAGTCCACGACGATGGCGCCTGGGCGCAATTGGCGCAGCACGCCGTCGCCGCCGGTGAGCACGGCCTCGACCTGCGGCGAGCCGGTCACGCAGAGGATGATGACGTCGCAGCGCGCCGCCAGCTCGGCCGGCGTGCGGCAGGTCTGGGCGCCCAGCGAGAGCAGTTCATCGAGCGGCTGGTTGCCGGGGTGCTCCAGCACCTGGAGCGAGAAGCCCTTGCGGGCCACGTTGCGGGCAATGCCGTGGCCCATCAGGCCGACGCCGATCAGGCCCACCACGGGCTGCGCTGCTGCCATATCCAGTCTCCTTGTCGTTGGGTGCTTACAGGCCCAACTCTAGCGCGAGCAGCTCGTCCACGGTCTGGCGGCGGCGGATCAGGCGCGCCTGGCCGCCATCGACCAGCACCTCGGCCGCCAGCGGACGGGTGTTGTAGTTGCTGGACATCGAGGCGCCGTAGGCGCCGGTGTCGTGGATCACGAGCAGGTCGCCCACCTGGGCATCGCCCAGCGTGCGCGGCAGCACCACGCCGCCGTCGCCTTGGGTGAAGACGTCGCCCGATTCGCACAGCGGCCCGGCCACCACGGCGTCGCGTGCGTCGGGGAGAACGCCCGCGCCGCGCCGCTGGATGTGCATGGCATGGTGGCTGCCGTACATGGCGGGGCGCATCAGCTCGTTGAAGCCGGTGTCCACCAGCACGAAATGGTTGCTGCCCGCGTCCTTGGTGGCGCGCACCTGGCCCAGCAGCACGCCGGACTCGGCCACGAGGTAGCGGCCCGGCTCCAGCTCCAGCGCCAGCGCGTGGCCGACGATGGCCTCGGCCTGCTTGCGCGCGGCGTCCCACAGGCCGAAGTAGTGCTGGGTGTCGATGGTGGCGTCGCCCGGCTTGTACGGGATGGACAGGCCGCCGCCGGCCGAGATGGCGTGCAGGTCGTGGCCGGCATTGCTGGCGGTCTGCACCAGCTGCACCATGGCGCCGCAGACCTGCTGCAGGTGGCTGTAGTCCACGCCCGAGCCGATGTGCATGTGCAGGCCTTCGAGTTTGAGGCCGCGTTCGGCGATCACCGCCAGCGCCATCGTCAGGTCGGTGTGCCAGATGCCGTGCTTGCTGTGCTCGCCGCCGGTGTTGGTCTTGTTGCTGTGGCCGTGGCCGAAGCCGGGGTTGATGCGCAGCCACACCGCATGGCCGGGCGACGCGGCGCCGAGCTGGTGCAGCATGTCGATGGAGCCGGCGTTGACCGGCACGCGGTGCTCGACCACGGTGGCCAGCGTGGTTTCGTCCATCACGTCGGCGGTGAAGACGATGCCGCTGGGCGCACCACCGGCGCTGCCTGCGGTGTAGCCCGCGGCCAGCGCGCGCAGGATCTCGCCGCGCGACACGGCATCGACCTGCACGCCTTGCTCGCGCATCAGCTTGAGGATGTGGATGTTGGAGCAGGCCTTCTGCGCGAAGCGCACGGTGTCGAAGGCCGAGAGCTGGGCGATGCGCTCGCGGATGGTGGCGGCGTCGTAGACCCACAGCGGGGTGCCGTACTGGTCGGCCAGCTGCCACAGCAGGTCGGGAGAGAAAGGATTGCTCATGGGTTTGCTCTTGAATGAATAGCTACCAGCGCTTGATGGTAGGGCGCTGGATGCCAAAAATGCTTGAAATCTACCGGTCCATCATGCCCGGCTTTGAGTATTTGGTCGAATACTTTTTTTTGGTAGATGTATTCATGTTTGATATGCTGAGCCATGTCTTCGCCATCCAACCCGGCCGATGCCGCCGGCCGTATTGCCCACCGGCACATCGAGGTGTTCCGCGCCATCATGCTGGCGGGCGGCGTCAGCAGCGCCGCGCAGCTGCTGCACACCTCGCAGCCCACGGTGAGCCGCGAGCTGGCGCGGCTTGAAAGCCTGCTGGGCTACGCGCTGTTCGAGCGCGGCGGCGGCCGGCTGCGCCCCAATGCGCGGGCGCTGGCGCTGTGGGACGAGGTGCAGCGTTCGTGGCAGGGGCTGGAGCGCGTCGTGGCCCGCGCCCAGGCGCTGGCCCAGGCCACGCCGGCGCGGCTCGAGGTGCTGTGCCTGCCGGCGCTCTCGCACGCGCTGCTGCCTGCGGCATTGGCACGTCTGCCGGCCGAAGCCGCCGCGCTGCAGATGGCCATCACGCCGCAGGAGTCGCCGCTGCTGGAGGAGTGGATGAGCGCCCAGCGCTTCGACCTGGGGCTGGCCGAGGCGGCCGAGCCGCCGGACCCGCCTGCAGGCACGCGCGCGCTGCCGCTGCCGCCGCTGGACGAAGTGGCGGTGCTGCCCGCCGGCCATCCGCTGGCCGCCAAACCCGTGCTGGCGCCGGCCGATTTTGCCGGCCAGCCCTTCATCAGCCTGGCCGAGGGCGACCCCTACCGCGCGCAGATCGATGCCGTGTTTGCCGCCGCCGGCGTGCAGCGCCAGCTGCGGCTGCAGACGCACAGCGCCGTCGCCGTCTGCGCCATGGTGCAGCAGGGGCTGGGGCTGGCCATCGTCAACCGCTTCACCGCCCAGGCCTGCGCCGGGCCGCAACTGGTGCTGCGGCCGCTGGCGTTCTCGATTCCGTACCGGGTGCAGATGCTGTTGCCGCTGCACCGCCCTGCGGTGGCTGAGGTGCAGTGGCTGCTGCAGGCGCTGGAGCGGGCGGCGCTGGCGCTGCGGCCCTAAAAAGATAGCTGCTGGCGCTTGCTAATTCTGGATTTCAAATATATTTCTATTTGAAATCACCAAGCAGCAAGCGCGAGCAGCTATTGTTTTTGTGGCTGAGCGCGAGGCGCGTCAGAACTCCAGGTTGTCGATCAAGCGCGTGCCGCCCAGGCGTGCCGCGCCCAGGGCCACCAGCTGGCCGGCGCCGTCGGCGCTGCCGGCGGGTTGCAGGTCGGCGCGGCGGCGCACGGTTAGGTAGTCGGGCTGCCAGCCGCGGGCCTGCAGCGCGGCCAGGGCCTGCTGCTCCAGCGCGGCCGCCTGCTGCGGCGCGCTGGCGCCGGCCTGCAGCCACTGGTCGGCCAGGCCGCGCAGCGCCTGCGACAAGGCCATGGCCTCGTGGCGCTCGCCGGCATTGAGGTAGCCGTTGCGCGAGCTGAGCGCCAGGCCGTCGTCGGCGCGGGCCGTGTCGGCGGCGATGATCTCGATGGGCAGCGCGAACTGCTGCACCATGCGGCGGATCACCATCAGCTGCTGGTAGTCCTTCTTGCCGAACACCGCCGCGCCGCCGCCGGTGGTGGCGAAGACGCAGGAGAACAGCTTCATCACCACGGTGCTGACGCCGGTGAAGAAGCCGGGGCGGAAATGCCCTTCGAGCAGGTCGGCCAGCACCGGGTCGGGCTGCACCTTGAAGGTCTGCGGCTCGGGGTAGAGGTCGGCCTCGCGCGGCGCGAACAGCACATCGCAGCCGGTGGCCTCGAGCTTGGCGCAGTCGGCATCCCAGGTGCGCGGGTAGCTGTCGAAATCCTCGTGCGGCAGGAACTGCAGCCGGTTGACGAAGATGCTGGCGACGACCACGTCGCCATGCTGGCGGGCGGTGCGCACCAGCGACAGGTGGCCGTCGTGCAGGTTGCCCATGGTGGGGACGAAGGCAGGGCGGCCGCGGCCAGCCAGGGCGGCGCGCAGGTCGGCAATGGTGTGGACGATTTGCATGGAAAGGTTCTGCGGAAAGGATTACCAGGCGTGCACCGCGTCGTCGGGGAACTGCCCGTGCTTGACGGCCTGCACATAGGCCTCGATGGCGCCGCGCACGCTGCCGGCGTCTTCCATGAAGTTGTGCACGAACTTCGCCATCTTGCCCAGGTTCATGCCCAGCATGTCGTGCAGCACCAGCACCTGGCCGGCGGTGCCGCTGCCCGCGCCAATGCCGATGGTGTGGCAGTGCGGCAGCTCGTCGGTGAGCGTGCGCGAGAGCTGGGCGGGCACCATCTCCAGCACCAGCATCGACGCGCCGGCGTCCTGCAGTTCGTGCGCATGGCTGCGCATCACGGCGGCGGCGGCGTCATCGCGGCCCTGCACGCGGTAGCCGCCGAGCGCATGCACGGTCTGCGGCGTGAGCCCGAGGTGCGCGCACACGGGCACGCCGCGTTCGACCAGGAATTGCACGGTGGGCGCCGTCCAGCCGCCGCCCTCGAGCTTGACCATGTGGGCGCCGGCCTGCATCAGCTGGCAGGCGCTGCGCAGCGCCTGTTCGCGCGATTCGTGGTAGCTGCCGTAGGGCAGGTCGGCGATCAGCCAGGCCGTGCCCTGCACCCGGTGCAGGCCGCGCGCCACGCTGGCCGTGTGGTAGGCCATGTCGTCGAGCGACACGCCCACGGTGCTGGGCAGGCCCTGGCAGACCATGCCGAGCGAGTCGCCGACGAGGATGCACTCCACGCCGGCGGCATCGGCCACGGCGGCAAAGGTCGCGTCGTAGGCGGTGAGCATGGTGATCTTCTCGCCGCCGGCGCGCATCTGCGCCAGGCGCGGCAGGCTGATGGGCCGGCGCTGCGGCAGCGGCGAGGCCGGCGGGATGGTGCCGTAGGGCGTGGCGGAGGCAGACGTCATGGCGGCTGGAAGCTGGGGGCTGTGCAAAGTGCCGCGAGTCTATACGATGTGCGCTGGCGGGGGTATAGGGTCGTGTCGCTTAAAATTGTGTGCTCTTATATATGTAGCTTGTTGCGCAACATACATCTGCGCCAGAGCCTGATTTGACGTGAATTCCTGCATCGATTTCCCTGATCCGCGCGATGCCGCCGCACCGCGGCTGCGGCGGCGTTTCGGCGCTCCGCAGGCCGTGCTGGCCGCCTACCGTCCCGAGGAGGTGGCGCCGCTGCTGGACGCGGTGGAGCAGGCGGCGCGCGCCGGAAACTGGTGCGTGGGCTGGCTGCGCTACGAGGCCGCGCAGGCCTTCGACGCGGCCTTTGCCGGTGCGCTGCATGCGCCGGCGGCTGGCGAGCCGCTGGCCTGGTTTGGCGTGCACGAGCAAGCCCTGGATTTTGCAGAGCCCGATGCGGCGGCGCAGCCGCCCCGGGTGCGCTGGCAGCCCGGCATCGGGCGGGCCGCGTTCGATGCCGCCATCGCCGAGATCCTCGCGGCCATCGCCGCCGGCGACTGCTACCAGGTCAACCTCACGACGCAGCTGCTGGGCGAGATGCAGGGCGACATGCCAAGCGATGTAGCGGCGCTGTTCGCCGCGCTGCGCCAAGCCCAGCCCATGGGCTATGTGGCCGCCATCGACAGCGGCGCCGAGCAGGTGCTGTCGGTATCGCCCGAGCTGTTCTTCGACTGGGACGGCGCGCGCATCCTCACCCGGCCGATGAAGGGCACGGCCGCGCGCGGCGCCACGCCCGCCGAGGATGCGGCCAGCGCCGAGGCCATGCGCGCCTCGCCCAAGGAGCGCGCCGAGAACGTGATGATCGTCGACCTGCTGCGCAACGACCTGTCGCGCATCGCGCTGCCGCACAGCGTGCAGGTGCCGCGACTGTTCCATGCCGAGGCCCTGCCCACGGTCTGGCAGATGACCTCGGACGTGGTGGCGCAAACCCGGCCCGGGCTGCGGCTGGCGGAGGTGTTTGCCGCGCTGTTCCCCTGCGGCTCGATCACCGGCGCGCCCAAGCGCCAGGCCATGCGCTGGATCCACCGGCTGGAGAACGGCCCGCGCGGCGTGTACTGTGGCGCGGTGGGCGTGGTGCGGCCGGGTGCCGAGACGGGCGGCCTGCATGCCACCTTCAACGTGCCCATCCGCACCGTCGTTGCACGCGGTAGCGAGCTGCGCTGCGGCATCGGCAGTGGCATCACGGCCAGCAGCAGCGCCGAGGCCGAGTGGCAGGAATGGGGCCACAAACGCATGTTTCTGGAGAAGGTCTGATGGCGGATTTCGATATCGTGGAAACCCTGGCGCTCAAGGAGGGCCGGTTCGTGCACCTGCCGCTGCACCTGGCGCGCATGCAGGGCGCGGCGCAGCACTTCGGGCGCGCCTGGCCCGAGGCGGCCATCGATCAGGCGCTGGCAACGCTGCGCGAGCAGCACGGGCAGGGCGATTGGCGGGTGCGCCTGGCCCTGGCTGGCGATGGGCGCGTGGCGCCGCAGGCCCAGCCGCTATTGCCCACGGCCACGCCGGTACGGCTGCAACTGGCCCGCGCGCCGCTGGCCAATGCCGTGGCGCGCGGCGACTGGGTGCGCTTCAAGACCTCGCGGCGCGAGCACTACGCGGCTTTTGAGCCGGCCGATGCCACGGTGTTCGACACCGTGCTGTTCAACGAGGATGGCGAGCTGACGGAGACCACGCGCGGCAATGTGGCCGTGCGGCTCGATGGCCGCTGGGTAACGCCGCCGCTGCACTGCGGCCTGCTGCCGGGCGTGGGCCGGGCCGTGCAGCTGCAGCAGGGGCGTGTGGTGGAGCAGGTGGTGCGGCTGGACGACGTGCCGCGCGCGCAGGGCTGGGCCTTTGTCAACAGTCTGCGCGGCTGGCTGGACGCGCAGCTGGTTGGTTAAGGATTACAGCTTGTCCTTGCTGTAGGCGGCGCGGTCCATATCGACGATGTCCACGCTCAGCTGCACCAGCATGCCGGCGGGGTGCGGGCTGTGCTGGCGCAGCACGGCGGCGATGCGGTCCGACAGGTCGCGCTTGATCTCGGGCGTGCGGCCCGACAGCAGGCGCAGCTCGGCATGCACGAAGCCGCGCGGCTCGGCCTGGTGGGCGCTGGCACCGATCACAAAGCTGCCGCTGCGCACGCAGCGGCTCTTGAGATCGTGCTCGATGGCAATCTGGCCGCTGGCGATGACGGCATCGTTCAACTCGGCCAGCAACTGCGCTTCGGGGAAATCGCCCAGGTTGGCGGTGTATTCGACGATCAGGTGGGGCATGGTGGATGCTCTGGAAGTGAAAAACAAGCGGCCCACCGCGTGCGGTGAGCGTGCACGGAGTGGGCCGTGGACCTGCAAGCACCACGAACAGGTGATACAGGCTTGTGGGCGTCGGTCCTGTTGAAAAAGCCCAAGAGGCAGCTGGGCGTCTTGGGCTTCGGGATTAGCGGGTCACCGCCGTACTGAGGTTGGAGGTGTAGCGGAAGCGCTCACTCGTCTCCCCAATGATGAAGGTGTATTGCACGTTGATCATGCGGCCACCGGTGTAATCGCTGCGCAGCTTGAAGTTCACGGCTTTGCCGGCGGGGATCACCTGGCCCTCCGTCAGGCCCTCGAACCGTACGCGGATTTCGGCAGCATTGGCGCTCCGGTTCTGAGCGGACAGGTTGGTGATGGTGTAGCTCTTGCTTTGGGCCGCGAGCTTGAAGGAGGCGACCTCGTAGTCCGCGGGGCAGCCGCCAGTGCACTTCACGGTGGCGTTGATGGTGGTGCCCACCTCGTAGGGCAGGGGGTGCTCGGTTTCCGTCACTGCGCCCGTGCTGGAGCTCTCCACCTCATACAGCTGAAGGTCGGGCGTAGGCGTAGGCGTGGGCGTAGGAGTAGGTGTGGGCGTTGGGGTGGGCGTTGGGGTGGGCGTAGGAGTTGGGGTGGGTGTAGGAGTTGGCTCGGTCGGGGTACCGGGCTCGGGCGTGGTGGGTTCCGTCGGTTCCGGGTCGACGGCATTGGCGTCAGGCAACAGGGGGCCTGCCTGCACGAGTTGGCCATCCTTGTCGGTGATGCGCATCACGGCCAGTTCGGGCGACGAGTTCGGATTGGGGCCACCATCGCCAGTGATGCCGCGGCCGGCGGTGAAGAAGCCGGTGGAGAAGCGGATGGTCGGATAGTCCGATGCACCCGTGCTGGAGTTGCAGCGGAAATTGAAGTCCAGCCAGTTATCCTGCACGCAGACATAGCCGCTGTCTTTGTCGATGACGGAGCCGCCAGTGTTCTTGACAAAGTTGAAGATCCGGCTCTTCATCACGCCACTGTGGGCCAGCACCACCCATCGGCCAAGCAGGGCATCGGAGCTTACAGAATTGATGCCGAAGTAGTACCGCTGTGTGGGCACGTCATACTCATCCGGGAACTGCACCGTGCCCCGGTAGGAGGAGGTGAACTGGAGGTAGGCATTGCCGACATAGTTGGAGAATGTGGCCGACAGATCGCCGCTGCCGAAATAGCGACCGCCCTTGTACTGATTGAGGGCCAGGTTGGGCCTGCTGGGCGACGGGATGGTGCTGGGAATATGGGGGCCGAATGCCAAGTGGAAGGTGGCGTCGCCATTGCGGGCATAGTTGTAGACCGGCATGAACAGCAGGGGGTCTGCACTGTTCACCGGCTTCTGCAGGTCGATCGACAGGCCGCGGCCGGCCTTGCCGGTGATTTCGGAACTGACGACCCAGGTGCCAGCTTCCGGTGCATAGTCCGGCCGGAAGTAGGTGGAGAGCACAGGCTGGCCATCCTCCTTCTGCTTGTAGGCCGAGCGCGTGATGCGGGCGCCGATGATGCGGTGCTTGTCGCCCTCGGCGCCGAACTGGATGGTGCCGCTCAGCTGGTCCAGGCTGCGCTGCAGGCTGATCTCCACCGGGGTGCTGGTGCGCTTGCTGTCGATGGCATTGCCTTCGCAGACAAAGGTAAGGTCGGCACCGCTGTAGTCGCACTGCGCGAAGAGCGAAGCGTTCAGCGAGCCTTCGGAGCCGTAGATGGTGTGCTTGGTGCTGGTCTTGTAGGGCCAGGGCAGGGAAGCAGATGCGCTGTACGACAGATTGATCTGCGTGCCCAGGCCGATGTCGGCCCACCAGGTGCTGACGGGCTTGTTGTTCTCGTCCAGCTCCACCATGGCCCAGCGGTCCACATAGGCCGGATCGGAGAACTTGTCCTCGGGCGTGCTTTCGTAGTTGAAGCGCTGCATGGGCTTGGCTTCTTCGCCGGGGAACTTGATGGTGCCCGTGGTGCGGCTGGTGAAGGTGACCTCCACATTGCCGGCATCGCCGGCTTCCTCGCCGTCGGTGGGTCCGCTGCCGAAGGAGCGGCCGCCTTCGTAGAACTTCAGCGGTGCGACCACCTTGTTGTTGTCCATCGTGCCAGCGGCCATGTGGAAGGTCGGCGCGCCGGTCTTGGTGTAGTCGTACACCTGCATCAGGAACATGCCGTCCTGCACGTCAATGCCCATGCCGCGGCCGGGCTTGCCGTTGATTTCCGAAGTGATGATCCAGTTGCCGTTCTGGGGCGCAATGGTGTTGGCGGCCCAGGTGGCCTGGCCCACGCACGCCAGGGCGGCGGCGGCAAGCGCATTCAGGATGACTCGCATATTTTTCCTAAAAAAATTTACGGGTGGTGAAAGAGGGGCGTGGGCCGCTTGCGGAGGCTGGCAGGGCGGAACACGAAATCGGGGCTGGCTATGCCGAGGCTCAGGCGCTCAGCGCGGCCTTGACGGCCGCAGACACCTGCGCCATCTCGGCCTTGCCGGCGAGCTGCGCCTTGGCTGCGCCCATGACCTTGCCCATGTCGCCGGGGCCGGAGGCGCCGAGCTCGGCAACGATGGCCTTCACGGCAGCGGCGACAGCTTCGGCGGACATGCGCTCGGGCAGGTAGGCCTGGATCACCGCGATCTCGGCCTTTTCCTTGTCGGCCAGGTCCTGCCGGTTGGCCCCTTCGTAGGCGGCGATGCTGTCCTTGCGCTGCTTGATCATCTTGTCCACGATGGCGATGACCATGGCATCGTCGAGTTCCACGCGGTCGTCGACCTCCTTCTGCTTCATCGCGGCCTGCAGCAGGCGGATGGTGGACAGACGGTCGGCGTCCTTGGCGCGCATGGCGCTCTTCATGTCTTCGGTGATTTGTGCCTTCAGGCTCATGGCGATTTTCTCGAAATCCAGAAACGACAAACCCGCGCTTGGCGTCCCGAGCGCGGGTCAATCACCAGCATTGCCCTTGTGTGAACAACGTGGTGCAGCTGCTTAGTACAGCTTCTTGGGCAGTTGCATGCTGCGAACGCGCTTGTAGTGGCGCTTCACGGCAGCAGCCTTCTTGCGCTTGCGCTCGGCGGTGGGCTTCTCGTAGAACTCGCGTGCGCGCAGGTCGGTCAGCAGGCCCAGCTTTTCGATGGTGCGCTTGAAGCGGCGCAGAGCAACGTCAAAGGGTTCGTTTTCTTTTACACGGATGGTGGTCATTAGCTAATTTCCAAAGTTGCCAACAGCGGGTTTTCGGGAAGATCGGGCCCGAAAGCCTTGAATGGCGGTTGTGCCCCGTCGTATCGACTAGTATTGGCAGGCGGGGCCATTGCCAGCAAAGCCCAGCATTATAAATGAGCTTTCAGGATATGCAAGCAGTGGCAGAAATCCCACTGCCGCGGGCACCGCGCCTTGGTAGAAGTCTCGATGGATGTGTATGCGTATTTTGTATACGATTTCTGCGATCTTCTCCTCTGCAAAGGTATACGCATGTCTGAGTTTTCTGTTTCGCGCCGTCTCTTGATGGGCATGGCCGCTGCTCCCGCGCTGGCGGTGCTGGGGGCCTGCTCCACGCCGGCTTCCAAGCCACAGGCCGGCAAAGGGGGGCTGATCGTGGGCGGCCTGTTTGCCGGCTCGCGCAGCGACAAGGGTTTCATGGAGGCCGGCTGGCGCGGCCTGGAGAAGGCCCGCACCGAGCTGGGCGTGCAGACGCGCTTCATCGACGGCATTGCGCCCAAGCGCGAGCTGCTGGTGCCGGCGCTGGAGCGCCTGGCGAGCGAGGGCGCGCAACTGGTGATCGCCCATGGCGGCCAGAACAACGAGGCCTGCGCCGACGTGGCGCGGCGCTATCCGCAGACCCGCTTCGTGGTGACGCAGGGCGCGGTGCAGGCCGCCAACCTGGCCAGCTACGACGTGCTGCAGGAAGAGTCGGCCTACCTGGGCGGCGTGCTCGCGGCCATGACGACCAAGACCGGCGTGGTCGGGCACATGTCGGGCATCCGCGTGCCGCCGGGCCTGAAGGGCCGCGCGGCCTATGCGGCCGGCGTGCGCGACACGAACCCCTCGGTCAAGCTGCTGACCAACTTCTCGGGCGACCAGGACGACAACGCGCTGTCGCACCGCATCGCCAGCGCGCAGATCCAGGCCGGCGCCGACGTGATCTTCACCATGCTCAACGCTGGCCGCGACGGCGTGACGCGCGCCTGCCGTGAGCGCGGCGTGCGCCAGGTCGGCAACGTGATCGACTGGACCCAGGTGGACCCGGCGGTGTTCGTGGCCTCGGCCTGGGCCGACGTGGGCATTGGCGTGTACCTTGCGGTCAAGGATGCGCTGGAGCAGGGCGCGCCCGGCCCCGGCATCCGCAAGATCGGCCTGAAGGACCCGGCCGCCGTGCGCCTGACGATGGCACCCGACGTGCCGGCCACGGTGCGCGAGCGCGTGGCCCAGGCGGGCGCTCGCATCGCCGCGGGGCAGCTGCATGTGCCCGAGGGCTACGACGGCCCCGAGTTCAAGGCCTGACGCCGCTAGGCCGGCAGCGCATCGGCACAGGCCGCTGCGCTGGCCCAGGCCCACTGGAAGTTGTAGCCGCCCAGCCAGCCGGTGATGTCCACCACCTCGCCGATGAAGAACAGGCCGGGGTGCTGGCGGCTTTCCAGCGTCTGCTGCGACAGCTCGGTAGTGGCCACGCCGCCCACGGTGACCTCGGCCTTCTTGTAGCCCTCGGTGCCGGTGGGCGTCAGCTCCCAGCGCGACAGGCGCTCGGCCAGGCGCAGCAGGGCCTTGTCGCTGGCCTCGGCGATGGGGCGCTGCCATTGTTCGTCCTGCTGCACCCAGGCCTGGGCCAGGCGGGCGGGCACGGCAGTGGCCAGCTCGTTGGCGATGGTCTTGCGCGACTGCTGCTTGGCGCGCAGCAGCCACTCGGCCATGTCCAGCTCGGGCGCGAGGTTGACGGCGATGGGCGTGCCCGGCTGCCAGTAGCTGGAGATCTGCAGGATGGCCGGGCCGGACAGGCCGCGGTGGGTGAACAGCAGGTCTTCGTGGAATTCGACGCGGTTCTTCTTGCTGCCGGTGCTGACGATGACGGGCAGCGCCAGCCCGGCCAGCTCGGCATACGGCTGCCAGGCGGCGCCGTCGAAGGTCAGCGGCACGAGGCCTGGCGTGCGCGGCGTGACTGCCAGGCCGAACTGCTCGGCGATGCGGTAGCCCAGGTCGGTCGCGCCGATCTTGGGGATGGACAGCCCGCCGGTGGCCACCACCACACTGCGCGCCTGCACCGTGCCATGCTCGGTATCGATTTGATAGCTGCTCGCGCTTACTGTGTCAGCGCTAGAGGCTGATTTGGCTATATTTTTTACGCGGCAAGGCTGCCAGCGGGCCACGCCGCCGCGCTCGCATTCGGCCAGCAGCATGGCGATCAGGTCCTCGGCCGAGCGGTCGGCAAAGAGCTGGCCCTTGTGCTTCTCGTGGTAGGAGATGCCGTGCTTCTCGACCATGGACACGAAGTCCGCCGGCGTGTAGCGCGACAGCGCCGAGCGGCAGAACTGCGGGTTGAGTCCCACGAAGTGCTTGTGCGGCTGGCGCACGTCGAGGTCGCGGTTGGTGAAGTTGGCGCGCCCGCCGCCGGAGATGCGGATCTTCTCGGCCACCTTGGGCGCATGGTCGACCAGCAGCACCTTCAGGCCCCGCTGCGCCGCGCGGCCGGCGCAGAACAGGCCGGCGGCACCGGCGCCGAGGATGGCGACGTCGTAGAAGGGAAGGGCGGGCTGGTTCATGGCGGGGCAGGCGTGGCGCAAACAGCCCGCGATTATCACGGAAGGCTGGAATCGCCGAGGCCTGCGATGCAGTGCCAGACCTTTTTGAGCACGGCCGGCTCCCAGTCGCCCCCCGCTTGCGCCCGGCCTAGCGCGGCAGGCGTCAGGGCCGGCGCGCCGCAGTCCCGCAGCATGCGCAGCGCCGCGGCCTGGATGTCGGCGCCGCGGTATTCGCCGGCGCCCGCCAGCGCGGCGGCATCGGCGCGAAAGCCGGCGTGGTACTCCACCGGCACGCCGCAGCGGGCCGCCCAGGCGGCCACCGGGGTGCCGGCATGGCTGGGGTCGAGCACGAGGGCGGCCACGTCGCGGTGCATCAGCAGGTCGCCGTGGATGTGCGCTTCCACATAGCGGTCCAGCGGATCGGCCAGCGCCAGGCACTGCAGCCGCGCCCAGTCCATCTGCGCGTGGCTGCCCCAGTGGGTGGGCTGCCAGAAGCTGTCGGGGTCGCAGAAGGTGCTGCGCAGCGCTACATCGTGGTGCAGGCGCAGGTGGGCTGAACCAAAACGGGGCGCGGCGCCGGTGGCGCGTTGGGCCACATCCGGCGCACCGTATTTGGGGCGTTCGCCGGCGGGCGCCTGGTCGTAGGCGCCGCCGAACCAGTCGTGCTCCCACTGCCAGCGCTGGCCGCCCGTGGCCGGGCTGTAGCTGCCGTTGCTGGTGCCGGTCTCGAACTGCGAGCGGTAGCGGCCCTGCATGGCCAGGTGCTCGATCACCATGCGGCCATCCACCAGCCAGTCGGGGTGGAAGTGCACATGGATGGGCCTGGGCGGCGCGGGTTCGCCCGGCGGCGCCGCCTGCATCGCTGCGCGCCGCGCATGCACGGCCTGCCAGGCCTGGCGCTGGGCGGCGGTCAGCAGCGGGGGCGGTGGTGGCGTTGGCATGGCGATTGCAAGGGTGTGCGGGCGGCTGGCGCCCAATATACCTGCGCCGCCATTTGCATGAACTTTGCCCTCTGGCAGGCTATGCCGGCGGGCGTTCCCTCTCTACAATGCCTCGCATGCGACTCCCTGACCACCAACTCACGATGACGGTGCTGATGTCCCCGGACATGGCCAATTTCTCGGGTAACGTGCATGGCGGCGCCATCCTGCGCCAGCTCGACAACGTGGCCTATTCCTGCGCCAGCCGCTATGCCGGCCGCTACGTGGTCACGCTGAGCGTCGACCAGGTGATGTTCCTGGAGCCCATCCACGTGGGCGAGCTGGTCACCTTCCTGGCCAGCATCAACTACACCGGCACCTCGTCGATGGAGGTGGGCATCAAGGTGGTGGCCGAGAACATCCGCGAGCGCAGCGTGCGCCATGTGAACAGCTGCTTCTTCACCATGGTGGCTGTGGACGACCAGCGCAAGCCGGCCGCCGTGCCGCAGCTCCAGCCCGAGACCGATGAGGAAAAGCGCCGCTGGCAGGCGGCGCTCACGCGCAAGGAGCTGCGCAAGGAACTGGCCAAGCGCTTCGCGCAGACGCGCCAGTAAACCGCCTTTACCCGACCTTGCGGGCCTGCTCGCAGGCCCGCGCCGCCAGCGATACGCAGTCCACCACCGAGCCCACCACGATCACGCTGGGGCTGGCCAGGTGCTCGTCATGCAGCGTGTGCGGCAATTGGGCCAGCGTGGTGATGGCATGGCGCTGCTTCGGCAGGCTGGCATGCTGCACGATGGCCACCGGCGTGTCGGCCGGCAGGGCCGTCTGCAGGCCCGTGGCAATCGCCTCGGCGCTGCCCACGCCCATGTAGATCACCAGCGTGAGCCGTGCGACCTTGGCGGCCTGCGCCAACTGCGCCCAGTCGGGGCCGGCATCGCCGGGCTTGGCATGGCCGGTGATGAACACCACGCCATGCGCATGCTCGCGGTGCGTGAGCGGCGCGCCCAGCGAGCTCAGCCCTGCCAGCCCGGCGGTGATGCCGTTGACCACCGTGGGCTCCACGCCGTGGGCGCGCAGGTATTCCACCTCTTCGCCGCCGCGGCCGAAGATGAAGGGATCGCCCCCCTTGAGGCGCACCACCTGCTCGCCCTGCTGCACGGCCTGCAGCATCAGCTTCTGGATGAAGGCCTGCGGCGTACTCTTGCAGCCGCCGCGCTTGCCCACGTGCACGATGCGGGCCGTGGGCGCGGCATAGGCCAGCACTTCGTCGCCCACCAGGTCGTCCACCAGCAGCACGGTGGCGCGCTGGATGGCCTTGATGGCGGCCAGGGTGAGCAGGTCCGGGTCGCCCGGGCCCGCGCCCACCAGTGTGCAGCCGCCTGCGGTCAAAGGTGTCTGTGCCATGTTCAAGCTCCGATGGATGTAGGAATGCCCTGGTCCGCATGCAAGCCGCGTGCCACCTCTTGCGCGAGTTCGGCGACGAGTTGCACCTGCTGCGCCAGGCCGGCGGGCACCGGCAGCTGGCCGGCGAGCACTGCCTCGGTGTAGCGCGCGGTGGTGTCGGCGTCGTTCTGCTCGGGCAGGCCGGGCACACCGGATTCGGTGCCGCTGGCGCGCGCCTGCAGCAATCGGTGCTGGCCGGCCACGAAGCCGTCGTACTGCGGCGTGCGGCGCGGGTCTGCGCAGACCTCGCCTTCGAGGCCGCGCGAGAGCAGGGCGTTCAGCGCCAGTCCGCCCAGCGTGGCCTGCAGCATCGGCAGGTATTCGGGATGGGTGTAGCTGCCCAGCAGGATGCTGCGCGCATCGCAGGGCTGCAGCAGCTTGGCCACGCTGTGGCCGGGGTTGCGCAGGCCGATCACCTGGCGCACGGCCAGCAGCCGCGCCAGCGGCGGCAGCAGGCTGGCGGTATGGACGGCGGCCACGCTGCCGTCGGCAATGGTGCCGGGCGTGTGCGCGAGCGGCACGCCCAGCCGCTCCAACACCGCGAAGGCGCTGACCCGGCTCGGCTCGGTGCCCATGCCGTGCACCAGCACCGGCAGGCCTTCGCGCGCCAGCAGCAGGGCCAGCAGCGGCGTCAACGTGGGCAGGCGGCGCGAGCCGTTGTAGCTGGGGATGACGATGAGCGGCGCGGCCGTGGGGGCAAAGCGCCGGATGCGCTGCTGAACGGCATCCCAGAAACCGCACATCTCCTCGGCCGTCTCGCCCTTGATGCGCATGGCGATGCAGAAGGCTCCGACCTCGTAGTCGCTGGCCTGTTGGTCCAGCACCTGGCCCATCAGGTCAGCGGCTTGCGCGCGCGACAAGGCCTTGGCGCCCCGCGCGCCGCGCCCGATTTCCTTGATGTAGTGGCTGATACCCATGCTGTCGCTCTGTGTTGGACGGCATATTATTCGCCATTTATCAGACGATTTGGTAATAAGGCGAATACGTTCAGGGGGCCAGCGCCTGGCGCAGGCGCTCGGCGTAGTCCTGCAGCACCGCTGCGCCGGGCTCCTTGCGCGGCCAGCTGAAGCCCACGCCGTCGCCCGCATGGCGCGGCAGCACATGCAGATGGAAATGCGCCACGGTCTGGCCCGCCACCGCGCCGTTGAACTGCACCAGGTTCAACCCTTCGGGCTCGAAGGCCGCCTGCGCCGCGAGCGCCACGCGGCGGGCGGTCTGCATCACCGCGCTCGCTTCTTCGGGGGTGATGTCGAACAGCGTGGCCGCATGGCGCTTGGTGGCCACCAGCACATGGCCGGGGTTGACCTGGCCGATGTCCATGAAGGCGATGGTGAGTTCGTCCTCATGGATCTTGGCGGACGGGATCTGGCCCTGGACGAGTTTGCAGAAGATGCATTCGCCGGGCGGCGAGGTGTCTACGAAGGCAGGCATGGGCGCATGGAAAAGTAAGCCAAAACAGGCCCAGTGTAGAAGATCGCTGCCGGCGCGAGTTATACCCGCCTGTTGTGGGCCATCCTGTGGAAAACCCTTGGGGTAACTCTCGAAACCCGCGCCAGGCTTGGGTTTGCGGGCGATGCCTGTTTTTTGGGCATGATTGTCAGGTGGCGAGACTGGTTTTGTTCAACAATCCGTGCAGTATGGCCTGTGGCTGGAAGGTGCGATGGGTTCAATGAGAAATCCGGGTTTTTTCCTTTACAGATAAGCGCTAGCAGCTATCAAAATTGAATGATTCACCGACCTGCTCGGGGAAACCCTAGGCGCATCGCTACGGATGGTGGCTATAGCGAAGCCTATATACCCGCGGCAGGCGGCTCCAGTAAGCTTGCCGCATGCACATCTACCGATCCTCCCTGTTGCGCTTCGCCGAAGACGGCCAGGCGCTGTACGACGAAGACGGCCTGCTGGCCGTGCAGCCGGGTGCCGACGGCCGCGAGCGCGTGGTGGCCGCGGGCAGCTGGCAGGCGCTGTCGCCGCAGCTGCTGGCACAGCCGGGCGTGCAGCTCACGCACCTGCCGGGCCGCATCCTCGCGCCGGGCTTCGTCGACCTGCACATCCACTACCCGCAGACCGATGTGATCGGCTCGCCCGCCGCCGGCCTGCTGCCCTGGCTGGAGAACTACACCTTCCCGCACGAGTCGCGCTTTGTGGACGAGGACTACGCCGCCGCGGTGGCGCGCTTCTTCGTCGACGAGCTGCTGCGCAACGGCGTGACCACCTCGCTCACTTTCGCCACCTCGCACCCCACCTCGGTCAACGCGCTGTTCGTCGAGGCGCAGCAGCGCCAGATGCGCCTGATCACCGGCAAGGTGCTGCAGGACCGCCACTCGCCCGACGGCGTGCGCGACGACACCGAGCAAAGCCTGGTCGACACCGAGGAGCTGATCCAGCGCTGGCACGGCGTCGATCGCCTGGGCTACGCCATCACGCCGCGCTTCGCGCCCACCAGCACCGATGCGCAGATGCGCGGCGCCGGCGAGCTGGCCGCGCGCTACGGCGATGTCTGGATCCAGTCGCACGTGGCCGAGAATCTCGACGAAGTGCGCTGGGTGGCCGAGCTGTACCCGCAGTCGCGCAGCTACCTGGCCGTGTACGACGATTTCGGCCTGATGCGCGAGCGCGCCGTGTATGCGCACTGCATCCACTTCGACGCGGCCGACCGCGCGCTGATGCGCGAGCGCCGCACGGCCGCCGCCGTCAGCCCCACGAGCAACCTGTTCCTGGGCAGCGGCTTCTTCGACTACCAGGGCGCCGACGAGGCCGGCTACGCCTACGGCCTGGCCAGCGACGTGGGCGGCGGCACCAGCTTCAGCCCCTTCCGCACCATGCTCGCGGCCTACTACGTGGGGCGCGAGGGCCAGACCAAGCGCGGCCTGAGCCTCTCGCCCGCGCAGCTGTGGTGGCAGCACACGGCGGGCGCGGCGCGCGCGCTGGGCCTGGGCGGCGTGGTCGGCAACCTGCAGCCGGGCTGCGAGGCCGACTTCGTGGTGCTCAACCCCCGCGCCACGCCGCTCTTGGCGCGCAAGGCCGACCAGGCGCGCAACCTCGACGAGTTGCTGTTCGGCATGATCGTGCTGGGCGATGACCGTTTGATCGAACGCACGGTGATTGCCCGGAAAATTGGATGAAATTGGCCTGTAGCGCAAACGGTATCTGCGCTACGAGCTATTCATTTGATAGTGTCTGTAGGGGCGCCTGCGGCTACAATCGCGCCGCAGGAGTAGCGACATGACAATCAAGAGCGACAAGTGGATCCGCCGCATGGCCGAGCAGCACGGCATGATCGAGCCTTTCGAGCCCGGCCAGGTGCGCGAGGCCGACGGCAAGAAAATCATCAGCTACGGCACCAGCAGCTACGGCTACGACATCCGCTGTGCGCGCGAGTTCAAGGTGTTCACCAACATCCACAGCACGGTGGTCGACCCGAAGAACTTCGACGAAAAGAGCTTCGTCGACTTCGACGGCGACAGCTGCATCATCCCGCCCAACAGCTTCGCGCTGGCCCGCACCATGGAGTACTTCCGCATCCCGCGCAACGTGCTCACCGTCTGCCTGGGCAAGAGCACCTATGCGCGCTGCGGCATCATCGTCAACGTCACGCCGTTCGAGCCCGAGTGGGAAGGCTACGTGACGCTGGAGTTCTCCAACACCACGCCGCTGCCCGCGCGCATATACGCCGGCGAGGGCTGCGCCCAGGTGCTGTTCTTCGAAAGCGACGAGGAGTGCGAGGTCAGCTACAAGGACCGGGCCGGCAAGTACCAGGGCCAGGTCGGCGTGACGCTGCCCAAGGCCTGACGGCACTGGCCCATTGCAAAAGATGGTAAATCTTCGGCCCGCCTGTGGCGGATCTTGCGCGGTGCGGCGTTGAGTGTCGTGAAATACGGCCAACACAACGCAGATACAACGAAGGAGTAATGCCATGAGATGGGAAGGCAATCGCGAATCGGACAACGTCGAGGACCGGCGTGATGGCGGTGGCGGAGGAGGCGGCCCGGTGTTCGGCGGGCGCAGCATTGGCCTCGGCACCATCGTGCTGGCGCTGATCGGCGGCGCCGTGTTCGGCGTCAACCCGCTGACCATCCTCGGCTTCCTGAGCGGCGGCGGCGCGCCGCAGGTGCAGCAGCAGGCGCCGGCGCACAAGCCGCCGGCCGACGACCAGGGGGCGAAGTTCGTCTCCACCGTGCTGGCTTCGACCGAGGACGTGTGGGGCGACATCTTCCGCCAGGCCGGTGCGCAGTACCGCGCGCCCAAGCTGGTGCTGTACCGCCGCATGACGCCCACCGCCTGCGGCACCGGCCAGTCGGCCATGGGGCCGTTCTACTGTCCGGGCGACCAGAAGGTCTACCTGGACATGGACTTCTTCGACACCATGAGCCGCCAGCTCGGCGCGCCGGGCCAGTTCGCCCGCGCCTACGTGGTGGCGCACGAGGTCGGCCACCACGTGCAGAACCTGATCGGCACCTCGGGCAAGGTCGACAGCATGCGCGGCCGCGTCAGCGAGCGCGAGCAGAACGCGCTGTCGGTGCGGCTGGAGCTGCAGGCCGACTGCTTTGCCGGCATCTGGGCCGCCAAGTCGCAGCAGGCCAAGAACTGGCTGGACCAGGGTGACATCGAATCGGCGCTGAACGCCGCACAGCAGATCGGCGACGACAAGCTGCAGCGCGAAGCCACCGGCACGGTGCGGCCCGACAGCTTCACCCACGGCAGCAGTGCGCAGCGCCAGCGCTGGTTCACCACGGGGATGAAGACCGGCAGCGTGCAGGCTTGCGATACCTTCAACACCAATAGCCTGTAGGCCATGCGCCACTGCCTGAAAAGCCAGCCTTTTAGGGCTGGTTTTTTTGCATTTCGAGGGCGAATTCGGGAAATGCGACAATAGCAGGTTCAAATGACAAGTTCTTTTTCAAATCTTCAACTGGCCGAGCCCCTGATGCGGGCGATTGCCGAGATGGGCTTCACGTCCATGACGCCGATCCAGGCCCAGGCCATTCCCGTGGTCCTCACGGGCAAGGACGTCATGGGCGCGGCGCAGACCGGCACCGGCAAGACGGCGGCGTTCTCGCTGCCGCTGCTGCAACGCATGATGGCGCACGAGAACAGCTCGGCCTCGCCCGCGCGCCATCCGGTGCGCGCGCTGGTGCTGCTGCCCACGCGCGAGCTTGCCGACCAGGTGGCCCAGCAGGTCGCGCAGTTCGCCAAGCACACCAAGCTGCGCAGCGCGGTGGTGTTCGGCGGCATGGACATGAAGCCGCAGACCCTCGAGCTGAAAAAAGGCGTCGAGATCCTGGTGGCCACGCCTGGCCGCCTGCTGGACCACATCGAGGCCAAGAACGCGGTGCTCAACCAGGTCGAGTACGTGGTGCTGGACGAGGCCGACCGCATGCTCGACATCGGTTTCCTGCCCGACCTGCAGCGCATCCTGTCGTACCTGCCCAAGCAACGCACCACGCTGCTGTTCAGCGCCACGTTCTCGCCCGAGATCAAGCGCCTGGCCGGCAGCTACCTGCAGAACCCGGTGACCATCGAGGTGGCGCGTCCGAACGAGACGGCGTCCACGGTGGAGCAGCGCTTCTTCAGCACCGTCGATGACGACAAGCGCCGCGTGGTGCGCAAGATCCTGAAGGACCGCGAGATCCGCCAGGCCTTCGTCTTCGTCAACAGCAAGCTCGGCTGCGCACGCCTAGCGCGCGCGATGGAGCGCGACGGCCTGCGTGCCGCGGCGCTGCACGGCGACAAGAGCCAGGACGAACGCCTGAAGGCGCTCGAAGCCTTCAAGCAGGGCGAGGTCGACCTGCTGGTGTGTACCGACGTGGCGGCGCGCGGCCTGGACATCAAGGATGTGCCGGCGGTGTTCAACTACGACGTGCCCTTCAACGCCGAAGACTACGTGCACCGCATCGGCCGCACCGGCCGCGCGGGCGCATCGGGCCTGGCGGTGACGCTGGTGACCTCCAGCGATGCGCGCAACGTGTCCGACATCGAGAAGCTGATCAAGAAGAAGATCGAGGTCGAGCCCTTCGCGCTGGAAGGCGAACGGCGCGAGCGCCACAACGACGGCCACCGCGGCGAGCGGGGTGAGCGCGGCGACCGCGAGCGCCGGCGCGACCACCGTGGCGGCGACGACGAGGGTGGCGACCGCCGCGAGCGCTACCGCCCGGCACCGGTGTCGCGCGACCCCTTCTTCGACAAGCCCTACGAGCCCAGCGCCGCCGAGGCGCCGCCGACCTGGGATGCCACCAAGCCCGCACCGGCGCGCGGCAACTCGACGAACATCAAGTCGCGCCGCAAGGTGGCCGCGCTGTTCAAGCCCGTGCCACGCTGATCGCGGAGAGTTGTAAAAAAGAGAGCTGCCAGCGCTTGATACGACTGGTTTTCAGATATTTTTCTATCTGAATTCCTTATGTATCAAGCGCTGGCAGCTCTCTTTTTTGATTAAGCGCCAGGCACCTGCGCCTGGTCGCAGTGCACGCTGATGAGCTCGCGCTCCTGCAGGTTCGCGCCGAAGCGCACGGCGCTCAGGCACCCGCCCCAGACGCAGCCGGTGTCGAGCCCCAGCAGCGTGGGGCGGTTCAGCAGCCCCAGCGTGGACCAGTGGCCGAAGGCGATGGTCGTCTGCTCCGCGCAGCGGCCCGGCACGTCGAACCAGGGCATCAGGCCCGGCGGCGCGGCATCGGCGCCCTCGGCGCTGTCAAAATCCATGCGGCCATCGGCGGTGCAAAAGCGCATGCGCGTCAGCACATTGGTGATCACGCGCAGCCGCGGCAGGCCGGTGAGGTCTTCGCTCCAGCGGTCGGGCTCGTTGCCGTACATGGCCTGCAAAAACTCGGGCAGCGCCTCGCTTTGCAGCACCTGCTCGACCTCGTGCGCATAGCGCAGCGTGTCGGCCTCGCTCCAGTGCGGGTGCACGCCGGCATGCACCATCAGCAGCGTCTCGCCGGCCAGCGCGTGGCTCTGCGCCAGCGGCTGGCGCCGCAGCCAGGCGAGCAGGGCATCGGCATCCGGCGCGTCGAGCACGTCGCGCAAGGTGTCGCGCCGCGACGATTTGCGCCGCCCCTGGGCAGCCGCCAGCAGGTGCAGGTCGTGGTTGCCCAGCAGCACGCGGATGCTGCCCTCGTGCCGCATGCAGCGGCGCAGCGTTTCGGCCGATTGCGGGCCGCGGTTGACCAGGTCGCCCAGCAGGTACACCGTGTCGCGGCTGGGTGAAAAGGCTATGGCTTGCAGCAGGCGCTCCAATGCGCCGTCGCAGCCCTGGATATCGCCGATACAGTACAGTGACATGCTCTGAAACTCTGATCTATTTCGATGGACTTATTGCTGATTGCATTTTTGACGCTGCTCAACGGCGTGTTTGCCATGTCGGAACTGGCGCTGGCTTCCAGCCGCAAATCCCGGCTGCTGGCCATGTCGGAGAGCGGAGACAAAGGTGCCGCCGCCGCCCTGAAGCTGATGGACAACCCGACCCAGTTCCTGTCCTCCATCCAGGTCGGCATCACGTCCATCGGCATGCTCAACGGCATTCTGGGCGAAGCCGCATTCAGCGATGACCTGGCCGCCTGGCTCCTGACGCTGGGCGTCCCGCCGCAGGCGGCCTCGGTGGGTGCCACGGCGGTGGTGATTGCCGTGATCACCTTCGTGACCATCGTCTTCGGCGAGCTGGTGCCCAAGCGCATCGGCCAGATGTACCCCGAGGCGTCGTCGCGCATTATCGCCTTGCCACTGGCCTGGGTGGCGCGCGTGGCCAAGCCTTTCGTCTGGCTGCTGGCCGTGTCCACGCAGGCCATCCTGCGGCTGCTGCGCATCAAGGATGAATCGGGCCGCGCCGTCACCGAGGCCGAAATCGTCGCCAGCCTCGACGAGGGGCGCGACGCCGGCGTGATCGAGCGCCAGGAGCACCAGATGGTGCAGAACGTCTTCCACCTCGACGACCGCCCGCTGATCTCGATGATGGTGCCGCGTGTCGATGTGCAGTGGCTCGACGCCGAGCTGACGGTGGCCGAGGCGCTGCGCGCGGTCGGTGCCACCGGCGGCAAGGGCGCGCATTCGTGGTATCCGGTGTGCCGCGAATCGCTGGACAACGTCGTCGGCCTGATCGGCGTGGCCACGCTGCTGGATGTGCGCGAGCCTGACGAGGCGCGCATCGAGGACCATATGCAGGCTGCCACCTACGTGCCCGAGACGCTGAGCGGCTTCGAATTGCTGGAGCAGTTTCGCGCGCGCGCGGGTCGCATGGTCTTCGTGGTGGACGAATATGGCGTGGTGCAGGGCATTATGACGCCGCGCGATTTACTCGAGGCCATTACCGGCGAGCTCAAGCCCGGCGCCTCCAGCGCGGCCTGGGCCGAGAAAAATGACGACGGATCGTGGCTGCTCGAAGGCGTGATGCCGGTATCGGAGCTCAAGGCTCGGCTGGAAATCAAGGAGCTGCCCGACGAGGATAAGGGCCTGTATAACACCCTGGCCGGCATGCTGATGTCCGAGACGGGCCATATGCCGGTGGTTGGTGAAAAAATATATGGTGCTGGATGGGTATTCGAGGTGCTGGCGCTGGAAGGCAAGCGCATAGACAAGGTCATTGCTCGGCTGGATGAAGAGCAGCACAGCGTGGAGTAGATAAGCCAATATCGCCATTCGCTGTATTGCCGATATTGATTTTTATGTATACTCGGCCGCACCGAATCCATTTGTTTTAATGACCATGACTGCTACCTACCAACAGCTCACCGAACAGATCAAGGCCTTGCAGCAGCAGGCGGAAGATGCCCGCAAGCGCGAATTGCGGGCTGCCGTGGAGCAGGTGCAGGACCTGATTCGCCAATATGGCCTGACGCAGGATGACGTATTCCCGCCGGCGCGCGGCAAATCGGCTGCCTCCGGCAGCAAGGTGGCGCCCAAATACCGCGACCCGGCTACCGGTGCCACCTGGACCGGCCGCGGCAAGGCTCCTAAATGGATTCAGGACCAGGATCGCGAGAAGTTCGCCATTTGAGTACGTAGAAATACGCTGAAAACCCGCCGAGTGCGGGTTTTTTTTGTGGGCGCCATGTAAACAAATATTGATTTTTATTTTGTATTGTTTCTTCGGTATGAAATATATAGGGCCAATCGTGCCGGCAATGCTGCCCATCGCTTGCCATGGCACCGATGGCCCTGAGTGCACCCTGCGGTGACATCCGCAGATCACACGGCGGGAGTAGACTATGGCGATCTATCCCACGATGTCGGTATTTTGAACAGGAGCAGCCATGAGTTCACCTTCCCCCTCGCTGGCCGTTGATGCTTTTGCGGGTACGTTGAAATCCTTCGCCGTCGGCGAGGGCAAGAAGGACAAGGGGCAGTTCCATTCGTTGCCCGAACTGGCCAGGCTGTATCCGAATATCCTGCGCATGCCGGTGTCGCTGCGCATCGTGCTCGAATCCGTTTTGCGCAATTGCGATGGCCAGCGCGTGCTGCCCGAGCATGTGGAGCAACTGGCCAATTGGCAGCCCAATGCACCGCGGGTCGAGGAAATCCCCTTTGTGGTTTCGCGCGTGGTGCTGCAGGATTTCACCGGCGTACCGCTGCTGGCTGATCTGGCCGCCATGCGCAGCGTGGCCGAGAAGCTGGGCGCCAATCCGCGCAAGATCGAGCCGCTGGTGCCCGTGGACCTGGTGGTGGACCACTCCATCATGGTGGACTACTACGGCACCAAGAAGGCGCTGGACCTGAACATGCGGCTGGAGTTTGCGCGCAACAAGGAGCGCTACCAGTTCATGAAGTGGGGCATGCAGGCCTTCGACACCTTCAAGGTCGTGCCTCCGGGCTTCGGCATCGTGCACCAGGTCAACCTCGAGTACCTGGCGCGCGGCGTGCACCGCAACAAGAAAACCGACGTCTATTACCCTGACACGCTGGTGGGCACGGACAGCCACACCACGATGATCAACGGAATCGGTGTGGTGGGCTGGGGCGTGGGCGGCATCGAGGCCGAGGCGGCGATGCTCGGCCAGCCCGTGTACTTCCTGACGCCGGACGTGGTCGGCTTCGAGTTGACGGGCCAGCTGCGCGAAGGCGTCACCGCCACCGACCTGGTGCTGACGGTGACGGAAATCCTGCGCCGCCACAAGGTGGTCGGCAAGTTCGTGGAGTTCTTCGGAGAGGGCGCGCGCACGCTGTCGCTGCCCGACCGCGCCACCATCAGCAACATGGCGCCGGAATATGGCGCGACCATGGGCTTCTTCCCGGTGGACGAGCGCACCATGGACTATTTCCGCGGCACGGGCCGCAAGAAGTCGGAGTGCGAGGCCTTCGAGCGCTACTTCAAGGCCCAGGGCCTGTTCGGTATCCACTCTGCCGGCGCGGTGGACTATTCGGAAACCGTTCGCCTGGACCTGGGCGATGTGACGCCCAGCCTGGCCGGTCCCAAGCGCCCGCAGGACCGCATTGAGCTGGGCCATGTGTCCAGCCAGTTCCGCACGCTGTTCAGCAAGCCGAATGCCGACAACGGCTTCAACCTGCCGGCCGAGCAGCTGTCGCTGCGCGTGCCGCTGGCGTCGCGCGCCGCTGAGATCGAGGTCGAGGCCGTGCCGGCAACCGTGCCCGGCGATGCCGGCCGCTCGACCGTGGAGATGGTCGCCAACAAGCCGGAGCCGGTGGTGGCCACGGCCGTGGGGTCCGCCGAGGCGAAGCCGTCGGGCATCACCATCGGCAACGGCGACGTGCTGATCGCCGCCATCACTAGCTGCACCAACACCTCCAACCCCGGCGTGCTGCTGGCCGCGGGGCTGCTGGCCAAGAAGGCCGTGGAGGCGGGGCTGCGAGTGCAGCCGCACATCAAGACCTCGCTGGCGCCCGGCTCGCGCATCGTCACGCAGTACCTGCAGGAAACCGGGCTGCTGCCCTATCTGGAGAAGCTGGGCTTCGACGTGGCCGGCTACGGCTGCACCACTTGCATCGGCAATGCGGGCGACCTGACGCCGGAGATCAACGAGGCCATCACCAGCAACGATCTGGTATGCGCGGCCGTGCTGTCCGGCAACCGCAACTTCGAGGCGCGCATCCACCCGAACATCAAGGCCAACTTCCTGGCCAGCCCGCCGCTGGTGGTGGCCTATGCCATCGCCGGCACGGTGCTGACCGACCTGATGACCCAGCCGGTGGGCCAGGGCAAGAAGGGCAAGGACGTCTACCTGGGCGATATCTGGCCGACCAGCGACGAGATCTACGCCTTGATGCGCTACGCGATGAACGGCAAGGCCTTCCGCGAGAACTACGACAAGGTCACGACCAAGCCCGGCGCGCTGTGGGACAAGATCAAGGGCGTGCAGGGCCTGGTCTACTCGTGGCCGCAAAGCACCTACATCGCCGAGCCGCCGTTCTTCGACGGGTTCGAGCTCGCGGGCAAGAGTCAGGACGCAGCACCGGCGGAGCATGCCGTGCATGGCGCCCGCGTGATGGCGCTGTTCGGCGACTCCATCACCACCGACCACATCTCGCCGGCCGGCTCCATCAAGGAGAACTCGCCGGCGGGCCAGTGGTTGCAGGCCCATGGTGTGATGAAGCAGGATTTCAACAGCTACGGCTCGCGCCGCGGCAACCACGAGATCATGATGCGCGGCACCTTCGCCAACGTGCGCATCAAGAACCTTATGCTGTCCGCTAAGGACGATGGCTCGCGCGAGGAAGGTGGCTACACCATCTACCAGAACGCCGGCGAGGACGCAGGCCGGAAGCTCTTCATCTACGACGCGGCCATGCGCTACCAGGCGGCGAAGACGCCGACGGTCATCTTCGCGGGCGAGGAGTACGGAACCGGCTCGAGCCGCGACTGGGCCGCCAAGGGCACGCAACTGCTGGGCATCAAGGCCGTGGTGGCGCGCAGCTTCGAGCGCATCCACCGCTCCAACCTGGTGGGCATGGGCGTGTTGCCGCTGCAGTTTGCGGAAGGCGAAAGCTGGGAAAGCCTGGGCCTGCGCGGCGACGAGGAGATCGACATCATCCCCGACCCTGCATTGACGCCCCGCAGCCAAGCCAAGCTCGTCGTGCGCCGGGCCGATGGTTCGCGTGCAGAAAGCTCGCTGATGTTGCGTATTGATACGCCGATCGAGGTGGAGTACTACCGATCTGGCGGTATCTTGCCTTTCGTGCTGCGCCAGCTGCTTTAGAACAAACAGCAACACTTTGCTGTTGTAGATGTGCAGCAGCCTCTCGAAAAAGAGGCTTGTTTGCATTTATTATAAATTATGATTACATTCAATATATCTATTAAGAGGCCCGTGGCCCCCTGGGGCCGCACCCCTGGGTGAGCGTCATGCGCTTGGAGGAGTTTCTGTTGGAGAACAGGTTCGGTAACGACGGCATTGCCCGCATGGCAATGGGCAATGGCGCTGCAGTGCCGACCGACCTGGCCATTCTGGATGGACTCACGGCCGGCGTGGCCTGCATCGATGCCACCGGGCGGGTGGTTTATGCCAACCGGCAGTGGTGCGCCTGGCTGGGCGCCCCGGCCTTGTCCTGGTTCGACTGGCCCTGGGAGCCCCCGTTCTCCGAGACAGCCTTTGTCTCTACGCTGATGCACCAGGCGCTCTCCATGGGACGGGTGGTCTTCGATGCCCGGCTCCATGCGGCCCAGGCGCCGCTGCAATTGCAGTGCACGCTGAGCTGCCTGGGGGGCGAGGCACCGGTATTCCTGCTGCTGGCGAACGATTTCACCGCCTTGCATGAGCAACTGCAGCATGCGCAGCAGCAGCAGCGCCAGCTGTCGAGCCTGATCGATGCCATTCCCGCTGCCGTGGCCTGCAAGGGCGTGGACGGCCGCTACCAGCAGTGCAATGCGGCCTTCGAGCGGCTGGTGGCGCGGCCGCAGGCTGCAATCATCGGCAAGACCTCCGACGAGCTGGGTATCGAGGACGGCCTCGCCGACGACGGGGACCGCGATGCACTGGTGCTGCAGACGGGCCGGCCGGTCGTCTACGAAGAGGCCTGGAGCCTGGGTGCCGGCGAGCACCAGACACGGCTGGAAACTACCAAGACCGCGATCCGGGACGGCGAGGGCCGAGTGACCGGCGTGCTGCGGCTGTCGCGCGACCTCAGCGATCCCGGGGCCGAGCGCAGCGAGATGGAGCGCCTGGCCTACTTCGACACCACGACCGGGCTGCCCAATCGCAGCACCTTGCTCGACCGCCTGAAATGGGCCGTGGAGGACAGCCGCCAGCGCGGCTCGTTCTGTGCCCTGCTGTTCATCGACCTGGACCACTTCAAGAACCTGAACGATTCCCAGGGGCACCGCCATGGCGACCAGTTGCTGGCCGAGGTTGGCAAGCGCCTGATGACCTGCGTGCGCAGCGGCGACATGGTGGCCCGCTTCGGCGGCGACGAGTTTGTGATCCTGGTGGAGCACCTGGGGCACGAGCGGCAGGAGGCCATGGCGCATGTGCGCTCGGTGGTGGACCACCTGATCCTGCGCCTGCGCCAGCCGTTCGACCTGTTTGGGCACTGGTACTACACCACGCCCAGCGTGGGCGTCACGGTCTTCGGCGACGACGAAGTGCCGGAGGTGGAGGAACTGCTCAAGCGCGTGGACATGGCGATGTACGAGGCCAAGTCCGCCGGCCGCAATACGCAATGCTTCTTCGATCCGCAGATGCAGACGGTGGTCAACGCCCGCGCCAGCATGGAGGCGGACCTGCGCCAGGCCCTGCTGCATGGCGAGCTGTGCGTGCACTACCAGCCTGTCACCGACCAGCAGGGCGCTCTGCTGGGGGCGGAGGCGCTGGTGCGCTGGATGCACCCGGTGCAGGGCATGGTCGGCCCCACGGACTTCATCGAGCTGGCCGAGCAGACCGGGTTGATCGTCGAGCTGGGGCGCTTCGTGATGCGCACCGCCTGCGAGCAGCTCGCGCGCTGGGCGCGCGTGCCCGCCACGGCCGCGTTGACGATGTCGGTCAACGTCAGCCCCCGGCAGTTCCGCCACCCGAAGTTCGTAGACGAGGTGCTGGCCCTGATCGACAGCACCAGAGTCGACCCGCGCCGGCTCAAGCTGGAGCTGACCGAGAACCTGCTGCTGGGCGATCTGGCCGAGACCGTGCAGCGCATGGGCGAGTTGAAGGCCCGCGGCGTGGGCTTTGCGCTGGACGATTTCGGCATCGGCTATTCGTCGCTGCGCTACCTCAAGGCCTTGCCGCTGGACCAGCTCAAGGTCGACCGCAGCTTCGTCAACGACGTACCGACCGACCCGAACGGCGCCGCCATCGTCCGCGCCATCCTGACGCTGGCGCAGAGCCTGAACATGGAGGCCCTGGCCGAAGGGGTGGAAAGCGCCGCGCAGGTGGAGTTCCTCACCAGCCATGGCTGCACGCGTTTCCAGGGCTTCCATTTCGGCCGCCCGATGCCCATCGAGGACTTCGAGCGCTCGACGCTGTTCCAGGCCACGGCTGCCGCCGTGCACTGAGGGCCTGGTTTGACCTGGCTGCGGCCGGGCGTGGCGTGATCGGCGGCACAATCTCGGCATGCAAAAGCAGATACTGATCGCGGGGGGCGGCATCGGCGGTCTGGCGGCCGCGCTGGCGGCATCGCAGGCCGGCATGGCGGTGCGCTTGTTCGAGCGGGCCGAGGCCTTCGGCGAGATCGGCGCCGGCGTGCAGCTGGGGCCCAACGTGGTGCGCTGCCTGCAGGCCTGGGGCCTGCGGCAGGCCCTGCAGGACAGCGCCGCATTTCCGCAGGCGCTGGTATCGCGCAATGCCATCACCGGCGCCGAGCTGGCGCGCATGCCGCTGGCGGGCGAGATGGAGCGGCGCTATGGCGCGCCGTACGCCACCATCCACCGGGCCGATCTGCACCAACTGCTGCTCGCTGCCGTGCAGCCGCGCGACGGCATCCAGCTCAACCTGGGCTGCGCCGTGGAGTCCCACACCGACGATGGGCGCGTGGCGACCCTCGCCCTCTCGCCGCGCAAGGCCGTGGAAGGCGATGCGCTGATCGCGGCCGATGGCGTCTGGAGCCAGACGCGCCAGCGCCTGCTGGGCGATGGGCCGCCGCGGGTGACCGGGCATCTCGCCTACCGGGGCGCGGTGCGCCAGGCAGACCTGCCGGCGGCTTGGCGCACTCAGGTGGTCACGGCCTGGATGGGGCCGCATTTCCATGTGGTGCACTATCCGGTGCGGCGGGGCGAACTGCTGAACGTGGTGGTCATCGTCGAGGGGCCCGTCCCCGAGGACCGCGAGCAATGGGACCACGCGGCCCATGCCGCTGACATGCAGCGTGGCCTGGCCGGCGCGCACGGCACGCTGCAGGCCATGCTGCAGGCGGTGACGGATGCCGGCGCGACCTGGCGGCTCTGGCCGCTGGCCGATCGCCCGCCGGTGGCCGGCCCGCAGCAGATGGCGCAGGGCCTGGTGGCGCTGCTGGGCGATGCGGCCCATCCGATGCGTCCCTACCTCGCGCAGGGCGCCGGTATGGCGATCGAGGATGCCTTCGAGCTGCAGGCGGCGCTGGCCCTGCAGGAGCTGGACCTGCCGCTGCGGCTGCGCCGCTACGCCCTCAACCGCTGGCAGCGCAATGCCCGGGTGCAGGCCCGCTCGCTGCGCAATGGCGCCATCTTCCACGCCACCGGCGCCATGCGCTGGGGGCGGGACTGGTCGCTCAGGCTGGCGGGCGCCCGGTTGATGGACATGCCCTGGCTGTACGGCCCGGCACAGGCGCGGCCAGTGGGCTCTTGATGCTATTTAAATAATAGCTATTGGCGCTTGCTGCATAAGCGCTAGAGGTCGATTTGGCTTGTATTCCGGGCGGCGGTGTTCAGCAGCGGTGACTTCGGCATCCAGGCGAAGGCCGCGCTGCCGGCCAGCAGCAGGGCGGCCACCAGCAGCATCACGCACTGGTAGCTCTCCCAGCCATGCTGCGTGGCCAGCGCCGCCACCAGGCCCGACAGCCATTGCATCAGCGCCACGCCGAGGAACATCGCCATGGTGTAGACCGACAGGGCGCGGCCGGTGAGCTCTGGCGGGTACGACGAGCGCACGTCGGCATAGAGCAGCACCGAGTAGCCCGAGATCATGCCCATCAGCAGGATCAGCGCCACGCTGGCTGCGGCATGGTGCACCAGGCCCAGCGCGACGAAGGCGCCCGCCATGGCGACGGCCACGCGGATGATGCGCGGGCGGCGCCGGCCGGGGCCGGGGTCCAGCCGGCCGAAGACCGACGGGCTGAACAGCGCGATCACCGACACCACCAGCGCCACGTTGCCGGTGGCCACCAGCGAGAACCGGTAGCGGTCCATCAGCATGGTGCTCAGCCACAGGCCGCGCACGGTCAGGAAGGAGGCATAGCTCACCATGCCCATCAGGAAGATGCTCCAGGTCTGCGGCAGCAGCAGCAGGCCGCCAAAGCCCTTGGCGGCTTCCAGCCAGCTGGGCTTGGGCTCGTGGTCCGAGGCCAGCGCCGGCTCGTGCACCCGCCAGAAGATCAGCAGCCACGACAGCGCGCACAGCACCGCCAGCAGCCAGAAGCCCGTGCGCCAGCCATGGTGCTGCACCAGCCAGGCCAGCGGCGTGCCGGTGAACAGCAGGCCCAGCCCGCCCACGCCCATGCCCACGCCCGACAGGAAGGCAAAGCGTTCGCTGGGAAAGTGCCGGGTGATGAACATG
The DNA here is from genome assembly GCF_054782535.1 of Comamonas humi. Classification (NCBI taxonomy): domain Bacteria; kingdom Pseudomonadati; phylum Pseudomonadota; class Betaproteobacteria; order Burkholderiales; family Comamonadaceae; genus Comamonas; species Comamonas humi. The sequence goes on along the minus strand of NZ_BAAGSH010000007.1, from coordinate 116,484 downwards.
GTGCAGGCCAGGAAGGCGGGCGAGCAGCCCACGCCGATCAGCAGTTGCCCCAGCATCAGCCACGGATAGCTGGGCGCCATGGCCGATAGCGCCGAGCCGGCGATGGTCAGCGGAAAGGCGGTGAGCACGGTCTTGCGCAGGCCATACAGGTCCATGCCCACGCCCATGAAGAACTGCGTCACGCCGAAGGCCAGCCCGAACAGGCCGGCGAACGCCCCCAGCGATTGGGCCGACAGGCCGAAATCGGTGCGCAGCCCGTCGGCGATGATGGCGGTGATGGTGCGAAAAGCCTGGCTCAGCGCAAAGCCAGACAGCAGGGCCAGCAGCATGGCCCACAGCACGCGCGGAGCGGGCTCGGGCTCGGGCGCGCGTGGGGTGGGGGCGGTGCGGGAAATGGCGGTCGTCCTGGTGGCTCAGAGCTCGGTGCGCAGGCTCCAGATTTCGGGGAACAGCACCACGTCGAGCATCTTGCGCAGGTAGCTCACGCCGCCGGTGCCACCGGTGCCGCGCTTGAAGCCGATCACGCGCTCCACCGTGGTGACGTGGCGGAAGCGCCATTGCCGGAATGCGTCTTCGATGTCGGTGAGCTTCTCGCCGAGCTGGTACAGATCCCAGTAGCTATGCGGGTCGCGGTACACGGTGAGCCAGGCCTGCTGCACGCCTTCGCTCGCGGTGTAGGGCTGGGTCCAGTCGCGCGACAGCCGGTCCGCCGGCACGGCGATGCCCTGGCGCGCCAGCAACTGCAGCGCGATGTCGTACAGCGAGGGCGCGCGGTACGCGGCCTCGACCTGGGCGAGCAGGTCGGGGCGGTGCGCATGGGGCTTGAGCATGGCTGCATTCTTGTTGCCGAGCGCGAACTCGATCCCGCGGTATTGCGCGCTCTGGAAGCCGCTGGAGCTGGCCAGCCAGGGCCGCATGGCGGTGTACTCGGGCGGCGTCAGCGTGGACAGCACGGTCCAGGCGCTGACGAGCTGTTCCATGATGCGCGTGACCCGCGCCAGCATCTTGAACGCGTCCTTGAGCTGGTCGCCGGCCACGGCCCGCATGGCGGCGTGCAACTCGTGCAGCATCAGCTTCATCCACAGTTCGCTGGTCTGGTGCTGGATGATGAACAGCAGCTCGTCGTGCGCGGGCGACAGCGGGTGCTGGGCGTTCAGCACCTCGTCGAGGTGCAGGTAGTCGCCATAGCTCATCGCCTGGCTGAAGTCGAGCTGGGCGCCCTCGGTCTGCACGATGGACTCGGGGCTGGGGGTGTCGCGGTGTTGGGGCATGACGCGGGGTGGATAGGTGCGCAAGAATGGAGGTGCGGCGCGGCTGCGGGCCGCGTAGCGTTGCGGCATGCATTGTAAGGAGCAGGCGGATGAAAGGATGCGGTCCATGGCGGTGGTGATGCAAAGGCGCATGCGCCTTCCCCTGGCTTTTCGGGTGGACGATGCGCTGGCCATCCACCGGCGCGATCCAGCGTCGCTGGCCGAGTCGGTGCAGGGGCAGGTGCTGAACAAGGGGCTGTGCTGGCAGGGCCGGCCGGCGCGGCTGCAACTGCGCTTCACGCCGCGCATGGCGCTGGCCGAGCTGGCGGTGGATACGCCGGCGCGCTGCCCGGCGGACGCGGAGCTGTCGGCCTTTGCCGCCATGCTGGAGCGCATGCTGGGCCTGCAGATCGATGCCGACGCGTTCGAGGGACTGCATGCCTCCCATCCTGTGCTGGGCCCTCTGTTGCGCCAGCAGCAGGGGCTGCGTCCGCCGGCCATGAGCACGCCCTTCGAGGCCCTGGTCTGGGCGATTGCCGGCCAGCAGATCAGCGTGGCGGCGGCCACGGCATTGCGCCGCCGCATGCTCGCAGCCTGTGGCCTGCGCCACAGCAGCGGCACGCTGTGCTTTCCCGACGCTGCCGCGCTGATGCGCCTGGCGGCCGAGGATCTGCGCGCCGCGGGCTTCTCGGCCAGCAAGATCGCCAGCGTGCGGGCGGTGGGGGCCGCGGTGCTGGACGGCAGCCTGCCGCTGGAGGACTGGGCCGTGTCCGCCACCGTGCCCGTGGCGGACATCGAGGCCCGGCTGCTGGCCATCAAGGGCATAGGTCCGTGGACGGTGCACTACACCTTGCTGCGCGGCTTTGGCTGGCTGGACGGCAGCCTGCATGGCGATGTGGCCGTGCGCAACGCGCTGGCCCGGCTGCTGCAGGTGGAGTCGGTATCGCCGCTGCAGACCCAGCAGTGGTTGAACGAGTTCTCGCCGTGGCGTGCCCTGGTGGCGGCCCATTTGTGGGCCAGCCTGTCGGCGAAGTCGTTCTGACGCTGGCGCCGGCGCGCGACAATGCGGGCATGAGCCACTCCGAAGACTTGCTGGCCCAGGTGGCTGCACTGCCGCAGCTGCCGGGCGTATACCGCTATTTCGATGCGAGCGACGCGCTGCTGTATGTGGGCAAGGCGCGCAACCTGAAGCGCCGCGTGGCCAGCTATTTCAGCAAGAACCATGGCGGCACGCGCATCGGCCACATGGTGGGCAAGATCGCTCGCATGGAGACGACGGTGGTGCGCTCGGAGGCCGAGGCGCTGCTGCTCGAGAACAACCTCATCAAGACGCAGCACCCCAAGTACAACATCCTCTTTCGCGACGACAAAAGCTACCCGTTCCTCAAGATCACCGGCGTGTCGGACAAGGATGGGCGGGGCGAGATGCCGCCCGGCCAGCAATACCCCCGGCTGGCCTACTACCGCGGCTCCATCGACCGCAAGAACCGCTACTTCGGTCCGTACCCGAATGCCTGGGCCGTCAAGGAAACCATCCAGCTGCTGCAGAAGGTGTTCCGCCTGCGCACCTGCGAGGACACGGTTTTCGCCAACCGCACCCGGCCCTGCCTGCTGTACCAGATCAAGCGCTGCACGGGGCCCTGCGTGGGGCTGATCTCCGGCGCCGACTATGCGCGCGACGTGGCCAGTGCCGAGGCCATGCTGCGTGGCGAGGCGGACGAACTGCTCAAGGACTTGGAAGTCCGCATGATGGAGCACGCCGAGCGCCTGGAGTACGAGCTGGCCGCCGAGGTGCGCAACCAGATCAAGGCCCTGGCCAACGTGCTGCACCAGCAATCGGTGGAGACTGCCGCTGACAAGGACGCCGACATCCTGGCGGTGCGCGTACAGGGCGGCCGGGCCTGCGTGAACCTGGCCATGGTGCGCGGCGGCCGGCATCTGGGCGACCGCGCCTACTTTCCGGTGCATGTGGATGACCACGCCGTCATGGCGCAGGCGGAGCTGGATGACAGCGCTGCCGGGCCGGTGCAGCAGCCGTCGGTGGAGTCGCAGGTGCTCGAAGCCTTCGTGGCCCAGCACTATCTGCAGGTGCCGCCGCCGCCGACGCTGATCGTGAGCGCGCCGGTGCAGCCCGGGCTGCTGGAGGTCTTGTCCGAGCAGACCGGGCAGCGCATGACCGCCGTCTCGCAGCCCCGCGAGCAGCGCCGCCTCTGGCTGGAGATGGCGCAGAAGAACGCCGAGCTGCAGCTCGCCCGCCTGCTGGCGGAAGAGGGCTCGCAGCAGGCGCGTACCCGTGCCCTGGTCGAGGCGCTGGACCTGCCGCAGGACGACATCGACACGCTCGGCATCGAGTGCTTCGATATCTCGCACACCGCGGGCGAATCGACCCAGGCCTCGTGCGTGGTGTTCCACCACCACAAGATGCAGAGCAGCGAATACCGGCGCTACAAGATCGAGGGCATTACCGGCGGCGACGACTACGCCGCGATGCGGCAGGTGCTGACCCGCCGCTACAGCAAGGTGGCCGAGGCACAGCGCGATGCCGGCGGGGCGGAGGTGGCGGCGGGCCAGGCCCGGCTGCCGGACATCGTGCTGATCGACGGCGGCAAGGGCCAGGTCAGTGTGGCGCGCGAGGTCTTCGAGTCGCTGGGGCTGGACCTGTCGCGCATCGTCGGGGTGGAGAAAGGCGAGGGCCGCAAGGTCGGGCTGGAGGAGCTGGTGTTTGCTGACGGCCGGGACAAGGTCTACCTGGGGCGTGACTCGGCTGCCTTGATGCTGGTGGCGCAGATCCGTGACGAGGCGCACCGCTTTGCCATCACCGGCATGCGCGCTGCCCGGGCCAAGGTGCGTGTCGGGGGCAGCAGCCTGGAGGAAATCCCCGGCGTAGGACCCAAGAAAAGGGCGCGGCTGCTGCAGCGCTTTGGCGGGGTGCGAGGAGTGGGCAGTGCCAGCGTGGAAGACCTGATGACAGTGGACGGCATCTCGGCCGCGCTGGCGCAGGAAATCTACAACGCCCTGCATTGATTCGAAACTGCCATCGCACCATGCCACAATCCCTGTCCATGTTCTTCACCATTCCAACCCTGATGACCTGGACGCGCATCGTCGCGATCCCCTTGATCATCGGGGTGTACTACGCGCCCTTCGAGCTCGCGACCCAGAACCTGGCCGCTGCGCTGATGTTCATGGTGTTCGCCTTCACCGACTGGCTGGACGGCTTTCTGGCGCGGCGGCTGAACCAGACCTCGGCGTTCGGCGCCTTCCTAGACCCAGTGGCCGACAAGTTCCTGGTGTGCGCGGCACTGCTGATCCTGGTGCACCTGCAGCGGGCCGATGTCTTCGTGGCGCTCATCATCATCGGCCGCGAGATCGCCATCTCCGCGCTGCGCGAATGGATGGCCCGCATCGGCGCCAGCAAGAGCGTGGCGGTCCATATGCTGGGCAAGCTCAAGACCACGGTGCAGATGGTGGCGATTCCTTTCCTGCTCTACGACGGCAAGATCGCCGGCGTGGACACCGGCGTCTGGGGCATATGGCTGATCTGGCTGGCAGCCGTGCTGACGGTGTGGTCGATGGTGTACTACCTGCAGAAGGCCTTGCCGGAGATCAAAGCTAGGGTTGGTTCGTAGTTGGCCGGCGTATCCGGACGTGTAGACTTCCAAGGTTCTGCGTGACCCAATCGGCTTGTCCCCAAACACCTGTGAGGCGCGCGGACACAGGGCGTGGCGAGGGAATTAGGGTCTGAAAAAATCACAATTTTTCAGAATCCAATTCCAAAAAACGTCTAGAATCCATCCCGTTACTGAGGCATAGAGGTTGCTGCAACCTTTCACTCAGGTCGTGTTGTTTTTCGGATTTTTTGCCCCGGGTGCTAGGCACCATGGCGGAAAGGTCGTACAACATACACTTCCATAACTCTCTTGATTGACAGAGGCTGCTTGTGAATAAAACTGAACTCATTGAGCACATTGCGAATAATGCGGACATCTCCAAGGCGGCAGCTGCTCGCGCGCTGGAGTCCACCATTGATGCAGTGAAGAAGACCCTGAAAAAAGGTGGTACAGTCTCTCTGGTAGGTTTTGGTACTTTTGCTGTTGGTAAGCGTGCAGCTCGTACAGGTCGCAATCCTCGTACCGGTGCAGCTATCAAGATCAAGGCTGCCAAGGTGCCTAAGTTCCGCCCCGGCAAAGCATTGAAGGATGCTTTGAACTGATCAGGTATTGCAGGTTGGGTGCTTAGCTCAGTTGGTAGAGCGGCGCCCTTACAAGGCGTAGGTCAGCGGTTCGACCCCGTTAGCACCCACCACAACCGAATTGAACTGAGAAAAGGCGAACGCAAGTTCGCCTTTTCTTTTTGCGCGAAAGAAAATTGACCATGTTTGAATCGATACGCAAGCACTCCAAAGTGGTGATGATCTTGCTGTTCGTGTTGATCATTCCCTCTTTTATCTTTGTAGGGGTCAATCAGAATTATTTTCAGGAAAAGAGTCCGGTCGTTGCCAAGGTCAATGGGCAGGAGATCACGCAGGCTGATTGGGACAATGCGCACCGCATGGAGTCGGATCGCCTGCGCAGCCAGTCGCCCGACATGGATGCCAAGTTGCTCGATACGCCGCAAGCGCGCTATGCGACGCTGGAGCGACTGGTCCGTGACCGCGTGCTGAATGTGGCCGTGCAGAAGATGCACATGTTTGCCAGCGATGCGGCCCTGGCGACTGCGCTGCAGCAGATTCCGCAGATCGCTGCCTTGAAGAAGCCCGATGGCAGCCTTGATGTGGCGGCCTACCGTGCCTTGGTGGGGGCGCAGGGGCTGACGCCCGAAGGCTTCGAAGCCAACATGCGCCGGGATCTGTCGCTGAGCCAGGTGCTCGGTGGTGTGCTCAACACCGCTTTCGTCACGGATGCCGAAACCAAGATGGCCGTGGATGCGCTGTACCAGCAGCGCGAGATCCAGGTGGCGCGCTTCCCATCCAAGGACTTCGCTTCGAAGGTCGTGGTGTCGGATGCAGATGTCGAGGCCTTCTACAAGGACAACTCGGCGCTGTTCCGCCAGCCGGAGCAGGCCTCCATCGAATATGTGGTGCTGGACAATGCAGCGGTCCGTGCTTCGATCAAGCTCAATGAAGATGATCTGCGCACCTACTACAAGGAAAACCTGAGCCGCTTCATGGACAAGGAGCAGCGCCGTGCGAGCCATATCCTCATCAATGCGTCCAAGTCGGCGTCTGCGGAGGATAGGGCTCAGGCCAAGAAGAGGGCTGAAGCCCTGCTGGCTGAGGTCAAGGCGCAACCCGGTCAATTTGCCGATATCGCCAAGAAGAATTCGCAAGACACCGGTTCTGCCGCTCAGGGGGGTGATCTGAACTTCTTCAGCCGCGGCGATATGGTCAAGCCTTTCGAGGATGCCGCGTTCTCCATGAAGCCGGGTGACATCAGCGACGTGATCGAGTCCGACTACGGCTACCACATCATCAAGCTCACCGACGTGAAGACGCCTCGCACGCCGAGCTTTGAAGAGCTGCGGCCCAAGATCGAGAACGAGCTGCAGCAGCAGCAGGCGCAACGCAAGTATGCGGAGGCGGCCGAGGCATTTTCGAACATGGTCTTCGAGCAGTCCGACAGCCTTAAGCCGGTGGCCGACAAGCTGGGCTTGAAGATCCAGTCTGCTGATCATGTAGGGCGCACGCCTGCCGTGGATGTCACTGGTCCGCTGGCCAATGCCACCTTCCTGGAGGCCTTGTTCTCCAATGATTCGCTGAAGAACCAGCGCAACACCGAGGCGATCGAGGTGGCGCCGAGTACTATGGCTGCGGGGCGGATCGTGAAATACCAGGAGGCCCGCGTGCTGCCGCTGGAAGAGGTCAAGGCCAAGGCCCATGACTTGCTGGTGGCGCAAAAGTCGGCGGAGCTGGCGCGAAAGGACGGCGAAGCCAAGCTGGCGGAGTGGAAAGCGAATGCCGCAGTGGCCTCGCTGCAGGCCCCGGTGGTGGTGTCGCGCCAGAATGCGCAGCAGCAGCCTGCAACACTGTTGAATGCGGTCATGCATGCCAAGGTGGATGCCTCCGCTGTGGCCTGGGTGGGTGTCGATCTGGGGGCGGATGGCTATGCCGTGGCCCGGGTGAACAAGATCGTGCCTCGGGCCGAAGATTCTGCCGAGCTGCGTCTTCGCCAAAAGCAGGAGTTTGAGCGCATCGCCGGCTATGCCGAGGCCACGGCCTACTACGAACTCCTGAAAGAGCGGTACAAGGCGCAGACCCTGGCGCCTCGGCCGGCAGCCCAACTCGGTTCGTGATAAAAAACGGCGCTCGATTCCAAAGGGTGCCAGTTTTGCCGCTATAATTGCGGCTTCACCAAACGGTGGCTGTAGCTCAGTTGGTAGAGTCCAGGATTGTGATTCCTGTCGTCGTGGGTTCGAGTCCCATCAGCCACCCCAGATAAATGAACGCACTAGTGCTATAAAAAGCCTAGTGCGTTTTGCTTTACGCCTCTCTCCTTGGTGGCAGCGCTGGCGAAGTCCTGGACTAAGGTGGGGCGGGAATTTTCAGGGCATGCAGATGCTCAATATATAATCACTGGCTTTGGTCTTTTGGCGGGTGGGTGTGTTGCCTGCTACGCACGTGGCAGTGGCCATGCAGACCAAGGAGATTTGCCGGCGTGCCAAACCCCGTTTGGCCGCGCTTTTAACGGAACCTGGCTGGCAAGCAGGTGCAGAGACCGCACCGGGACAAGCGGGTTCACGTCCAACAAGGAAACACCATGGCCGTTACTGTTGAAACTCTTGAAAAGCTCGAGCGCAAGATCTCGCTGAGCTTGCCGCTCGCTTCCGTGCAAACCGAAGTGGATGCCCGCCTGAAGCGCATGGCCCGCTCGGTGAAGATGGACGGCTTCCGTCCCGGCAAGGTGCCCATGAATGTGGTGGCCCAGCGCTACGGCTACTCGGTGCAGTACGAAGTCCTGAACGAAAAGGTGGGCGAGGCCTTCGCCAAGGCTGCCAACGAAGCCGAACTGCGTGTGGCTGGCCAGCCCAAGATCACCGAGAAGGATGGCGCTCCCGAGGGCGAACTGGCCTTCGACGCCGTGTTTGAAGTGTTCCCGGAAGTCAAGATCGGCGACCTGGCTTCGGCCGAAATCGAAAAGCTGTCGGCTGAGGTCGACGATGGTGCCATCGACAAGACCCTGGACATCCTGCGCAAGCAGCGCCGTACCTTTGCCCAGCGTCCGGCCGATGCGGCCGCCGTGGATGGCGACCGCGTGACCGTGGACTTCGAAGGCAAGATCGACGGCGAACCGTTTGCAGGCGGCAAGGCTGAAGGCTTCCAGTTCCTGGTCGGCGAAGGCCAGATGCTCAAGGAATTTGAAGATGCCGTGCGCGGCATGAAGACGGGCGAGTCCAAGACCTTCCCGCTGGCCTTCCCCGAGGACTACCACGGCAAGGACGTGGCCGGCAAGACCGCCGACTTCCTGGTGACGGTCAAGAAGGTCGAGGCAGCGAACCTGCCCGAAGTGAACGAGGCTCTGGCCAAGTCGCTGGGTATTGCCGATGGCTCCGTGGAAGGCCTGCGCGCCGACATCAAAAAGAACCTGGAGCGCGAAGTCAAGTTCCGCGTGCAGGCTCGCAACAAGCAGGCCGTGATGGATGCCCTGGTGTCCAAGGCCGAACTGGATCTGCCCAAGGCCAGCATCGAGTCCGAGGTGGAGCGTCTGCGCGAAGGCGCCCGTGCCGAGCTGAAGCAGCGCGGCATCAAGGATGCGGAAAAGGCCGAGATCCCCAGCGATGTCTTCCTGCCGCAAGCCGAGCGCCGCGTGCGCCTGGGCCTGGTAGTGGCCGAGTTGGTCAAGGCCAACAACCTGGTCGCCACGCCTGAGCAGATCAAGACCCATGTGGACGAACTGGCCAGCAGCTACGAGAAGCCCGAGGACGTGGTGCGCTGGTACTTCGGTGATCGCCAGCGCCTGGCGGAAGTGGAAGCCGTGGTCATTGAAAACAATGTGACCACCTTCGTGCTGGACAAGGCCAAGGTGACCGACAAGGCCGTGTCGTTCGACGAACTGATGGGCCAGGCCTGATCAAGGGCTGCGCTGGCATGCCGCGCAGCGGCCGCAAGAACTGGGGCTTGTGCTTTGGGGCGCAAGCCCCATTTTCATGGAGTACAGTTCGGAGTCGATTTTCCCGATTGGAGATGTGATGAGCGAAGAAATCAAGAACTTGGGCCTGATCCCCATGGTGATCGAGCAGTCGGGGCGTGGCGAGCGCTCCTTCGACATCTACTCGCGCTTGCTCAAGGATCGCGTGGTGTTCCTGGTGGGCGAGGTCAACGACCAGACCGCCAACCTGGTGGTGGCACAGCTGCTGTTCCTCGAGAGCGAGAACCCCGACAAGGACATTTCCTTGTACATCAACTCCCCGGGCGGCAGCGTCACGGCGGGCATGGCGATCTACGACACCATGCAGTTCATCAAGCCCGAGGTGTCCACGATGTGCCTGGGCTTCGCGGCGAGCATGGGCGCGTTCCTGTTGGCGGCCGGTGCCAAGGGCAAGCGTTTCTCGCTGCCCAACTCCAAGATCATGATCCATCAGGTGCTGGGCGGCGCGCGCGGCCAGGCCACCGACATCGAGATCCATGCCCGCGACATCCTGCGTACCAAAGAACAGATGAACCGCATTCTGGCGGAGCGCACGGGTCAGGACTACGAGAAGATCAAGAACGACACCGAGCGCGACTACTTCATGACGGCGGGAGAGGCCAAGGACTACGGCCTGATCGACACCGTCATCGAAAAGCGCCCCTGACAGCGGCTCTCCGGGCGGCGCTTTCCCCCAGGGGAAGTGCCGTCTTTGATTTGAGTATCATTGTTTTCCGTTCCATCGATTGAAGGCGCAGCCCCCATGGCCGACAAAAAAGGCTCTTCTTCCAGCGAAAAAACCCTGTACTGCTCGTTCTGCGGCAAAAGCCAGCACGAAGTCAAGAAATTGATCGCGGGTCCGTCCGTGTTCATCTGCGACGAGTGCATCAACCTCTGCAACGACATCGTGCGCGACGAGGTGGCTGCGGAGGACAAGGAGGGGAGCCGGGCCGTGGGCAGCGAGCTGCCGACCCCGGCAGACATCAAGAGCAATCTTGACAGCTACGTGATCGGGCAGGAGGCCGCCAAGCGCACGCTGGCCGTCGCGGTCTACAACCACTACAAGCGCCTGCTGCACAAGGACAAGGCTGGCAAGGACGAGGTGGAGCTGTCCAAGAGCAACATCCTGCTGATCGGGCCGACCGGCTCGGGCAAGACGCTGCTGGCCCAGACCCTGGCACGCCAGTTGAACGTGCCCTTTGTGATGGCTGATGCCACGACGTTGACCGAGGCAGGCTATGTGGGCGAGGACGTGGAGAACATCGTCCAGAAGCTGCTGCAAAGCTGCAACTACGACGTCGAACGTGCGCAGCGCGGCATCGTCTACATCGACGAAATCGACAAGATCACCCGCAAGGCCGACAACCCGTCCATCACCCGCGACGTGTCGGGCGAAGGCGTGCAGCAGGCCTTGCTCAAGCTGGTCGAAGGCACCATGGCCAGCATTCCGCCGCAGGGCGGCCGCAAGCATCCCAACCAGGATTTCCTGCAGATCGATACCACGAACATCCTGTTCATCTGCGGCGGCGCGTTTGCGGGGCTGGAGAAGCTCATTGAGAACCGGTCCGAGGCCTCGGGCATCGGCTTTGGCGCCACGGTGCGCAGCAAACAGCAGCGCTCGGTCACCGAGGCGTTCCAGGACATCGAGCCCGAGGACCTGATCAAGTTTGGTCTGATCCCCGAGCTCGTGGGCCGTCTGCCTGTGGTCACGGCGCTGGCTGAGCTGACCGAGGATGCGCTGGTGCAGATCCTCACGCAGCCCAAGAATGCCTTGGTCAAGCAGTACAGCAAGCTGCTGGGCATGGAAGGCGTGGAGCTGGAGGTGCGCCCGGATGCCCTGGCGGCGATCGCCAAGAAGGCCCTCGCGCGCAAGACCGGTGCACGCGGCCTGCGCTCGATCCTCGAGCAGTCGCTGATGGGCACGATGTTCGATTTGCCTACGACCAGCAATGTGGCGAAGGTGGTGGTGGAAGAGGCCACCATCAACGAGGGCAAGCCGCCCTTGCTGGTCTATCGAGAAGCCGCCAAGAAGGCCTGATCCCCCTCAATTGCCCTGCGAATCGCCGGGCAATTTTGCTTGGGAGGCTTGCGCCCGCCGCTAAGCTGTACCGTATGGAAGGCCCGCACATTTCTGCGGGCGACGCCTTGAAAAATGGCTTTTGCGAAGCATCTTCGCAAGAACCTGTAAAGGATTCTCATGTCCGAAAACCCATCCACAGAAGTATTCAATCTGTCCATGCTGCCGCTGCGAGACGTCGTCGTCTTCCCGCACATGGTCATTCCCCTGTTCGTCGGCCGTCCCAAGAGCATCAAGGCCTTGGAGATGGCGATGGAGGGCGAACGCAAAATCATGCTGGTGGCGCAGAAGACAGCCGCCAAGGATGATCCGACCGTGGGAGACATGTTCGCGGTCGGCTGCGTGTCCACCATCCTGCAGATGCTCAAGCTGCCCGACGGGACCGTCAAGGTGCTGGTCGAGGGCCAGCAGCGCGCCAAGGTCGCCCACATCGAAGATGCGGAAACCCACTTCGTGGCCCAGGTCAGCCTGGTGCCTGCGGAGGAGCTGGGCGACAAGGCCAGCGAGATCGAGGCACTGCGCCGCGCCGTGATGCAGCAGTTCGACCAGTACGTCAAGCTCAACAAGAAAATCCCTTCGGAGATCCTGTCGTCGATCGCTGGTATCGAAGATGCGGGCCGCCTGGTGGACACCATTGCCGCGCACTTGCCGCTCAAGCTCGAGGACAAGCAGGCCGTGCTGGAGCTCGAGAGCGTGCAGGACCGCCTGGACAACCTGCTGGGCCAGCTGGAGCGCGAGGTCGACATCCTGAACGTGGACAAGCGCATCCGCGGCCGCGTCAAGAAGCAGATGGAAAAGAGCCAGCGCGACTTCTATCTGAACGAGCAGGTCAAGGCCATCCAGAAGGAGCTTGGCGAAGGCGAGGACGGCGCCGACCTGGAAGAGCTGGAAAAGAAGATCAAGCTTGCCAAGATGCCCGCGGATGCGCGCAAGAAGGCCGAGGCCGAGCTCAAGAAGCTCAAGTTGATGTCGCCCATGTCGGCCGAGGCTTCGGTGGTGCGCAACTACATCGACGGCCTGGTGTCGCTGCCCTGGAGCAAGAAGACCAAGGTCAAGAAGGATCTGGTGGCGGCCGAGGACGTGCTCAACGCCGACCACTACGGTCTTGAGAAGGTCAAGGACCGCATCCTCGAGTACCTCGCTGTACAGCAGCGCGTGGACAAGGTGAAGGCGCCCATCCTGTGCCTGGTGGGGCCGCCGGGCGTGGGCAAGACCTCGTTGGGCCAGTCCATCGCCAAGGCCACGGGCCGCAAGTACGTGCGCATGGCGCTGGGCGGCATGCGCGACGAGGCGGAGATCCGCGGGCACCGCCGCACCTACATCGGCGCCATGCCGGGCAAGGTGCTGCAGAACCTGACCAAGGTCGGCACGCGCAATCCGCTGTTCCTGCTCGACGAGATCGACAAGCTGGGCATGGACTTCCGCGGCGACCCTTCGAGTGCGCTGCTGGAGGTGCTCGACCCCGAGCAGAACAACAAGTTCGGCGACCACTACATCGAGGTGGACTTCGACCTGAGCGACGTGATGTTCGTGGCCACGTCGAACTCGATGAACATCCCGCCGGCACTGCTCGATCGCATGGAAGTCATCCGCCTCGCGGGCTACACCGAGGACGAGAAGACCAACATCGCCATGCGCTACCTGCTGCCCAAGCAGCTGGAGAACAACGGCGTGAAGCCGGGCGAGCTGCGCCTGACCGAAGATGCGGTGCGCGACATCGTGCGCTACTACACCCGCGAGGCCGGCGTGCGTTCGCTCGAGCGCGAGCTGTCCAAGATCTGCCGCAAGGTGGTGAAGAACATCCAGCTGAAGAAGGTCGAGCCGGAGGTCTTGGTCAACGCCGACAACCTGCCCGACTACCTGGGTGTGCGACGCTACACCTACGGCCATGCGGAGCAGCGCAACCAGGTCGGCCAGGTCGTGGGCCTGGCCTGGACCGAGGTGGGTGGCGATCTGCTGACCATCGAGGCGGCGGCCATGCCGGGCAAGGGCGTCATCAACCGCACCGGCTCGCTGGGCGATGTGATGAAGGAATCGGTCGAGGCCGCGCGCACCGTGGTGCGCAGCCGGGCGCATTCGCTGGGCATCCGCGACGATGTGTTCGAGAAGCGAGACATCCATATCCACGTGCCGGACGGCGCTACCCCCAAGGACGGCCCGAGCGCTGGCGCGGCCATGACCACGGCCCTGGTGTCGGTGCTGACCGGCATCCCAGTGCGCGGCGACGTGGCGATGACCGGCGAGATCACCTTGCGCGGCGAAGTCACGGCGATCGGCGGGCTGAAGGAGAAGCTGCTGGCCGCGCTGCGCGGTGGCATCAAGACCGTGCTGATCCCCGAGGAGAACGTCAAGGACCTGGCGGAAATCCCCGACAACGTGAAGAGTGGCCTGGAGATCGTGCCGGTGCGCTGGATCGACAAGGTGCTCGAGATCGCGCTGGAGAGCCTGCCGGTGGCGCTGCCTGCCGACGAGCTTCCCGCGGCAGCGGCGGCTGCGGTGGTTGCCGAAGATGGCGCGTCGGCACCGGCGCGCCGCGCCAGGGCAACTCGGGCGGTCAAGCACTGAGAGCGAAGGGAATGACGAAAAGTCTGGCTTTTCGGAATTCCCTGCGCGAATTTGCATTAGAATAGCGGTCTGTCTGGAGAAAAGCAGCTTATAATGCTTGACTTCGGATTTTGCGGGAATAGCTCAGTTGGTAGAGCGCAACCTTGCCAAGGTTGAGGTCGACGGTTCGAGACCGTTTTCCCGCTCCAGACATCGGGGGTTGGCATGGCCGGCACCCAATAGCCAGGGCGCGATAGCAAAGCGGTTATGCCCCGGATTGCAAATCCGGTTAGACCAGTTCGACTCTGGTTCGCGCCTCCAAACACGTGCTGGTCAGTGCGTTTTGGGAACTGCGAAAGCAGAAAATTTGCGGGAATAGCTCAGTTGGTAGAGCGCAACCTTGCCAAGGTTGAGGTCGACGGTTCGAGACCGTTTTCCCGCTCCAGTTTCAGGCTGGTCAGGCAATGCGTCTGGTCGGCAACGCGGGAATAGCTCAGTTGGTAGAGCGCAACCTTGCCAAGGTTGAGGTCGACGGTTCGAGACCGTTTTCCCGCTCCAGTTCAGGCTGGTCAGGCAATGCGTCTGGTCGGCAACGCGGGAATAGCTCAGTTGGTAGAGCGCAACCTTGCCAAGGTTGAGGTCGACGGTTCGAGACCGTTTTCCCGCTCCATTTTCATGGGAAGCTGCGGCTTCCCATTTGTTTTTCTGCTCCAGGCTGCGATGGCTGTCGAGGTTCGGTGCTCGGGCTAGAATGCCTTGTGCAGCAGAAGCGCCCCGATGGTGAAATTGGTAGACACTGCGGACTTAAAATCCGCCGCTTTCCTGAAAAGGGGCGTGCCGGTTCGACCCCGGCTCGGGGCACCAGTAGTGGTGATGGCCAGCAGCTCATTCTGTTTGGCCGGGCCTAGTTTGTAGAGGTGCGATCATGCCCGGTTTCAATCCCCCCTTCGAGATCCATGTACATGGCCAGGTGCAGCTGCGCGCCGACGTGCGCTTCGAGCAGCTGCAGGAGGCCTTGAAGCCGCTGTGGCAATACGCGGGTGCCCGTTCGCTGGCGGACGGGGCAGAGAGCGCCTACGAGGAAGAGCCGGGCATCCAGTTCGACGCCAAGGAGCGTTTGCTGCAGATGTGCTGGACGGTGCGCGGCGACGAGGACTTCCGCCAGTCGCTGGACGACATGTGCATGAACCTCAACGAGCTGGCCGAGCTGGGCGCTGCCATCGAGGTGACCTTCTACGACGCCGAGTTCGACGAGGAAGACCAGGACCGCGATGCCGAGTCGCGCGATGACTTCCTGATGTTGTTCGTGGGCCCGACGCCGGCCGCCATCATGCAGGTGCAGCGCGACCTGCTGGTGCAGGACGTGATCGCCACGATGGAGCGGCACTTCGACGCGAGCGAACTGGTCGGCGTGGTCGGCGAGATCGACAAGCTGTTCAACCAGCGCTTCGATGCGCTGGTCGATTCGCTGGAGATCGGCAAGCCGCCGCGCGGCGCCGGTGGTGGCAATGCGGGCCACGGCGGCCGCCGCCCGCGGCATCTGCACTAAGAACGGATTTCAAAAAATATAGCTGCCAGCGCTTGCTGCATCAGGGTTTCAGGTAGAAAACTATCGAGAAACCAGGTTCAGCAAGCGCTGGCAGCTATTGTTTTAGGGATCAGACGGTGGTGGCCTGGGCTGCGTCGGCAATACGGGCCTGGGCGCAGGCCGAGGCCGGCAGCTGCAGCCAGGTGCGCGCCGCCTGTGCCAGGGCCGCCACATCGCCGGTGGTGAAGAGTTCCACGCGTTGCGCAGTGCCAGCAGGCGCGAGGGCCTGGGCAGCTGCCAGCAGCTCGCGGGTGCGCCGGGCGACGGGGGCGCCCGTGTCGAGCAGCTGCACATCGGCACCGACGATGGCGCGCAGCATGTCGGCAACGAAGACATAGTGGGTGCAGCCCAGCACCAGCGTGTCGATCTGCTCGGGCTGCGGGCCAAACGGGCCCATCGCGCCCAGGTGCTGGCGGCACAGCGCCTCTATCGCGCGGGCGCTGTCCGCTGCGGGCAGGTCGGGCGAGGTGCTGTCCTCGATGGCGCGGGCCAGGCCGTTGCAGGCCTGCACCACGAATTGCACGTTCTCGCCATGGCGGCGTTGCAGCTGCGCAAAGCGCACGCTGTTCACCGTGCCCTGCGTGGCGATGACGCCGATCCTATGCGTGCGGCTGGCGAGCGCCGCGGGCTTGAGCGCGGGCTCCACGCCGATGATGGGCAGATCCGGATGCTGGCTGCGCAGCGCCTCGACCGCGGCGGCCGTGGCGGTGTTGCAGGCGACGACCAGGGCCTTGATTTGGTGCTGCTCGCGCAGCCACTGGGCGATGGTGGCGGAGCGGGCGATCACATAGGCATCGCCGCGTTCGCCATACGGGGCGTTGGCGCTGTCGGCCAGGTAGACCAGGTGCTCGTGCGGCATCTCCTGCTGCAGCGCCTGCAGCACGCTCAGCCCGCCGATGCCGCTGTCGAAGATACCGATGGGGGGGGAGGGGTCGGGCATGGCGATGGAAGGTGCAGTGGGAGCCAGCGCGCATTGTAGAAAATTGCCGTGGATCCGGCTGTGCCGCAGGGGCAAGCCCGGTGCGCCGCCAGGGCGTTGGGCAAAAAAAAGCCCGGAAGAACCGGGCTTTAAATGGATCCCTGAAACCAGGTTTCGAAAAGATCCAAGGAGACAACTGGTGGGCGCCGAAAGATCCGACGCCATGTGTGCATTCTAGGGTTTACCCTTTTGTTCGTGCAAGCCCTTATTCCATCTTGTTGCGTTGCAGCAACGTATCGGATAAGGGTGCCGGAATTAACGCTTCTTGGCAGCTGCAGCAGCCACGTTGGTTGCGTTGGTAGCAGCCTTCATCACGTTGTTGGTGATGGTGTTGAAGTTGGTTTCGGCCACTTCGCTGGCTTGCTTCACAGCCTTTTGCACGGAGTCGTAGGCGTTGTTGGCGGCAGCAACGGCGGTCTTCATCACGGCCACGGCGCTTTCGGAACCAGCGGGTGCGTTCTTGGCGGCGGTGTCAACGAATTCGTTGAACTTGGCTTGTGCCTGGGTGGTGTTGGACTCGAAAGCCTTGCTGAATTCCAGGCCGGTGGCCGTGGCGATTTCGTACAGGTGACGGCTGTAAGCAGCGGTCTTCTCAGCCATGGGCTGCAGCAGGCCGGCTTGCAGGCTCAGCAGTTCTTGGGCGTTCTTGGCGTCCAGAGCGGCTTGTGCGTTCTTGGCGGCGTCGGTCAGGGCAGCGCGGGTTGCGGCCACGTTCAGTTCGACCAGCTTTTCCACGCCTTCGAAGGCCTTGTTGGTCAGGCCAACCAGGGTTTCCAGATTGGCTTTGTGGGCTGCCAGGATTTGATCAGGGGTGAGTGCCATTTTTTGCTCCGTTCAGTTGAGAGTTACTACCGATGTTGTGACCAGCCTGAGGCCGATCTCGATGTGCACTGCGCTCCTGTGTCGATCACTTATGTTGCACTGCACAATGGTTGTCATTTTAGGCACTATTTTTCTTTTTGCAAGTCTTTTTTGTGCAGTGCAGCAAAATCTTTATTTCCTGCGATTTCAATTGGTTGCGCTGGAAACGACTCAACCCGATCACGCCATGCCGCCAAAGCTCCCCGCCGAGCCTCGGTGCCCTATGGTAGGGGTTGCGGCGTGACGGCTTGATGACGCGGGCGGCTTTCCGTGGACGGCAGCAGGGGCTTGGGCGGCGGGCCAGGGTTGAAGCTAGGCAGGACGCACAGGTGGATCGCCTACACTTGGCCTTCCGCTATCGCTTTTGGGTGCAAGGCTGATGGAGTGACGAACCTGGCGCCTATCGGCCGCGATAGGCGCCGTGGGCGTTGTGGATGGGCTCTTGCACTGCCTTCATGATCATCCAAAGCCTGCTCGACACCGATCTGTACAAATTCACGATGATGCAGGTGGTGTTGCATCAGTTTCCGTGGGCTTCGGTGGAGTACAAGTTCCGCTGCCGCAATCCGGGCGTGCAGCTGGCGCCGCTGGTGGGCGAGATCCGCGAGGAGATCCGCCACCTCTGCAGCCTGCAGTTCCAGGACGCGGAGCTGGCCTACCTGCGTTCGCTGCGCTTCATCAAGAGCGACTTCGTCGATTTCCTGGGCGTCTTCAAGCTCTCCGAGAAATACATCACCGTTTCGCCACTGCCCTCGGGCGAGATCGACATCACGATCCGCGGTCCGTGGCTGCACACCATCTTGTTCGAGATACCGGTGCTGGCCATCGTCAACGAGGTGTACTTCCGCCGCACGCAGCCACAGCCGGACTGGGCCGAGGGCCGCCGGCGCCTCGAAGGCAAGGTGGCTGCCATGCGTGCTGCCGGGCTGGAGGACCTGAAGATCGCCGACTACGGCACGCGCCGGCGCTTCAGCCGCGTCTGGCAGGAGGAGGTGCTGCGCACCCTGTGCCGCGAACTGGGCGTGAGCACGGTGCGCCCGGTGCCAGGCGCGCGGATCGGGCAGCTGGCGGGCACCAGCAACCTGCTGCTGGCGATGAAGCTGGGCCTGACGCCGCTGGGCACCATGGCGCACGAGTACCTGCAGGCCTGCCAGGCGCTGGGGCCGCGGCTGCGCGAGAGCCAGATCTATGGCTTCGAGATGTGGGCCAAGGAGTACCGCGGCGACCTGGGCATTGCGCTGTCCGACGTGTACGGCATGGATGCCTTCCTGCGCGACTTCGACCTGTATTTCTGCAAGCTCTTCGACGGCGCCCGGCACGACAGCGGCGACCCGTTCGCCTGGGGCGAGCGCCTGCTCGCGCACTACCAGCACCACAAGGTCGATCCGCTGACCAAGGTGCTGATCTTCAGCGACGCGCTGACCATCCCGCGCACCATCGCGCTGTACCAGCGCTTCCACGGCCGCTGCCAGCTGGCCTTCGGCGTGGGCACGAACCTGACCAACGACCTGGGCTATGAGCCGTTGCAGATCGTGATCAAGATGACGCGCTGCAACGGCCAGTCGGTGGCCAAGATCTCGGACACGCCGGGCAAGGGCATGTGCGACGACCAGAAATACCTGGCCTACCTGCGCCAGGTGTTCGGCCTGCCGCCGGCCGACAGCGCTTCGGCGGCCAGTGTCGCGCCGGCAGCCGCCAAGGCCGGATAGCCGTAGGTCTGATTTGGTGGTGTAGCTATATAATATGTAGCATTTTTGAACCAGCAAGGAGTCCAGGCATGGCGCAACGCCCAGGGGTAGGCCGCAGGTACGGGTGGGGAGCGGGGGCTGTGGCCGCCATGGCGTTGCTGACACCGGGCTGGTGCGCGGCGGCGGAGCTGGACGGCGCCAGCCTGTCGGTGGCCTGGGGCGTGCCGTTCGCCGGCATCCTGCTGTCGATCGCGCTGCTGCCGCTGCTCGCGCCACATTTTTGGCACCACCACTTCGGCAAGGTGGCCGCAGGCTGGGCGCTGGCATTCCTGGTGCCGTTCGCCGTCGTCTTCGGGCTGCCGTTGGCGGGCGCCAACTTCGTCCACGCGCTGGTGGCCGAGTACATTCCGTTCGTGGTCCTGCTCACGGCGCTGTTCACCGTGTCGGGCGGCATCTATGTCCGGGGCAACCTGCATGGCAGTCCCGGCCTGAACACCGCCATCCTGGCCATAGGCACGGTGCTGGCCAGCTTCATGGGCACGACCGGCGCGTCGATGCTGCTGATCCGCCCGCTGATCCGCGCCAACGACGGCCGCAAGAGCTGCGTGCACGTGGTGGTGTTCTTCATCTTCCTGGTCTCCAACGTGGGCGGCTCGCTGACGCCGCTGGGCGATCCGCCTCTGTTCCTGGGCTTCCTGAAGGGCGTGAGCTTCTTCTGGACCATGGAGCACATCTGGGGCGAAACGCTGCTGCTGTCCATCGCGCTGCTGGTGGTCTTCTACCTGCTGGACAGCTACCTCTTCCGCCGCGATGGCAAGCATCCCCGGCCCGATCCCACGCCAGACACCCACAGCCTGGGCTTCGACGGCAAGCTGAACTTCGTGCTGCTGCTGGGGGTGATCGCGCTGGTGCTGATGAGCGGGCTGTGGAAGTCCGAGGTGGTCTTCGACGTGGTGGGTACACCGGTCGGCCTGCCCGGGCTGGTGCGCGACGTGGGCCTGATCGTGCTCACATTGGCTTCGCTCAAGCTCACGCCCGCCATCGTGCACCAGGCCAACCAGTTCGACTGGGCGCCGATGCAGGAGGTGGCCAAGCTGTTCGCCGGCATCTTCCTGACCATCATCCCCGTCATCGCCATGCTCAAGGCCGGCACGGACGGCCCGTTCGGCGCCATCGTGCGCGCGGTTACGCGCGCCGACGGCAGCCCCGATCCGGCCATGTACTTCTGGGCCACGGGCGTGCTGAGTTCCTTCCTCGACAACGCGCCCACCTACCTGGTGTTCTTCAACACGGCGGGCGGCGACCCTGCCGTGCTGATGACCGCGCTGGCGCCCACGCTGGCCGCGATCTCGGCCGGCGCCGTGTTCATGGGCGCCAATACCTACATCGGCAACGCGCCGAACCTGATGGTCAAGGCCATCGCCGAAAGCCGCGGCGTGCCCATGCCCAGCTTCTTCGGCTACATGGCCTGGTCGTGCGGTGTCCTGCTGCCGCTGCTTGCCATCATCACCTGGATCTTCTTCCGCTAACGAAAGGATGGAGCGCATGCCCCGTGCCAAGATTCTGATTGCCCGAGCCATCTCCCCCGAGGTGGTCGAACGCCTGTCCCAACACTTCGATGTGACCGCCAACCCCGAGGACGCGGCCTGGTCGCCGCAGGAGCTGGCCGCCCGCCTGCAGGGCATGGACGGCGTGCTCACCACCGGCTCGCAGCGCATAGACGCCGAGCTGCTGGCTGCCTGCCCGCAGCTCAAGATCGTGGCCAACATGGCCGTGGGCTACAACAATTTCGACGTGCCGGCGATGACCGCCGCGGGCGTGCAGGGCACGAACGCGCCCGACGTGCTGACCGAGACCACGGCCGACTTCGGTTTCGCGCTGCTGATGGCCACGGCGCGCCGCATCGCCGAGAGCGAGCACTACCTGCGCGCCGGCCTGTGGAAGGACTGGCGCTACGACCTGTTCGCCGGCGCTGAGGTGCACGGCAGCACGCTGGGCATTGTCGGCATGGGCCGCATCGGCCAGGGCATTGCCAAGCGCGGCGCGCACGGCTTCGGCATGAACGTGATCTACCACAACCGCTCGCGCCTGGCGCCCGAGCTGGAAGCCGAGTGCAAGGCCCGCTATGTGGGCAAGGAAGAGCTGCTGAAGACCGCCGACCACGTGGTGCTGGTGCTGCCCTACACGCCGGCCGCGCACCATGCCATCGGCGCGGCCGAGATCGCGCTGATGAAGCCCACGGCCACGCTCATCAACATCGCGCGCGGCGGCATCGTCGACGACGCGGCGCTGGCCCAGGCGCTCAAGAACAAGCGCATCGCCGCCGCGGGGCTGGATGTGTTCGAGGGCGAACCCGCCATCCATCCCGAGCTGCTGACCGTGCCCAACGTGGTGCTTACGCCGCACATCGCCAGCGCCACCATGGCCACGCGCCGCGCCATGGCCGACCTGGCGGCGGACAACCTTGTCGCCTACCTGGCGGGCCAGCCGCCGGTCACGCCGGTGAACCAGCCCGAGCCTGTCGCCCGCGCGAAGCGCGGCGCCTGAGTTTCAGGTCAGAATGGCTGCTTGCGCTGATACCATCGGCGCAAGCAGCTATATTTTTTGTAGTCAGACGGTTCGCCTATCGTGCCTTTGGAAACCATTTTGCTCATTGCCGTCTTGGTGGCAGTGCTCGCGGTATTGCTGGTGCTGCTGCTGCGCCGCCCGGTGGCCACGCTGCCGCCGGAATGGGTGGAGCGCATGCTCCAGCAAGAGCGCCAGCAGCTCGCGGCGCAGCAGCACACGCAGCAGGCGCTGGCGCGCAGCGACGGGGCGCTGGCCCATCTGTCGCACAACCTGCTGCAGCAGATGCGCGACCTGAACCAGACCAGCCAGGGCAGCATGGACGGCTTTCGCCAGGCGCTGGACGGGCGGCTGGTGCATATCGAGGCCTCGCTGGCGCAGCGCTTCGGGGCGCTGGCCGCCACGCACCAGCAGCAGGCCGAGCAACTGCGTGCCACGATGAACGAGCGCCTGGCGCGCATCCAGCAGGACAACCAGGCCCAGCTCGAGGCCATGCGCCGCACGGTGGATGAGAAGCTGCATGCCACGCTGGAACAGCGCCTGGGCGAGTCCTTCAAGCTGGTGAGCGACCGGCTCGAACAGGTGCACCAGGGCCTGGGCGAGATGCAGACGCTGGCCGGCAGCGTGGGCGACCTCAAGCGCGTGATGACCAACGTGAAGACGCGCGGCACCTGGGGCGAGCTGCAGCTGGGCGCGATCATCGACAACGTGCTCACGCCCGACCAGTACGCGAAGAACGTCAAGACCGTGCCGGGCAGCGACGACCTGGTGGAGTTCGCCGTGCGCCTGCCGGGCCGCTCGGGCGATGCGCCGGTGTGGCTGCCCATCGACTCCAAGTACCCGGTGGAGCACTACCAGCGCCTGCTCGACGCGCACGAGGCGGCCGACAAGGCGGCCATTGCGTCGGCCGGCAATGCCTTCGAATCGTCGATCCGGCTGGAGGCGCGCAAGATCCGCAACAAGTACGTCGCGCCGCCGCACACCACCGATTTCGCGCTGCTGTACCTGCCCAGCGAGGGCCTGTTCGCCGAGGCCCTGCGCCGGCCTGGCCTGGCCGAGGCGCTGCAGAACGACTGCCGCGTGATGCTCGCCGGCCCGGCCAACCTGGCGGCCCTGCTCAACAGCCTGCAGATGGGTTTCAAGACGCTGGCCATCGAGAAGCGCTCGTCCGAGGTCTGGGCCGTGCTGGGCCAGGTGAAGACCGAGTTCCACAAGTTCGGCGAGGTGGTGGAGGCCACGCGCAAGTCCATCGATGCGGCAGCCAAGCGCTTCGAGCAGGTGGATGTGCGCACGCGGGCCATCCAGCGCAGGCTCTCGGGCGTGCATGAGTTGCCGGCGCCCGACCAGGCGGAAGACGGCCCCGAAGCCGCTGAAACCCCGAAGGACGGGCCGCAATGACGCGCGAGCTGATACGCCTCATCATCGGCCAGGTGTTCGTGCACGCCACGATGACGGGCATGCGGCTGGCTGCGCCGCTGCTGGCGCTGCGCGAGGGCTACAGCCCCGGCGCGGTGGGCTTTCTGCTCAGCCTGTTCGCGTTGACGCAGGTGTTCCTGTCGCTGCCCGCGGGGCGCTACACCGACCGCCACGGCTTCAAGCGGCCCACGCTGATGGCGATCGCGGCGGCGGGCGTGGGCGCGCTGGTGGCGGTGGCCGTGCCGGCGTTCTGGGGCCTGTGCGTGGCCGCGCTGCTGACCGGCGGCGCCACGGGCGTGTCCATCGTCGCGCTGCAGCGCTATGCGGGCCGGCAGGCGCACGAGGCGAGCGAGCTGCGCGTGATCTTCAGCTGGCTGTCGCTGGGACCGGCGGTGGCCAACTTCATGGGGCCCTTCGTGGCCGGCATGGTGATCGACCACGCGACCAGCGAGGCGGGCAGCACGCTGGCCTACCGCATCGCGTTCGGCGCGCTGGCGGCGATGCCGCTGCTGTCGTGGCTGTGCGTGCGCGGCGCGAAGACCGAGGCGCCGTCGCCGCCGCAGGACGATGGCCAGCCGCACCACGCCTGGGACCTGCTGCAGCAGAAGAACTTCCGCTGGTTGCTGATCGTGAACTGGATGGTCTCGTCGTGCTGGGACGCGCACACTTTCGTCGTGCCGCTGCTGGGCCACGAGAAGGGGCTGTCGGCGTCGCAGATCGGCATGGTGCTGGGCATGTTCGCCATCGCGGCCGCGCTGATCCGGCTGCTGCTGCCGGTGCTGTCGCGCCACTGCAAGGAGATGACGGTGGTGGCCACGGCGATGATGGTCACCTCGTTGGGCTTTGCGCTGTACCCGTTCATGGGCTCGGTGTGGACCATGGTGCTGTGCTCGGTGGTGCTGGGCGCGGCGCTGGGCTCGGTGCAGCCCATGGCGATGAGCATGCTGCACCAGCTCACGCCCGAGGACCGGCACGGCGAGGCCGTGGGCCTGCGCCTGATGCTGATCAACGGATCGAGCGTGGTGATGCCGCTCTTGTTCGGCTCGGCGGGCGCGGCCATCGGCGTGGGCGGCGTGTTCTGGGTGATGGGCGCGCTGGTCGGCTCGGGCTCACGCCTGGCCTGGATGCTGGGCCAGATGCCCATGCCAGACCTGCACCCGCCCCACGAGCCGGCCCGGCTGCCGGCGCCGCGGCAGGACGGCGACGGATCGCGGTAGTTCTAAAAAAGATAGCTGCTGGCGCTTGCTGTGCAATGGTTTTGATGTGAAATCACATCGAAAACCAGTTATGGCAAGCGCTAGCAGCTATTGTTTTATATGCCCGGCGCTCAGCGCTCGTAGAACGACTGGATGATGCGGCAGGCCTCGTGCACGTCGTCGGTGATGTGGAACAGGCCCACGTCGCGCTCCGAGATCGTGCCCATCTCGATCAGCACCTCGAAGTTGATCGCGCGCTTCCAGAAGTCCGCGCCAAACAGCACGATGGGCACGGCCTTGGCCTTGGTGGTCTGCACCAGGGTCAGCACCTCGAACAGCTCGTCCATGGTGCCGAAGCCGCCCGGAAACACCACCAGCGCCTTGGCACGCATCATCAGGTGCATCTTGCGCAGCGCGAAGTAGTGGAACTTGAAGCACAGCTCGGGCGTGATGAAGCGGTTGCCCGACTGCTCGTGCGGCAGCGTGATGTTCAGGCCCACGTTGGGGGCGTGCTCCTCGGATGCGCCGCGGTTCGCTGCCTCCATGATGCCGGGGCCGCCGCCGGTGCAGATATACAGGCGGTCGGCCAGCGGCTGGGTCTCGCTGTACTTGGCGACCAGGCGTGCGAAGCGGCGCGCCGCATCGTAGTAACGGCTGTTGGCCACGCCGCGCTCGGCCAGCGCGATGGCGCGCGCATCGCCGCCGGCCTGGGCGGCCTCGAGCTTGAGCTGGGCGTCCTCGGGCGGCAGGAAGCGCGCGCTGCCGAACACCACCACGGTGTGGTTGATGCCCTGGGCGCGCAGCTCCAGGTCGGGCTTGAGCATCTCGAGCTGGAAGCGGATGCCCCGCGTTTCACGCCGGGTCAGGAATTCGGGATCGGCGAAGGCGAGCCGGTACGAGTCGCGCTCGACAGTGCTGTCCGCGGCTGCTTTCTTGCTGGCAAACAGTTCCCAGTCCTGGGTATCGTTGACTTGGGTGGTGGCGTCCATGGTGTCGCTTTCGGAAGGCTTGAGAGAAAAATACCGTCTGGATCAGTATGCATCAGCGCTGCCAGCTATGAAAGGAATAGCTCTATTTACTCCACAGCAAGGCGCCGGTGGCCAGGCCCGCCGCGGTGAATAGCAGCGATCCGCCCAGGTGCAGCAGGCACTGCAGAACGGCCAGGCCGTAGCGCTGGGCCTGCAGCATCGAGACCGTCTCGGCCGAGAAGGTGGAGAAGGTGGTCAGCGCGCCGAGAAAGCCGGTGATCAGCGTCAGCCGCCAGATCGGATCGAGCTGCGGCATCGCCTGGAACAACGACACCAGCAGGCCGATCACATAGCCGCCCACGAGGTTGGCCGCCAGCGTGCCCCAGGGCAGCAGCGCCGAAGGCTGGTTGAGCCACAGCGCCAGCCGCCAGCGGGCCAGCGCGCCCAGGCAGGAGCCGATGCAGATGCCGAGGATTTGCGCGAGGGTCGAGGGGATGGGCATGGGGTCGCCTCAGGGCAGCGCGATGTGCTGCCAGGCCCGGTAGGCCACCAGCGTGGCGGCCAGCTGTGCCTGGTGCGCGAAGACGAAGGCGTCGCCGGTCACGGTCTCGTCGGGGAACTCGGTGATCAGCGTCATCGCCGCTGGCGAGGCGTGATTCTCCGCCATGGTGTAGGGCGTGCCGTGCAGCAGCGAGAACGGCTGCAGGCCCGAGTGCTGCTGGTACAGCGCGAGCTGGCGCGCGTTGTATTCGGCCAGGCCCGGCACCTGCAGCAGCGCCTGCGTCACGGCTTCGGCCAGCTGCTCGGCCTGGGCCTGCCAGCCGGCGTGGTAGCGCAGGATCAGGAAGAAGCCCTTGGGCAGGGTCCACAGGTCGAAGCCGCGCGGGATGTAGCCGGTGAGCGGGTGCACCCATTCATGCGCCGGGTAGCCATGCAGGTTGATGTGCAGCTGCGCGCCGCTGCCGGCCAGCGCATCCTGGCGCACCACGCGCTCGTACAGCGGCTCGGTCTCGCGGTACTCGATGTCGTCGCCCAGCGCGCTGTAGCGCGCCGCATGGTGCATGTGCTGCGGCGCCTGGCGGCAGTACCACTGGTGCAGCGCATAGCCATCGGGGTTCTCCAGCGGCAGCAGCGCGAAATGGCTGGCGGGCTCTTCGGCCAGCGCCAGGCCGGCGCGCAGCGCGCCGACCACGCCCGAGGTTTCATTGGCATGCTGGCCGCCGCTGATCAGCACCGGCCGGTCGCTGCCCACCTGGTAGGTGGCGCCCACGGCGCGGCCCTGGCGGCTACGGCCCTGCCACAGCAGGCCGTGCTGCTGCACCAGCGGGCTGAAGAAGCCCTGCACCTCGGCGATCGACGGCGCCTGCGCGACATGGGCCAGCGCGCGGGCGGCGTGGTCGGCCGTCAGCGTGTCGTGCGGCTCGTCGCCAGCCGTCTGCAGCGCCTGGGTCTCGACCAGCACCTGGATGTGCTGCAGGGCCAGCGGGTCGGCATCGTCGGCGCAGCGGATGTCCGGCACCATCTGGCCGGGCTGCAGCCGCCGGTCGCCGGCTGGGCGGCCCGAGTGGTGCTGGAAGTGCGCGAGCAGGCCGAAGTACAGCTCCTCGTGCAGCGCCTCGGCGGTGCTCATGGTCTCGCCGGTGCCGGCGATGGCTTGCTCGAAACCGGGCAGGTCGATGCGCAGCAGCAGCCGGCCGAAGTAGGGCTCGGCCTGCGGCCAGGGGTGCTGCTGCACGGCCTGCATCGCGGTCTCGAAGGCCTGGGCGTAGTCGGTGTCCAGCGCTTCGCTGCGAACCTCGTTGCCATCGGCCTGCAGCTGCCGCACCCAGCCGCAGCTGGCCACGGCCTTGCCGCCCCAGGCATCGCTCACCGGGCGGCAGGGCACGGGCACGCTGGCGCTGCGCTGGCGGCCGTCGCGCCACTGCAATTGCACCTGGTAGCGGGGCGCTGTGTCGCCCGGCATGAGATGAAGCTCGGCCTGCGGCAGCATGGCGGCGAGCGGGTAGGTTTCGAGCCGGAAGCGGTTGGCCGGCGCCTCGGGCTGCACCGGGTAGCGCACCTGCACCTGGGCCAGCTGATCCAGGTCTTCCACTTCCTCGAGGAAGAAATGCACCAGCGGCTTGTAGGCGCTGCGGATGCGGGCGGTGACACCCTGCTGGCGCAGCTGCCGCTCGGCCGCCTGGCGCGCCGCCAGGCCCTCGAACAGCCACAGCTCCCACTGCGAGCCGGCGGGTGCCTGCTGCGGCAGCGAATGCAGCCAATGGGTGAGCGTGCGGTCGATCTGGCGGGAGAGCAGGACGGTCATGGGCGGTCAGGCGTCGGGGGTGTCGGTGGTCACGATGCGGCTCAGGCTGGGCGGCACGCTCTTGCCCATGCGCCGGTCGCGGAACAGCGCCGCCCGCATCAGGAAGATGGTGGTGATGGGCGTAGTGACGGCGATGAAGATCGCGATCAGCAGCGCATGCCCGGCGATGGCGCCGGTCTGCAGCGAGAAATACAGCACCGAGCCCCAGACCACGCACCAGCAGCCCAGCGTGGCGATGACGGCCGGCGCATGCACGCGCTGGTAGTAGGTGGGCAGGCGGAACAGGCCGAGCGCGCCCAGCAGCGCGATCACCGCGCCGCACAGCACCAGCGCCGACACGGCGACCTGGGCCCAGACGGGGAGGGCGACCTCGATCATTCGATCACCTCGCCGCGCAGCAGGAACTTGGCCATGGCGGTGGAGCTGACGAAGCCGAACAGCGAGATCAGCAGCGCCGCCTCGAAATAGTTGGCACTGGCGTAG
The DNA here is from genome assembly GCF_054782535.1 of Comamonas humi. Lineage (NCBI taxonomy): Bacteria > Pseudomonadati > Pseudomonadota > Betaproteobacteria > Burkholderiales > Comamonadaceae > Comamonas > Comamonas humi. Next base: position 88,441 of record NZ_BAAGSH010000007.1, on the reverse strand, counting down.
TGGATGCCCAGCACCAGCAGGCCGAGCATGGCCACGAGGTACATGCAGTCCAGCGCCAGCACGCGGTCCTGCGCCTGCGGGCCGCGCAGCAGGCGCACCATGGCGATGCCCATGGCCAGGAACAGGATGAACAGCGCGATCGGGGTGCAGAAGTTCAGGATGGGGTTCATTCGAATATCTCCATCAGCGGGCGTTCGTAGTGGGCCTTGATGTGGTCGATCACCGACTGGGGATCGTCGTCCTGCAGCACATGCAGCAGCAGCATCGAGCGGTCGCGCGCGATCTCGGCCCAGGCCGTGCCCGGGGTGATGCACACGATCATGGCCAGCACGGCCAGGCCGTTGGGGTCGCGCAGCTGCAGCGGCACATGCACGAAGCGGCCGGGGTGAAGTCGGGCCGACGGCGACAGCAGCAGGCGCAGCACGGCCAGGTTGGATTCGGTGGTGTCGCGCACGATGCGCGCAGCCAGCCTCGCGATGACCAGCGGGTGCCGGATGCGCACGGGCAGCGGCCTGAGGCCCCGCGTGAGCAGCGGAATGAACAGCGCGAACACGATGGCCAGCGCCACATGGCCGCTGCTGAGCGAGCGGTTCACCAGCAGCCAGAGCGCGCAGATGAAGAGCGACAGCAGCGGCGCGGGGAAAATGCGCTTGATCATGGCTGGCCTCCTTCGGCGCTGCCCTTGACGGCGCTGGCGCCGGGCGCCGGCACCGGGTGCTTCTGCATCACTGCGCGCACATAGGTGCCGGGCGAGTAGAGGGCATGGGCCGCGCGCTGGGTGAAGCGCATCACGCCGCCGGCCTGGAGCACGAGCCCGACGCAGCAGGCCAGCAGCACGGCGATGGGCAGGCCCTCCAGCACGCGCAGCCGCGGCACGCTGCGGCTGACGCTGGACCAGAACTCGCGGATGCCCACGCGCACCAGCGCGATCGACGCCAGCAGGCCGGTGGCGATCATCGCGGCCATGAAGAGCCAGCCCAGCGCGCCGGGCTGGGTGCCCGACGACGCGCCCAGGCCCAGCGGATTGAGCAGCGCGCTGAGCATGCCGAACTTGCCGACAAAGCCCGACAGCGGCGGCAGGCCGCTGATGACCAGGGTGCACGCCAGGTAGCTCAGGCCGAGGAAGGCCATGGCGGCGGGGATGGCGCGGCCGATCAGCACCTCCTCGTCCTCGTCGAGGTTCAGGCCTTCGCGCGGCATCAGCTCGGGGGTGAGGAAGGGGGCTTCCTCGTCGCCGAAGCGCACGACGCTGCTGCCCTCGGTGCGCCAGCGGTCGATCAGGTCGGTCAGCAGGAACAGCGCAGCCACCGCCCAGGTCGAGCTGGGCAGGTAGTACAGCAGGCTGGCGGTGAGCAGGTTCTGCCCGAAGCCCAGCGCCGCCAGCAGCGTGCCCGAGGACAGCAGCGCCGCATAGCCCGCCAGGTAGCCCAGGCGCTGCGAGCCCAGCATGCCGATGGCACCGAAGGTCATGGTGGCCAGGCCCCCCAGCACCAGCCAGGCGCTGCCGAACAGGGCCGAGTCGCCGGCCTCGCTGCTGAACATCAGCGTCCACAGCCGCAGGATCACGTAGAGGCCTACCTTGGTCATCACCGCGAAGATCGCGCCCACCGGCGCGGTGGACGAGCTGTAGGCCGGCACCAGCCAGAAGTTCAGCGGCCAGACCGCGGCCTTGACCAGGAAGGCCGTGGCCATCAGGCCGGCGGCGGTGTGCAGCAGGCCGCGGTCGGCTTGCTGGATGTGGGGCACGATCTGCGCCATGTCGGCCATGTTCAGCGTGCCGGTGATGCCGTACAGCATGGACACGCCGAGCAGGAATAGCGACGAGGCCACCAGGTTGATGGCGATGTAGTGCAGGCCGTTCTGCACCCGCACCTTGCCCGAGCCGTGCAGCACCAGGCCGTACGACGCGGCCAGCATGATCTCGAAGAACACGAACAGGTTGAACAGGTCGCCGGTGAGGAAGGCGCCGGCCAGCCCCATGAGCTGGAACTGGAACAGCACGTGGAAGTGCACGCCGGCGCGGTGCCAGCGCGCGCCCGAATAGATCACCGCGCAGGTGGCCACGACGCTGGTGGTCAGCAGCATCAGCGCGCTGACCCGGTCGAGCACCAGCGTGATGCCGAAGGGCGCGGCCCAGTTGCCGGCCAGGTAGACCTGGGTGGCCGAGGCCTGGCCGTCGGCGTTGCTCCACTGCAGCAGCACCACCGACACCAGCAGGCCGAGCGCGGTCGAGCCCAGGTTCATCAGCAGCTTGGTGCGCTGGCGCTGCTCGCCCATCAGCAGCATGCAGGCCGCGGTGAACATGGGCAGCAGGATGGGCGCCAGCAGCAGGTGCGGCATGAGGGCCTGGCTCCAGTCAAGCAGCATCAAGGCATCTCCTGCACGTCGTTGGAGCGGCTGCCGTCCACGTGGTCGGTGCCGGTCATGCCGCGCGAGGCCAGCAGCACCACCAGGAACAGCGCGGTCATGGCGAAGCCGATGACGATGGCCGTCAGCACCAGCGCCTGGGGCATGGGATCGGCATAGTGCAGCAGGTCGGTGGGCACGCCGGGCTGCAAGATGGGTTCACGGTCGATGGCCAGGCCCACGCGGCCCATGCTGAACATGAAGAGGTTGACCGCATACGACAGCATGGCCAGGCCCATGATGATCTGGAAGGTACGCGGGCGCAGGATCAGCCAGACACCCGAGCCTGTGAGCACGCCGATGGCGATGGCGAGAATGGTCTCCATCATCCAATCCTTTCGTCGGAGGTGGAGAGGCCGGCCGCGCCGGCGTCTCCGTCATGCAGGGAGGCGTGGTGGCGGAAGCCCCGAACCGATTGGTGGGCGATGCCGGTGAGCAGCAGCATCGTGGAGCCCACCACCAGCGCGAACACGCCGATGTCGAAGAACAGCGCGCTGGCGATGTGCACCTCGCCGAACAGCGGCAGGTGGCCATGCCAGCCATGGCTGGTCATGAAGGGATAGCCGAAGTACCACGAGCCCACGCCGGTGCCCAGCGCAAACAGCAGGCCGACGGCGATCCAGCGGCGCGGAAAGATCGGCAGGTGCGACTCCACCCACTGCGTGCCCGAGACGATGTACTGCAGCAGCAGGCCGATGGACAGCACCAGGCCGGCGACGAAGCCGCCGCCCGGCTCGTTGTGGCCGCGCAGGAAGATGTACATCGAGATCACCGCCGCGAACGGCAGCAGCAGGCGCACCAGCACGGCCGGCACCATCAGGTAGCCCACGGCCGTGTCGGTCGCGGTGCGGGGGGCCAGCAGGTCGGTGTGCAGGTCGGCCGGCAGGAAGCGCTGCTGCTCGGGCAGGTCGAGCGCCTCGGGCGCGGGGCGGAAGCGCCGCAGCAGCGCGTAGACGGTGAGTGCCACGATGCCCAGCACCACGATCTCGCCGAAGGTGTCGAAGCCGCGGAAGTCCACCAGCATCACGTTCACCACGTTGGTGCCGCCGCCCTGCGGCAGCGCCTGCTCCAGGAAAAAGGTGGAGGTGCTTTCGGGGAAGGGGCGGCTCATCATCGCGTAGGCCAGCCAGGCGCTGCCGCCGCCGGCCGCCGCAGCGATCAGCAGGTCGCGCCAGCGGCGCAGCGTGACCAGCACGCCCTGCGCCGATGCCGGCGCCAGGCTCTTGTCGCGCTTGGGCAGCCAGCGCAGGCCCAGCAGCAGCAGCACGGTGGTGACGACCTCGACCACGATCTGCGTGAGCGCCAGGTCGGGCGCCGAGAACCACGAGAAGGTGATGCAGCTCGCCAGGCCGGCGGCGCCCAGCGTGACCAGCGCGGCCAGCCGATGGTACTTGGCCAGGTAGGCGGCCGACAGCGCGCTGGCGATGCCCACGGTCCACAGGATGGCGAAGGCGGGCGACACCGGCTGCATCGCGCGGTTGCCCAGCTTGAGGCCGTGGATGAACAGCGGCAGCGCGGCGGTGATGAGCGCCGTCAGCAGCAGCCACAGCACCTGCCATTGCCAGCGCCGAGTGCCCAGCAGGCGGCGCAGGTGGCGCCCGGTATTGGTGCCCAGCGCCAGCACCCATTCATAGGCACGCTGGCCGTTGAAGCGCTGCGCCACCGGCGCATCGTCCACCAGGCCACGGTTGCGCAGGCGGCGCAGGCCGCTGTACAGCGCGATGCCGCCGCCCAGGGCCACCAGGCTCATGATCAGCGGCTCGTTGAAACCGTGCCAGATCGCCAGGCTGAACTCGGGCAGCTGGCCGCCGACGACCGGCATCGCGGCCGCGTTCAGGAAGCGCCCCACCGACCAGGCCGGGAAGATGCCCACCACCAGGCAGGTCAGCACCAGCAGCTCGACCGGCACCCGCATCCAGTGCGGCGGCTCGTGCGGCGTGTGCGGCAGGTCAGTGGCCGGCGGGCCGAAGAACACATCGGCGGTGAAGCGCAGCGAGTACGCCACGCTGAAGATGCCCGCCAGCGTGGCGGCCACGGGCAGCGCGATGGACAGCAGCGGCGTGGTGTTGATGTACACCGTCTCGGCGAAGAACATCTCCTTCGAGAGGAAGCCGTTGAGCAGCGGCACGCCGGCCATCGCGGCACTGGCCACCATGGCCAGCGTGGCGGTGACCGGCATCATGGTCTTGAGGCCCGACAGGCGCCGGATGTCGCGCGTGCCCGATTCGTGATCCACGATGCCGGCGGCCATGAACAGCGAGGCCTTGAAGGTGGCATGGTTCATGATGTGGAACACCGCGGCCACCGCGGCCAGCGGGCTGTTCAGGCCCAGCAGCAGCGTGATCAGGCCCAGGTGCGAGATCGTCGAATAGGCGAGCAGCCCCTTGAGGTCGTGCTGGAACATGGCGATGTAGCCGCCCAGCAGTAGCGTGATGGCGCCGGCGCCGCCGACGATCCAGAACCACTCGGGCGTGCCGCTCAGCACCGGCCACAGCCGGGCCATCAGGAACACGCCGGCCTTGACCATGGTGGCCGAGTGCAGGTAGGCCGACACCGGCGTGGGCGCCGCCATCGCGCGGGGCAGCCAGAAATGGAAGGGAAACTGCGCGCTCTTGGTGAGCGCGCCCAGCAGGATCAGCACCAGCAGCACCGGGTACAGGGTGCTGTCCCGCACCTGCTGCCCGGCGGCCAGCACCTGGTCGAGCTCGTAGCTGCCCGCGACGTGGCCGAGGATCAGCACGCCCGCCAGCATGCACAGGCCGCCGGTGCCGGTCACCGTGAGCGCCATGCGCGCGCCGCGGCGTGCGTCCTTGCGGTGGTGCCAGTAGCCGATCAGCAGGAAGGAAAAGAGGCTGGTCAGCTCCCAGAAGAACACGAGCTGGATCAGGTTGCCCGACAGCACCACGCCCATCATCGAGCCCATGAAGGCCAGGAAGAACGAGAAGAAGCGCGGCACCGGATCGGCCTGCGACATGTAGTAGCGCGCGTACAGCACGACCAGGCTGCCTATGCCCAGCACCAGCATGGAGAACATCCAGGCGAAGCCGTCCATGCGGTAGTGCAGGTTCAGTCCCAGGTCGCCCAGCCAGGGCGTGTACTGCCGCACCACGCCGCCATCCACCACCTCCGGAAACAGCATCGCCACCTGGTAGGCGCAGAACAGGCTGATCAGCCCGGCGAGCGTGGATTCGGCGTTGCGCGCGTTGGCGGGCAGCAGCCCGGCCACGACGCTGCCGATGAAGGGGAGGAGGACGAGGTAGGAAAGGGCCATGCTCCGATGATTTTACAAATGCACCCGGCGCTTGGTGCTATGGAAACCTGAGCAGTTGCAGGATATTTTTGCTGCCTGGAACGCGGCGGGAGGCCAAAAAATAGATAAAAAAAGCTGCCAGCGCTTATCTGGTAAGCGCTGGCAGCTATCGATTTGGAAGCTGTTTGTGGCGGAAACTATTAGCGGGGCTGGTCGGTGATGAAGCCGATCTTGTGCACGCCGGCGCGCTGGGCCGCGGCCATGGCCTGGGCCACCTTCTCGTAGCGCACGCTCTTGTCGCCGCGGATGTGCAGCTCGGGCGGCGGGGTCTTGGCGGCCTCGGCCTGGAGGCGGCTCTCGAGCTCGTCGTCCGAGATCGGGGTGCTGTTCCAGTTGTAGCTGCCGTCGGCCTGCACCGCGAGCTGGATGGTGTCCGGCTTGGGCTCTTCCGGCGTGGCGGCGGCGCGGGGCAGGTCGATGTTGACGGCCTGCTTCATCACCGGCACGGTGATGATGAAGATGATGAGCAGCACCAGCATGACGTCGACCAGCGGCGTCATGTTGATCTCGTTCATCACCTCGTCGGCTTCGTCCTGGGTTCCGAAGGCCATGGTCAGGCGCCTTTCTTCAGCGGGGTGACGTTGGCGTTGCCTGCGCCCACGTTCAGGCGGGCGCCGGTCACGAAGAAGGCATGCAGGTCATGGGCGAAGCTGTTGAGCTGGCCCAGCACCGACTTGTTGCCGCGCACCAGCGCGTTGTAGCCCAGCACGGCGGGAATGGCCACGGCCAGGCCCAGCGCCGTCATGATCAGCGCCTCGCCGATCGGGCCGGCCACCTTGTCGATGGTGGACTGGCCCGATGCGCCGATCGCCACCAGCGCGTGGTAGATGCCCCAGACGGTGCCGAACAGGCCTATGAACGGCGCGGTGGAGCCCACCGACGCCAGCACGGCCAGGCCCGACTGGATGCGCGCGGTGAATTCGTCGATGCTGTTGCGCAGGCAGCGCGTGACCCAGTCGCTCACGTCCAGCGAGTCGTGCAGGTGCTCGGCCGTCTTGCGGTGGTGGGCGGTGGCCTCGCGGCCTTCCAGCGCGATCTGGCGGAACGGGTTGTCGCTCTGCTGGCCCAGCGCATCCAGGCCGGCGGCGAAGTCCGCGCTGTGCCAGAACTGCTGCGCGCCCCGGGCGTATTTCTTGAAGCGCATGACGTCCAGGGCCTTGACCAGGATGACGATCCACGAGGCCAGCGACATGGCGATCAGGATGATGGCGACGGCCCGGGTAACGAAGTCTCCCTGGGTCCAGACGTGGGAGATGCCGAATTGCGATTCCATGAAAACTCCTGCGATTTATTCGAGTACGAAATTGATGGGAACGTTGTTCCACATGGCCTTGGGCTCGCCGTTGACGGTGCCCGGCTTGAAGCGCCAGCGCCGCACGGCGTCCAGCGCTGCGTTGTCCAGCCGGTCGAAGCCGCTGGACTGCTTGAGCTCGACCTGCTTGGGGTCGCCGTGCTCGTCGACGAAGACGCGCACCAGCACCTTGCCCTGCTCGTTCATGCGACGGCTGATCGCAGGATAGACCGGCGCAGGGTTCTTGAGGTAGGCCGCATTGCTCGACGGCAGCTGCACCGCGGGCGGTGCCGGCGGGGCCGGGGGAGCAGGCGGCGGCGCGGGTGGTGCGGGCGGCGCCGGTGGCGGTGCCGGCGGCTCGGCCGCGACCACGGGCGCATTGGGCGCCGGCGGCGCCTTGGCCACGGGCAGCGGCTTGGGCGCCGGTGCGGGCTTGGGCACGGGCTTGGGCGGCGCGGGCTGCGGTTTCGGCGGCTTGGGCGCGGGAGGCGGCGGTGGCGGCTCGAGCTTGGGCGGCTCGGGCGCGATCAGCTCCACCATCACCGGCTTGGGCTGCGGCAGCTCCATGGCGTGGGTCTTGAGCAGGCCCGAGTTCAAGGCCCACAGGCCGGCCACATGCAGCGTCAGCACCGAGGCGGCGACAGCCAGGTTGCGGCCGGCAGTGTCCTGCGGGGCAAAACGTTCAGGTTGGGACATGGGGAGAAGCTGGGGCAAAGGGCCAGGCCTTTGCCCGCGGTCGGGATCCTTGGCTTATTCTTGAAAAATCCACCAGGCGGAAACGGCCACCAGGATCAGGCTGCCAACAAGCGCGACGAAGAGTTCCATGCTTTGCTTTCAGTGATGACTGTGGCAAGCTGGATCGGCTGAGAGGTGGCCTGGGCCTCGTTGTGCAAGGCGGCCACCGGGCGCGATGCGCTGCACTGTTCGACCACATCGCGGGCGCAGCCTTCGCAGCATCCGCATTGCAGACCGACACCCAGCTCGAACTGGATCTCGTCGAACGTCATCCCGGCATGCGCGTGGCGTGCAATTTCGCGGTCAGAGACGCGGCGGCATACACAGACGATCATGGCGGGTCAAGCAGCGTTGGCTGGCTGGTGAATTACGATGGGGTGATTATAAATAAGAATTCTTCGCATTTGCAATAGCTATTTGGCGGTAGGGCCATTGGGGCGGTTGCGCAGCTTCCCCGCCGGGTGGAAAAGCAACGAGGCCCCCGTTGCAGGAACGAGGGCCTCGATGGGCGGGATGGCAGAAGTCGCTCAGGTTCGCTGTTCCCTGCGGCGGCGCTGGGCCCCTACCAGCAGGGCGAGGCCAGCGGTGAGCGCGGCCAGCATCCAGGCCGACAATGCCGGGATCGGTTTGGCCGGACCAGGGTTCTGCGGCCCGGGAGGCTCGCCCGGAGCCCAGGTCACGCTGTTGTCAGTGCTGGTGGAGGCCAGGCTCTGGCCTCCGCCAAGGTCCACGGCGGCTCCGGCCGGGATGGTGGCGATGACGGTGCCGCCGGTCGTCATGCCCGACACGGCCACGTTGAACGTGAGCGGCCCCCCGGTGACGACCGCCGTGGTGGCTCCGGCCGTGCCGGACAGCTGGACGTCGGCGTCCGTGAATCCCGTCACTTCCTCGCTGAAGGTCACCGTGAAGTTGATGGGCGACGTCGCTGCCGAATCCGCCTGCCCGATGGCCTGGTTGATCGTGACCGTAGGCGGCGGATTGTTGAAGTCCACGCTGTTGTCCGTGCTGGTCGAGGCAATGTTCGTGGTGACGCCATCGGTGGCCACACCTGAAGGGATTGTGGCAATCACGGTTCCATTGCCGGTCATGCCCGATACGGCAATGTTGTAGGTGGTCGGCCCGCCGGTGACCACGGCGGTGGTGGCGCCTGCCGTGCCGGACAGCTGGACATCGGCGTTGGTGAAGCCGGTCACGGAGCGGTCAAACACGGCCGTGAAGTTGATGGGGGAGGTGCTGGTCGGGTCGCTCTGGCCCACGGCCTGATTGATGGTGACCGAGGGGTTGTCGGTGGCACCCTCGAAATTGACCACCTGCAAGCCCACATCGCCACCACCGCCCTGGGGCAGAGCTTCCACCAGCACCTTGAACTTGTAGGCACCTGTCTGCTGGATGCCGAGCAGGAAGCGCAGGTCGATGCTGGCGCCATTCGCGATTGGCGTGGCCAGCGTGACCGTGCCGGCGGACAGCGTGGAGTTGAAGCCGCCGCCGTTCGGCTGGCTGGGCGGCTGTTCCAGCGTCGTGCCATTCACGGTGACATTGCTGGTGCCAGAGCCGCAGGGTGGGCGGTCCACGGTGACGACGACGGCCGATGAGGTGCGCGGCCGCAGGTCGGCGATGCCGCTGGGGGCCGGGAAGGTGGTCAGGTCGATGATGCGGAAGCGCAGGCGGGTGATGTTGCCGCCGGAGTTGTTGATGAAGGTGCGGCGGAAGTCCAGGGTGCCGAAGGTCGAGTTGTTGGGCGGGTCGCTGGTGAAGTCGCGCACCAGGTTGGGGGGCGCTGCCGTGGCCGCGCAGGTATCGAGCAGAGCCGTGGCGAAGCCGCCGACCGGCCGCAGGGTCATCGGGCTGGAGAGGTTGTGCGGCGACGGTGCGCCCAGGCGCTGGCCCGCGCCGGCGCTGGTGCCGTTGGTATCCACGAAGATGAAGTCTGCCGCGTTGTTGTTGGTGTCCATCACCGCGCCATCGCTGGGGCATGGCCCCATGGTGGTGATGCTGCCGCCCTTGCCGCAGCGGTCGCGCACGAAGGCATAGTCGATGGAGAAGGGGACGAGCGCCGGATAGCCCGTGCCTTCCTTGTAGAGCGTATTGGCCTCGGAGGTCGAGCCCACGGCATCGAGGCGGTTGGCCAGCACATAGCTGCCCCCGCCGGTGTTGTTGTTGAAGATCGCGATGCCTGCGTTGTCGGGGATGTCGGTGGTCCAGGTGGCATCGCCGGTGGCCGTCGTGCCGTTGCCTGCGGGATAGGACGCCAGCGAATAGCCCACGCTGTTGACGCCCAGGTAGTAGCCCTGGTTGGGAATCACCGTGCCGTTGGGAATGCTGAAGCGGGTGGTGCCATCCGAGGCGGCCACGCCGTAGCCGGTGCCGCTGGCCGAGGTCACCGTATGGTCGGCCCCGCTCAGGTTCTGGATGACGATGTACTCGTCGTTGGCGCCGTTCGGGCCCCGCACCCGGAACTCGCTGATGACCAACTGCCCGGCCGTGGCGGTCTGGGCCTGCGAAGGCAGTGCGGTCCCGAGCAAGGCCAGACCGAGGACTGCCGGCCAGTGGCGAAGCAAGGGCGCGAGCCGCAAGCGATGAAAAATGGCTCTCATGTCTACCTCTCCCTATAGAAGGAATATGTCTCCAAATTCATGATAAGTCACAATTCGTTGACATTTGAGGGCCGGATTTCTCAACGGTGAAGGGTAGATTCAATGGCAGCGATAGGTGCAGAAAATGACATTGCCATATACCATTGTTTATTAATCAAGTCATTGTTTTTGCTTGATTAATTGCGTGCGCATCGAAATGATATGGTTATTGATATATATGGGATTCCACAAAATACCTGGTCGAAGATAAAGCAGCACTCAATGGTTGGAATGGCTTCGATTGCTGTTGTTTTTGATTTGTTATTCTTATTTTAAATAAGGTATTTTGAAATTTAATTTATGGGCCAGCGCTGCGTCCGAGCCACAGAGGAGCGATGGAGTCAGTCGCGCAGCAGCAGGTCGGCCGAGATATCCGCCAGCGTGCGGCAGCCGGTGAGGGCCATGGCGGCTTCCAGTTCGTCGCGCAGCAGGCGCAGCACATGGGCCACGCCGGCGGCGCCGGCCGTGGCCAGTCCCCAGGCCAGCGGGCGCCCGACCAGCACGGCGCTGGCGCCCAGGGCCAGCGCCTTGAGCACGTCGGTGCCGCGGCGGATGCCGCCGTCCACCAGCACCGGCATATCGCCCTGCACGGCCTGCACCACGGCCGGCAGCAGGCGGGCGGTGGCAGGCATGGTGTCCAGCGTGCGGCCGCCGTGGTTGGAGCAGATGAGGCCCGCCACTTGCAGGCGCTGCGCCTCGCGCGCATCCGCCGGGTGGGTGATGCCCTTGAGCAGCACCGGCAGCCGGGTCTGCTCCTGCAGCCAGGCGATGTCTTCCCAGGTGGGCGCATGGCGCAGCAGGCTGTCGAACAGCGGGCTTTGCTGTGGATTGAGCGCCACGGTTGGCAGTGGCGGCAGCCCTTGCAGGTTGACGGCCGCCATGCCGGGCGGGAGCCTGAACTGTGCGCGCCGCTCACGGTCACGCACGCCGCTGGTGGGCGCATCGACGGTGACGACGACGGCCTCGTAGCCGGCGGCTTCCACGCGCTGCAGCAGCTCGCGGTTGAAGCCGCGGTCATGCTGCAGGTACATCTGAAACCACAACGGCCCGCGCGCGGCGTCCTGCAGGCAGGTGGCGGCGATGGCTTCGAGCGGCAGGCTGGCCTGGGTGCTGGCGACGAGGCCCGCGCCCATCGCGGCGCAGGCGTAGGCCAGGCCGATCTCGCCACTGTCTTCGGCGAGGCGCAGAAAGGCCATGGGCGCGGCGAGGATCGGGTGCAGCAGCTCGCGGCCGAGCAGCGTGGTGCGGGTGTGGCCGCCGGCCAGCGGCCGCAGCACGCGCGGCAGCAGCGCCAGTTGCTGCCAGGCCTGCTGGTTGGCGGCCAGGGTCTGCTCATCGCCCGCGCCGCCGGCAAAGTAGGCCCAGGCGTTGGCGTCGAGCCGCTCGCGGGCGTGGCGCTCGTAGTCAGCGAGGTTGACGATGTCCGCCGGGATGGGCTGCAAGGTGGGGCTGGGGAGCTGCATGCGGCTATGGTAGCGGTACTTCAAAAAAAGTAGCTGCCCGCGCTTGGTGCATATCGGATTTCAATGAAATCTATATTAGGTGTGAGGCCGGGCAAGCGGGGGCAGCTATCAAAAATGAAGTGCCTGGGGGAAGGCAGGGGTGCTGGGCGTCAGCAGTCGGCCCACATGCGCAGCAGGTTGTGGTAGGTGCCCACCAGTGCCAGCACGGAAGGGTCGGCCTCGCCCAGGGTCTGGCGCAGTTGCACCAGGTGCTGGTCCATGTCGAAGAGCAGGCGGCGCTGCTCGAGCGAGCGCACCATGCTTTCGACCCAGAAGAAGCTGGCCAGGCGGGTGCCGCGCGTCACCGGGCGCACCTGGTGGACGGTGGTGCCGGGGTACAGCACCAGGTCGCCGGCGGCCAGCTTGACGCGCTGCGGCGCGAGGCCTTCCTGGATCTCGAGCTCGCCGCCGTCGTACTCGTCGGGTTCGCTCAGGAAGAGGGTGCAGGAGATGTCGGTGCGCACCCATTGCTGGGTGGATTGCGAGCGCAGCACGGCGCCGTCGATGTGCGAGCCGTAATGGTTCGACTCGCCGCCGTAGCGGTTGAACAGCGGGTTGTAGATGCGCTTGGGCAGCGCTGCGGCAAAGAAGACGGGATCGCGCTGGACGGCATTGACGACCAGCGCCTGCAGTTGACGGGACAGCGGGGTGTCCTGCGCCAGCTGCTGGTTGTGCTTCTGTGTCTGGGCCTGCTGGCCTGCACTGCGCGCACCGTCGTTCCACACGGCTTGTTCGGCCAGGGCCGTCCGGATGCCGGACAGCTCCTCGGGAGTCAGGATGTTACGCAGGTGCAGGAACATACAGGGGACGATATCAGAAGCGGGTCTTCAGCGTCAGCTGCACGGCGCGGGGAGCGCCCGGCGAGTAGAAGCCGCGGTACAGCGTGTCGGCGTACAGCTTGTTGCTCAGGTTCTTCACGTTCAGCTGCAGCGTCGTCTTCTGGTCGAAGCGGTACTCGGCCATCGCGTCGAAGGTGGTGAAGCCGGCCGCGGTCAGGTGGCGTGCGCCATCGGGGCTTTGCGCGCCACGGTAGTTCAGGCCGCCGCCCACGCGGATCTGGGGCGTGATGGCGTAGGTGGTCCAGAGGCTGCCGCTCTGCTTGGGCGTCAGGCCGGGGCGGTCGCCCTGGACCTGCGCGCCGGTGCCGGCGGCGTTCAGAGCCACGTTGCTCTCGTCGATCTTGGCTTCAGGAATCCAGGTGTGGTTCCAGAACAGTTCCCACTGCGGCGTGATGCGGCCGGCGAAGTTGAACTCCATGCCCGCGGCGTGGCGCTTGCCGGAGAGCAGCTCCTGCGTGGCGGTGGTGTCGGGGTCGGTGTTGCGCTCGTTGTACTTCTCGCTGTAGAAGGCGGCGACGCCGACCAGCGCACGGCCTTCGGCCAGTTCCCACTTGCCGCCGACTTCGATGTTGCGGCTCTTTTCCGGCGCCGTGTTCACTGCGCGGTTGGTGCCGTTGCTGACGCTGACGCCGTACTGGTAGGTGTCGGCCGAGGTGTTGTACGACTGGCCGTACGACACATAGTACGAGCTGGCGCTGTCAGGCTGGAAGATCAGGCCGACGCGCGGGCTCCACAGGCCGTCCGAGCGTTCGTTGCTCAGCGAGCCGTCCGCATTGCGGTACGAGGCCTTGAAGTGGTCGAAGCGCAGGCCGCCCACCAGCTTCAGGGTCTGGGTCAGCGCCATGGTGTCCTGCAGGTACAGGCCCAGGCTGCGCGCCTTGAAGGTGTTGTAGGCGATGTCGCCGCGGCCGTCCGCCACCCAGTCGCCGTTGTTGGGCGTGCCCACGCTGGTGTTGGGGCGGGACGTGGGGTTGGTGACGTTGTTGTTGCGCTCGGCGTCGTCGTGGTAGAAGTCGAAGCCCGCGATGATGTCGTGCTGCATGCCGCCCAGGTTGAAGCGGTTCGTGTAGTCGCTCTGCAGCTGGGTCATCTCGGTGTAGCCGATGCGGCCCTTGGAGCCACGGGTCAGCACCGTGGAGTCGGTGATGTCCGAGATGACGGTGGGGCGCGTCGCCGCGGCGAAGCCGATGGTGCTGGCCAGCAGGTCACGCGAGTACTTGCCGTAGCGCAGGCGGGTCTTCAGCTCGCCGCCGTCGTCGAAGCGGTGCGTGTGGCCCAGCGTCACGTACTTGGCCGAGGTGTCGAGGTGGTCGCTGTTGAGACCGTAGAAGTTCTTGGCCGGCAGCGTCGGGATGATGCGGCCGTTCTGCGTCAGCCACGGGTGGTTGTAGCTCGGGCGGCCGTCGATGTCGAGGTAGTACAGGCCCACCGAGAACTCGTCGCGCGTGCCGATGCCCCAGGCGAACGTGGGCGCGATGCCGCGCTTGCGCTGGAAGGCGCCGTAGTTGTCGTGGTTCTCCGCCATCACGTTCAGGCGCAGCGCGGCGTTCTCGCCGGTGACGAAGTTGAAGTCACCGGTGGCGCGGTGGTCCTTGCCCGTGCCGAACATGTAGGAAGCCTCGTGCTGGTCAATCAGCAGCGGCGACTTGTTCACCTGGTTGACCACACCGCCAGTGGAGCCCTTGCCGAACAGCATCGAGGCCGATCCCTTGAGCACTTCGACGCGGTCGAGGTTGAAGGTGTCGCGCTCGTACAGCGGCGCATCGCGCATGCCGTCCACGTAGATGTCGCCGGCCTGGCCCAGCGAGAAGCCGCGCAGGCGCACGTCCTCTTCGCCGGTTTCGCCGGCCTGGAAGGTCACGCCCGCGGTGCTGCGCAGCACGTCGCGGAAGTCGTCGTGGTTGCGGTCGCTCATCAGCTTCTCGGTGAACACGGTCACCGACTGGGGGATGTCCTTGATGTCCTGCTCGCCCTTGCCCACCGTGGTTTTCTTGCGCAGCAGCGTGTCCTTGCTCTGGACTTCGGCGGCTTCCTTGACGGTCACCGTGCCCAGCGTGGTTTCGGGTGCGGCCGGGGCGGACTGCGCCCAGCTGCCGACCGAGGCGGCGAGCATCAGCGCGCCCAGCGGAAGGACAGCCTTGTCGGCGACGGGGGAGTGGACCACGGCGCTGGGGCGCGTGGCGCGGCCACGGTGGCGGCTACGGTTTGTCAAGGTGATGCTCCAAGAGAGGAAAGAAATTCGGTGCGGACGGAACGTATCCCGTCGTGGGGGTGCACGGACAAGCCGGACCCGGTCCGGCTTGTCTGGTGATGGTCTCTGTGCGGGGAGCAATAATAAGTCAAATGATAACGATTCGTATTCTTTTGACGTGTATTTGCAACATATTGGACACATTCAGCCCGGTTTTTTCACAAGCCAGGCAGGTGGCGGGGGAGGGGGGCGGGGAGGTGTGGCCCGGCCGCAGCGTGCGGCGGGCGAAAAAAAAAGCCGGCAGAGTGCCAGCTTGGGAGGGAGAACCGCGCGCGGTAGTGTGCGCGCCGTTGCTTGCCTGTAGCTTACTTGACGTGCTTGCCGATCAGGCCGGCCATCTCGAACATCGAGACCTGGGGCTTGCCGAAGACTTCCTTCAGCTTGGCGTCGGCATTGATCATGCGCTTGTTGGCGGCGTCCTGCAGGTTGTGGGCCTTGATGTACGTCCACAGCTTGCTGATGATTTCGGTACGGGGCAGCGGCGCAGCGCCGACCACAGCTGCCAGCGCGGGGCTGGGGGTCAGCGGCTTCATGAAGGCGGCGTTCGGGGTGCGCTTTTTTGCAGGAGCAGTGGTCTTGGATGCAGTTGCCATGGTTGGATTCCTTGTGAACAGTTGTCTCGCCAGGTGGAGAGTCCCTCCGCTGGTTGGACGCATGCTAACGGTAAACCCGGGGGTTTCCAAGGCAGGGAGGCGTTTTTTTGCCTCGAAATGTTGCGTTTGCCGGGCGGCTAACCATTGTTGTCGGATGCCGCAAACTCGGTGTTTTCCCGCAAGCTATTGATTTTTATCCATTGTTTGCCACCAGCTATGCAGCGGGCGCCGCTGCGAGGCAGCGTCGGTGTATCCCCAGCACCTGTAGTGCTTTCCTCCTATGATGGGCCCGCATTCCTTTTTGAAAGCGAGCCATGACGACCCCGAACTTCAGTACCTGCGATCTTTGCGATGCCCAGCTGGCCCGGGTGGGCACCGATTTCCAGGTGCTGCCGCCGGTGTTCCTGCACTGGGGGCTGCGCGCCGCCTTCTGCGGGCCGGTGAGCACGGTGCAGTGCCACGAGGACAACTCCCGCGTGCGCGAGGCCCTGGCCACGCCGGGCGAAGGGCGGGTATTGGTGGTGGACGGCGGCGCTTCGCTGCGCCGCGCGCTGGTGGGCGGCAACATCGCGGTGTCGGCGGTGAAGAACGGCTGGAGCGGCATCGTGGTCAACGGCTGCGTGCGCGACGTGGCCGAGCTGCAGGCCTGCGACATCGGCATCCGTGCGCTCGGCCTGGTGCCGCTGCCCACCGAGAAGCGCGGCGCGGGCCTGCGCGATGTGCCGGTGCAGATTCAGGGCCAGTGGGTCCATCCTGGCGACTGGCTGTACGCCGATGCCGACGGCATCGTGGTCAGCCGCCAGCCGCTGCTCTGAGCGGATTCCTGGTCAGGAGGGCTGGCGCCGCAGCCGGTGCAGCGGCAGGGTCGCCAGCACCAGGCTGGACAGCGCGATGCCGAAGGCCAGCAACTGGTAGCGGTTGAGCGACTCGCCCAGCACCACCACGCCCACCAGCGCCGCGCTGACCGGCAGCATCACCGTGAAGATGCCGCTTTGCGAGGCCGGCACCGAGCGCAGGCCGGTCATCCATAGCCACACCGTCCACACGCAGGCGGCCAGCGAGTAGAACAGCAGCAGCGCCCACAGCGGCGGATGCACCGCCGCAAAGTCGAAATGCCAGGCCAGGTACAGGCCGAAGGGCGTGGTCAGCGTGAAGCCCCAGAGGTTGATCAGTGCGGCGATGCGCTTGGGGCTGACGCTGGCGGTCAGCTTCTTGCCGATGACGGCGTAGCTGGCCTCGCACAGCACGGCGGCGATCAGCAACAGCTGGCCCCAGAAGCTGCCATCCGGCGCCGCATTGCCGGCCGCCGCGCCATGGCTGTCGGGCTTGGCCAGTGCGAACAGCGCGATGCCCAGCACGGCCAGCGCAATGGAGCAGCCTATGCGCGCCGAGATGCGCTCCTTGAGGAACAACCAGCTCAGCAGCGCGATCGCGGCGGGAATGGCCGACATGGTGACGCTGGCCGCCACCGCGCCCGTCATGCTCACGCCGGTGATCATGCAGATGGTGAACAGGAAGTTGCCGAAGAACGACTCCAGGAACAGCAGGCCGCGCGCCTGCCGCGTCAGCGGCGCCTCGCCCGGCGGGCGCCGGAGCCAGCGCGCCATCGCCACCACGCCGATGCCGAAGCGCATCCAGGCCAGCAGCAGCACCGGCAGCGCCGCCGCCAGCGGCTTGGACAGCGCTACGTAGCAGCCCACCAGCGACATGCTGAGCGCCAGAAACAGATAGGCCACCGGCCTGGAAGGTGGATGCATGGAGTGAACAGGTGATGGGTAGGGGCCTGCGCCGGCGTTCCGCGGGTGGCGGGCGGACGGCGTCATCCGGTGGTCATCGGTGGCGATCAAGATCGAAGATCGCCCGCACGAGGGCCGCGCCAGAGTGTAGAGCGTGGCGGGCGGTTGCGGGCGATGGCCTGCAGTCTGCGCGTTGGCGCAAGGCAAGGCGGCTGCATCTGGCATGCCGCCGGGGCCTGTTTTCAGCATCAAAAAAATCAAACCGCATTATGAAAAATATCTTTGTTGCGTTGCCGCAAATTTTCTCAATATGAGAAAACTGTTTCCGTATTGCAATATTTAAATTTCAACTGATTGATTTTTAATGGAAAAGAAATAGTCTTATATAAGACATAAGACGTAAAAGAGACCAGCGAGTGCCGCTACAGTAGAGCCCAAGGACAAGCACTGCACCGCGGTGATGTTCCCCCAGAACCTTCGCACCACTTCAGGAGTTCCACATGCCTCAATCGATCAAAGAACAACTCAGCCGCGAACAACAGATTGCCGCCCTCGAAAAGGACTGGGCGCAGAACCCCCGCTGGAAGGGCGTCAAGCGCGGCTACAGCGCCGCCGACGTGGTGCGCCTGCGCGGCAGCCTGCAGCCCGAGTACACGCTGGCCCAGCGCGGCGCCGAGAAGCTGTGGGAAAAGATCAACGGCGGCGCCAAGAAGGGCTATGTGAACGCCTTCGGCGCGATCACCGCCGGCCAGGCCATGCAGCAGGCCAAGGCAGGCCTGGAGGCCGTGTACCTGTCGGGCTGGCAGGTGGCCGCCGACGGCAACACCAGCGAAACCATGTACCCCGACCAGTCGCTGTACGCCTACGACTCGGTGCCGACCATGGTGCGCCGCATCAACAACACCTTCAAGCGCGCTGACGAAATCCAGTGGGGCCGCGGCATCAACCCCGGCGACAAGGAGTTCATCGACTACTTCCTGCCCATCGTGGCCGATGCGGAAGCCGGCTTCGGCGGCGTGCTGAACGCCTTCGAGCTGATGAAGAACATGATCGCCTCCGGCGCCGCCGGCGTGCACTTCGAAGACCAGCTGGCTGCCGTGAAGAAGTGCGGCCACATGGGCGGCAAGGTGCTGGTGCCGACGCAGGAAGCCTGCGAGAAGCTGATCGCCGCGCGCTTCGCCGCCGACGTGATGGGCGTGCCCACCATCGTGCTGGCCCGCACCGACGCGGAAGCCGCCAACCTGATCACCAGCGACCACGACGCGAACGACAAGCCCTTCCTGACCGGCGAGCGCACGCAAGAAGGCTTCTACCGCGTGAAGAACGGCCTGGAGCAGGCCATCAGCCGCGGCGTGGCCTACGCGCCCTACGCCGACCTGGTGTGGTGCGAAACCGGCGTGCCAGACATCGGCTTTGCCCGCGAATTCGCCCAGGCCGTGCTCGCCGCCAACCCCGGCAAGCTGCTGTCGTACAACTGCTCGCCTTCGTTCAACTGGCGCAAGAACCTGAACGACAAGCAGATCGCCTCGTTCCAGGAAGACCTGTCCGCGCTGGGCTACAAGTACCAGTTCATCACGCTGGCCGGCATCCACAGCAACTGGTACAACACCTTCAAGTTCGCCCACGCCTACGCCGGCGGCGAAGGCATGCGCCACTACGTGGAGATGATCCAGGAGCCCGAATTCGCCGCCCGCGAGCAAGGCTACACCTTCGTTTCGCACCAGCAGGAAGTGGGCGCAGGCTACTTCGACGACGTGACCACCGTGATCCAGGGCGGCTCGTCCAGCGTGAAGGCCCTGACCGGCTCCACTGAAGAAGAGCAGTTCCACTGATCCCGGCGCAGCCGGTATGAAGAAAGCGGCCCAGGTGGCCGCTTTTTTTTGCTTGAGATGGAATAAAAAATAATAGCTGCTGGAGCTTGATGTATATGGGATTTGAATGGTTTTTACATTCAATACAAGATACAGAAAGCGCGAGCAGCTCTCTTTTTTATAGAAGCATCAATTCGCCACCGCCTGCACCGGCAGGAACTGGAACAGCGATCCGCCCGCCAGACCCTGCACATAGCCGATCACCGCGCGGCGGTACTTCTCGGACGTCACCTCGGCCAGCAGGTCGACGCGGGCGATCATCTTGCCGAACTCGCGCTCGAAGCTCAGGTTGCGGTCCTGCGCTGTGATCTCGTTGGTCAGCAGCAGCGGCTGGCCATTGGCCTGGGTGCGGTGCGTCAGCATCCAGTTGGCGATCTCCAGGTTGCGCGCCGCGTTGTACAGCGCCTGCGCGTCCTGCCCGTGGATCAGATAGAAGGTGGTGCGGCCGCCGTGCGCGGTGATCAGCATGTCGGCCGTCGAGTAGATGAAGGCAGCCACGCGGTCGCCGGCAAACTGCGGCGACAGCGACATGCTCATGCCCTGGATGTCGCGCTGGTCCAGCAGTTCCGGCCAGGGCTGGCCGGTCTCGATGGCGCCGCGCACGGCCTTCATCGCCTCGTCGCGGTTGGCGAAGCCGCCTTTCTTCCACTCCTGCGGATTGCGGCGGTAGAGCTTGTCCATCAGCCGGTACAGGCTCTGCAGGTTGGCCTGCATGCCCAGCGTGGCGACGCGGTTCACGTCCGACTGGCCCCATTCCTTGCCCTCCATGTCGCGCTCGGGCAGCTTGCCGCGCGGGGCCGGCGTGCTGCTGCAGCCGGCCGCCAGCAGTGCGGCCGCCAGCACGGCGGGCCAGGCGGGGCGAAGGGACGGCAGGCAGGCAAGGCAACGGCGCATGAAACGGGAAAGGCTGGGTGGGAGCGGGGTTGGTAGCCATTGTGACCGGCACCCAAGACCCCGCAGGCGCGGCAGCGCCGCCGGTTGTGGGAAAATAACGATGTTTACCAATTTTCATAGCACCACAAGAGCGAGAAAGGCAGCACGGGTTATGACACCGCGAACGACTGGCACCCCCAGCTTCTCCGGCCACTGAGGCCGAAGGTTCGCGCCTGCACGCTTTCATCTCCCTCTGACACAAGCAAAGCGCGGACTGGTTCCGCGCTTTGTGCTTTTGCTCTGTGCTTGCGGCCGGCGCGGCTTGCAGATTCAAGAAACAACAGGATGAATATGGTTCAGATTACGCTCCCCGATGGCTCCCAGCGCGACTACCCCGGCCCGGTCACCGTGGCCGAGGTGGCCGCATCGATCGGCGCGGGCCTGGCCAAGGCCGCGCTGGCCGGCAAGGTCGGCCGTGGCGACGACGCCAAGGTCGTGGACACCAGCTACGTGATCGCGCAGGACGCACCGCTGTCCATCATCACCGCCAAGGACGCCGACGGCCTGGAAGTGATCCGCCACTCCACCGCCCACCTGCTGGCCTACGCGGTCAAGGAACTGTTCCCCGAAGCCCAGGTCACCATCGGCCCGGTGATCGAGAACGGCTTCTACTACGACTTCGCCTACAAGCGCCCGTTCACGCCCGAAGACCTGGCAGCCATCGAGAAGAAGATGGGCGAGCTGGCCTCCAAGGACGAGCCGGTGACCCGCCGCGTGCTGCCGCGCGACGAAGCCGTGGCCTACTTCAAGAGCCTGGGCGAGAACTACAAGGCCGAGATCATCGCCAGCATCCCGACCAACGAGGAAGTCAGCCTCTACCGCGAAGGCAGCTTCGAGGACCTGTGCCGCGGCCCGCACGTGCCCAGCACCGGCAAGCTCAAGTTCTTCAAGCTGATGAAGGTGGCCGGCGCCTACTGGCGCGGCGACCATCGCAACGAGATGCTGCAGCGCATCTACGGCACCGCCTGGGCCAGCAAGGACGAGCTGCAGCAGTACCTGACCATGCTGGAAGAGGCCGAGAAGCGCGACCACCGCAAGCTCGGCCGCGAGCTCGACCTGTTCCACATCGACGAGCACTCGCCCGGCACCGTGTTCTGGCACCCCAAGGGCTGGGCGATCTGGCAAGAGGTGGAGCAGTACATGCGCCGCGTCTACCGCGACAACGGCTACCTCGAGGTCAAGGGCCCGCAGATTCTGGACAAGGGCCTGTGGGAGAAGACCGGCCACTGGGACAAGTACCGCGAGAACATGTTCACCACCGAATCGGAAAAGCGCGAGTACGCGCTCAAGCCGATGAACTGCCCCGGCCACATCATCATCTTCAAGCAGGGCATCAAGAGCTACCGCGACCTGCCGCTGCGCTACGGCGAGTTCGGTGCCTGCCACCGCAACGAGCCCACCGGCGGCCTGCACGGCATCATGCGCGTGCGTGGCTTCACCCAGGACGACGGCCACATCTTCTGCACCGAGGACATGATCCAGGCCGAAGTGCAGTCCTTCACCACGCTGCTGCAGAAGGTCTACAAGGACTTTGGCTTCACCGACATCCTGTACAAGCTCTCGACCCGGCCGGAAAAGCGCATCGGCACCGACGAAAGCTGGGATCGCGCCGAAGCCGCGCTGGCCGACGGCCTGCGTGCCTCGGGCTGCGAGTTCGAATACCTGCCGGGCGAAGGGGCTTTCTATGGCCCCAAGATCGAGTACACGCTGCGCGACGCGCTCGGCCGCCAGTGGCAGTGCGGCACCATCCAGGTGGACCCGAACCTGCCCGAGCGCCTGGATGCCGAGTTCGTCGGCGAAGACGGCTCGCGCCACCGCCCGGTCATGCTGCACCGCGCCATCCTGGGCAGCCTGGAGCGCTTCATCGGCATCCTGATCGAGCACCATTCCGGCGCGCTGCCGGCCTGGCTGGCACCGACCCAGATCGCCATCCTGAACATCACCGATGCGCAGGCCGACTACATCAAGGATGTGGCCGCCCAACTGCAGAAAGCCCTTCCGCGCCAGGAGCTGCGGGTGGTCACCGATCTGCGTAACGAGAAGATTACGTATAAAATACGGGAGCATTCCCTGCAGAAGCTGCCCTACATCCTCGTCGCCGGCGACAAGGAGAAGGCAGCAGGTGCCGTGGCAGTGCGCGCCCGGGGTGGCAAAGACCTCGGTGTGATGTCGGTGGGTGAATTCGTCGAACTCATTTCCCGCGACATCGCTTCCAAGGCCTGACGTCGTCTCCATCCCAGCTTTGGACAGCGTGCCTGCTTGACTAGCAGCTACGCTGTCGTAGCTTTTTTAATTTTAGGGTGAAAGCCATAGCTACTGAATTCCGTGATCGCCGCCACCGCGAAGAGCGCAAACACCGTCTGAACCGTGAGATTCAGGCGCCTGAAGTGCGTCTGTCCGGTCCCAACAACGAGCCCATGGGCATCGTGAGCCTGCAGGAAGCCCTGCGCATGGCCGGTGAGCTGGACGTCGACCTGGTCGAAATCGCCGCCACGGCCGTCCCGCCGGTGGTGCGCCTGATGGACTACGGCAAGTTCAAGTACCTCGAGCAGAAGAAGGCGGCCGAAGCCAAGGCGAAGCAGACCGTGATCGAGATCAAGGAAGTCAAATTCCGCCCCGGCACGGATGATGGCGACTACAACGTCAAGATGCGCAATATCCGCCGCTTCCTGGCGGAGGGCGACAAGGTCAAGGTCACGCTGCGCTTCCGCGGCCGCGAGATCACGCACCAGAACCTGGGTCTCGATCTGCTCAACCGCATCCGCGACGAGCTGTCCGACACCATCCTGGTAGAGCAGTTCCCCAAGCTCGAAGGCCGCCAGATGATCATGATGATCGCTCCGGCGCGCAAGAAGCCTGCACCCGCCAAGGCGCCCGACGCCAGCGCGGCGCCGGTGGCTGCGAACTGACCAAGCTTGCGCGAATCGGCGCCGGGTCTGTTGCCTGAAGTGAACGCTTGAACGGGGGCTCCCCCGTGTTTACCCAGGCTTTTTGAATATCCGGTTAGAATAGCGAGTTCCGACAAGCGGCTTTGGCCGCTTTCGGTTTTTCGGCGGGCGGCTTCTTCGGGAGCCAGCCTGCTTCAAAAGTGGCTCGGGGCCCATTCAAGTTCAGCCAGGTTGGCCGAACGCCTCACGAGCACAAATCATAAGGAGCATGAACATGCCCAAAATGAAGACCAAGAGCAGCGCGAAGAAGCGTTTTCGCGTTCGTCCCGGTGGCACCGTCAAGCGCGGCCAAGCCTTCAAGCGTCACATCTTGACCAAGAAGACCACCAAGAACAAGCGTCACCTGCGTGGTGCAGTGAACGTGCATGAGACCAACATGGGTCACATCGCACAGATGCTGCCGTCGGCTGGCCTGTAATACTGACGAACAAGGAGAAAACTCATGCCTCGCGTTAAACGTGGTGTAACGGCACGTGCCCGTCACAAGAAGGTTCTGAAGCTGGCCAAGGGTTTCCGCGGCCGTCGTGGTAACGTCTTCCGCATCGCCAAGCAGGCGGTGATGAAGGCAGGCCAGTACGCCTACCGTGACCGCCGCACCAAGAAGCGTGTGTTCCGCCAGCTGTGGATCGCCCGTATCAATGCCGCTGCCCGTGAACTGGGCCTGACCTACAGCCAGTTCGCCAACGGCCTGAAGAAGGCCGCCATCGAGATCGACCGCAAGATGCTGGCCGACCTCGCGGTGCACGACAAGGCTGCCTTCGGCAGCATCGTTGAACAAGTGAAGGCCAAGCTGGCTGCCTGAGTTCACGATCGGCGGCTACACCCCAAACCGTAGCCGCCGGAGCACAATCAACATGGGCTAGGGCTTGAAAAGGCGCTAGCCCATGTTTTATTTCAAGAGTCGATATGAACGAGTTGGATTCTCTGGTTGAAGGCGCTGCCGCAGCGTTCGCGCAGGCGCAGACCCCGGCGGCGCTGGAAAACGCCAAGGCGCTGTTTCTCGGCAAGTCGGGCCGTGTGACCGAGCTGATGAAGGGCATGGCGCAGCTTTCGGTCGAAGAGAAAAAGTCTCGCGGTGCAGCCATCAACCAGGCCAAGCAGGCCATCGAGGCGGCGCTGAACGCGCGCCGCCAGGCGCTGGCCGATGCCGAGCTGGAAGCCCACCTGAAGTCAGAGGTGCTGGACGTGACCATGCCGGGCCGCCGCCGCGGCGCGGGCGGCCTGCACCCGGTGTCGCTGTCGCTGGAGCGCATCGAGCAGATCTTCGGCTCCATGGGTTTCGATGTGGCCGAGGGCCCCGAGATCGAATCCGACTGGTTCAACTTCACGGCGCTGAACACGCCGGAAGACCATCCCGCGCGCTCCATGCACGATACCTTCTACGTCGAAGGCGGCACGGAGCAGGCGCCCAACCTGCTGCGCACGCACACCAGCCCGATGCAGGTGCGCTACGCCGTGCAGCACGTCAAGAAATACCGCCACCTGATCGACGCCGGCCAGCCGATGCCCGAGATCCGCGTGATCGCGCCGGGCCGCACCTACCGCGTCGACAGCGATGCCACGCACTCGCCGATGTTCCACCAGTGCGAAGGCCTGTGGATCGGCGAGAACGTGAGCTTCAAGGACCTGAAGGTGGTCTTCACCGATTTCTGCAAGACCTTCTTCGAGCAGGACGACCTGGTGCTGCGCTTCCGTCCCAGCTTCTTCCCGTTCACCGAGCCCTCGGCCGAGATCGACATCCAGTTCCAGAGCGGGCCGCTGGCCGGCCGCTGGCTGGAGGTGTCGGGCTCGGGCCAGGTGCACCCCAACGTGGTGCGCAACATGGGGCTTGATCCCGAGAAGTACATCGGCTTCGCCTTCGGCATGGGGCCGGACCGCCTGACCATGCTGCGCTATGGCGTGAACGACCTGCGCCTGTTCTTCGATGGCGACATGCGCTTTCTGTCGCAATTCCAGTGATATAAAAAAGTGAGCTGATAGCGCTTGATTCAAAAGGACTTCAGATGGATTTGTATCTGATTTTGAGCAACAGCAAGCGCCAGCAGCTCCTTTTTCAAGAGCTAAACGCCATACGCCGAGTAGGCCCGAGAATCTGACTATGCAATTCCCCGAATCCTGGTTGCGCGAATTCTGCAACCCCGCAATCTCCACGGCGCAGCTGGCCGATGTGCTGACCATGGCCGGCCTGGAAGTGGAAGAGACCCAGCCGGTGGCGCCGCCGTTCAGCGGCATCGTGGTCGGCGAGATCAAGGAGGCCGTGCAGCATCCTGACGCCGACCGCCTGCGCATCTGCCAGGTCGATGTGGGCGGCCCCGCGCTGCTGAACATCGTCTGCGGCGCGCCCAATGCCCGCGTGGGCATCAAGGTGCCGTGCGCCACGGTGGGCGCCGAGCTGCCGCCCGGCGAAGACGGCAAACCCTTCAAGATCAAGATCGGCAAGCTGCGCGGCGTGGAAAGCTACGGCATGCTGTGCTCGGCCAAGGAACTGAAGATCGCCGACGACCACGGCGGCCTGCTGGAGCTGCCTGCCGACGCACCGCTGGGCCAGAACATCCGCGAGTACCTGCAGCTCGACGACACGCTGTTCACGCTCAAGCTCACGCCCGACCTGGCGCACTGCCTGTCCCTCTACGGCGTGGCGCGCGAAGTCTCGGCGCTGACCGGCGCACCTTTGACGCCGCTGAGCTTCCCGGCCAACGCCGTGCAGCTGCCCGACCAGCTGCCGGTGCGCATCGACGCGCCCGAGCTGTGCGGCCGTTTCTCGGGCCGCATCGTGCGCGGCGTCAATACGCAGGTGCAGACGCCGCAATGGATGGTGGACCGCCTGGCCCGCTGCGGCCAGCGCAGCGTCTCGCCGCTGGTGGACATCTCGAACT
This sequence comes from Comamonas humi, assembly GCF_054782535.1. Classification (NCBI taxonomy): domain Bacteria; kingdom Pseudomonadati; phylum Pseudomonadota; class Betaproteobacteria; order Burkholderiales; family Comamonadaceae; genus Comamonas; species Comamonas humi. Next base: position 62,517 of record NZ_BAAGSH010000007.1, on the reverse strand, counting down.
ACGTGATGTTCGAGCTGGGCCGCCCGTCGCACATCTTCGACCTGGACAAGATCCACGGCGGCCTGCAGGTGCGCTGGGGCCAGCCGGGCGAACAGCTCAAGCTGCTCAACGGCAACACCGTCACCGTCGATGCGCAGGTGGGTGTGATCGCCGACGAGCGCGAGGTTGAGTCGCTGGCCGGCATCATGGGCGGCGACGCCACGGCCGTGTCCGACACCACCAAGAACATCTACATCGAAGCCGCCTTCTGGTGGCCCAAGGCGATTGCCGGCCGTTCGCGCCGCTACAACTTCTCGACCGACGCCGGCCACCGCTTCGAACGCGGCGTCGATCCGCAGCTGACGGTGGAGCACATCGAGCACATCACCGCGCTGGTGCTGCAGATCTGCGGCACGCCCGAGACGCAGTGCGGCCCGGTCACCGACCAGCAGCCGAACGTGCCGGCCGTCCAGCCCGTCACGCTGCGCGTGGCGCGCGCGAGCAAGGTCATCGGCATGCCGCTGAGCCAGCAGCAGTGCGTGGATGCGCTGCGCAGCCTGGGCCTGGAACTGGCCGAGGGCGATGGCACCATCACCGTCACGCCGCCGAGCTACCGCTTCGACCTGACCATCGAGGAAGACCTGATCGAAGAGGTCATCCGCATCATCGGCTACGACAAGCTGCCCACCACGCCGCCGCTCGCGCCCATCACGCCCAAGCTGCGCGCCGAGAACCGCCGCAGCCAGTTCGCCGTGCGCCGTGCGCTGGCCGGACTGGGCTTCCAGGAAACCATCAACTTCAGCTTCGTCGAAGAGGGCTGGGAGCACGAGCTGGCCGGCAACGCCAACCCGATCAAGCTGCTCAACCCCATCGCCAGCCAGCTGAGCGTGATGCGCTCGTCGCTGCTGGGCTCGCTGCTGCAGGTGCTCAAGTTCAACGTGGACCGCAAGGCCGACCGCGTGCGCACCTTCGAGCTGGGCCGTGTGTTCCTGCGCGATGCCTCGGTGCTCAGCAGCGACACCACGGTGCAGGGCTTTGACCAGCCCATGCGCGTGGCCGGCCTGGCCTATGGCCCGGCGGACCAGCTGCAGTGGGGCGAGGCCGAGCGCAACGTCGATTTCTTCGATGTGAAGGGCGACGTCGAGGCGCTGCTGGCGCCGCTGGCGGCCGAGTTCCGGCCCGCCGAGCATCCGGCCATGCACCCCGGCCGCTGCGCCCAGGTGTTCGTCGGCGGCCGCGCGATCGGCCATGTGGGCGAGCTGCATCCCAAGTGGCGCCAGTCGTGGGACCTGCCGCACGCGCCCGTGCTGTTCGAGCTGGAGCTCGATGCCGTGCTGCAGCGCCCGGTGCCGCAGTTCGCCTCGGTGGCCAAGCACCAGGCCGTGGAGCGCGACATCGCCGTGGTCGTGGCCGAAGCCGTGACGCATGCGCAGGTGATGGAGGCGGTGCACGCCTCCGCCGCCGATGCCGCCAAGAGCGCGCTGCGCTCGGCCGTGCTGTTCGACGTCTACCGTCCCAAGGTCGGCAAGGACGGCGAAGTGAGCGGCGGCCTGGCCGTGGGCGAGAAGAGCCTGGCCATCCGCCTGACGCTGTTCAGCGACACCGGCGGCCTGACCGACGTGCTCATCGACAGCTCGGTGCAGGCCGCGCTCGATCAACTCAAGCAACGGGTAGGCGCCCGTCTGCGCTAGGGAATCAGAGGCATAGCAATGGAATTCTCGGTAGAAAGCCTGGAGCAACCGGCGCTGACCAAGGCGCAGCTGGCCGACCTGCTGTTCGACAGCATCGGCCTGAACAAGCGCGAAGCCAAGGACATGGTGGACGCGTTCTTCGACCTGATCTCGCAAAGCCTGATCGACGGCCAGGACGTGAAGCTGTCGAGCTTCGGCAACTTCCAGGTGCGCGTGAAGGCGGCCCGCCCGGGACGCAACCCGCGCACCGGCGAAGAGGTGCCCATCGAGGCGCGCCGCGTCGTGACCTTCCACGCCAGCGGCAAGCTCAAGGACTCGGTGCAGGCGCCTGCTGACAAGCTTTGACAAACGGCGCAGGCGCCACGCGGCATACTCGACCGCCTGGCGCTGAAAGCGCCTGCCTACAATCAAAGCCATGGACCAACAGCTTCCTCCCATCCCGGCCAAGCGCTACTTCACCATCGGTGAGGTAGCCGTGCTGTGCGATGTGAAGCCGCATGTGCTGCGCTACTGGGAGCAGGAGTTCACCCAGTTGCGTCCGGTCAAGCGCCGCGGCAATCGGCGCTATTACCAGCACCACGAGGTGCTGATGATCCGCCGCATCCGTGAGCTGTTGTACGGCCAGGGCTTCACCATCAGCGGTGCGCGCAACCAGTTGCTCAGCGGCGCGGGGCATGGCGGCGATGCGCCCCTGCACGCCGGCGACGACGACGCGCTGGAGCACCTGGCGGAGCCCACGCCGCTGAGCTGGGAAGAGGTTGCGATCGAATTAGAAGAAATTCGTGGACTACTTTCCTAAAAGGCGAAAAATCCAGTATATAATTTCTTTCTGTTCGGCGTGTAGCGCAGCCTGGTAGCGCACTTGCATGGGGTGCAAGGGGTCGCGAGTTCGAATCCCGCCACGCCGACCATCTATAACGATCTACGGGTCACATCCAAAAGATGTGACCCGTTTTTCTTTGCGCGTCAGGTCAGGGCGCTTCGCGCTGCCGAGGAAATCTCAGCACGAAGCTGGTTCTCCCCTGGGCGGAGGCCGCGGTAACGCTACCGCCATGGGCCTCGGCGATGGCGCGGGTGATGGCCAGGCCCAGCCCGCTGCCATCGGAGTCCGGATGTGCCCTGGACGCATCAGCGCGGTAGAAGCGGTCGAACAGCCGCGGCAAGGCTTTGGCATCGATGTCCTGGCCGGTGTTTTCCACCGCCACGGTGGTGGCCGAGGCCATGGTCGAGATGCGAACCGTGACGCTGCCGCCGTCGGGCGTGTAGCGCAGGGCATTGGAGAGCAGGTTGCTCACGGCACGGCGAAACATCAGGCGGTCGCCGGTGATGCTGCCATCGCCCTCCAGCAGGAGCTGGATGTGCTTTTCTTCAGCCACGGCGTCGTAGAACTCCAGCAGGGCCTGGGCTTCCTGGCGCGCGGAAAACCGTTCCTTGTGCGGCAGATCGACGCCGCGCTCGGTTTTGGCGAGGAACAGCATGTCGGAAACCATGCGCGCCAGGCGCTGGAACTCTTCGGCATTCGAGGCCAGGATGTCCCAGTAGGTGGCGGCATCGCGCTTGGTGGCCAGCGCTACCTGCGTCTGCGTGAGTAGGTTGCTGATGGGTGTGCGCAGCTCGTGAGCGAGGTCGGACGAAAAATCGGCCAGCCGCTGAAAGTCGTCCTGCAGGCGATCCAGCATGCGGTTGAGTTCCTGCGCCAGGTCGGCCATTTCCACCGGCACGGCCTCCACCGGCATGCGCTCGGTCAGCCGCTGGCCCGTCACCGCGGCTGCACGCGATTTCATTTCGCGCAAGGGGGCCAAACCTTGGCGTGCGGCAAACCATGACAGCAGCCCGCACACCAGGATGGCGGCCAGCACATAGATCACCAGGCTGCGGCGCAGGCCATCGAGGAACTGGTGGTGGTGCCTGGTGTCCACCGCAATCAAGACCCGCAAGGGCGATGCGGGATAGGCGGGGAGGGCATCGAAACCCAGGGTATGGAACTCGGTGCCCTGGTGGTGCCAGACCCCGAAGTCCCCGTGCCGGTCGGCCAGCAGCACGTCGCCGCCTGCCTGGAGCCCGGATGCCGGGGATTGAAAGATGATCTTGCCCTCGCTGTCCTTCACCAGGGCCTGGAGGTCATGGTGGTAGTTCAGCGACTCGTTCAGGCGCCGGCGCGCATCGTCCTGCGAGTCGGCATTGCGCAGGATTTCCTCGATCAGATGGCGCTTGTCCTGCAGCACCATCTGGTCGAGTTCCACGAAGTGCCGCCCAGTTTCCCGCAGGAACAGCGCTCCCAGCCCGAGCACCACCATGGCCGCCACTACGGTGAAGAACAAGGTCAGGCGCCGGGTCAGCGAGAGTTTGCCCATGCGTGAAGCCGGCCGCATCTACGCTTCTCCGGGCACGTCCAGCACATAGCCCATGCCGCGCACGGTCTGGATCAGCTTGACGGGATGGCCTTCGTCGATCTTCACGCGCAGCCGGCGCATGGCGACCTCGATCACATTGGTGTCGCTGTCGAAGTTCATGTCCCAGACCTGCGAGGCGATCAGCGAGCGGGGTAGCACCTCGCCATGGCGGCGCATCAGCAGCTCCAGCAGGCCGAACTCCTTGGCGGTCAGGTCGACGCGCCGGCCGTTGCGCGATACGCGGCGGCGCAGCAGGTCGAGCTCGAGATCGGCCACCTGCAGCGTGGTGGTCTCGGTGCGGGCATGGCCGCGCCGCAGGATGATGCGCACCCGGGCCAGCAGTTCCGCGAACGAGAAGGGCTTGACCAGGTAGTCGTCGGCCCCGAGCTCCAGCCCCTTGACGCGGTCCTCGACCTGGTCCCTGGCCGTCAGGAACAGCACTGGCATTTGCAGGCCCCGGTCGCGCAGGGACTGCAGCACCTGCCAGCCGTTCAGGCCCGGCAGCATCACGTCCAGGATCACCAGGTCATAGTCGCCCTGCAGGGCCAGGTGCACGCCATCCACGCCATTGGTGACGAGGTCGCAGAGGTAGCCGGCCTCGGTGAGCCCCTGGCGCAGGTATCCGCCCGTCTTGGGCTCGTCTTCCACGATCAGGATCTTCATAGGTGCACTTCACTCCTTGCTGTGGCGAGAGTGTGCCGGCTTTGGAGCGGCGCGGCATCAAGATAATAAAACTGTAATGTTCGGCACATCTGAGCGACAGGGGCTGGGCGCCAGAATTTCTCCATCGTGACAACCGAGATGCTGGAAGAGGAGCCCATGGCCATTTTCAAACAGTTGCCGTCCTGCAAGGCCGTGTGGCCCTGGACCTTGGCGTTTTTCGTCGGAGCCGCCTTCGCGCAGGCCCCGGCGGACGCCAAGGCCCCTGCGCTGCCAACTGCACTGCAGTACACCCCTGCCATTGCTTCCTACCAGGCCTACCAGGATGAGCCGGTGCAGTCCTGGCGCGAGGCCAATGACCGCGTGGGGCAGATCGGCGGCTGGAAGGCTTATGCCAAGGAGGCGCGCGAAAAGCAGCAACCCCAGGCCAAGCCGGTCAACGACGCTGCGCCCGCCAAGGACCCGCATGCGGGCCACGACATGGGGGGCAAGCCATGATGCGCTTGCCAATCCGCTCTGCGAAGCTGGGCTTGTCTGCGCTGGCCCTGGCCGTGCTGACCGGCTGTGCCAGCGCCAGCTTGGACCAGAGCGTCAGCCGCGTCAATGATGAGGCGGCCGGTTTCACCTCGGGCCAGTTGTCGATGGCGCTCAGCCCGCAGGAGCGCGAGCAGCGTGCACAAGTGGCGCAGGAACTGCTCGCCAAACCCCTCGGGCAGAAGGATGCGGTGCAACTGGCGCTGGTGTACAGCCCGGCCATGCAGGCGCTGGTGGCCCAGGGCTGGGCCGAGTCGGCCGATGCCGCGCAGACGGGGCGCATCGCCAATCCGCTGTTCAGCTTTTCGCGCACGCTGGAGGGCAACGGGCTGGACATTGGCCGCTCCCTGTCGTTCGGCCTGCTGGACCTGCTGACCCTGCCCGCGCGCCAGGGGGCCGCCGCGCGGCGCATCGAGCAGTCGCAGCTGCGCCTGACGGCCGACGTGGTCGGCCAGGTCACCAGCGTGCGCCAGGCTTGGGTGCGGGCGGTGACGGCCGAGCAAAGCCTGCGCTACGCGAAGCAGGTCTATGCAAGCGCGGAGGCCGGCGCCGAGCTGGCCCGGCGCATGCAGGCCGTGGGCAACTTCAACCGCATCACCCGGGCGCGCGAGCAGGTGTTCTATGCCGAGGCCGCGACCAGTTTGACCGCCGCCCAGCACCAGGCGGCATCCAACCGTGAAGAGCTGGTGCGCCTGCTGGGGCTGGACGAAGCCCAGGCCCAGGCGCTGCAACTGCCCGAGCGACTGCCGGACCTGCCCAGGCAGGCGCTGGAGCCGCAGGCCGTGGCCTCCATGGCGACCCGGGCGCGGCTCGATATCCGCATGGCGCAGGCCAGTTGGGACGCGGCCGCCAAGGCCCAGGGCGTGACGGCGGTCAGCAGCCTGACCGACATCGAGCTGGGGGGTAGCCGCGGCACCAGCTTTGACCGCGACCTGGGCCGGCAGTCCAGCTCGCGTGGCTGGGACATCGGCTTGCGCCTGCCCGTCTTCGACTGGGGCGGCATGCAGCGCGACGCGATGAATGCGCGCACGCTGGCCGCGGCCAACCAGCTGGAGGCGACGGTGCGCTCGGCCGGCTCCGGCCTGCGCGAGAGCTACTCGTCCTACCGCATGAACTACGAGCTGGCGCGCCACCACCGCGACGAGGTGGTGCCGCTGCGCCAGGTGATCTCGGAGGAGAACCAACTGCTCTACAACGGCATGTTCATCAGCGTCTTCGAGCTGCTGGCCGATGCGCGCGAGCAGGTCCGGGCCGTGACGGCAGCCATCGAGGCGCAGCAGCAGTTCTGGCTGGCCGACGCCGCCCTGCAGGCGGCCGTGATCGGACGCCCCACCAACTAACACCGGCTTTGCCCCTGGCGCTGGCGCAGCAGCCGGCGTGGGGCTGAACCTTGACGCAGAGACGATGGCTATGAATTCCAGAAGAGATTTTTTCAAGTACGCCGGTATCGCCGGCGGTGCCGTGGCGGCCAGCAGCGTCAGCCGCGTGGCCATGGCGGCCTTGCCCGAGCCGGTCATCCAGACCAGCCCCGACACCATGGCACCGCTGGTGCCGAACACGGGCCGGCCCTACAACCCGGTGGTCACGCTCAATGGCTGGACCCTGCCGTGGCGCATGAACCAGGGCGTCAAGGAATTCCACCTGGTGGCCGAGCCGGTGGTGCGCGAGATGGCGCCGGGCATGAAGGCCCACCTGTGGGGCTACAACGGCCAGAGCCCCGGCCCCACGATCGAGGTGGTGGAGGGCGACCGCGTGCGCATCTTCGTCACCAACAAGCTGCCCGAGCACACCAGCGTGCATTGGCACGGCCAGCGCCTGCCCAATGGCATGGACGGCGTGTCCGGCCTGACCCAGCCCGCCATCCCGGCCGGCAAGACCTTTGTCTACGAGTTCGTGGCGCGGCGCCCGGGCACCTTCATGTACCACCCGCATGGCGACGAGATGGTGCAGATGGCCATGGGCATGATGGGCTTCTGGGTCACGCACCCCAAGGCCAAACACCCGCTGATCGACGAGGTGCAGCGCGACTTCTGCTTTCTGATGAGCAGCTACGACATCGAGCCCGGCGCGGCCACGCCCAAGATCGCGGAGATGACGGACTTCAACCTGTGGACCTGGAACAGCCGCGTCTTCCCCGGCATCGATTCGCTGAACGTGCGCCTGAACGACAAGGTGCGCGTGCGCATCGGCAACCTCACCATGACCAACCATCCGATCCACTTGCATGGCCACGAGTTTCTGGTGACCGGCACCGACGGCGGCCCCACCCCCAAGAGCGCGCGCTGGCACGAGGTGAGCACCGATGTGGCCGTGGGCCAGATGCGGCAGATCGAGTTCCTGGCCGACGAGGAGGGCGACTGGGCCTTCCACTGCCATAAGAGCCACCACACCATGAACCCGATGGGCCACGACGTGCCCACGCTCATCGGCGTGGACCACAGCGGCCTGGCCAAAAAGATCAACCAGCTCATCCCCGACTACATGGTCATGGGCGAGCGTGGCATGGCCGACATGGTCGAGATGGAGATGCCCATCCCCGACAACACCTTGCGCATGATGACGGGCGAGGGCCCGTTCGGCTCGGTGGAGATGGGCGGCATGTTCAGCATGGTCAAGGTGCGCCGCGACCAGAAGCCCGGCGACTACGCCAACCCTGGCTGGTACAAGCACCCGCCCGGCACCGTGGCCCACGAATACACCGGCCCGCTGGCCGAGCCGGCACGCTCCAGCGCCGCGGGCGCCCAGTCCATGCCGCGCGCCGGCCAGCCGGCCCGGCCTACCGAGGTGCAGGTGCGCAAGCCCGGCGCCCAAGGTGGGCATGGCGGCCATTGAGTTTTCCCTTTTCCTTTTCCACTGGAGATCAGTCATGACATTCAAGCGATCCACGATCCACAGCCTGGTGGCGGCAGCCGCATTCGCCGTGTCGGGCGCGGCCCTGGCGGCCGGCAGCCATGCGGGCGGCCACGGTCACGGCCATGGCGCGAGCGACGAGACGGCGATCGGCAAGCCCGGCGCGGCGGCCAAGGCCACGCGCACCGTCACGGTTGAGATGAGCGATACCATGCGTTTCACGCCTTCCGACATCCAGGTCAAGCAGGGCGAGACCGTGCGCCTCATCGTCAAGAACACCGGCAAGGTCAGGCATGAGCTGAGCCTGGGCACCGAGAAGGAACTGCTGGAGCACCTGGAGCAGATGAAGAAATTTCCCGACATGGAGCACGACGAGCCCGGCAAGGTCACGCTGGAGCCGGGCAAGCAGGGCGAGATCGTCTGGCAGTTCACCAAGGCGGGCGGCGTGAACTTTGCCTGCCTGATCCCCGGCCACTACGAGGCCGGCATGAAGGGCCTGGTCCAGGTCAGCAAGCGATAAGGAGATCGTGATGCACCGTTTCAAGCAATGGCTTTCCGTCGCGGCGCTGGCGCTGGGGGCGGCGCTGCCCTTGGGCAGCCTGGCCCAGACGGCCGCAGAGCCCAGCCAGGCCGCGGCCCAAACCGCCCCGCAGGCATCGTGGACCGATGGCGAAATCAAGAAGCTCGATCTGGACAATGGCAAGGCCACGATCAAGCACGGCGAGATCAAGAACCTGGACATGCCCGGCATGACCATGGTGTTCACGGCCAAGGACAAGAGCCTGCTGTCCAACCTGAAGCCGGGCGACAAGGTGCGGTTCGTGGTGGTGCAGAAAGCGGGCAAGATGGTGCTCACCGACATCCAGCCCGTGCCCTAGGTTGGTGGAGCGGCGCAGCGCCGGGCCTGCTGCGGTTGCTTCTGAATAGATAGCTGCTTGCGCTTGATGTACCTTGATTTCAATGCCAAATTATTTTGAAATCATCGCTCATCAAGCGCTAGCAGCTATTGTTTTTGAAATGGTGGGCACCGGCATTTCCAGGTGATGGATGGCCCGGAAGGCTCCCGCCCCTCAGCGCCAGTAGCTGGCAATCGTCCGGCGCACCGGGGCCAGCGCGGGGTTGCCGCGCACCCATTGGCGGATGGCGTTGCCCATCGCATGGCCGCCCGCGGCCCACAGTTCCAGTCCCTGGGGCTGCGTCCAGTCCTGCCGGGCCAGCCAGGCCAGCACCTGCGCGATGCCCTGCGGCGATTGGCCGGGGTGCTCCGCGCATAGCCAGTCCACCGAATGCGGCCCCAGCCCGTAGCCTTCAAGCGCCGCGCGCTCGGCCTGCGACTCCACCCAGCACAGCGCGTGTACCTGTCCTTGCGTGGATTCCACAATGCGCGCGGCGGCCGGCAGCGCGCAGGCATCGGCCACCAGCACCAGGCGCTGGGCCTGCGGCAGGCGCCCGCCCGCGGGACTGAGCACCGCGACCGGGTCGCCGGTCCGCGCCGACCGGGCCCATTGGGCGCCGGGCGACAGCTCGGCGCCGCCGTGCTCGCCATGCACGAGCACATCGATGTCCATGCTGCGCGCGGCCGCATCCAGCGCCCGGATGGTGTAGGTGCGGCGCGGCAAGGGCGCTGCGCCTTTGGGCCAATGCAGGCGGCCGTCGGCATCCACGGTGGGCCACGACGGGTTGGTACCCGGGTGCGGCAGCAGCATGCGCACATGCAGGCCGCCTTGCGCGAAGACGGCCGGTGCATCGGCCGGGTGCTGGGCCTGCAGGCGGATGCGGCGCATGCGCGGGCTGATCGCGGTGTTGCTGGCCACGCGCAGGATATGCAGGCCGGGGCTGTGGGCCGGCGCGGACTGCACGCCGGTAGGTTCCTCCCGCCAGTCGACGCGCCATTGCGCCGCGGCCAGCCCTGCCTCGTCGGCAAACTCCTGCAGGTGCTCGCCCAGGGACAGGCGCATCAGCTGGGCCATGCGCGCATCCGCGGCCCGCAGTTCGGCGCGGATCGCCGAGGCGCCTTCGAGTTGCAGGCTCAGGCTGCCGACCTGGTCGAGCAGGAAGCGCACCGAGCCCTCGGGCGCGATCCAGTGGGCCTGCACTTCCTCTTCCTGCAGGTGCACGGCAAACCAGCGGGTGAACACCGCCGCATCCGGCAGGCACAGATGGGCGTGCAGCACGCAGGGGTACGGGTTCTCGTTCATCGGGCCGGCACCGCCGTGGTTTGCTGAGCCCGGCGGTAGGCCGCCAGCAGCTTGAACGTGGCCAGCCAGCTGAACGCGGCCAGCGCGCAGCTCACGCCAAACAGGCCCGAAAAGCCCAGCTGCTTGGCGATGAACCCGCCGGCCATGGAGCTGAGCATGTAGCTGAAGAACTCCGCGCAGGCCAGGATGGTGAAGTCCGTACCGGGCTGGTCGCGGTTCGACACCGACATGAACAGCGCGTAGAGCACGACCATCTCCATGTAGCGCTGCAGGCTGAGTGCCACGGCCAGCACCACCAGCGGCAGGCCGGCGCCCAGCCAGTGCAGCGAGTGCAGCAGGAACAGGCCAAAGACCAGCAGGCGCATACCGCCCAGCGCCAGCAGCACCTCATCGCGGCTGCGCCTGCGCAGCCACAGCGCGGCCAGCGCGCTGCCCACCAGGCCCGCAATGGCCGCGCCCGCGCCGCCCAGCATGCCCACCTGGCTCAGCGACAGGTCGTTGTGCAGCAGGTAGCTGTTTTCCATGGAGCGCTGCATGCCTTCGCTGAGCCGGTAGAGCAGGGCCAGCGCGAGGATGGCCGCCATGCCGGGCCGCCGCAGGAAGTTGCCCAGGCTGGGCCGGGGCCGGCCGGCATCCGCGCCGGCGGGAGCGCCCGGCTCCTGCATCCACGGCAGCGCCAACAGCGGCAGCAGGCACAGCCCCGCCATGAGCAGCAGGGCAGGGCGCCAGCCCCAGTGCTCGATCAGCACCATCGACAGGCTGCCCCCGATCAGCACGCCGCCCGCCACCGAGGCCGCCTGGATGGCATTGCCCCGGCCGAGCTCGTCGCCGCGCAGTTGCTGCGTGGCATAGCCGTCGGTGGCAATGTCCTGCGTGGCCACGGACAGCGCGATCAGCAGGCCGATCGTGAGGAAGGTGGCGATGGGCGCATCGGCGCCGCTGAAGGCCAGCAGCGCGATGCCGCCGGCCGTGGCCAGCTGCGTGCACAGGATCCAGCCGCGCCGGTGGCCCCAGCGCAACGGTCGCCAGCGGTCCACCAGCGGCGCCCAGAGAAACTTGAGCACCAGCGGCAGCATCAGCACCGACAGCAGGCCCACCTGCGGCAGCGGCATGCCGGCCGCGCGCAAGGCCGCCGGCACCGCCATGATCAGCAGATAGCCGGGAATGCCCTGCGCCACGTACAGCGCCACGAGCACGGCCCAGAACCTTGGTGGGCGCATCAATAGTTCACCGCGTAGTTCAGCGTGAAGGTGCGTCCGCGCCCATAGAACGCAAAGGCCTGCGGCGAAACGGCGCCCACGCCGTACAGCGCCATGGCGCGCTGCGACCAGGTGGTGAGGTAGTTGCGGTCCAGCAGGTTCTGGACGCCGAAGTTCAGCGTGCCCACGGGCAGCTTCACGGAGCCCATCAGGTCGACGGTGGTGAAGCCGTCGATGCGCTGTCCGTTGTCGTCCTGGAGGTTGAGCTGGTGCGTGGCCTGCAGGCGCAGCTTCCACGGCGCCGGCGTCCATTGCAGGTAGGCACCGAGCTTGGACGGGCTGGCCGTCATGATGCTTTGCTTGGCCCAATCGCCGTTCTGCTTGACTTGCGAGCGCAGCCACAGCCAGTTGCCGCCGCTGCTCCACTGCGACGCGAAGGCATAGTCCAGCGAGCCTTCCAGCCCGTAGTTGCGGCGCTTTTCATCCAGCACATTGATGGTGACGTTGTTGTTCGCGTTGTTGATCTGCAGGGTCTGGTCCGACCAGGCATAGAACAGGGCCGTCTGCAGCTGCAGCGGTCCGCCGCGGGTCTTCCAGCCCCATTCGAGCTGGCGCGTCTTGATGCCCTTGAGGGGCGAGCCCGCCGGGTCGATGCCGCTCACGAGCTGCCAGTGCGAGCCGTTGAGCCGGTAGTTGCCCTGGCCGTAGTACTTGGCCGGATCGGGCAGCTCGAAGCCTTCCGAATAGCTGAGCCAGGTGCTTTGCGCCGGGCCCAGGTCGTACTTGGCGCCCAGGTTGAACAGGCTCACGTTGTAGCTGTTCTTGCCGCCCGGGATGGCATCTGCGCTGCGGCCCTGGCCGGCCAGCATGCCGAGCTGCTGGCGGTAGCCTACGAAATCGTCCACGCCCAGGCCCATGCGCTGGTAGCGCAGCCCGCCGCTCAGGGTCAGCGCGGGCTGGAGCTTCCATTCGGCCTGCGCGAACAGCGAAGTGGTGTCGACGCGGTAGCCCGGGTAGCGGCCGGTGCTGCCGATGGCTCGGTTGACCAGGCCGCCGGAGGCCAGCGCTTGCGCGGTGTCGAACACCGTGGCCGAGCCGTCGAAAGTTTCGCGGTCCCAGTCGAGGCCATAGCGCAGGCTGAGGGCGCCCCACGACTTGGCCAGCGCCGACTTGAAGCCCCAGACATCGGTGTTCTGGCGCGATGCGGTCACCACCGAGCTCGGGAACGGGGCGAAGTCCATCTTCTCGCTGCGCCAGAAGCCCTGGACATAGAGGTTCTGGTCGCCGAACACCCGTGCCGCATGGTAGTCAGCATTGAGCATGGCGCGCTCGGTTGCCGGCATGACGTCGCTGGAAAAGCCGCTGCGCTGCTCCAGCAGCTCAGGCTTGCCGCCGAGGATGCCGGCGAGGTTCAGGCCCCCATAGAGGTAGGAGCCGCCGCCGAACTTGTTCTGGTAGTACTGGCCGCTCAGCGCGAGGCTTTGCTGCGCATCGAGCTTGAGCTGCAGGTTGCCCATCAGGTCGATGCTGCGCGTGTTCTGGCTGTCGGTCTGCGCGATGTCGGTGCGCACGGGGCGGCCCTGGCCGTCGTAGAAGCTGCCGTTCTGCTGCAGCGCCAGCCCCACGCGGCCTTGCACACGGTCGTTGCCGCCGGCGATGGACTGGGCCAGGCGGTACTGGTGGTCGCGCGAGCCCTGGAAGCCCGAGGTCGCGCCCAGCTCGCTGCTGAACTGCGTGGGGGCGTCCGACGCCTTGCGGGTGACGATGTTGAGCACGCCGCCCGTGGCGCCGCCGCCATAGAGCGCGCTGGCGCCGGCGAGCACCTCGATGCGCTCGATGTTGAAGGGGTCGATCGAATCGAGCTGCCGCGCCGTGCCGCGCGAGCTGTTGAGCGATACACCGTCGACCATGACCAGCAAGGGCCGCCCACGCATGTTCTGGCCGAAGCTGCTGCGTGACTGGCCGCCCAGGTCTATGCCCGGCACGAGCTGGCCTATGGCCTCCGGCAGGCTCATGCCGGCGCTGAGCTGGGTCTTGAGCGCGTCGGCTTCGATGATCTGCGTGGTGCCCGCGAGCTCGCTGCGGATCTGCGGCGCGGCCGACGCGCTGACCTGTTGTTCGGCCAGCGTGGCCTCGGGCTCTGCGGCGCATGCCGCCACCATTCCCAGGGTCCCGGAGGCCATCACCACCCCCTCAAAAAGCCCGAATCTTCTCATTTGGATACTCACCATGAACTTGCGTAAAAACCCCGCCGAGCATACATAAACGAGAATGAGAACTCTTTTCTTTTGAGAACAATTCGCATTCATGCCACATTCCAACCCATCGTTCCTGAGCAGAGAGCAGGTGCTCGCGTCGTGGCACCACTGCATCTGGGCGCATGTGGTCAGCCCGCCGCTGTTCGAGGAATGGGTGCGGCCCTCCCTGCGGGTCCGTCACCTGCATGCCGGCCAATACCTGTGGCGCGCCGGCGAGCGGCCCACGGCCTGGGTCGGGGTGATGCGTGGCGCGGTCAAGCTCTGCGTGCCCACGGAGGACGGCCGCTCGATAGCGCTGTGCGGCTTTGCGGGCAGTTGGTTCGGCGAAGCCAGCCTGCTGCACGAAGGTGCCTGCTTCGATTGCGACGCCGTGGCGCTGCACGACCTGACCATGCTGACGCTGCCTGCCGAGGCATTCCAGCACCTGCTGCGCGAATCGCCCACGTTCAGCCGCTTCCTGTTAGGCCTCATGGCCGAGCGCAATCTGCAATTCATGCGGCTGAATACCGCCCAACAACTCCCGAATATCACCAGCCGCGTGGCGCGGTGCCTGGGAGCGTTGATCACGCCGCTGAACTTTCCGTTTCCGGACGCGGGGCAACTCAACGTCACCCAAAGCGAGCTGGCGGATTTTTGCCGCGTATCCCGCTCGCGCCTCAACGAGGCGCTGCTGGCGCTGGAGCGGGAAGGCCTGCTGGAACTGGGCTACCGGAGCGTGAGGCTCAAGGATGTGGAGCGGCTGCGCGTATATCCCAGGCCATGACAGCATGCGGTGCGCCGCCGCCAGTTGCAACACGATGTATCATCAATCCCTGGCCAGGCGCTGGGTACGCGCCTGCTGATGCATCTGGAATGCGACCTGAAGATTGACGCGGAGCACCTTGACACCATGAACGAGCCGACACCCATCCAGGTGCAGTGCGCCAGCGCAGAGATCGAAGCGGCGCTGGCGGCGTTGGGCCGCACCGAGGATGTGAGGTTCTCACCCTCGGGCAGGCGTGTGGCATTGGTGGAGTTCAAGGCCAACCTGATATGGGTGTTCGAACTGGGAGACTCCCCGCAAGAGGGTCCCGAGCGCATGCTCATCACCCAGCTCACCCGCCTGGAATCGCCCGATCTGTTGTACCCGCATGGCCTGTGCTGGCTGGACGAGGAACGCATCGTGGTGGCTAACCGCGGAGACGCCGTGGAAGTCTTTGCCATGCCACGTCCATCCGGCGAGCCCGCGGTACACCGGGTGTCGGGCCGCTCGCTGCAGACCCTGGCGCTGGGCCTGGAGGAGGGCACGTCGTCGCCGGGTTCGGTGGCCTTGCGGCCGCTGGGCCAGGGGCGGCATGAACTCATCGTCTGCCACAACTATGTCAACCTGCTGTCCCACCACATCATCGGTGGGCCCGACGCGGCCGGCCGGCATTGGTATTCGGGGCCGGCGATTTTGCTGCGCCAGCAGCTGGACATCCCCGATGGCGTGGCGCTCAGCCCCGACGGGCACTGGATCGCCATCAGCAACCACGGCACGAGCGAGGTGCTGATCTATGAAAACACCCCCGACCTGACACCGGAAAGCCCACCCGTCGGCGTGCTGCAGGGCACGCACTACCCGCACGGCCTGTGCTTCACGCCCGATAGCCGGACCCTGCTGGTGGCCGACGCGGGCCAGCCGTTTCTGCATCTGTTCCATGCGGATTCCCAGGGCTGGCGCGGGCCGCGGCCGACCAGCCAGCGCGTACAGGTGGTGGAGCGGCAGGCCTATGAGCGTGACCATGTCAACGCGGCCGAAGGCGGCCCCAAGGGGCTGGACATACGCGCCGATGGCCTGCTGGCGCTGACCTGCAAGGCACGGCCGCTGGCGTTCTGCCGGCTGCCCGAACTGGACGCTACGGTCGCCAGTGCCGCCACCTCGGACACGGTGCCCATGCCGCAGGCGCTGGTCATGGCTTTTGTGGAGCGCCACCTGAAGACCGGCCTGGCTACCGCCGAACTGCTGCAGGCCCAGCGCGAGGCGACGGTGGCGGTGCTCAAGAACAGTTGGTCGTGGCGACTGACGGCGGGCCTGCGCTGGCTGGGGAGCGTGATGGAGCGTCGGGCGCCGTGATCTGGCCTTCGTCACGGGCTGCCAATCTATCTTGTCCCCAGCCTTGAGCGCGTAGCAATCTGGGTAGAGCATCGCTTCTTCCTCGGAAGCAAAAAAGGACCTGCGCATTGCGCAGGTCCTTTGCTCATTCGCGTGATATGCGAGATGCGTCAGCGACGTCGAATGCCGGGCAGCATGAACAGGCCAAGGGCCGCCATGAACGCGGAAGCCAGCATCAAGCCCCATTGCGTGAGTGTGGGCACGGGCGTGGGTGCAGGAGCAGCCATCTTCTCGAACTTCGCCGTGGACGATTTGTTCGCGTTGATGTCCGACAACGTGCAGGAGGCATTCGCGCCAGCCGACGAACAGTCACCCGTCCAGCCGGAGAAACGATAGCCAGGATTGGGCGTTGCCGTGCAGGTGCTCGACTGGCCAGCAGTCACCGTGCCCTGCGAGCAGGACACCGTGCCGCTGCCAGCAGGGCTTGCCGGATCGACCGTGGCTGCCACCGTATAGTCGATCGCCTGGAACTTCGCCACGGAAGCCTTGTTCGCATTGATGTTCGACAGCGTGCAGGCGGCATTCGTGCCTGCCGAAGCGCAATCACCGCTCCAGCCCACAAAGCTGTAGCCCGGATTGGCGGCGGCCGTGCAGGTGCTCGACTGACCGATGGTCACCGAGGCCGGTGAGCAGGATGCCGTGCCGCTGCCGACAGGGCTGGTCGGATCGAGCGTGGCCGCAACCGTATAGTCGATCGCCTGGAACTTCGCCACGGACGACTTGTCCGCATTGATGCTCGACAGCGTGCAGGAGGCATTCGTGCCCGCCGAAGCGCAATCACCGCTCCAGCCCACGAAGCTGTAGCCAGGATTCGCGACAGCCGTGCAGGTGCTCGACTGATCGATGGTCACCGAGGCCGGTGAGCAGGACGCAGTGCCGCTACCGACAGGGCTGGTCGGGTCGACCGTGGCTGCCACGGTGTAGTCAATGGCCTGGAACTTCGCCACGGAAGCCTTGTCTGTATTGATGTTCGACAGCGTGCAGGAGGCGTTCGTGCCCGCCGAAGCGCAATCACCAGTCCATCCCACAAAGCTGTAGCCAGGATTGGCGGCAGCCGTGCAGGTGCTCGACTGACCGATGGTCACCGAACTGGGCGAGCAGGATGCAGTGCCGCTGCCCCCAGGGCTTGCCGGATCGACCGTGGCTGTGACGCTGTAGTCGATCATGGTGAAGGTGATCGGCAGGTCCAGCGGAGCGGTGATGTTGGACACCGTGCACTGGGTTGCGCTGATGGGCGTGCAGCCGTTCGGGAAGGTGAACTTCTCGCCCGGTGCCGGGGCGGCCGTGCAGGTGGTGCCGCCGCCGTCGGTTACCTGGGTTTTGTCGCAGGTGAAGGTGCTTGCACTGCCCGTGGGCTTGTTCACCGTGGTGGTGACCACATACTCGAAGCTGGCCTGCAGCACCACGTCGCTCGTCACGTTGGTGATGGCGCAACTGGCACCCGTGGCCGGATTGCACATGTCGGCGCTGCCGCTGGTCTTCGTCCAGCCGGTGAAGATGTAGCCGGGTCCCGCGGGCGTGGCCGTGCAAGAGTCCGAATCGCCGTAGTTCACCGTGGCAGCCGTGCAGCTTGCCGAGCCTGCTCCGCCGGGAGCGACCGTGGCGGTGACGCTGTAGTCGATCTTGGTGAAGGTGATCGGCACATTCAGCGGCCCGGTGATGTTGGCCACCGTACAGGTGTTGGTGCTGCCTACCTGGGTGCAGCCAGCCGGGAAGGTGAAGGTTTCACCGGGTGCCGGGCTGATCGTGCAGGTCACGGCGCCGCCGGGTGCCACCGGGTTGGGGCTGCAGGCCATGTTGCTGCTGCTGTTGGCCGGCTTCGTGATGTCGGTGGTGACCGCGTATTGGAAGTTGGCTTGCAGTACGACGTCGCTCATCACGTTGGCGATGGCGCAGCTGGCATTCGTCGCCGGATTGCACATGCTGGCGCTGCCGCTGGTTTGCGTCCAGCCGGTGAAGATATAGCCGGGCCCGGCGGGCGCGGCTGTGCAGGTTGCACCCTGGCCCTGATTCACATCCTTGCCGGGCGCAGCGCAGTCGGTGGTGCCGGCTGCAGCAGGCGAGGTGGTCGCCGACACGTGCCAGATGACACTGCCTACCGTGACCTGGCGGACGGTTTCGTCGTAGGACACCACCTGTTCGTTGATGGTGCCGGGGTTTTGCACCGCGGTGACGGTGGCCAGATTCTGCGGAGTCCCCACGGAATCAAAGCTGACGTTGACCGTGATGGGAGGATAGGCCTGGGCGGAATCGCCGCCGTCGGTGCGGGTGCAGCTCAGCGTGCTGTCAGAACAGGTCCAGCCTGCACCGCCGCTGATGGCAGGAGAGCCACTCAGGCTCACGCCAGCGGGGAGCACATCGGCCACGGTGATGGTGCCCAGGGCGGCTGAGGTGCCGACCTTGGTGACCGTCAGGGTGTAGCTGCCGGTTGTGCCCGTGGTGTACGTGGGCTGGTTCGCCGTCTTCGTGATGGTGACGAAGGTGGGCATGGCACTGGCGGTCACGCTGTTGTTGCTCGAGTCCGGATCCGCGGTGGCGGAGCTGATCGACGCACTGTTCAGGTAGGGCGTGCCGTCAGCGATCGATCCACCGGGAGCCTGGACGGTGGCTGCCAGGGTCATGGCCAGAGCGGGCGCCGCATTCACGGCGAGAGGCGTGGTCCGGGTGCAGGTGGCGGTGCGGGTGCCGGAGTTATAAGCGATGGTTCCCCAGCCAGCTGCGCAACTCGAACCGGCCGCGTTGTAGTTCAAGCCCGCGGGCAGTACGTCCGACACCACGACGTTGGCGGCAGCCGAATCAGGGCCTTGGTTGAAGGCGTTGATCGCGAAGGTCACCGTATCGCCGACCTTGATCGGGCTGCCCGAGGTCAGGAGCTTGTTCAGGCCCAGATCGGCAGAGGCCGGAGGCATGCCTGCGCTGGAGGTGTTGTTGCTCGGGTTCGGGTCCTGCGTGTCCGATTTGACGGTGGCCACATTGACCCAGTTCAGGTTCGATCCGTTATTGGTCTGCACATGGATGGTCAACGTGGCGCTTGCTCCGTTGGCCAGGTTGCCGATGGTCCAGACGCCGGTGCCCTGGTTGTACGTGCCGGTGCTCGCAACTGGCGCATTGCCGCCACCCTTGATGGTATAGCCGCTGGGCACCAGATCATTCACCACCACGTTGCTCGCGCCATCCGGCCCGCTATTGGTCACCGTGACGACGAAATCACCGTTGCCAGGGGAGCTCAGGGTGCCGGTTTTCACCACCTTCAAATCCGCTGTCGGAGGCGGCGGATTGTTGCTCACATTGATGGTGACTCCCGCCGTTGCCGAGTCGGCGTTGTAGTGGTAGCTGGAGCCGGAGTAGTCGTAGATCACGCCCTGCGCTGCGTAAGAGCTGCCGGGGGCGGCCAGGACCTTGAACACATAGGTCACGCTCACGCCGCCGCCATACTTGCCGGTACCGGAGCAGGCCAGGTTGGTGTGGTAGGCCACCGCATTGGTGTAGTCGTTGACCCAGCTGCAGCCGTCGGCATAGAGCTTGCGGGTGGCCACAGAGTCGGTGCCCGACTCGGCGGTGTAGGTGCTCTTGACGCTGAGCACCTGGAACAGGTTGGTGGGCAGGGTGAGGAACTGTTCTAGCTGCTCATAGCCCTGCGTGGCCGTCTGGCCCCGCATGGTCAGCTCGTAGATGCCGCCGGAGGTGACGGTAATGCTGCCGCCCTTGGCCACCGCCGTGGTCGAGGCCGCACCGCTGGCTTTGAAGTCATAGCCCAGGATGCTGTTGCGGTTTTGCGCGATCAGCTTTTCTACGTAGAGCTCGCGGTTGACCGGTGTGTTCGCCACTGCCGCATCGGCTGCGGTGGTGAGCGCAATGCGATAGGGCGACCTGGAATTGGTGTCGGCAAGCGTACTGAAGGCGCCCACGACCTGGTTGATCCTGACGTTGAAATACACATCCTGACAGGCATTGGCGGCCAACGCTGGAAGTGCAAGCTCGGTCACGCCATCGATCGAGAGGTCGGGTGCCAGCGATGTGGCGCGCACCGTCGTACTGTCGCGCTCCATCCACTGGAACTTGGCCTTGTACCCGGCTGGCAGCCCGCCGGCAGGCGCACAGACGCGGGCCCCTACGGGGAAGATCTCCGGCCCATTGGTGACATCGTTGCCCTGCAGGCCGATGACATTCCAGGTATTGGGAGTGATGGTCTGTGCGCCCACTGCGCCGCTGCCCGCCAGCGCAGCTGCGCCGAGGACCAAGCCCCCCGCGCCGCGCCAGAGGATTGCGGCCCGTTGGAGCCGTGGTATCCAGCCTTTCATGGCTTTCCTTTCTTGCTTAGTGAGAATTCAGGGGGTCTGCCGGAAGTCGGCTTCGGTCGCACCGTGTGAACTGCCGGCAATGAACGCCAGGCCTTGGCCAAATACGGAATGGACGGGCAAGGGCATGCCGACACTTGCAAGCACCTTGCGGCGCAGCCTCGACAGGTGTGCATCAATGCGCTGGGTGCCGCCGTCGAGGGCAGCGCCTATGCCTATGGCGCGAGCCAGATCGCGCTTGGCCACCAACCCGCCATGGGCCGCAGCCAGGTAGCCCAGGAACTCGAACTCCCTGGAAGTCAGCGCAACGGCTTGCAGATTGGGGGCAATCAGGTGATGGCTGGAGGCATCAAGCTCCCAGCATCGCGGCAAGGGCGAAGGCCTGGACTCTTTCCGAATCAGGCGGGTGTATTGCAGGTGCGCCCAAACGCCATTCACCAGTCGATTCAGATCGACTGGCTTGGTATAGCAAGGGGGGCTGGATGGCGCCCATTGGCTGGCATATGCAAAGCTGTGTTCGGCAACGACGACGATCGGCAGCCCCTCTGCGGCCAAGCGGCGTGCCAGGCGCAGTTCGTCTGCTTGCAAGGCATCGATATCAACGACAAGCAGGTCTGCCTTTTCGCGCAGGCTCTGGATGGAGAAGTCCTTGATCGAGGAGTCGCTCCATGCACTGAATCCGGATTCCCGCAAGGCGTTGCAAAGGTTTTTGCGCAACTTGGGGTCGAGTGCGACCACGGCAGTCACGCCTTTCGTGCTGATGTCTCCCTGCATGGATATACAAATCGAATGTTCTTATTTCACATTTGCTTGATTTATACATCTATATGTTACAAAAAACACATTCAATTACTCACGTTTTCCATACAATCTATTGATGTATTTGGAAAAAATATAACTAGTGTGTCTTGTCGGCGCCACAAGTCCCGTACATCGAGGAGCGAGCAATCTGCTCTTCTACAAGGAAGCTCAATGCGCTGGCCTGTGCTCAGGCTGTCGCTGACGAAATCCATGCTCCACACCGCATGGACAGCGCGCACCAGTTGTAACGGCACGAGCCCGCTCGCAAGGCGCTTGGCCTGCTGGCGTTTGCGGTCGGTAGGAATGGCTGCGTTAGGCAGCCGGTGGATCTTCTTGTGGTTTGCCCTGGGGTATTGCGGCCGCAGCAGCTCGTGGATGCGCTGACAGCCGAAGCGCGGCGCTCCATGATGCTGGCTTGCGCCATTCGAAATGCCCAGGCATGGGCATCATGGTTGCGTAGTACAGTTGCGGCCTGATCCTGCATTCAGGCCGACGCCGCTTCGCGAAGCAGGTCCGTTCAGGCGTCAGGCTGCACAGGCCAGCAGTGAGGCTGCATCATCATGAAGTTCAAGGCCAAGGTCATTCCCTCTGGCAACGCAACCGGCGTTGAGGTGCCGGGGCCAACCCTCGCGCAGCTGAATGCCGGCAGCCGCCCGCTCGTCGCCATCACGATCAACGGCCATCACTGGCGCAGCCGAGTCGCTGCCATGCGAGGGATGTACTTGATTGGCATCAGTGCCGCCAATCGCAAAGCCAGTGCAATATCTGAGGGCGATTGGGTGGAAGTCCGGCTTGAACTCGATCTTGAACCGAGAACGGTCGAGCTGCCAGAGGATGTGGCCTCTGCGCTCAACCAGCAACCGGCGTTGCGCGCAGCCTTCGAGCGCGTGCCGTTTGGCCTGCGGCGCAAGCACATTGCGGACATTGAGGCGGCCAAGGCGCCCGCAACCCGTGTGCGCCGTATCGCCAAACTCTTGAGTGAACTGGAGCAGGCCGAGCACACCAAGCACTCAGGCAGCGGTATCGCCTGAGGATTGGTGCCCACGCCATGGTCGGCCCCCCAGGCGCCAAAGTGCTCGGCGACTGGACGTTCCCCTGGAGAGGCGGCGCAGTGTTGCGCGATCCCGTCTTGCCTCGTTGGGTCGAGGGCGGCGATTCAGCCAACTGATCAGGCCAGCACGTCGCGTATCGACGCATCCTTGCCAAACTGCGCCTTGGCAAAGGGACATAGCGGCAGCACCTTAGTGCCGCTTGCGCGGGCCCAAGCCACTAGCGCATCGAGCAGCTGGTGGCCTACGCCTTCGCCACGTAGCGATTCGTCCACTTCGGTGTGGTCGATGATGACCATGGTGGCATTCGTGCGGCTGTATGTCATCTCGGCAATGCGTTGCCCGAGCTTTTCGACAAAGAATGCTCCTTTGGAATGCTCTTCCTGATGCTGGATGGGGTATTGCATGGTGGTCGGCGTATTTCGGTGTTTGTCGGGGCCTGAGATGGCGGCAGCATAGCCAACCGGATTGGTGAACACAACCCGGTGTGTTCAACGATCCGACCGCTCGACAACGACCTCGCTGACCTGGAGCACCGGCACGATGTCGGTGTAGTTGGCGATGTCGGCCAGGATCTCTGCGCGGTGCTCCTGCATGGCGGCCTGGTAGCCCGCCACCGAATCACAGATGAACGCGCACATCGCCACGAAGGCGGGCGGTGTCCCAGGCGATGTACCGGGTGCTCCGCCAACCAGGCCTTTTTCCACGGTGTAATAAGCGCAGGCACTGCCCAGCCTGGCTTTCACCATCGGCATGTGCCGGTCGCGGTAGTAGGCGTGGTCGAAGCGCGCGCCTTCGGTGTATGGGTACATCACGTTGACCTTGATCATGCGGTTCTCCTTGCCATCATCGGCATCGTCGCCCAGGGATTCTCATGACTGCCGACGCTCATGTCCATCTTGTGGTTGACAGTCCCTGAGGCTCCCGCACCGGTAGACATGCTTCGGGCGCTCATTGACAGCTTAGGCTAAGGCTTGATAGTCGCTTACCCGATTGGTTGTCGGGAAAGGGAATGCTCTCCTGGGGCGTAATGCTCTATTTTGCTACTTTATTTATAGCTGCTTGCGCTTTCCCATAGGGGATCAGCTGCCAATTTCATTGAAATCCTTGTTTCTTTATGACCTGCTCGATTTGCCTGCTATAATTCCAGCTTCGACGCTGCGGAGAGGTGGCAGAGTGGTCGAATGTACCTGACTCGAAATCAGGCGTAGGGGCGACCCTACCGAGGGTTCGAATCCCTCCCTCTCCGCCAATCAGCGTTGGAATGCGGCTGTAGCTCAGCTGGATAGAGTACTTGGCTACGAACCAAGGGGTCGTGGGTTCGATTCCTGCCAGCCGCACCAAACGTCAAGCCTCAGAGTAGAAATGCTCTGAGGCTTTTTCGTTTTTCTTGCAAGAGAAATCCGTTGAAAGCCGGAGTTCAGCCCGCACTGCTTTGAGGGTAGATGTCTACCATGCAGGGCAGATTCAACCGGTCGTTGCAGCAGATGCGCTGAATATCTCCACGGGGTATGGAGGCCGAGCGTCTTGCGCGGTCTCCCATTCAATGGTCCTGCGACAGCGTTGAGCTGGTACTGCGACAGTTTGCTTGATACGCCAGCAGATGGAGTTGTTCGTGCAGCGCTACAACGCCGATGCCAGTCCATTCCAGTGGGGTGCCGCGGCCGATTCGATTCTGCAGAAAATCGAACGGCTTGCGAAACGCATTTCTGCGACAGGACACTAGGCCGCCGATGCGGCGTTCTGCAGAACCCTGTCGAGAATCTGCTTCTCCAGCGCCGCGAACGCGGCATCGCCCTGCGACCGGGGGCGAGGCAGGTCGATGGCTACATCCAGCGCGATGCGGCCGGCCTCGATCAGCACGACGCGGTCGGCCAGCGCCACGGCTTCCTGCACGTCGTGCGTGACTAGCAGCGCGGTGAAGCGGTGGCGCTGCCACAGTTGCTCGATGAGCCGGTGCATCTCGATGCGGGTGAGTGCGTCGAGCGCGCCCAGCGGCTCGTCGAGCAGCAGCAGGCGGGGCTGGTGCACCAGCGCGCGGGCCAGGGCCACGCGCTGGCGCTGGCCGCCGGACAGGCGGGCGGGCCATTCATCGGCGCGCTCGGCCAGGCCCACCTGGGCCAGCATGTCCATTCCCAGCCTGTCGCGGCTGTGTTCCTGATGGCTTTCGGGCAGGCCCAGCGTCACATTGCCGAGCACGCTCTTCCAGGGCAGCAGGCGCGCTTCCTGGAACATGATGCGCGTGTCGGCATGCAGGCCGTGGATCTCCTGGCCGTCGACCGCCAGGCTGCCGGACGAGGCCTGCTCCAGCCCGGCGACCAGCCGCAGCAGCGTGCTCTTGCCGCAGCCGCTGCGGCCGACGATGGCGATGAATTCGCCGGGGGTTATCTGCAGCTGCAACTGCCGCAGGACTTCGCGCGGGCCGTATTGCTTGGTGAGCTGGCGTGCCTGCAGGGCAACGCCGGTAGGGATGCGTTCAGGGGCATTCATGGGGGCTCCTCATTGGTAGCCGGGGTGCCAGCGCAGCCACCAGCGTTCCAGGCCGCGTGCCGACAGGTCGGCCAGCTTGCCCAGCAGGGCATACAGCAGGATGCCGACGAGGACCACGTCGGTCTGCAGGAACTCGCGGGCGTTCATCGTCAGGTAGCCGATGCCCGATTGCGCCGAGATGGTTTCGGCGACGATCAGGATCACCCACATCAGCCCCAGCGAGAAGCGCAGCCCGACCAGGATGGACGGCAGCGCGCCGGGCAGGATCACCTGCAGGTACAGCTGCCGGCGCGTGAGGCCGTAGGTGCGGCCCATCTCGATGAGCTGCGGATCGACGCCACGGATGCCGTGGAAGGTGTTGAGGTAGATCGGGAAGAACACCGACACGGCGATCAGGAACAGCTTGGCCGACTCGTCGATGCCGAACCACAGGATCACCAGCGGAATCAGCGCCAGGGCCGGGATGTTGCGCACCATCTGGATGGACGAATCGAGCAGCGTCTCGAAGAAGCGGATGGAGCCGGTCAGCAGGCCCAGCAGTAGCCCCAGGCCGCCGCCTATCGCCAGCCCCGCCAGCGCGCGCCAGGCGCTGATCTTCACATGCGTCCACAGCTCGCCCGAGAGGGCGAGCTGCCAGGCGGCGCGCACCACGTCCAGCGGCGCGGGCAGCACGCGGGTGGACAGCCAGCCCAGCGACGAGGCCGCCTGCCACAGCACGGCCAGGGCCAGGGGGACGAGCCACGGCACCAGCCAGGGCAGCAGCCCGGAGGCCCAGCGGCGCAGCTCGCGCAGTGCGCCGGGAGCGGTGATGGCCCGCGCCGGCACGGAAGGTAGGGATTGGACTTGTTGGGTCATTGCGCATGCTCCACCAGCCGCGAAGGCGCATCCACGTTCGCCACCACCTCGCCCAGCGGGCCGCTCAGCCCGGTGAGCGCGCCGGCGCCCAGCTGCTGGCGCACGCGGCGCGGCAGCAGCGGGAACACCAGCTCCGCGAAGCGGTGCGCTTCCTCGAGGTGCGGGTAGCCCGAGAAGATGAAGGCGCCGATGCCCAGGTCGGCATACTCCCGGATGCGGTCGGCCACCTGCTGCGGGCTGCCCACCAGCGCCGTGCCCGCGCCGCTGCGCACCAGGCCCACGCCGGCCCACAGGTTGGGGCTGATCTCCAGGGCCTGGCGGCTGCGGCTGGTGCCCTTGGCATGCAGCGCGGCCATGCGGCGCTGGCCTTCAGAATCCATGTGCGCAAAGGCCTGCTGCGCGCGCTGCACTGTGGCGTCGTCCACGCGGCTGATGAGCGCGTCGGCCGCGCGCCAGGCTTCCTCTTCGGTTTCGCGCACGATCACATGCAGACGGATGCCGAACTCGACCTGGCGGCCCAGCGCGGCGGCGCGCTGGCGCACGTCATGGATCTTCTGCGCCACGGCGGCGGGCGGCTCGCCCCAGCTCAGGTAGCGCTCGGTCTGTTCGGCGGCCAGCGCGTGCGCCGCCTCGGACGAGCCGCCGAACCACACTGGCGGATGGGGCCGCTGCACCGGCGGGAACAGCAGCTTGGCGCCCTGGACCTGCAGGTGCTTGCCGTCGTAGTCGAAGGACTGGCCGCGGTGGCTGTGCGCCAGGATCTCGCGCCAGATGCGGATGAACTCCTCCGACTGCTCGTAGCGCGCCGCGTGGTCGAGGAACACGCCGTCGCCCTCCAGCTCGCTGCGGTCGCCGCCGGTGACCAGGTTGACCAGCAGCCGCCCGCCCGAGAGCCGGTCGAACGTGGCCGCCATGCGCGCCGCCAGCGCGGGCTGATGCAGGCCGGGCCGCACGGCGACGAGGAACTTCAGCTGCCGGGTCGCGCCGATCAGGCTCGAGGCGACCACCCAGGGGTCTTCGCACGAGCGGCCCGTGGGGATCAGCACGCCTTCGTAGCCCAGCGCGTCGGCCGCGCCGGCGATCTGCTGCAGATAGGCCAGGTCCACGGTGCGTGCGCCCTCGGCGCTGCCGAGGTAGCGGCTGTCGCCGTGCGTGGGGAGGAACCAGAACACCTGGATGGTCATGATGGAAAGCCTTTTTTTGCGAGGGGGCGGGATCAGGCGATGCCGGCCGCGGCAGCGTCCAGCACGTTGATCTTTCGGGGGATCAGCTTGAGCGCGAGGAAGGTGTCCGCCACCTGCTGCTGCTCGGCCAGCACCGCGCGGGTGATGGCGCTGGCGCCAAACTGCGTGCGGCGGGTGGCCAGGTCCAGCACCGGCTGGGGCAGGCCCAGCAGCCTGGCGAGTTCGGCGGCATAGGCATCGCGGTTGCCCTGGCCCCATTGCTCGACCTTGTCGATCTCCTCGACCAGCACGCGGATCACGTCGGCGTTGCGGCTGGCGTAGTTCAGCGACGAGAAGTAGTAGGCCCGGTTGTTCACCACGCCCGTGGCGTCGGCCAGCACGCGCGCGCCCAGCGTGTGCTCGGCGGCGGCGAGGAAGGGGTCCCAGATCACCCAGGCGTCCACGGAGCCTTTCTCGAAGGCGGCGCGCGCATCGGCGGGCGGCAGGTAGACCAGCTGCAGGTCGCCGTAGGCCAGGCCGTTCTTCTCGGCCAGCCTGGCGATGAAGTAGTGGACATTGCTGCCCTTGTTGAGCGCGATGCGCTTGCCCTTGAGCTCGGCCACCGAGCGGATGGCCGAACCCTGCGGCACCAGCACGGCCTCCGACCGGGGGCGCGCCACCGTCGCCGCCACATAGGCCAGCGGCGCGCCGGCGGCCTGCGCAAAGATGGGCGGGGCCTCGCCCACGTCGCCGAAGTCGATCGAGCCCACGTTCAGCGCCTCGAGCTGCACCGGCCCGGCGGTGAACTCGGTCCAGCTCAGCTTCACGCCCAGCGGAGCCAGGCGCTGCTCCAGCGTGCCCCGGCCCTTGAGCAGGCTGAGCACGCCTTTCTGGTTGCCGATGCGCAGCTCGCGCTTGGCGCCTTGCGCGAAGGCCGGGGCGCCGAGCAGCGCGGGCAGGGCCGCGGCCGTGCTCTGCAGCAGGCGCCGGCGCGAGAGGGTGGGGGTGGATGTCGGTGCAGTCATGCGCAGTCCTCGGTGCAATAGGTTGTTTTTCGGAAATCAGGCGGGATTCAGGGAAGGCGCTGGCCAACACGGCGATGGCTGCGCATGGGCCGGGCCGGCGAACAGCGTGATGGCGGCGACCAGCAGCAGCGCCGCGGCCACCGCGGCCAGGTCGCGCAGCCACTGCCGGCGGCGGGCCGGGGCGGCCTTGCTCACGAGGCCGCCTCCTTCAGCCGCTGCACGCCGCGCACGTCGAAGGCGCCGCCGGTCTGCGCGCGGCTGGTGGTGACGCTGCCCTTGCCCAGCAGCGGGAAGACCAGCTCGGCAAAGCGGATGGACTCCTCCAGGTGCGGGTAGCCCGACAGCACGAAGGTGTCCGCGCCCAGGTCGGCGTATTCCTGCAGGCGCGCCGCCACGGTGGCCGCATCGCCCACCAGCGCCGTGCCCGCGCCGCCGCGCACCAGGCCCACGCCGGCCCACAGGTTCGGCGCCACTTCCAGCCGGTCGCGCCGCCCGCCGTGCAGCGCGGCCATGCGCGCCTGGCCCACCGAATCCATGCGGGCGTAGTTCTGCTGCGCCTTGGCGATGTCCTCGTCGCTGAGCTTGCTGATGAGGCGCTCGGCCTCGGCCCAGGCCTCGTCGTTGGTCTCGCGCACGATGACGTGCAGGCGCACGCCCAGCCGCAGCGTGCGGCCCTGGGCGGCGGCGCGGCGGCGGATGTCGGCGAACTTCTCGGCCACGGCCGCGGGCGGCTCGCCCCAGCTCAGGTAGCCGTCGATGTGCCGGGCCGCCAGGTCGTGGGCCGCGTCGGACGAGCCGCCGAAATACAGCGGCGGGTAGGGCTGCTGCACCGGCGGGAAGAAGTTGCGGCCCTGCCGCACCTGGAAATGCCTGCCGTCGAAATCCACCGTCTCGCCGGACAGCAGGCGGCGCCAGATGGTGAGGAACTCGTCGGCGTAGGCGTAGCGCTCGTCATGCGCCAGGTGCACGCCGTCGGCGGCCAGTTCGGTCGCGTCGCCACCGGGCACCACATTGAGCAGCAGCCGGCCCCGCAGCGCCTGGTCGAGCGTGGCTGCCTGGCGCGCGCTCGATACCGGCGCGCCCAGCGAGGTGCGCAGCGCCACCAGCAGCTTGATGCGCTGGGTGACGGGCACCAGGCTCGAGGCCACGACCCATGGATCGAGGCAGGAGCTGCCGGTGGGGATCAGCAGGCCGTCGTAGCCCAGGTTCTCGCTGGTGGTGGCAATGCTGCGCAGGTAGTCGATGGTGGGCGCGCGGCCGAAGTCGGAGCTGCCCAGGTAGCGCGTATCGCCCGAGGTGGGCAGGAACCAGAAGATGTCCGGCGTGGAAGCGGTGGTCGTCATCGTGCAGGCGTCCTCGTCGGTTTCAGGCGGCCACGGCCAGCGGGCGGATGGTGTCCTGCTGCGCCAGCCGCTGCCGCACGCCCTGCAGCACCGGCGTGGCGAGCTGCACGGCCAGGTCGATGTGCTGGCGCAGCGCATCGCTGACGACCTCGCCGTTGTCGATGTCCTGCGGCGTGGCGTACACGCCGATGGGCAGGGTCAGCGCCGAGAAGAATCCGAACAGCGGGCGCAGCTGATGGTCGAGCACCAGCGAGTGGCGCGCGCTGCCGCCGGTGGCCGCCAGCAACACCGGCGTGCCGTGCAGCGCATGCTGGCCGACCAGGTCGAACAGGTGCTTGAGCAGGCCGGGCAGGCTGGCGCGGAACACCGGCGAGCCGACCACCAGGAAGTCCGCCTGCTCGATGGCCTGCACCGCCTGCAGGCCCTTGGGCGAAAGCGCGTCCTGCGACAGCGCGGCGCCCACATCGGGCAGCAGGTCCACCAGGTCGATGGTCTGCACCTTCAGCGGCAGCTGCTCGGCGAGGCGCTCGTGCAACGCGTCGAGCAGGACGCGGGTGCGCGAAGGTCGACTCAGGCTGCCGTTGACGATGACGGTTTGGAGAATGCGGCTCATGGCGTGGCTTTCAGCGGTGGTGTGGATGCGACCGATTACAAGCACTGCGCGGCAAATGGGGAACGAAAGAAAGCGCATGTGCTTATGCGGTTTGCGCGATTGGCTATCAAAAAAAGGAGCGGCTGGCGCTTGCTGTATGGGCATTTCAATGCTATATCTATTTGAATGTATTGAGAATCAAGCGCAAGAAGCTATTGTTTGTGTAGCGTCTTTGCCGAGCATGCCTGCGCCTTGCTGCCGCGCCGCGCGTGGAAATCTGCATATCCATATCTGAAATCCTTTGTGGCGCCGTGCGGAGGGCGCTGGTGCAATCCAGTCTTCGCAAGGCCGATGCACGGCCTGCACATCCCCAGGACACACCCAGGAAAAGGAATGGATCCGATGCTCTTCTTCAAGCGCTTCAAGACGCTCGTGGCCACCGGCGCCGTCGTGCACGCGGTATTGCTCGCGGCACTGCCCGCGGCCGCGGCCGACCGGCTCAGGATCGCCGTCGTGCCCGGCGCCTACGCCGATTCGATCATTGCCGCCGCGAAGGACGCCAAGGCCCAGGGCATAGAGGTCGAGCCGGTCGAGTTCACCGACTGGACCACGCCCAACGTGGCGGTGAACAGCGGCGACGTGGACATCAACTACTTCCAGCACCAGCCCTTCCTGAGCAACGCGATCCAGAAGAACGGCTATGCGCTGGCCAGCGCGGGCACCGGCATCCTGGCGAACGTGGGGCTGTACTCGCTCAAGCACAAGAACGTGGCCGACGTGCCCAAGGGCGGCAAGATCGGCATCGCCAGCGACCCGGTGAACCAGGGCCGCGGCCTGCTGCTGCTGCAGAAGGCGGGCCTCATCAAGCTCAAGGCCGGCGTGGGCTACCTGGGCAGCCTCAGCGACATCGCCGAGAACCCGAAGGCGCTGCAGTTCGTCGAGGTCGAAGGGCCGCAGCTGGTGCGCATCACCGGCGACGTGGACCTCGCCCAGGGCTACCCGCACTTCATCGTCGCGGCCAAGGCCTTCGATCCCTCCAGCGGGCTGGCGTACTCGGGCATCGAGGACGCGCAGTTCGCCATCCAGTTCGTCGTCAAGAAGGACCGCGTGAACGACCCGGTGGTGCAGAAGTTCATTCGCATCTACCAGAACTCGCAGGCCGTGCGCGACGTGACGCGCAAGGCCTACAACAGCGACGAGCGCCTGTACACGCTGGCGTGGCTGAAGAAGTGAGGAGCGGCGCCATGACACGACATATCCGCATCCCTCGCCGCACCGCCGTGCTGGCCGCAGCCGCGTTGCTGGCGCTGGCGGGCATCGCTCCGCTGGCCCAGGCCGCCGACCGGATCAGGATCGCCTCCACGCCCGGCGCCACCTCCGACGCCATCAAGGCCGCCATCGGCGACGCCCGGGCCCAGGGGCTGGACGTGGAGCTGGTCGAGTTCACCGACTGGACCGTGCCCAACGAGGCGCTGAACAACGGCGACGTGGACCTCAACTTCTTCCAGCACCAGCCCTTCCTGAACAACGCCATCAAGGAGCGCGGCTACAAGCTGCAGTTCATCGGCTACGGCCTGCTGCAGAACATCGGCATCTACTCCGACCGCCATGCGTCGCTGAGCCAGGTGCCCGACAAGGCCAAGGTGGCGATCGCCAGCGACCCGGTGAACCAGGGCCGCGGCCTGCTGCTGCTGCAACAGGCCGGCTTCATCAAGCTGCGCACCGGCAACGCGCCGGGCGCCAGCCTGGCCGATGTGAGCGACAACCCCCGGCAGCTGCGCTTCTACGAAGTGGAGGGGCCGCAGCTCATCCGCTCGCTGCCCGACGTGGATCTGGCCGTGCTCTGGCCCAGCTACTTTGCCGCTGCGGGCCGCAAGGCGCAGGCCAGCCAGGGGCTGCTGTACTCGGGCATCGCCGACCGCTTCTATGCCATGGGCTTCGTCGCGCAGGCGGCGCGCGCCAACGACCCGAAGCTGCGCAAATTCGTCGAGGTGTTCCAGAACTCCGGCACCGTGCGCCAGGCGATCAGCCAGCAGTTCAACAACGACCCCAAGCTGTACACCCTGCCTTGGCTGGGAGCGCAATGATGGCGGCCACCACACTTTTGCCACGCCGCCTGTTTGGTGGCGGCGTCGAACTGCTGCGGCCCGGCGCCGCGCGGCGCGCCGGCGCACCCAGCCAAGCCGTGCAGCCGGCAGCCGCACCGAAGGCCGCCGCAGGTTCGGTGCAGCTGCGCGACCTGGGCAAGGTCTACCGCTCGTCCGCCGGCGAGGTGCCGGCGCTGCAGGGCATCACGCTGGACATCGCGGCCGGCAGCGTCTTCGGCATCATCGGCCGCAGCGGCGCGGGCAAGTCCAGCCTGCTGCGCACCATCAACCGGCTCGAACGCCCGAGCAGCGGCCAGGTGCTGGTCGACGGCGCGGACATCGGCGCGCTGGACGCGGCCGGCCTGGTGCAGCTGCGCCGCCGCGTGGGCATGATCTTCCAGCACTTCAACCTGCTGTCGGCCAAGACGGTCTTCGACAACGTGGCCTTGCCGCTCAAGGTCGCGGGCACGCCCGCGCCGCAGATCGAGCAGCGCGTGGCCGAGCTGCTGGCGCTGGTGGGCCTGCAGGACAAGCGCCACGCCTTTCCCAGCCGCCTGTCGGGCGGGCAGAAGCAGCGCGTGGGCATTGCGCGGGCGCTGGCCACCGGCCCCGAGATCCTGCTATGCGACGAGGCCACGTCGGCACTCGACCCCGAGACCACGCAGTCCATCCTGCAGCTGCTGCGCGACATCAACCGCCGGCTGGGCATCACCATCATCCTGATCACGCACGAGATGAGCGTGATCCGCGAGATTGCCGACCGCGTGCTGGTGCTGGAGCAGGGCCGGATCGCCGAGCTGGGCGAGGTCTGGAAGGTCTTCGGCAACCCGCAGCACGTGGCGACGCGCGCGCTGCTGGCGCCACTGCTGCACGAGCTGCCGCAGGACCTGCGCCAGCGCCTGCTGCCAGAGCCGCCCGCCGGCGGCCGTTTCGAGCAGGTGCTGCAGCTCAGCTACCGCGGCGAGGATGGGCTGGAGCCGGACTTCCCGCGCATCGCGCAGGCGCTGGGCGGCGCGGTGCGCCTGCTGCACGGCGGCATCGACCGCATCCAGGGCCACGCACAGGGCCAGCTGGTGATTGCGCTCGAAGGCGCGGCCGCGCGCGGCGACTGGCGCCACCTGGCCCAGGGCGCCGAGGCTGTTGCACATGACATCAAGGGTTTGGGCTATGTCGTTTGATCTGAGCATTTCCATCGACCGCTACGGCAAGGCACTGGCCGACACGCTGGCCATGGTGTCGGCCTCCGCCGGCATCGCGCTGGTGGTGGGCATCCCGCTGGCGGTGCTGCTGATCGTCACCGCGCCGGGCGGCTTTCTCGAGTCGCCGCGCCTCAACCGTGCCGTGGGCAGCGTGGTCAACGGCTTCCGGGCCACGCCGTTCATCGTGCTGCTGGTGGCGCTGATCCCGTTCACGCGCCTGGTCACGGGCACCACCATCGGCGTGTGGGCGGCCATCGTGCCGCTGGCCATCAGCGCCACGCCGTTCTTCGCGCGCATCGCCGAGGTGAGCCTGCGCGAGGTCGATCCTGGCCTGGTCGAGGCCGCGCAGGCCATAGGCTGCACCAAGTGGGACATCGTGCGCCACGTCTACCTGCCCGAGGCCCTGCCCGGCATCATCGGCGGCTTCACCATCACGCTGGTGGCGCTGATCAGCTCGTCGGCCATGGCCGGCGCCGTGGGCGCGGGCGGGCTGGGCGACCTGGCCATCCGCTACGGCTACCAGCGCTTCGACACGCAGGTGATGCTGATCGTGATCGCCGTGCTGATTGCCCTGGTCACCATCGTGCAGACCACCGGCGACTGGCTGGTGCGCTGGCTGCGCAGCCGCTGAGCGGCCTTCTTCAACCCCATTTTTCTCGAAAGCCAAGCGATGACTTCAGCCGAAGTCGTGGGCGAAGCCTTGCCCACGCCAACCCAACCCGTGCAGCCAAGGCTGCCCCTGCCGCCCCGCGCACCCCACCGCATCGCCAGCGAGGCCGAGGCCTTGCAGACCGCGCAGCGCCTGGCCGCAGACTTCGCCCGCAACGCCGCGCAGCGCGACCGGCTGCGCCTGCTGCCGTGGGACGAGATCGAGCAGTACACCGCCAGCGGCCTGGGCGCGATCACCGTGCCGCGCGAGTACGGTGGCCTGGGCGCCTCGTACGAGACCCTGGCCCAGGTGTTCGCCACCCTCTGCGCGGCCGACCCGTCGCTGGGGCAGATTCCGCAGAACCACTTCGCGCTGGTGCAGAACGTCAAGGACCTCGGCACGCCCGCGCAGCAGCAGCGCTGGTTCGCCGACGTGCTGGGCGGCCACCGCCTGGGCAATGCCGGGCCGGAGCGCCAGTCCCGCGCCCGCGTCATCACCGAGGCCACGGCGCGGCTGCACCGCGATGCCGGCGGCCAGCTGCGCGCCAGCGGCACGCGCTTCTATTCCACCGGCGCGATCTTCGCGCACTGGGTGCCGTTCCGGGCGCAGGACGAGCAGGGCCGCCCGGTGCAGGTCTGGGTGCGGCGCGATGCGCCGGGCGTGACGGTGATCGACGACTGGGACAGCATCGGCCAGCGCACCACCGCCAGCGGCAGCGTGGTATTCGACGACGTGGCGGTCGACGAGGGCAACATCATCGAGGTCTGGCGCTTGGCCGACCGGCCCACGCTCTCCGGTCCGGTCTCGCAACTGATCCAGGCCAGCATCGACGCCGGCATCGCGCGCGGTGCGCTGCGCGATGCGCTGGACTTCGTGCGCGACAAGGCGCGGCCCTGGGTGGACTCGGGCGTGGCCAGCGCCACCCAGGACCCGCACCTGATCCAGGAGGTGGGCGCGCTGCAGGTCGAGGTCGACGCCGCCCACGAGGTGCTGCTGGAGAGCGCGCGCTTGCTCGACGAACTGGCTGCCCGCCCGGTGGACGCCGCCGCCAGCGCCCGCGCATCCGCCGCGGTGGCCGAGGCCAAGATCCTGACCACCGAGGCGGCGCTGAACGCCAGCGAGCAGCTGTTCGCGCTGGCCGGCTCGTCCGCCACCCGCGCCGCCCACAACCTCGACCGCCACTGGCGCAATGCCCGGGTGCACACGCTGCACGACCCGGTGCGCTGGAAATACCACCTGCTGGGCAACTACCTGCTCAACGGCGCCGCGCCGCAGCGCCACCAATGGAACTGAACCCGGCCATGACATCCATCGCACACACCATCCGCACCGAAGCCGAGGCCCTGCAGGCCGCCGAGCAGTTCGCGCAAAGCATCGCCGCCGGCGCGCTGGCGCGCGACCGCGACCGCATCCTGCCCTTCCGCGAGGTGGAGCAGTTCAGCCAGAGCGGGCTCTGGGGCATCACCATTCCACGCGAATACGGCGGCGCGGGCGTCTCCACCGGCGTGCTCACCCGTGCGGTGCTGCGCATCGCGGCGGCGGACGGCAACTTCGGCCACATCCCGCAGAACCACTACTACGCACTCGAAGTGCTGCGCGTGGGCGCGACGCATGAGCAGAAGCAGTTCTTCTACGGCGAGGTGCTTAAGGGCAAGCGCTTCGGCAATGCGCTGGCCGAGATCGGCAAGCAGGACTTCGTGCGCCGCACGCAGCTGCTCAGGGAGGAGGGCGGCTGGTTCGTCGACGGCCGCAAGTTCTACTGCACCGGCTCGCTCTACGCGCACTGGATTCCCACGCTGGTGACGGCGAAGGAGACGACCAGGGAGGGGGGCGGCGAGCGCCTGTACCTGGCCTTCGTGCCGCACGACGCGCCGGGCGTCACGCTGACGGACGACTGGGATGGCTTCGGCCAGCGCGTCACCGGCAGCGGCTTGGTGGAGTTCAACCGCGTGCGGGTGGAGCCCGAGTGGGTGGTGCCGTTCACCGACTCATTCGAGCGGCCCACCACCATCGGCCCCTTCGCGCAGATCATCCATGCCGCGCTCGACCTGGGCATCGGCCGCGGCGCGTTCGAGGCGACTCTGCCCTTCATCCGCGACAACGCCCGGCCGTGGATCGACGCCGGCGTGGACCGCGCCGCGCAGGACCCGCTGCTGCTGCACCAGATCGGCGAGGTGCACGTGCGCCTGCGGGCCGCGGAGGCGCTGCTGGCGCGCGCCGCCCGCTTCGTCGACGCCGCGCAGCGGCAGCCCGACGAAGACAGCGTGGCCCGGGCATCGATCGCCGTTGCCGAGGCCAAGGCGCTGGCCACCAGCGCCAGCGTGCTGGCGGGCAGCAAGCTGTTCGAGCTGGGCGGCACCGGCGCGACGGCGGCCCGCCACGGGCTGGACCGCTACTGGCGCAACGCCCGCACCCACACGCTGCACGACCCGGTGCGCTGGAAATACCACGCCATCGGCAACTACGCCCTCAACGGCGTGCGCCCACCGCGCCACGGCGCGCTGTAAGGACACCCAGGAAACGACCATGCGCCACCAACGACTCTTCAGAAAACTCACCGCCCTTATCGCCACCGCCGTGCTGGCAGGCACGGCCGCCGCCGCGCCGCTCAAGATCGGCGTGGTGCCGGGCATCTTTGCCGATTCGGTCGAACTCGCCGCCAAAGAGGCCCGCAAGCAGGGGCTGGACGTGCAGGTGGTGGAGTTCACTGACTGGGCCACGCCCAACGTCGCGCTCGACGCGGGCGACATCGACCTGAACTACTACCAGAACAGCAACTATCTGGCCAACGCCGTGCGCGACAAGGGCTTCAAGATCAGCAGCGTGCAGGCGGGCATCCTGTCGTACCTGGGGCTGTATTCGCTGCGGCACCCCTCGCTGGCCGACCTGCCCGTGGGCGCCAGGGTGGCGATCGGCAGCGATGCCGTCAACCTGGGCCGCGGGCTTCGCCTGGTGCAGGCCGCGGGGCTGATCAAGCTGCGCCCGGACACCGGCCTGCTCGGCAAGCCCGGCGACATCGTGGACAACCCGAAGAAGCTGCAGTTCGTCGAGGTCGAGGGCCCGCAGCTGGTGCGCGTCACCCCCGATGTCGATCTGGCCGTGGGCTACCCGTATTTCATCCTCGCCTCCAAGGCCTTCGATGCCACCAAGGCGCTGGCGCTGACCAGCTACGAGGACGACTCCTGGGCTATCCAGTTCGTCGCCCGCACGGACAAGGCGGCCGATCCGCGCATCGCTAAATTTCTCGATGTCTACCGCAACTCGCCTGCCGTGCGCAGCGCCATCCACCAGTTCTACCAGGGCGAGCCCAGGCTCTACCGGCTGGCTTGGCTGAAGAAGTGACGACCATGCCCCAGAAGCACAAGCACATCCACGTCAACGCGTTCAACATGAACTGCGTCGGCCACATCCACCATGGCCTGTGGACGCATCCGCGCGACCGCTCCACCGAATACCACACGCTCCGGTACTGGACGGACCTTGCCCGCACGCTGGAGAAGGGCCTGTTCGACGGCCTCTTCATCGCCGACGTGATCGGCTACTACGACGTCTACCAGGGCGGCGTGGACCTGACGCTGCGCGAAGGCATCCAGCTGCCGGTCAACAACCCCTGGCTGCTGGTGTCGGCCATGGCGGCGGTGACCAGGCACCTGGGCTTCGGCCTCACGGCCACGGTGGGCGCGCACAATCCCTACACCTTCGCCCGCGACGTGAGCACGCTCGACCAGCTCACCAACGGCCGCGTAGGCTGGAACATCGTCACCGGCTACGTGGACAGCGGCGCGCGCGGGCTGGGGCGCGATGGCCTGGCCGAGCACGACAGCCGCTACGACCAGGCCGACGACTTCCTGGAGCTGGCCTACAAGCTCTGGGAAGGCAGCTGGGAAGACGGCGCGGTGATCGCCGACAAGGCCCGCCGCCTCCATGCGCTGCCGGGCAAGGTGCATCCAGTCGTCCATGAAGGCCCGTACTACCGCGCCAACGCCATCCACATGAGTGCGCCATCGCCGCAGCGCACGCCGGTGCTGTTCCAGGCGGGTGCGTCGGAGCGCGGCCTGCGCTTTGCCGGGCAGCACGGCGAGGGCATCTTCATCGGTGCGCGCACGCCCGAGGCCGCGCGCCAGGCATCACGCCAGCTGCGCGCCGCCGCCGTGGCCGCGGGCCGCAGGCCGGACGACATCAAGATCTACGCGGGCGCGGCGGTGGTCACCGCGCCCACGCAGGCCGAGGCCGACGAGAAATACGCGGACTACCTCGCACACGCCAATGCCGAGGCGGGCCTGGCCCACTTCGCCGCCAGCACCGGCGTGGACTTTGCCCGCTACGGCCTGGACGAGCCCATCGCCTTCGGCCAGAGCAATGCCATCCAATCCGCCGCGCAGGCGGCCCAGCAGAACGGCTGGACCACGCGCCGCAAGCTGCTGGAGCAGTTCGCGCTCGGCAGCCGCTACCACACCATCGTTGGCGACGCCAACCGCGTGGCCGACGAGATGGCGCGCTGGATCGACGAGGGCGAGATCGACGGCTTCAACCTCACCCGCATCGTCGTGCCCGAGACCTGGGAGGACTTCGCCGCCATCACCGTGCCCGAGCTGCAGAACCGGGGGCGCTATCGCACCTCGTACGAGGAAGGCACGCTGCGCCAGCAGCTTTTCGGGCGCGGCGACCGGCTGCCCGCCAACCATCCGGCGGCGCAGTGGCGCAGGGCCGCCCAGGAACCCCAACCACAACTCGCCGAGGAGCTCGCACCATGAAACACCATGCATTCCTGCTGGCGGCCTGGCTGGGCGCCAGCGCCCTGGCCGCGCCGCTGAAGATTGGCGTCACGCCCGGCTCGCTGGCCGATTCGGTCAACGTCGCGGCGCAGGAGGCGCGCAAGGCCGGTCTGGAGGTGCAGGTCATCGAGTTCACCGACTGGACCGCGCCCAACACCGCGCTGGAGGCGGGCGACATCGACCTGAACTACTTCCAGCACCAGGCTTTCCTCGACAACGCGATCCGCGAGCGCGGCTACCGGATCGAGAGCGTGGGCCTCGGCCTGCTGCCCAACATCGGCCTGTACTCCAAGAAGCACCGGTCGCTGGCGGACATTCCCGACGGCGCCTCGGTGGGCGTGGCGAACGACCCGGTGAACCAGGCGCGCGGCCTGCTGCTGCTGCAATCGGCGGGATTGCTCAAACTGAAGGACGGCTCGGGCGCCAAGGCCAGCGTGGCCGACGTGGTGGACAACCCGCGCAAGCTCAGGCTGGTCGAGGTGGAGGGCCCGCAGCTCGTGCGCGCCATCGACGACCTGGCGCTGGCCCAGGGCTACCCGGCGCATTTCGTCAACGCCGGCCAGCCGGACCTGGCGCGCCGCGCCTTGCGCTACTCGACGGTGGACGACGTGTACTACGCGATCCGCTTCGTGGCGCGCAGCGACCGCAAGGGCGATCCGCGCATCGCGAGGTTCGTGGGGATCTACCAGTCGTCCGATGCCGTGGCCCAGCAGATCGCCAAATCCTTTGCAGGCGATGGCAAGCTGTATTCCCTGCCATGGCGCGCCGCGCCGGTGCCGGGCAGCCGCTGAGCATCCTTGCCGTCGTGGGATTGCAGGCATTTCTGTTGGGGGGCGTTGGTTTTTTGTATGCTTGGCCCCATGAGCAAAGCATTCACCAAGGAAAGCGACGACAGCGACGACGAACTACCCGAGTTGCCGAAAGTGGCTGGCGGCAAGAACTACATGACGCCGCAAGGCTATGCCACGCTGAAGCATGAATTGCTGCACCTGATCGACGACGAGCGTCCGAAGGTGGTCGAGGTCGTGCATTGGGCGGCCAGCAATGGCGATCGCTCGGAGAACGGCGACTATCTGTACGGCAAGAAGCGCCTGCGCGAGATCGACCGGCGCATCCGCTTCCTGACCAAGCGGCTGGAGATTGCAGAGGTGGTGGATCCTGCGATCCACCATGGCAGCGACCAGGTGTTTTTTGGTGCCACCGTGACCTACGTGGACGATCAGGACAAAGAAGAGTCGGTGACGATCGTGGGTATCGATGAAGTGGACTTCAGCAAGGGGCAGATCAGCTGGATTGCCCCGATGGCCCGTGCCTTGATCAAGGCACGGGTCGGAGATGAGGTGCAGCTGCCGACACCCGGTGGGGTACGCACGCTGGAGGTGCTGGAGGTCACCTATCCCAGCAAAGCCTGAGTCAACGGCAAGGCTGCAGGACGGAGACCGTCAGTCCAGCTTGACGCCGGACGAGTCGATGGCCTCCTTCCACTTGTCGATGTCCTTCTGCACAAATTCTGCAAACTTCGCTCCTGCGAGCGAGCTGGGAATGCCGCCCGTCTGTGCCAATTTGTCGCGCAGTTCGTTGTCTTGCATGGCGGTGGCAACGGCGCTCTCGATCTGGGAGGCGACGCCGGCCGGAACGGCGGACGCGACAAAAATTCCTACCCAGGCGCTGGACACCATATTCTTGTAGCCGGCTTCCTCCATGGTGGGGACTTGCGGCAAGGCCGCGACCCTGGCTTCCGAGGTGACGGCCAGCGCGCGCAGCTTCTGCGACTGGATGTGCGGCAAGGCCTGCGTGAGGTTGTCGAACTGGAAACGGGTCTCGCTCGCGAGCAGGGCCAGCGTCGCCGGTGCCGAGCCCTTGTAGGGGACGTGCACGGCCTCGACGCCCGTGCGCAGCTTGAACAACTCGCCCATCAGGTGGCTGGTCTGGCCGGTGCCGGCAGAGCCGAAGGAGGCCTGCTGTGGATGGCGCTTGAGCTCGGCCACCAGGTCGGCCACGCTCTTGTCGCTGCTGCTCGCGTTGACCACCAGCACATTGGGGAACGAAATGACCCCGACCAGGGGCTTGAGCTCGCCCGGCTTGTAGGGCAGGCTGCGGTAGGCGCTGTAGTTGATGGCCTGTGGCCCGACATTGCCCGCCAGCAGCGTGTAGCCGTCGGCCGGAGCGCGCAGGAAGGACTGGGTGCCGATGATGCCGCCGCTGCCCGGCTTGTTGACCACGACGACCGGTTGGCCGATGAGGCTGCCTAGCTTTTGCCCCAGCAGGCGGATGGGATTGTCCACGCTGCCTCCCGGCGGGCCGGGCACGATGATCGTGACAGGGCGGGTAGGCCATTTCTCGTTGGCGGCTCCAGGGCTGGGCTGCGCCGTAGCCCATGAGGATATGCAGAGCAGGCTGCAGAGCGCGGCCGCGGTGGTGGTGTGTTTCATCGTCGTGCTTTCTCGTTGTTCGTTCAGACCTGCCGGGCAAGGTGGTATTCGGAATTGCCCACCAGCATGTCGTTGTTGAAAATGCGCTTGGCGTAGTGGCTGATGGGCGTCTCGTCCTGGAAGCCGATGGCGCCGTGCAACTGCAGTACATCCAGCGCAATGCGCCGGCCCACCACGCCGCACAGGTACTTGAGCTTGCGGGCATCTGCCAGCCCGACGTCAGGCGCGGCATCGTTCGCCTGCTCGAGAACGCTATCCAGGTAGTGGTGCGTCTTGGTCCATTGGCGGTACAGGTCGGCCACCCGGTGCTGCAGCACCTGAAAATCGGAGAGGGGCCGGGAGAACTGCTGGCGCGTGCAGAGGTAGTCCACGGTCTGGCGCAGGGCCTGCCGGCTGGCTGCCACGCTCTCGGCGCATAGTGCCAGCATGGCAAAGCGGCGGGCCTGGCACATGGCCTGCTGGGCTTGCTCTCCCTGGGCGATGAGCTGGCCGCCATGCAAGGCCAACTGCTGGAAGCGCATGGAGAAGGCGGGACGGCCGTCGTGCAGCTGAAAACAGTCCAGCTGCCCTTGCGCAGCGCACTGCATGAGTTGGTCCGCCGTCAGGTGGAAGATGCACAGCTCGCCCGAGCGGCTTTCGGAGGCGCTCACCAGCGCACCAGCGCCGTCCGCCGCACCCATGGTCAGCGCAACCTGTCCGCTCAGCGACCAGACCTTGCCGTCCGTCGTTTCCACCACCGGCAGATTCGCCTCGTCCAGCGGAACGCTCAGATGCGTGGCTCCTTCGCCCAGGCTCTGCAGCAGCGCATCGAGGGTGGGACTGGATGGGAGTGCCAGCAGCAACTGCACCGGCAGGGCGCTTTGCCATAGCACGGGCTCGTTCATCAGCGCTTCACCCAAGGCGCCCAGCACGCGAACGGACTCGGACAGAGGTCGCTCCAGGCCGCCCAGCCGTTCGGGCAGCGGCATGGCCAGAACGCCGAAGCGGGCCAGGTCCGCGAGCACGGTCGGCAGCGCAGCTTCATGGCCGGGCTGCATGCGTCTTTGCCGCAGCTCGAAGGAGTGATGCTTGGCCAGCCAGCTGTTGAGGGAGTCCAGCACCATGGCCAGCTCCGACGAGCCGGAGACCGCGGGCGGGTGGTGCAGCGCGGTCTGCTGGGTCAGCAC
The DNA here is from genome assembly GCF_054782535.1 of Comamonas humi. NCBI lineage: Bacteria > Pseudomonadati > Pseudomonadota > Betaproteobacteria > Burkholderiales > Comamonadaceae > Comamonas > Comamonas humi. The sequence goes on along the minus strand of NZ_BAAGSH010000007.1, from coordinate 20,697 downwards.
CGCCTTGGCCACGATGCCCTGCTGCACCTCGGTCGAGCCGCCGGCCAGCGAACTGCCGCGGTAGCGCCAGAAACCCAGTGCGGCATTGCCATCGGCCTGTGCGGCGCTGGCGGCTGCAAGGCCTTGCAGTGCCCCGGGGTTGAAGCGCAGTGCCTGGCAGCCGCGCAGGTCCATGTCGAGCAGGTGGATGTCCTGCAGCAGCTCGATGCCGTCGAGCTTGAGCAGCGAGGCTTCCAGCGCCGGACTGCCGCCGGCTTCGGCCTGCGCAATGGCGGGTGCCCAGCAGGCCTCCAACGCCTCGCCGCGGATGCGCAGGGCGGCGAGGCGGCTGCGCAGCAGCGTGTGCTGCGGGTCGTCCGGTGAATCGGTTTTGGCCAGGCGCTCGGCCATGTCGGAGCCGAGTGCCGCCAGGCCGGCCTTGCACTCGGCCACCCGGGCGACGAACAGGCGTTCGATCACCAGCAGCCCCTTGGCAATGTGCCAGCCCTGGTTGACCTCGCCCACGAGCTGGTCGGCGGGTACACGCACCTCGTCGAAGAAGATCTGCACGTGGAAGGGGGCGCCGTGGATGTACTTGATGGGGCGTACCGTCACGCCGGAGGCGGTGAGGTCCACGAGGAAGACCGAGATACCCTCCTGCTTTCTGGCGGCCTGCGTATTAGTGCGTGCCAGCACGATGGCCCAGTTGGCCCAGTGCCCCAGGCTTTGCCAGATCTTGCTGCCGTTGACGACCCAGCTGCCATCGCCTTGCTTCGTTGCCGTGGTCTTGAGCGAGGCCAGGTCCGAGCCCGCATCCGGTTCGGAATAGCCTTGGGCCCAGTAGTCCTCGAAGCTGAGCATGCGGGGCAGAAAGCGCTGCCGCTGGGCCTCGCTGCCAAAGCGCATCAGCGTGGGGCCGATGGTGTCGATGCCCAGGTTCTCGACATGGGGCGCATCGCTGGCGGCGAGCTCTTCCTTGAAGATGGCCTGCTCGCGCAGCGACCAGCCCGTGCCGCCGTATTGCCGGGGCCAGGACGGGGCGGCCCAACCCTGCTGGTGGAGGATCTTCTGCCAGCGGCAGGCCTGGTCCCGGCTAACCAGGGCATGCGAGCGCACGGCAGCCTGGATATCCGGCGGTACGGCGGTGACCAGGAACTGGCGCACCTGCTGGCGGAAGGCATCGAGGAGGGGGGCGGGGTTGTCTGTCATGCGTGAAGCGGAGTGGGGTGTAGGGGCCTGTGGTGGACGGCTGGCTCGGCTGTCCTTCAGCGGTTGTCGGATGGCCAGTTCGGCGATCGTTTCTCGACGAAGGCGGCCATGCCTTCCCGCGCATCCGCGGTGGCGGCCACATTGCCGAAATGCTCGACGGCCGAGGCCACGCCGCGGCGGTATTCCACGTCGAGCGCTTTGTGGAAGGCCTGGCGTCCGAGCTTCATGACCAGCGGCGACTTGGCGCTGAGCAGCCGGGCCACGGCCCGGGCGCGCTCCAGCACCTGGGCCTCGGGCACGACTTCGTTGACCAGGCCCAGTTGCAGCGCCTCGGCCGCGGCAAAGCTGCGGCCGGTGAACAGCAGCTCGAACGCGCGGTGCTTGCCGATGATGCGTGGCAGATGCGTGTAGTGGATGGCCGGGGTGACGCCGACATCGATCTCGGGGTAGCCGAAGGTGGCGGTGTCGGCGGCGATCAGCATGTCGCACGAGACGGCCAGGGTCATGCCGCCGCCGCGTGCCGTGCCGTTGACCGCGGCGATCGAGGGTTTGCCCAGCCGGGCCTGGGCATCGAACAGGCCGGTGTAGAGCTTGTCGACCAGCGCGAGCTTGTGCTCGAAGCTGGCATCGCCCATCTCGCTCAGGTGCAGGCCGGCGCAGAACCGCCCGGGCACGGCGCTGCCCAGGATGACGGCCTTGACCGCCGGATCTCGCGCGGCCCGCTCCAGGTGCTGCAGCAACTGGTTCATCATGGCCTCGGTGATGGCATTCACGGGCGGGCTGTCCAGCAGGATCTCGGCCACGGATTGCTGGACGGTGTAGGTGACGTTGGGGTTCATGGTGGAGGGGTTTCTATTCGGTGGTGGCGACGACGTGGCTTGCCAGCAGCGCGTCGATCTCGGTATCGGAATAGCGCGCGCTGCGCAGGACCTGCCGCGTGTGCTGGCCCAACAGCGGCGGCGCCGATGCCTGGCCGCGCGGCGCATGGTTGAAGGTGATGGGCAGGTTCACACTTGGCATGGTGCCCAGCGTGGGATGGACGCTTTCGCCCACCACCTGGCGTTGCGTCACCTGCGGATGCTGCAACGCCTGCGCCAGGGTATGGATGGGAGAGCAGGGCACGCCGACCGCCTGCAGCGCCTGTACCCAGTGATCGACAGGGTGCAGGCCGATCTGTTGCTGGACCAGGGCCACGGTCTCGGCAAAGTGCGCGACGCGCGCGGCGTTGGTGGCGAAGCGGGCATCGTCCAGGTAGGACGATAGGCCCGCCACCGGGCAGAAGCGCTGCCACTGGCTGTCGTTGCCCACGCCGACCATCACCGGCCCGTCGCTGGCCTGGAAGACCTGGTACGGCGCCATGGCCGGATGGCCAGTGCCCATGCGCTGTGGCAGCTTGCCGCTGCACCAGTAGTTCTGCGCCAGGTAGCCCATGAAGCCCATGGCCGTGTCCAGCAGCGAGACCTCCACCAGCGCGCCCCGGCCGGTCTGCGTGCGCTCCAGCACGGCGGCCAGCACGCCGCCAAAGGCCAGCATGCCGGTGCCCAGGTCCACTGGGGAGAAGGTGGCGCGTACCATGGGGCCGTCGGGCTCGCCCATCACCGCGACCATGCCGCTGAAGGCCTGCAGCATCACGTCGTAGCCGGGTTCCTGGCCCAGCGGACCGTCCCGGCCATAGCCGGAGATATCGCAGTAGATCAGCCGCGGATTGATGGCGGAGAGCGTGGCGTGATCAACGCCGAGCTTCTCGGCCGTGCCGGCGCCAAAGCCCTGCAGCACGATGTCGGCCTCGGCCACCAGGCGGTGGACGATGGCCCGGCCCTGTGCGCTTTTCAGATCGACAGCCAGGCTCTGCTTGTTGTGGTTGACGGCGAGGAAGGTCGCCGATTGCCCTTCCCGCTGGGGCAGCCACTGGCGGGTATCGTCGCCGCTGCCCAGCGGCTCCACCTTGATGACCTCGGCCCCCAGGTTGCCCAGGTATTGTCCGCACAAGGGGCCTGCCAGTACCTTGCTCAGGTCCACGACCTTCATGCCTTTCAACGGCGTCATTCCATGCTCCAAAGTTGCGTTGTGCGTGCCGGCAGAATGTCAAACCGGGCGGATATCGATCTGCCGGCCCAGCGAGACCCAGTGCTCCGTGTCCTTCAGCACGAAGCCATGCACCTGGTCCGGCGCGATGGCCAGCCCTTCGGCCCCGCGGGCATTCAGCGACGCCACGTAGTCGGGATGGGTGATGCTGCGGTAGAGGGCCGCGCGCAGCTTGTCCACGATCGGCATTGGCGTCTTGGCATGGATCTGCAGCGAGAGCCAGAACCGCAGGTTGACCGCCGGGTAGCCGCATTCCTGCATGGTGGGGATGTCGGGCAACTGCTGCGAACGCCCCGATGAGGTCAGAGCCAAACCCTTGAGCCGCTTGCCCTGGATCGGGCCGAGCGAGGTGGTCATGCTGTCGAACAGGAAATCCACATTGCCGGCCATCACGTCGGCGCTGGCCGGCGCGCTGCCCTTGTAGGGCACGCCGACGGCCTCGATGCCCGCGTTCTTGAGCAGCAGCGATGCGTAGATGTGCGGCGAGCTGCCCGAGCCGAAGGTGGCGTAGCTCAGCTGGCCAGGTTTGCGCCTGGCCAGCTCGACCAGATCGGCCAGCGTGCCCAATTCCAGCTTGGAGGGGTGCACGACCAGCACATTGGGCACGACGGAAACGATGCCCAGCGTCAGGAAATCACGCGTGGGGCTGGAGCGCAGGTTGGGGTATAGCAGCGGATTGATGGCCTGCATGCCCACGGTGTTGAGCAGCACCGTATTGCCGTCCGGCGGGGCATCGGCGACCAGCTGGGTGCCGATGTTGCCACCCGCGCCGGGCTTGTTCTCCACGATCACGTTCTGGTCCAGCTCCCTGGCCAGATGCACGGCAGCCAGCCGGGCGGAGAAATCGCCCGGGCCGCCTGGCGCAAAGGGCACGACGATGCGCAGCGTCCTGTCCGGGCTGGCGCGTGCCAGCGTGTGTGCGCCCCAGAGGGTCAGGCCCATGCCCGTCAAGGCGGATCGGCGGTTCAGCGGCATCCTGGTGTCTCCTGTTGTTGGTGTGGCGAGACTCCAATGTGTTCAAAAATGCTATAACCGTCAAAGACGAAAATTTGATGGTAGATATCAATTTGAGTTATGCCAATGCGGACGGAAACCCTCTCGGCCCGCAAACACCTGCTTTCCCATGTCCATAGACCTGCGCAACCTGCAATGCTTTCTGGCCGTCTGCGCGGCCGGCTCGATCTCGAAGGCCGCCCAGGCCATGTACATTGCCCAGCCCGCCATGAGCATGCACATCAAGGGGCTGGAGGAGAACCTGGGGTTGCGGCTGTTCGAGCGCACGGCGCAGGGCGTCAGGCCCACGGCCGCCGGGCTCCGCCTGGAAAAGCACGCACTGGCGCTGCTGGCGCAGTTCGATACCGCGCTGGACGATGTACGGCGCATGGATGCCACTCCCAGCGGCCCGCTGAACGTGGGCCTGCCGCAGTCCATGGCCAAGCTGCTGACGGTTCCGCTGGTGACTGGCACGCTCGCGCGGTGGCCGCAGGTGCGGCTGCAGGTGGCGGAGCTGAGTACCGGCTACATCCCCCAGTTGCTGCTGCAGGGGCAGATCGATATAGGCATCACTTTCCAGAAGCACGACAGCAGCGGCCTGGTCCATGAGCCGCTGGCCGACGAAGCCCTGGTGCTGATCGCACCGCCGGGCCGCCTGGTGCCCAGAAGCGGCGATGCCCAGGTACTGCCCAAGGTGCGCTTCGGCACGCTGGCGCGCTATCCGCTGATACTGCCGGCGCCCGAGCATGGGCTGCGTATCCTGCTCGACAGGCTGTCCGCCGCGCACCGCCTGCAACTGGTGCCGGTGGCGGAGGTGAATGCCATCCACCAGATCATCGACCTGGTGGCGGGCGGCGTGGGCTGCAGCCTGCTGTCCTATGCCTCGGTGTTCCAGGAGATCCAGAGCGGCAAGCTGTCGGCGGCCGAGATCACCCAGCCTGCCTTGTCGCGCCCCGTCTACATGGTCCGCCGTTCCACCGATACCCCCAGCATGGCGGAGTCAAGCGTCTGCAACCTGCTCAGGGCCATTGCGGCCGAACTGATCGGCAATGGCAGCTGGCCCGCCCAGGGGATGCAGGAGCTGCCGTAGGGCTTACCAGTTGGCCTCGCGCTCGGGGGTGGCGCTGATGCGGTGGATGGACAGGTCCGCGCCGTTGTATTCCTCTTCCAGGCTCAGGCGCAGGCCCACCGTGGCCTTGAGCGCCCCATAGACCAGAGCGCCGCCCAAGGTGGCCCAGAGTACGCCGATCAGCGTGCCAATGATCTGCGCGCCCAGGTGTACGCCGCCCAGCCCGCCCAGCGCCTGTGCACCAAAAATGCCCGCCGCGATGCCGCCCCAGGTGCCGCACAGGCCATGCAGCGGCCACACGCCCAGCACGTCGTCGATCTTCCATTTGTTCTGGGTGAGCGTGAACATGAACACGAAGATGGCGCCGGCCACCGCACCCACCACCAATGCACCAAGCGGGTGCATCAGGTCCGAGCCCGCGCACACCGCCACCAGGCCCGCCAGCGGACCGTTGTGCACGAAGCCTGGGTCGTTCTTGCCCAGCAGCAGCGCGGCCAGCGTGCCGCCCACCATGGCCATGAGCGAATTCACCGCCACCAGGCCGGAAATCTTGTCCAGCGTCTGCGCGCTCATCACATTGAAGCCGAACCAGCCCACCGTGAGGATCCACGCCCCGAGGGCCAGAAAGGGAATGCTCGATGGCGGATGCGCCGAAATCCCCCCGCCCTGGCGGTAGCGGTTGCTGCGCGCGCCCAGCAGCACCACGGCACCCAGGGCGATCCAGCCGCCCACGGCATGCACCACCACGCTGCCGGCGAAATCGTGGAACTCGGCGCCGGTCAGCGACTGGATCCAGGCCTGCACGCCGAAATGCTGGTTCCAGGCAATGCCCTCGAAGAAGGGGTAGACGAAGCCCACGATCACGGCTGTGGCGATCAGCTGCGGCCAGAATTTGGCCCGCTCGGCAATACCACCCGAGATGATGGCGGGGATGGCCGCGGCGAACGTGAGCAGGAAGAAGAACTTGACCAGCGCATAGCCATTCTGTGAGGCCAGTTGTTCGGCGCCCACGAAAAAGCCGGTGCCATAGGCCACCGCGTAGCCGACCACGAAATAGACCACGGTGGAGACCGAGAAGTCGACCAGGATCTTCACCAGCGCATTGACCTGGTTCTTGCGGCGCACGGTGCCCAGTTCCAAAAAGGCGAAACCCGCGTGCATGGCCAGGACCATGACCGCGCCCATCAAAATGAACAGGGCATCGGCGCCCTGTTTTAGTGCTTCCATGAAAGCGCTCCCTTGGGAAATTGCTGTGGTTTGGTGCGAAATTGCGCAGATGTCACGCAACGCACTAAAAGCAAGCAATATCCGCGCCAGCTTGGGGCTGGTGGGCGCTGGGGTACTCTTGGCGTGCCCCAGCATGGGGCGGTTCAGGTTCCTGCGAAGTCCACGGGCACGTGTATCAGCGGGGCGGGCGGTCCGCCGGCTGGTTGAAGAGGGCGTTGAGCTCTGTGCCAGAGGCCGCATCGGCAAAGCCATCGAACGTCCCATGCTCCGCGATCGAGCGTGCCGCATTGAGGAAGCCACCCCAGGCTGCGCGCGCCAAGGCGCCGCCGACGCTGACGCGCCTTACGCCAAGGCCGGCCAGGTCCTGGAGGGTCAGGTCGCTGGCCCAGCCGATCAGCACGTTGACCGGCCTGGGTGCGACCGCTGCAACCACGGCACTGATCTGCTCGCGCGTCCTGATGCCGGGTGCGTACAGGCAATCCGCTCCGGCATCCGCATAGGCCTGCAGGCGCAGTATGGTGTCGTCGAGGTCGGGGCGGCCCACGAAGAAGTTCTCTGCGCGCCCGATCAGCAGGGTGTCTCCGCCAGCCGCGTCAATCGCCGCGCGGGCCGCCCGCATCCGCTGGACCGACTCGGCAATGCCGCGTAGGGGCGCTTGCGGATCGCCGGTGGAATCCTCGATGGAGATGCCTGCCACGCCGGTCTCGACCGCCAGCCGCACGCTCTCGGCTACGCCTTCGGGCGTGCCTGCGAAGCCGCTCTCGAAGTCAGCGTTGATGGGCAGGTCGGTGGCTTCGGCCATGTAGCGCATGTGCGCCAGGGTTTCGGCGCGCGACAGCTGCCCGTCTGCACGCGCACACGACCAGGCGTGGCCCGAGCTGGTGGTCGCCAGGGCCTTGAACCCCAGCCCCGCCAGAACGCGGGCGCTGCCCGCATCCCACGGATTTGGCAGCACGAAGCAGCCCGACTGGTGCATTTCGCGGAAGATGGCACGCTTTTGAGAAACACTGCGATGGGTCATGGAGCCTCCTGGAAGACTGGGATGCTAACCCCGGGCCTGGATGCAGTCTTGCGCCCGGCGATCCCATCCGGCATGCATGCCCTACATGAGCAAGGCGCGCAGCAGGATGCCCGGTGCATCCAGCGGGCCCAGCGTGCGGCGTGTCAGCAGGCTGCCGCCTTGCTGCGCGCGTACCTTGGCCAGCATGGCCAGGCCGCCTTGCACCACCAGCCGTAGCTCCCAGCCGCTGCGCCCGGGCACGGTATGCACCAGCGGCGCGCCGCTGTGCATCAGCGCGTCGGCCCATTGCAGCACGTCGGCGATCAGCGCCTGCATGGCGGGCGAAGGCCGCTGCGCCTGCATGTCGGCCAGCGCCACGCCGAAGCGCTCGCGGTCGGCGTCGCACAGGTAGTAGCGCTGGCGCGGGATGTCCACGCTCAGGTCCTGCCAGAAGTTGATGAGCTGCAGCGCGCTGCAGATGGCGTCGCTCTGCGCCAGCGATTGCGCATCGGCAATGCCGTAGAGGTGCAGCAGCAGGCGCCCCACCGGGTTGGCCGAGCGGCGGCAGTAGTCCAGCAGTTCCGCGCGGTCGCGGTAGGTGGCGCCGGCCTCGGTGCGGGCGATGTCCTGCATGAAGGCGCTGAGCAGGTCGTCCAGCAGCGCCACCGGCAGGCCGAACTGGCGAATCATCGCGGCCAGCGGCACGAACACCGCATCCCACGGCGACTGCGGAGTCTGCCCGGCGGCCACGCGCGCCAGCTCGTCGCGGTAGCGCGATAGCTCGGCCAGCCGCTGTGCGGAGCCGGCATCGCCTTCGTCGGCGATATCGTCCGCTGTGCGGGCGAAGTGGTAGATGGCGGCGATGGGCGGGCGCAGGTGGGCGGGGCACAGCCACGAGGCGACCGGGAAATTCTCGTAGTGCTGGATGGGGGCGGATTCGTTCACAGCGCGGATGCTAGCGCCAAAAATGGCCGAACTGCCGCGGCAGCGGCCCGTGAGCATGTAGAATCGCCCGCTTGTCCGGCAGGACACGTTGCGCGGGTGGCGAAATTGGTAGACGCACCAGGTTTAGGTCCTGACGCCAGCAATGGTGTGGGGGTTCGAGTCCCCCCCCGCGCACCACCATCCATGAAAAACGCCACCCGGCAACGGGTGGCGTTTTTTTCTATTCTGTTTGTCAAAAAATATAGCTGCTAGCGCTTGCTGCATAAGCACTAGAGGCCAATTTCATCATAAATCACCAAAATTGGTCGGCGCATTGCGCTTGACCTGGGGTCGGTGCAGGCGGCGCTTGTTTTCCTTGCCCTTGGGCAGGTCGGGGGCGCGCTGCAGCTGGATGTTGGTGACCAGGCCGGTGCCGTGCGTGGCGTTGCTCATGCGCAGCTTGCCGCCCATGCGCTGCACGGTCTTGTCGACGATGGACAGGCCGAGGCCCGCGCCGGCCGCTGCGGTGCGGGCGGTGTCGCCGCGGAAGAAGGGCTTGGTCAGGTTGGCCAGTTGCTCGGGCAGCACGCCGCGGCCGCGGTCGCGCACCTGGATGAGCACGCTGCGCTCGCTACATTTCACGGTGATGTCGACCTGGGTGTAGTCGGTCTCGGGCGTCTTGCCATAGCGCCGGGCGTTTTCCAGCACGTTGGACAGCACGCGCGACAGCTCAATCTCGTCGGCCATCACCATCAGTTCGCGCGGCACGTCCATGTGGATCTGCAGCTCCTGGTGGTCCTGCACCGCATAGACGCACGACGAAACCACGCCATGCACGTTGACCGGCGTGAGCTTGGCGATGGTGTCGGGGCGGGCGTAGTCGAGAAACTTGTCGATCGTGGCGTCGAGCTGCACGATGTCGGCCACCATGTGCTCGCGGGCCACGTCGTCGAACACGCTCATCTCGGTTTCGAGGCGCAGCCGCGCCAGCGGCGTGCGCAGGTCGTGCGAGATGCCGGCGAGCATCACCGCGCGGTCCTGTTCGAGCTTGGCGAGCCGCTCCGTCATGCGGTTGAAACCGATGTTGACCTCGCGGATCTCGCTGGTCACGGCGTCCTCGTCCAGCTGCGCGGCGAAGTCGCCTTCCTTGAGCCGGTTGGTGGCGCTCGAGAGCTGCTTGAGCGGGCGGTTGATGAGGCCGGCAATGGCCGCCGCGCCCGCCAGCGACAGGCCGGCCGCGGTCAGCACCCAGATCAGCCAGGTCTTGCCGCCCGCCGGCGTGTAGCGCGAGGGCTCGATCAGGAACCAGTTCTGGTCGGCGCCGATGGTGAAGCCGACCCACAGGCCTTCCTGCCCGTTCACGCTTTGCGCCACCACGGTGCCGGGGCCCAGGCGGTGCGTCAGCTCCTGCGTCAATCGCAGGCCTAGCGGCGTGCCGAGGTCGAGCTGCTCGTAGCGGTCGTTCGGCTCGCGTGGGACGATGCGCACGCGCTCCTGGTCGGCCATGGCCTTGATGAGTGCAACCCGCGCGATCGGGTCGGCATGCACCAGGGCTTCGCGGCTGAGGTTGACCAGCGAGGCGATCTGCTGCGCGGTCTGAATGGTACGGGGCTCTAGCTCCAACGCCCTCAGGGTCTGCACCCAGGCGAAGATGCTGCCCGACAGCAGCACGGCCAGCAGAAAGAAGGTGCGCCAGAAAAGGTTGAAGCCCAGCCGCTTGCGCTTGTGCGCGCCAGGGTCCAGCGAACTCGCCACCGTATCGAGCGGCATGAGCCCGGAACCTTCATCGTGGGCGGCGGAGGTGGCCATAACCAAGTGCTCGGAAGGGGGCGCGGCAAGCCTCGCGGCTGGCCACGGCCGGAAAGTTCAAGAAAAAGCGGTCGCTAGTCTACGCGCGTTGGGCCGAGGCCGGCACCCCGCACCATTCAATTGTTGCCATCGGGTACGAAAACGTAGCCTACGCCCCACACGGTCTGGATGTAGCGGGGTGCGGCGGGGTCGATTTCCACCAGCTTGCGCAGGCGCGACACCTGCACGTCCAGGCTGCGGTCGAAGGGCTCGAACTCGCGGCCGCGGGCCAGCAGTGCGAGCTTTTCACGCGACAGTGGCTGGCGCGGATGGCGTACCAGGGTCTTGAGCATGGCGAATTCGCCGGTCGTCAGTGGCAGTTCCTCGCCGTTGCGCGTCAGCACGCGGGTGCCCATGTCGAACACGAAGGGGCCGAAGGTGACGACCTCGTTCTCGCCGGAGGGCGCGCCCGGCGCCTCTTGTGGCGGACGGCGGCGCAGCACGGCGTGGATGCGGGCCAGCAGTTCGCGCGGGTTGAAGGGCTTGCCGATGTAGTCGTCGGCGCCCACTTCCAGGCCGACGATGCGGTCCACGTCCTCGCCCTTGGCGGTGAGCATGATGATGGGCGTGCGGTCGTTGCTGGCGCGCAGGCGGCGGCAGATCGACAGGCCGTCCTCGCCGGGCATCATCAGGTCGAGCACGATCAGGTCCACGGTTTCGCGCAGCAGCAGGCGCTGCAGGCCCTTGCCGTCTTCGGCAATCATGACTTCGAAGCCTTCGTGCGACAGGTAGCGGCGCAGCAGGTCGCGGATGCGGGCGTCGTCATCCACCACCAGGATTTTGTCGACGCGATTCGGGGTAGTCACCATGTTCGGAGTCCTCTGACACGTTGGGAACACGCTGTCCGGGTGTGGCATGCAAAGAGGCAGGCCTGCCGCGGCAGCAAGAATGTGTCTATGTTACGAATTTTTGGCGGCTTGTTCCGTTAAAACCCTATGATTTACATATTCTTTAACAAATGACCGTATTTTTGCTTGCTGATGTAAGTGTTTTGATTGTTTTTGGCGCTTGTTTTGTCAATGTTTCAATGTAATGTTATTTATGCATAATTGAAAAAGGCGGGATGAAGGCTGCAAAAAAAGCCAGTGCGCGGTGTGCGCACTGGCTCGGTGATCGGGGTTGGTGGGGTTTACTGGGCGGCCCAGCCTCCATCCATGTTCCAGGCCACCCCGCGCACATTGCCCGCGGCCGGCGAGCAGAAGAAGACGGCCAGTTCGCCCAGCTCCTCGGGCGTGGTGAACTGCATCGAGGGTTCCTTCTCGCCCAGTAGCTGCTTCTTGGCCTCGTCGTTGCTGATGCCGAGCTGGGCAGCCTTGTCGTCCACCTGCTTTTGCACCAGCGGGGTCAGCACCCAGCCGGGGCAGATGGCGTTGCAGGTGACGCCAGTGGTGGCGTTCTCGAGCGCCGTCACCTTGGTCAGTCCCACGATGCCGTGCTTGGCCGCGACATAGGCCGCCTTGCCGGCGGACGCCACCAGGCCGTGGACCGAGGCCACATTGATGATGCGGCCCCAGTTGGCCTTCTGCATGGCAGGCAGCGCCAGGCGGCTGGTGTGGAAGGCGCTGGAGAGGTTGATGGCGATGATGGCGTCCCAGCGCTCGGGCGGAAAGCTCTCCACGTTAGCCACATGCTGGATGCCGGCGTTGTTCACCAGGATGTCCACCTGGCCGAACTCGCGGGCGGCGTAGGCGAACATGTCCTCGATGTCCGCCGCCTTGCTCATGTCGGCGCTGTGGTAGCCGATGCGCGCGCCCGAGTCGCCCATGGCGTCCTGCACCTGCGCCTTGGGGCCTTCGGCATCGCCGAAGCCATTCAGGATGATGTGGGCGCCTTGGCGGGCGAGCGCCTTGGCTATCCCAAGGCCGATGCCGCTGGTGGAGCCGGTGACCAGGGCTGTTTTTCCTTTGAGCATTCAATATCTCCGATGACGTTACGATAGGATGCAAGATCGTTCCCTGCCGGATCGTATCCGCAAATTGAAACCGCCATGCGACACCCCATGACCCAGCCGACCTTGAACTACGTGACCTGCGCAGGCGCGGCCTCCGCTGCCGCCCAGCGGCCAGATGCCACCCACCGCATGGCGTACTGGGAGTGGAACGGCACCGGCAACCCGCAGCACCCGCATGTGGTGCTGTGCGTGCACGGGCTGACCCGCCAGGGCCGGGATTTCGACGTGCTGGCCCAGCGGTTGTCGCAGCGCATGCGGGTGGTCTGCCCCGACGTGGCCGGGCGCGGGCGCAGCGACTGGCTGGCCGACCCCATGGCCTACCAGGTGCCGCAGTACGCGGCCGACATGCTGGCGCTGCAGCAGCAGTTGCATGCAGCCGGGCCGATTGGGACGCTGGACTGGGTCGGCACCAGCATGGGCGGGCTGATCGGCATGGCCATCACCGGCGAGCCTTCGGTGCAGCCGCTGCTGCCTGTGCCGGTGCGCCGCCTGGTGCTCAACGACGTGGGGCCGGCCATCGAGGCGCCGGCGCTGCAGCGCATCGGCCAGTACGTGGGCAAGAACATGCACTTCGACAGCGAGCAGGCGGCGGCGGACGCGCTGTGGAAGATATCGAGCAGCTTCGGCCCGCACACGCCCGAGCAATGGCTGGCGCTGAGCCGCCCCATGCTGGCGCCCGAGGCGTCCGGCGGCTTTTGCCTGCACTACGACCCGGCCATCGTCCAGGCGCTGCAGGCCATGACGCCGGACTCCGCCGCACTGGGCGAGCAGGTGCTGTGGAAGCTGTACTCGCAGATCACCGCCCAGACCTTGTTGCTGCGCGGTGCGGATTCGGACTTGCTTTCCCGCCAAACGGCCCAAACTATGGGCGAAATCGGGCCCAAGGCCCGGCTCGTGGAGTTCGCCGGCGTGGGGCATGCCCCCACCATCGTGGCACCCGACCAGATTGAGGTGGTCGCAGCATTCCTTGAAGAGACATAAAAAAGCTCGCTCTATGCATACGGTTTCAGCATGAAAAGTCTTTCGGCGGTAGCGCAGCCCATTGCGGGCTCCGACAGAATTCCCGCGGCACCGGTATCGCCGCTGGTGGCGGCCACGGCCCATGCGCTGCCGGAGCAGGAGAACGCGCTGACCCGCGCCCGCGCCTTCGCGCTGCCGCTGATTGCCGACGAGACGCTGGGCACCGGCGAGAACGCGCTGGAGCATGCCGATGCGGTGGCTGCCATCCTGCGGCACATCGGTGGCTCCGAGGCCATGCAGGCCGCTGCCTACCTGGTACACGCCAGCGTGCATTTGAACAAGCCGCGCGAGGTCATTGCTAAGGTGTTCGGCAACAGCTATGCGTCGCTGGCTGTCGAGACCACGGCGCTGATGAAGGTGCAGGAGCAGGCGCGCCAGGCCGAGTCGGACAACCTGGTCGACGACCCGGCCACGCAGACCGAGAACATCCGCAAGATGCTGCTGGCCTTCTCGCGCGACCTGCGCGTGGTGATGCTGCGGCTCACCTCGCGCCTGCAGTCGCTGCGCTGGTATGCGGCGAGCAAGCGGCCGGTGTCGCCCGCCATTGCGCGCGAGAGCCTGCAGGTGTTCGCGCCGCTGGCCAACCGCCTGGGCATCTGGCAGATCAAATGGGAGCTGGAGGACCTGTCCTTCCGTTTCCTGGAGCCGGACACCTACAAGAGAATCGCCAAGCTGCTGGACGAGACCCGGGTGGAGCGCGAGCTGTACCTGGAGAGCCTGCGCGATCGGCTCGAGTCGGACCTGCGCGCGCACAGCATCAGCGCCACGGTGGCGGGGCGCCCCAAGCATATATACAGCATCATCAAGAAGATGCGCGGCAAGTCGCTGGATTTCGAGCAGCTGTTCGACATTCGCGCGCTGCGCGTGGTGGTGCCCACGGTCAAGGACTGCTATGCCGCGCTGTCGCGGGTGCACGAGCAGTTCACGCCGATCGAGTCCGAGTTCGACGACTACATCGCCCGGCCCAAGCCCAATGGCTACCAGTCACTGCACACCGTGGTGCGCGACGCCAACGGCAAGGCCATCGAGATCCAGATCCGCACCCAGGCCATGCACGACAACGCCGAGAACGGCGTGGCGGCGCACTGGGCCTATAAAGAGGCGGGCGCCAAGGGCTATGCCGGCGTGTCGGCCGACAGCGAATACGACGCCAAGATCGCCGTGCTGCGCCAGCTGCTGGCCTGGCGCCGCGACATGGTCGGCCAGACCGAGGACAGCGGCCTGTTCGACGACCACATCTATGTGCTGACGCCCGACGCCGCCGTGATCGAGCTGCCGCAGGGCGCCACGCCGGTGGACTTTGCCTATGCGGTGCACACCGAGCTGGGCCACCGTTGCCGCGGCGCCAAGGTCGACGGCAACATGGTGCCGCTGAACACGCCGCTGCAGAACGGCCAGACCGTCGAGGTGTCCACGGTCAAGGAAGGGCGCCCGTCGCGCGACTGGCTCAATGCCGAGCTGGGCTACCTGGTGAGCAGCCGGGCCAAGGCCAAGGTGCGGGCCTGGTTCAATGCGCAGATCACGCATGAGAACATCAGCCGCGGCCGCGATCTGGTCGAGAAGCTGCTGCAGCGCGAGGGCAAGACCGCCGTGCGGCTCGACGACCTGGCCGGCGAGCTGGGTTTCAAGAGTGCCGATGCGCTGTTCGAGGTGGTGGGCAAGGACGAGCTCTCGCTGCGCGCCATCGAAAACATCCTGCACCCGCCCGCACCCGAG
This sequence comes from Comamonas humi, assembly GCF_054782535.1. NCBI lineage: Bacteria > Pseudomonadati > Pseudomonadota > Betaproteobacteria > Burkholderiales > Comamonadaceae > Comamonas > Comamonas humi. Next base: position 5,676 of record NZ_BAAGSH010000007.1, on the reverse strand, counting down.
TTCGACCAGGACGAATACCTGCTGAACAAGCCGCGCCGTGCCAGCGAGGGCTCGGGCAAGGGTGGCGTGCTGGTGGTCGGGGTCGATTCGCTGATGACCCTGCTGGCCAAGTGCTGCAAGCCCGCGCCGCCCGATGCCATCGGCGGCTTCGTGACGCGCGGCAAAGGCGTGAGCGTGCACCGCCGCGACTGCAGCAATTTCCGCGAGATGAGCGCGCGCAACCCCGAGCGGGTCATCGACGTGACCTGGGGCGAAGGCCAGGGCGGCAAGCTGGCCGAGGCCGCGGTCTACCCGGTGGACGTGGCGGTGGAGGCCGCCGACCGGCAGGGCCTGCTGCGCGACATCTCGGAAGTCTTTGCGCGCGAGAAGACCAATGTCATCGGCGTGCAGACCCAATCGGTCAAGGGCACGGCATGGATGACCTTCACCGTGGAGATCGCCGGCACCGACCGCCTGTCCAAGGTGCTGGCGCAGGTGGCCACGGTGCAGGGCGTGCGCTCGGCGCGCAGGCGCTGAAGCGGGTTTTTTTGCGAGTTGGTGCAGATATTTGTGCGGGCCCGTTTTTTCAGGCTATAATTTCAGCTTCAACGACAGGCGCATAGCTCAGCTGGTTAGAGCACCACCTTGACATGGTGGGGGTCGTTGGTTCGAGTCCAATTGCGCCTACCAAATTTCCCCTCTGAAACACGAGGGCCATAAACTCCGGTGGGAGATTTATGGGAGATTACCCGGCCTTGAGCCGGGTTTTTTCTTTCTCACGCAGCATCGCCTCCATCTTGGCCTTTTCCCGGCCGCGATCCGCCCCATCGATCCACTTGGCATAGACCGAGAAGAGCATCTTTGCGTTCTTGTGCCCCATCTGCCTGGCGATGTAGGACGGATTTACCCCGGCTGAAAGTGCATTCGTGGCGTAGGTGTGCCGTGTCTGGTACGGGCGCCGCCAGCGGATACCTGCCCGGCGCAGGGCGGGGCGCCAGAACGTATCCCGTTGACTGCGCTCGTCCTTCCATGGCCTTTCGGTGATCGGACTTTCGAAGATGTGCCGCCCCAATTCCTGGTCCAGGGTGTCATTGCTGCCGAGCATCGTCCACGGCTTCATCACCTCCAGCGCCGCAAGGGCGCGCTCCATGAGATCCACATCGCGCACGTTGTAGGTTTTCAGCGGCTTCACTTCTCCCGCCGTCCGTGCGCGCTGCACGCGGATGGTGCCGCTGGAAAGGTCCAGATCCCCCCAGCGCAACTCAATCAGCTCCTCGGGCCGCATGCCTGTCATGAATGCGAACTCGAAGTAAGACCAGGCCCGCAAATCACCCTTCTCGCGAATGTAGTGCAAGACCTTTTCCATCTCGTCCGGGCTCAATGGATCAGGCAGTGAGGCTTGATGCTTGCTGTTCTCGATGCCGTCCATCGGGTCAGCGAGCTGGAGTTCGCGGCCGGCCAGCGTGAACACGCCGCGCAGGGGAATCAGGTAGTTGTTCAACAACTTTGCCGACTTCCAGGGCTGGCTGCCGACTTTCGCTGCTACGACTGCATGGGTCAGCGCCTCCATGGCCGAGTCTTTGCCCAGGAGGGACTGCCAGACTTCGAGCGCATTGCGGTACTGATTCAAGGTGTTCTTGGCCAGGCGACCTTTCGTCTGCAGCCAGAGATTGCACCACTCCTCGAAGTTGTGCGCCGGCTTCGCTTTCTTGGCTTGCGGGGAATCCGGGAAATATTCAGACCACTCGAAGGCGCCGCGCGCAACGGCCTTGCGGACTCGCTCCATGAGCTTCTCCGCATAGCGGATGTTCGCGGGTGTCGGTGGCAGCGCCAGGCGCACGCGCTGCCATTTCCCTTCCAGGGTGAAATTCACCCGGATGGATTTATCACGCGGCTCTACGCCGCTGCCATCACGACCCATTTGCCAAGAAGGCCGCATGGGAAACTGAGCGCCGCCGTAGTTGCCCACTTCAAGCCAGATCCAGAGGTTGCCGAGGGGTGCGAAGCCGAGGACTATTGGGAAGACCCGGTAGAAGTCTGGCCCGAAAACTGGGATTCGCTGCTGCTGTTCATCAGCCTGCAGACCCAGTGGAATGTGGCTGTCGGCATGGGCGGCGGTGGGCGGCTCGGTCTCCGATACGAGGCCACTTACCCACTGCTGGATCGGGTTGCCGAGGGCGATCAGGCGGAATGGAACCGGCTCTTTGCTGAGATCCGGCATATGGAGCGGGCCGTGCTGGCGATTCCAGTGAAGTGAAGTGAACGGCTTCGGGTAACATGCCGCTTGTCTATTTAACGGAGGCGGCATGCAAAAATTTGGATTAATTGTTACCGGGCTGTTGTTTTGTCAGTCTGGATGGGCTGGCGTATCAACTTTGTCGGAAGCGGAGAAGGTTTGTGTGGATAGAAATCCAGAATTCACTTCTCCGATAGATGATGGCTCCAAGACATTCTCTACTGAAGATAGATTTAACATCGCGTTTAGGTATAAGACCTTGAATGTGATTTGCTCAGTTGGCCGCAATTCCGGTGAAATTGAGCAACTAAAGGCCGGAGAGAAAATAATATCTAAAGAGGAGTTGAAGGCTGGAGAACGACGGAAAAATGAAAGTAATTTGCTGGGCGATAGGATCGCAGCTGGGGACTATCAAGATTTCCTTAAGAAGCTAAAGAACAATGTTGCAGATAAATTTAAAGACCCAGATTCAGTGAAATTTAGAGGGCTATTTTTTAGCAATCGAAAAGGTATGCCAACTCTCTGTGGAGAAGTTAATGCAAAGAACTCCTATGGTGCCTATGTCGGATATCGTGGTTTTTATGCGAACTCCGGCGGCGAAGCGATGGCAGCACATGGTGGCGAGGGGTCCGGACTCATTTATGACAACATGTCCAAAGAATTCTGTAACTCTAAATTTATTGATGTAGAGTAACTTGACCACTCTCGGTTAGTTTTGAATTTAAGGCCTGCGATTTCGCAGGCCTTTTTATTGACCAGCTTCGGCTGGTTTTTTCGTTTGTGGGGCCGCCAATGGCAGAGCAAGATCGCAAAGTCAATATCGTTGTTGGTGCCGAGAACCAAGCCAAGGGCACCTTCCAGGAGATCAAGGCCGACGCTGCCGAAATGGCGAACTCGGTCAAAAAATCTGGCGATGAGGCATCCAAGGGTATAGAAGGCATCGGCGATGGGGCCGACAAGGCTGCACAGAAGCTTGCCCGCGCCGAAGGATCGATGGCCCAGGAGCTGCAACGTGCAACGGAAAAGGCCAAGATCGCCGCTCAGGCTGGCGATAGAAGCAGTCGGTCGCTGCGCTGAACACCGCGGACTTCAAGCAGATGGACGAGCGGCTTACCAAGTCGCTCGAAGCCTCCAAAGAAGAACTGGCCATCCAACGCGATGGCCTTTCTCTTATTGGCATGGAAGAAGTGCAGCGCAAGAAGATCGTTGCCCAGCGCAAGATCGCGCTTGAACTCGCCAAGGAAACGGCGGCGATTGACCGCATGAAGTTCGATGATGAGCCGGACGACCTGACCGCTTTCATCCGCAAGCAGGAGCTCAAGGCCAAGGCCCGCGAAAAGGCCGAGACGGACACCCAGACCGCGCTGCTGAAGATCCAGGAGGAGTACGTCAACCAGCAAGTGCAGCAGTACGACGAGATCTTCCGAAAGGGTTTCGCCGACATGCTGAACGGCGGCGAAGATGCCTGGAAGAGCTTTTCGAAGTCACTGGTGACGACGTTCAAAACGACCGTCGCGGATCAGATCTACAAGATGTTCCTGCGGCCCATCGTGGTGAACATCGTTGGGTCGTTCGCAGGCATCCTGGGTCTGGGCGGTGCTGATCGGAAGGGCGGCAGCGCCGGCACCCTGCTGAGTCTGGCGAGCAATGCCAACACGGCACTCAGCCTGTTCAATGGCTCCTGGGGCTCCACGCTGCTGGGCAACTCGTATGCCTACGGCATGCTCACGCCCGGCCTCACTGCCGGCAGCCAGCAGGCAGCCATGCTCGCGGCGCAGACGGGAGACTTCGGCTTTGCCGGCCTGCAGGCCACCCAAAGCGCCGCGGCCTACGCGCCCGGCGCTGCGGTCAACAGCATGTGGTCGCAGGGCGGCATGGGCTGGGCCGGCGTAGCCGTGGCCATCCCCATGATCGCAGCCTATCTGGGCGGCATGTTCAAGGACGAAGTGCAGGTGGGCCAGGGCCTGACTGGCACGCTGGGCGGCGACCTGTACGGCTACCAGTTGCTGCGCGAAAGCGGCGGCCTGTTCGATGGTCCGGACTATCGCTACATCATTGCCGAGAAGGAGATCAAGAAGACCAAGGCAGAGATCGAGGCGCTGAAGAACGATCCGTCGTTAACGGGTGAGAAGGGCGAAGGCGAGCGGGCATACCGCCTGCAGCGCCTGTATACCCGTCTTGACCGCCTGGAGCGTGAATACGGGACGCAGATCGAGGGCACAAAGGGCCCCATCAAGATCCTGCAGGACGCATTCACGAACATGCGCGAGAACACGGCCAGCCAGGCCGACATCCTGCACCTTGATGGAGATTCCATCCGCAAGATGACGGTGGAGCTGGGGCTGGACACCATCCACCCCGACACCGGTGGCAAGGGCCTCGAGCTGACCGGCCTGACGCAGGAGGAAGCGCAGAAGAAGATCCAGGATGCCCTGAACCAGGCCAACGAAGAGTTGGCCCGCTCGGTGCTGGGATCGTGGCAGCAGCAGACCAAGGAGGTCACCAAGCTGGTGTGGGAGCAGGTCTGGGTGCCTGATGACAGTGACGCCGGCGGCTCGTACCAACGGGTTGGCAAGGAGGTCACCGAAACGCTGACCGAACAAGTCTGGGTCATGAGCGAGTACGTCCGCGAGGGCGAAACCGCCGTGCAGGCGCTGGGCCGGCTGTCCGGCAGCTTGTCCGCCGCCAACACGGTGATGGACTTGCTGGGCGATACGCTGTTCGACACGTCGCTGGCCGGGGGCGACCTCGCCTCCGACCTGATGGACGCATTTGGCGGCGCGGACAAGTTCACGGCCGCGACCGGCAACTTCTACGACAAGTTCTACACCGACCAGGAGAAGGTGCAGAACCAGACGCGCCTGCTCAATGCCGAGCTCAAGAAGCTGGGCATTGAAACCATGCCGACCAGCCGTGAAGCGCTGCGCGACTACATCAACAGCCTGGACCTGACGACGGAAGAGGGCCAAAAGCTCTACGCAAGTCTGCTGGGCCTGGTTGGCCAACCTGAGCTTGTCCACGCTGCTGGCCTGCGTACAGGCTGGCGACATGCGCGGCGCGGCCGATCAGCTGCTGCGCTGGGACAAGTCCAACGGCAAGCGCATGCTGGGCCTGTACCGCCGCCGTGTCAGCGAGCGGGCACTGTGGCTGGGCGCCTCGGGTGCGGACGCCATTGCCGCCGGCCAGGCGGTGAGGAGCCTGCCATGATCACCATCGCAATGCTCTGGTACTGGTGGAGGGCTTGGGAATGATCTACACCCATGTTGCAGCCGGCCTGCTGGGCGCGGCCATCGCCGCCAACAGCGCGTGGCAGATCCAGGACTGGCGCCTTGGCGGTCAGATCGAAGCCATGAAGACGGCCCAGGCCACTGCCGCGCTGAAGGCTGAAAAGCTGGCCTGTTGATTTCCACGCAAACCTGACCCACTATTTCCATCGAATCTTGACCCACCCTTGTTCGTGA